>JBGSNR010000048.1:0-281643 GCA_041739545.1 Pirellulaceae bacterium | reverse complement strand
ACGGTGTAAAAACTGCAACCAAACGTTGAGACATGTGAGCGACCTCCGTGAAAATGAAATTCCCCGGAAGGTCTATCTGCAAATCTCTTGCCTTTTCCCAGCCAACCGCAATAGTACGAAATTAGATGCGATTGCCGTGGGCGTAGCGTCGTCTATTTCGCAGCCTCTGCGAATGGAGTTCGCGCGCTGTTGCCTGTGTGATTGCGACGACTCGGAGCCGATCGCTGTCGGTGAGGACTTTGAGTACAGAACTTCGCCAGATGAATTCTTGATGGTCAGGTGCCGCCGCTGCAGCCTGGTTTATTTGAATCCACGGCCGATCGAGGCTGAGGCCAGCCGAACCTATCCCGCTTCGTACCATGCGTTCCAGTTTAAGTTGAGCGAATATGGGCTCATTTACCGCGCGCGTCGCTGGCTTGAATCAAGACGGTTGCTCCGTTGGTGTCGCGGACTTCGTGAGGATGCTCGAATTCTCGACGTCGGGTGCGGGGATGGCTTTCACCTGGAACTGCTGCGAGATTTTGGCTCGAAGAATTGGAAACTTTTTGGAATCGATTTGGATGCGCGGGCCGTCCGCGCAGCTCAGTCGCGTGGTCTCGATGTTCGGGAAATCGAGCTGGGGGATGTTTCTGCTTCTGAAGGACGCTACGACTTGATTCTGCTCATCATGACGATCGAGCATGTCCCAGACCCAGCCGAACTGTTGGCGCAGACCAAACAACTTCTGGTTCCTGGCGGACGAGTCGTCATCGTTACGGACAACACCGGTTCACCCGATTTCCACATCTTCGGCGGTCGGCATTGGGGCGGGTATCACTTCCCTCGCCATACCTACCTGTTCAATCGCCCCACGATGCGCCGCTTGGCGGAAATCACAGGTTTGCACGTTGTCACTTTGCGCACGGGTGCCAGTCCCGTGAATTGGGTCTATTCCCTGCGAAACTGGATCGACGATTGGCGCGGACCGAGTTGGCTATTGCCCCTGTTCAGTTTGAAGTCGACAGCGATGCTCACGCTGTTCACGGCGTGGGACACGATGTTGTCAATGCTCGGGCTAGGCGCGATCCTGCACGTCGTACTTCAAAATCGGGACGAGGAATAAGCCTGTGATCGCAAGTAACTCCCCCGTCATCATTATCGGAGCTGGCTTGGCCGGGCTAACGGCCGGGGCTTATTTGAAGCGCCAGGGGATTTCTATCCGGATCCTCGAAGCGGGCGATTCGATTTCGGGCTTGTGTCGGAGCGATAAAGATGAGGAAGGCTTTACTTACGATTGCGGCGCACACTTTATCACCAATCGGCTCGCTGCCGCGCTAGGAATTTCGACCCAATGCCGGCCCATGCCTCGCTATGGTGAATCGGTGTTTTATGATGGCCGGGTTTATTCGCACCCTTTTGGACTTCTGAAGACGCCTCGCTTTGTCGGCAGTGCACTGTGGAGCAAGACGACAGGCCTGTTTCATTCCAAGCCAGTCTCGGCCCAAGACTTCTATCGCTCGCAATATGGCCGGCGTTTAGCAGATGAAGTCGCTTTACCACTTACGGAGGCGTGGTCTGGGGTTCCTACCGATCAGCTGTCTGCTGCGGTGGGGGACAAACTGGGTACAAGTTTGCCGTGGATGATCTGTCTCCGCTTGGCGGGTTGGATTACGGGACGGACGGTGGGCATTGGCTACAGCGGCACGGTTACCGAGTCGCCACATGCCTGGCATGTTTATCCTGAGGGGGGAATTTCCGCGGTTTGCGAGAAGCTCTGTGATGAGGTTGCCGACGACGTTGCGTTGCAGTCGCGTGTCGAAGCGATTGAAGTTGACCAAGATCGCGTGACAGGGGTCGTGGTCAACGGAATTCCCATTTCCGCCCGCGCAGTCGTCTCGACCGCGCCCGTGCACATTCTCGGCAAGTTGATTCGTGGCAGCGATAAACTTGATTATCTCAAAGAGTTTCGCTACCGCGCCATGATCTTCGTCAACCTGAAGATTGTCGGCGACAGTGGCTTGCCGGACGTGGTGACGTGGACGCCGACCGCGAATTTTCCGTTCTTCCGTGTGAGCGACATTGGAATGGGACTCCCCTGGTTGGTTCCTGAGGGGAAGTCGCAATTGACGTGCGACATCGGTTGTGAAGTGGGGGACTCACGGTGGACAACGCCGGATGATGAATTAGCAGAATTGTGCGCGGAACATCTGCAGAAAATGGTGCCAGGGATCAAAGAACGAGTCATAGGGTCGCGAGTCGTTCGCGTGACACTCGCCTACCCGGTGTATCATCTCAAATACGAGCAAGAGCGACGCAAGTTTAACGAAGGGACCGGAATTGAAGGGTTGGTCAGCATTGGCCGAAACGGAGAATTTGCGCACATCTTAATGGAAGATGTATTTTGGCGCACAAGGTGGAAGCTTAGTGGCTTGGTCGATTCATTGAGTTCAAAACCGGCTGCCGGTGAGCACGTTAAGTATGTCTCTGAGTAAGCTAAGCCGATTCTGGAACCGATCGAAGTCGGCCTCATCTACCAGACTGTTCTGGGATCTCGCCGGGATAGGCTTACTTCTAATTACCATTGCGGCCTTGAGTGTCCGCCTGTCTCAACTTCTTATTGATCCCACCGCTCCCATCGAAAGTGCGGCCGAGGGGAGAAATGGTTTGGCGGACTTCAGGGATGTTGTGTACTACCCGAGTCGCGCCGTTCGAGAAGGAGTCAACCCGTACGACTGCCGGACAGCGATTCGTGAAGACGGATCATTACCCTATCGCCTGCGTTATCCGATTCTAAATGCGTTTCCACTTTATTCGCCGTTGGTGTTGGTGCTGTTCGTCCCTTGGAGTTTTGGAGCGTTCAAGCTTGCTGCTCTCGCCTGGGTCGTTTTTCACCTGCTACTGCTGGTAGTCTTTTCTTACTTTTGTTGGCATGCCGCCGGCGTGCGGCCGACGATTTGTCAGGTTTGTGTCTTTGCGAGCTGCCTTTTGGCGAGCCAGTTTGGTCGCGCGAATTTCATCGGCGGAGATACCGCGCTTCCCTTGGCAATCCTCTCTTTGGCCGCCGTCTTTTTTGCCGACCGCCACCCGTACCTTGCCGCGTTCGCACTCGCACTCACTTCTTTCAAGCCAACATTCGGCCTCCCCCTGGGCATTCTGCTACTGGCGGCCGGTTACTATCGCACCGTGTTGGTCGGCTGGGCGCTGGGAGGATCGATCGCCGTCATTGGCCTGGTGGTGATCTTTTCTCAAAGTGGTGATCTTGCCGAAATGCCGGCCATCCTGAGACACAATCAAGCCGTCTTGGAGTCCGATCCCGACGCACACGCACTGACCAGTCCTGTTCGCATCGATTCTGCCGGGGCGTTGCAAAAATTGATGCCCATTCAAGGCAACGGCGCATCGCTCATCGCGTCACTCATTGTCTTTACCATTGCCGGCTGTGGACTTTTCTATTTGCGATCGTGGGTGGCTCATCCGCCAGCCAAGTTGTTGCAAATGGCAATTGTTTGTGTGGCAACAGTTGCCGCGCTGTTCCACGTCACTTACGACGGCCTATTGATCGGCGCTGCAATCGCATGCGTCGCACTAGCTCCCGCGAACCAGGTTTTAAACAACATCGCGTCACGGCGATTCGTTGCAGCCCTCCTTATTTTTCCGATGGTGAACGTGCTAGGGACGGATACGGTTGTTGCATTGAAGGCAAAGTATCTTCCATGGTTGGCTGAATCTGGCAGTGCTTTTGCCAGTGCCAGTTGGACCTTCATTTGCATGGCTAACGGACTGTGTTTGTTGATCGCCCTGGTCGCAATGGCGAGGCAAGCATTTGCCTTCGACAAGCTAATCGAAACTGCACCGAAGCAGGTTCTTCCGTCGGATTGAGAGCAGCTTTCCATTCGGTGTTCGCCAAGCCTAACACAGCGAACCAAGGACCATCGTTCCATCTGTTGAGGCCCACAAAAATCAGGCACCCATTAACATGGCCACCCGGCCGTCGATTGGGTGGAAATCCTTGGTAGGGAACTGGAGAAATCAATGACTGAAAACGAAGTAAAGAGAATTGCGGAAAACTACGTGGTTGAACGGAAGTTGGATCCTTGTTCGATCGTTTCGATACGAAAGTTTGACCGGAAAGACATCCCTAATCCCGCAACAGTAGGTGACGAATGGGTCGTGCAGTCTCAGTTCGAGTGCGATGAAGGCGTTTCGGCGGACTATTCAATGGTGGTCATCGACGATGCAACTGGCAAACCTCAGCTAATGGAAAGCCTATAACCGCGGTTAAAAACGAAGGAGATGTGGCTAAGCGGCGTAGGGTGCGTCGAGCGGTCAAAACGTTTTGACAACACCCTCAGCATTCGCGGCCCTGACGCACCATCCCGCACAGACGCCCAAATAGGTGCTACGGAACTATTGACAAATAATCAATGAGTCGAGACGATCCAATTGGCTGCCAGTTCCGGCATTGCGTGCTGCGCACCTTTCCGCTTGGCGGCTGCTCTTTGACAATTTGATCTGCGGGGTATCGATCTCCTGGGGGGCAAACCAGAAAGATTATTTTTGCAACAAGTTTGGCGCAAATCGTGACAAAAATGGTACTTTGTTGCAAAAATAGTGAGCCATTCCCGAGGAAAACCGATTTTTGCAACAAAACGAAGAATAAAACCGGGGTTCTTGTTGCAAAAATCAGGCAGTTTGTCAGAAAGCCCCGGCGAATTCGCAAAATTCTTCGGCAACAAACTTCGACAACAGTGGCGCAAAATTACAGCGATTGCACGAGGGGAAGTGATCGTCTGGGCCGGCTTGGGCTCGTGAAGGAGAACGGACGGGTGGCCAATTGGACGACGGACCTCGTGGCAACCGGCTGGAGGTGAAACTCGTGAGCAGCGGTTGTGAACTGAAATTTCGCGGCCTGTTTAGGCAGGGGAAAATGCGGAACTCGATTCTTGCACGAGGGGATGCAGTGTGACCGTGGGACGGGCCGGGAAGTCCATGTGACGACGGATTGAAGCGAGGGGGAGCAGAGCGAGTAGAAATCGGAACGGAGGGAGATGCAAATGCCGGCTAATTCAAGTTTCGCATGAACCGCAGGAACTCTTGTTCGAGGGCGGCCGTGTCTTCGCCAAAGGCTTCCTTAAACTTTTCCTTCCGCTCCTTGGGATCGGTGGTGACCAGGGTCGGCAGCTTAGAAAGCGAGCGTAAGTATCGTGTGTATTCGTCCGGCTTGGTCTTCTGCAGAAAATAGGTCAGGGCCCAAGCTTCGGCATAGGCATCGGCTGCGAGTTGCGGATCACGAAAGCGTTTGTCGTCGGTCAGCAGAAGCTCAAAGCCATCGGTTGTTCGCTTCTGCTGGTACTTGCGGAAGTTAATCAGGGAGTAACGATTCACTGCGCCAATCGTTCGCCAACCTTGGGCGTTCTTCAGGTCGGGGCTTTCGAAGTAGACCGCTAAACCTTCGCTGACCCAGAACGGCAAATCTGAAAAGCGAACATGCATACCACTGTTAAAAGCGAGTTGATGAGTCGCCTCGTGGACGATCGTCGCCACGGTACGTTCGGCTGCAGGCTGCGACAATAACTGATTGATTCGCTGTCCCGCCGTTCGATCGTTGCCGAGTCGGGCTCTTTCCAGGCCTGTCAGGTCGTACATGGTCATCTTGTTCGACTGCAGGCTGTAGTAGCCGATGATGGTCTTCGTGGCTTCCCCTAGTTCGTGTCGGGCGTAGGCCGCGTAGCTCTCTTGCGAATCGAACACGACGGCGACGAGCGGGAATTCCGGTTCGGCCAGATCCCATTTCTTATGCGACCAGTAGGTATAAAAGCCCCGGTAGAGCCGTTCATAAAGCGCCCCGACCCACTGTGCATAAGCGGGCGAGGTGTTGTAGGCGATTAAGTAGTGCTGAGTGGTGTGCAGCTTGAAGCCCCCCGGCAGATCGCGTAGTAATTGTCGGCCCAGTTCATCTTTGCTGAGGGGCTGAAACACTCGTTCGTCGCTGGCTTTGGAGACGATTTCTTCCGGCAAAATCGGCCAGAGCACGCCATCCGGAGAGAGCACCATTACGCCGCCATCCTGCGCTTCGACTTCAATTTTGCCGATCACATCAATGGTCTTGCCATCCCGTTTGATCGTAACTCGGTCGAGAGCGATGGCCGAATTGGCCAGGAGTAGCGTTCCAAGAAAGCATGCCGAACAGGAACGAAGCATGAGATCGCGGTCTTTCTCGGGTGAGACAGATAGATAGGAACACCTATGTCTACACTACTCCGAACCGCTAGCGAGGGGAAAGTCCAAACTGGTGCGACGAAAGATTTCGCGGCAGCGAGCGACCGGCTACGAACCACGCGGCGCGACGAATAGCTCGCGATAGACTTGCTCGATCGTGGCAGCATCGACTGCAGAGTCGCCGCTGGCTTCGGTGGCAATCAAGACCAGTTGCTGCAATTGATCGAGTCGCCGAGGCAAGCCTTCCGCCAGTTTATGAAGCGTGGTAACCGCTTCCGGCGTGAAGTGCGGCATCGATTTGGTCGGACCATCGGTTCGCTTCAAGAAAGTCGCCGACTCTTCTGCCGCAAAGGGCTCCAGATCTGCCCGTAGCTCGGCTAGTTCCAGCCAATTTTTCGGCAACTTAGATCTAGAAAAGGACTCCGCAGCGGCAATTACGGTGAGCGTTCTGGCTGCGGATTCGAGCGAGAACAAGCGTTGCAAACTGGCGAGTGTCGCAGTGGGTCCTCGCTCAACGTCATCGAGGAACAGCACTGCCCGCCGGTCTTGCCAGGCTAGGGCGGCAAGCTGGTCACCGAAGGTACGCCACAAACGCGCAGGATTCACGTCCGGCGGCGGATTCAGGCCCCAGGCAGCAAGAATCTCCCAAAGTACCTCTGTCTCGCTTAGGCCGGCAAGCGAAACTCTGGCCGAGAGAACCCCCGTACGTTTGCAGTCCTCGGCCAGATGAGCCAACAGCCACGATTTGCCCGTTCCAGAGGGGCCAAACACCAGTGCCAAACGGTGGCTGTTCTCGATGGCAAACTGGAGCCGCGCGCAGGGCTCCTCCTGGTTGGGCAAGAGCGGCAGACGCTTTAGGACGGCATCGGTCGCGGCAGCGGCTGGGTTCGAAGCGGGCATGTTGACTTCCCGAGGTATCCGGAACTCTCCTTAAATCGGTACAATCCGCATGCTTTCTAAAGTCGAAACGCTTTGCTGCTAGCAGGCCCATGTCTCAACGCTTCTTTGTCGAAACTCCAATCACTGGTCCGTTGGCCCAACTCGCTGGGGATGAAGCCCATCATTTGGCGCGTGTAATGCGAGCCAAAGCTGGCGATATCGTCTGGTTGTTCGATGGTAGCGGCATCGATTTTGAAGCCCGCATCCTCTCCGCCCGGAAGCAGTTGGTGGAATTGGAGATTGTCTCATCTCGGCCGGGAAAAGTTTCGAGCCAGCATGTGACGATTGCGGTCTCTCTTCCCAAAGGAGATCGCCAGCATGTGCTGGTGGAAAAACTGAGCGAACTTGGTGTGGAGCGTCTCATTCCGTTGATGACGGAGCGTAGCGTCGCCAACGCAGCAGCAGCAGGCGAACGATTGCAGCGCTGGATGCTAGAGGCTTGCAAGCAATGCGAGCGAAGCCAACTCATGAGCATTAGTGAGCCTCATTCAATCACTGAACTTTCGAAACTTCCTGCCGAAGGATTTCGCGGCGTGGCGCATCCTGCCGGTGCACCGCTCCATCACGCTAGCCAAGCAGCCAGCGGGAGAAAGCTCATGGCGATCGGTCCTGAAGGAGGTTTCACCGATGCTGAAGTTGAACAACTGCAATCAGCCGGTTTTACGTCGATCTCCTTGGGCCCGTTGATTCTGCGAATCGAGACTGCGGCGATCGCAGCTGCCGCGATCCTCAGTCAGCCGTAGCTGTCGCCCAGTCGACGTCGCGACTTGAGTCGATTATTTCATCTTGCCGCGAACCGCAGCGCCCGCTATCGTTCCCCCCGGACTGCAGTCTGAGTTAGCCAGGCTACGACTGCCAATTGTGTCACTGGCCAAGGATCTTGTCATGCTTCCGAATTCTCGCCTGCGATGGCTAGCCTGCGGAGTGATTGCCTGCTTCATCGCAACGGCCGGATGTCGCATGGCCGCTCAGGGGCAGAATGTCGATGGCGTGCGGTTGATTCAGCAGGGGCAGTATCCGGCCGCCTATCAGCGATTTCAGCAGGCACTGGCTTCCGATCCGAGTGACCCCGACGCGTACTACAATCTCGGGGCGACCTTGCATCTCGCGGCCAAGCAGCAGAATAACCGAGATTTATACGCGCAGGCCGAGCAGTACTACACGCGCTGCTTGCAAATGAATGCGAATCATGTGGAATGCCATCGCGGGCTGGCGGTGCTCTATGTGGAAACGAGTCGCAGCGATGCCGCTTTTGCTCTGATGCGAAACTGGACAACCACCAGTCCTACCTTTGCCGAAGCGAAAGTCGAAACGGCCCGACTTTACGAGGAGTTCGGCGACTCGGCGAATGCTCAAGCATACTTGCAGCAGGCGGTCACCCAAGATGCAACCAATCCGCGCGCTTACGCTGCTCTGGGCCGATTAGCTGAGAAGACCAATCCGCAACTGGCCCTCGCCAGCTATGAGCGGGCGTATGCCCTCGATCGCAATCAGCCCCAACTCGCTGCCAAAGTGGCCACGCTCCGCCAGCAGTATCCCCAGATGCAATTGCCAGCGAATGCACCTGCCTTTCCCCCTGTCGGCAATCCCGCGGCGAACGGCCTGTCGCCGAACGTGCCGATGACGGCCAGCGGTCCGCAGAACCGCACCCGACTCTAGGAAGGCCGCCGATGAAAATCGCGATCCTGCTTCCCAATTGGGTCGGTGACCTGGCCATGGCAACCCCGGCCCTGCGCGCGTTGCGGCAGCAGTATCCTACGGCAACCTTGATCGGCGTGGTAAAGCCATACCTCGTCGATGTCCTGGAAGGGAACCCCTGGCTCGATCAACTCCTGCCGTGCAGCCATCAACGGTGGTTCGGCAAGCAGGCGTTTTGGCCGACGGTGAGCCGGCTTCGTTCCGAGAAATTAGACGCTGTTGTTTCGCTCCGCGGGACGATGCGCGGGGCATTCATGTCACTCGCCTGCGGAGCCAAACAACGGGTGGGTTATGGCCGGCAATACTTCAGCTCGGTCTATTCCAAAAAATACTCACCTCCGCACGTTAAGCATGGCGGAGCGGTGCAATCCGCCGTAGATGTCTACCTACAAACGGTCGCGCGCTTCGACTGTGAATCGCACTCATCGCGATTGGAATTGTTCACCACACCACAGGATGAACAACATGCTGACGCAGTCTGGCAACGGTTGAAGCTTCCCCCTCCCAGCCAGACCGTCATGATTCATGCGGGGAGTGCGCAGGGTTCTGCCAAACTTTGGCCCGTGCAGAATGCAGCGAATCTCGCGCAGTTGCTAGTGGATCGTCGCCGGGTTGGGATACTGATCAATTGTGGACCCCAAGAACGTGAGCAGGCTCGCGAGATTGCCAAGCTAGCTCATCGACCGAACGTCGTGAGCCTAGCCGAGGAGAAACAGTTACCGTTCGGATTACTCAAAGGACTGATTCGCCGTGTGCGGATGGTTATCTCCACCGATAGCGGTCCGCGACATCTAGCCGCAGCGCTGGGCACTCCGGTCGTTGCCGTTTTCGGTGCGATGGATCCTGCCCTCAGCCAAAACTATCATCCGCAGGAGTCGATCGTGCGGCTCAAACTCGAATGCATGCCGTGTAACGACTACACTTGCCCGCTCGGTCATCTCCGCTGCATGCGTGATCTGTCAGCGGAGCAAGTTTTGGATGCGACCGAAGGTTACTGGAAAGCCGATCGGATGCGAGCGGCTTAGCCAGGGATGGGTCATTCAGTCGCTTACTTCTTCGGCTGTGTTTGTACCGGTTGAGTCATACGCGGCGTTCCTCCTGCGGCAGGCGAGGCTACGCCAGCAGTTCCGATCGAAAGCGTTGGCATCACGTTCTTCAAATCGGTCCACAGCGTTCCTTCCCCTGCGTAGAAGAGTTGCAGGTTGATATCCGCCGGTAAGCCTTCCGCAAACTGCCACTTGTTGTAAGCTTCGGGAGTGCCGAACGCTTCAACGGCAAGTTGAAACTTCTGCGACTGCGCTTCCTTCATTAACTGCTCGGCTGCGAATTTGGCTTTGCCCAGTGTCTCGGTCTTCTTCGCTTCGAGTGCAGCAATCTCCTTGTCGATTTGCGCGACTAGTTGCTTGGTCGTCGCCTGTGTCTCCGCGACTTCTTTATCCCCCTCCGCGATCACGCTGGCGACCAACTTGGTTGTTTCGTTCGTTACTTTTTCTGCTTCTTGGATGACCTTTTTCTCAGCCTCGCGCAATTCACCTTCCGCTTGCTTGGTGGTGATTTCTTCATCGCGAGTAAGTTTTAGTTCGTCGGCGATATATCCCTTCTGGAGTGGAACACGAACCGCCTTGGGGATATACATGTGCCGCACGAGCGCGTAGAGCAGTGACAGTCGCTTCTCTTTCAGCACCCGTTGGAATTCTACCGAGACCTCGTCCTGGAATTTCTGGCGAGTCTCTCCCACCAGCAATTCGGTCGCCCCCATCGTGCTGCCGTAATTTCGGCTGATGCTTTCGGATTGTGGAATGATTACCTTCTGTTCCACGGCGGCGACATTCCCGAAGGTAGCGATGATGTTCGGTGCATCCTCAGGCATCACGCCCCAAATGGCGGTGAAATCGAGTTGAATCGGAAAGCCGTCGTTTGAGGGAAAGTTAATCCCGGTATCGGGAATCGCTTCAGGCTCGCCACTTTCGTCTAGCTTGCTACCACCGCTCGCGTTTGCCACGGTTTGCACGCTGATGCTCGATTCGTTGTATCCGATCCCGACAATATCGACTTGCTGTTCGTAGCGATTGATCGGATAGATTCCCGGTGGAAGCGTATCGGTCTGAACCGAGGCATCTCGCTTACCATCTGCGCGTCTCACAAGATTACTCACCACTCCTACATATCCGGCCGGAATCTCTACCCAGCCCGCATGCTTCCCTTCTTCGATGACCTTGGAAGGGTCGGCGGTCTCAATCGTCACATCATAGGCATACGGATGAATTCGATAGCGACCAGGGCCGAAGGCCTGACGCAGGATCCCCTTCGAGCGGATACCATCTGCGTCGTACAGGCCGTTGTCAACGATGAATCGTCCTTCCGGCAATGGTTCACCCATCTTGCTGGTCACGATCGCCACTTGGCCGGGCTCGACGATGATGTCGGGGACCAGTTTGTAGTCCCACCACAGCGGACTGTAGAAGTGCCGCCCCGGTCCGACGAGTTCTTCCTGCACACCTACAGTCCCGGCTTTGGCAAACTGACCAGGTGCAGCGGGAACCGCTCTGCCGAACAGAATGGGCCCTTTGTAGAGCAGCATCAGGCTCTGCCCTTCATAGACGTAGACGCAGTTAATCATCATGTGCAGGCTGAACAGGACCAGTACGGCCACTAGTCCAGCGGCACTCAGGCCAATGATTGTGGATGTTTTGGGCATTGATGGAACTCCCGTGGGAGAGGCTAAATCGTTGTGGAAAAACGCAAAGAACGGATCGCGACTAGGAATTATTTGTTACCAGCGGCCGCCGTCTTGGCCGGAGTTTCGGAGGAGACTGGTTGAGTCGCACCCGCTCCCTGGTCGTACTGGCGGAAAATATCCATGATCGGGCTATCTGCCGTATTGATCATCATCGCGCGAAACGCCGGGGCAAGTTTGCTGAGCATCACCCCGCGGGCATATTCGTCGCCGTTGCCGCCGTAGGCTTCCACGGCTTTCTTCCACCCGGCGGCCTCGGCAGTGTTGCCGAACTCCACAACTTTGGCCTCGGCTTCTCCCCGAGACATGATCGCAGCAGCAAGATCCTCGGCCGCTTGCAGTTCTAGCTCCGCGACTTTTAATCGCTGCTGAGCCTCAATGAGCGCCACTTCCTGTCCCTGAGTCGCCGACGTAACCACTTTGACGACTTGCTTCTCGGCTTCAACGAGGACTTGTTTGCGCTCGTTGAGTTGCGTTTCCATGGCCAGCTTCTTTTCAGACTCCTGCTGCAACAATTCGCGGCTGTATTGTTGACGCTGCTCCACAGCGATTTGTTTCATGCGTACAGGTTCGGCAATCTGCTGCGGAGGATAAATCTTGGTAATCAGGGCCTGTACGATCTCAATCCCTTCTTGCGAGCAGCGTTCGACCAGTTCCTGTTGAAAATCTTCTTGGAACTTCTTGCGAGTTACTCCCGAAATGAAATCGCGACCCGAATGATCCGAACCACGCAAGCGACAGAACGAGCGGGCGTTGGGAAGAACGATCTTTTTGATAATCTCTTCATCCACCCGGGCCGTGACCGTGTCGTTTTCCACGTCGTTGTAAATTACAAAGACTCGCGGAGCGTCTTCTTCCTTCACCCGGAATTCAATAACACCGTCGAGCGTGACCCAGAAACCGTCCTTGGACGGAAAGCCCATATCGCCATCCGTCGACAAGTTGAATCGCTGGCTGCGGCAATCCACGAGGACCACCTTGTGCACGTAGGGATTTAACGTGTAGGTTCCCAGGCCAAGCGATTCCTTTTCGACACCACGGCAATCTTTCTCAGTTAGCAGGGTGTTCGGATCTGCTGGTAGCGGTGCTGATAGATTGGTTACCACGCCGACAAAACCGCCCGGTACAGTCACGGGGCGATGCAATTCGATGATTTCGATATAGTTCTCTCGCGAGCGACCTTGTCCATACTCGTTGCGAACCTCAACTCGCGTGCCGTTCCCCTTGGTGCAGTCAAAGACCTTGGCATTGATTGAGTAACGACCCGGCACCAGCACTTCGGGAACGATTCCCTTTTCGGTTTCCTTCCAAGCGACGATATGACCGGAGGGTGGTTCATCGCCATGTAGCCGAATGCGAACTCCCATAGTCCCTTCGGGAATTTGAACCTGAGGAACGACTTCCCAATCCCAGACCCAAGGGTTGTAATAGTACCGCCCTTCGCCGATCACGTCCGGCTGCACTCCCTGATAGGTACGGTCGGGGGCGATTTCCGCGTTGTTCGGAATCGGCTTGCCGGTCTTCTTGGTGAGTACCAGCAAATGTTCCCGGGGGACATTAACCAGGCAGAAACTCCACACGAAGATGGCGGCGAACAGTGCGCCTCCCACAAGCAGAGCACCGCCGAGGGCAAACGGGGCCCAGGGAGGAAGTGAAGCAGAAGTTTGAGAACGGCGAACGTCTCGCGACATGGTGATACCTCGCGGCACTAGGAAAGAAAGCTCCGACAAGATTACGTTACGGCTTTCAGCAAGTATTCGCCATGGCTCGTGCTGTCTTGGTTAATATTGAGTTCCGGCCGCAAAAAACGCGCAACATGGCCAGCCGATCCGCTTTGCGTCGGAGCGATCGTGACGACTGAAGCAGTCCTGCCGAGAAAGATGCTCCGAAAATTGGGCGTATGCGCGGGTGGAAGCATCGCCGGGAGTTGATAATCAGAGCATGAACGAGCCCCATGAGTTGCGGCCGAAGTTGAAAACCAGTCGCGTTGGCACGAACCTGCCGAGCAATCGCGCTGCGCTCGTAGGGTCAGCCGCAGTCATCGTTGGCCTGACCCTTATCTTCTTCGGCCACTCTCTCAGTGGCGGGCAAGTGTTTGCGATGCGCGACACGGCCCACTTTTACTACCCACTGTTCTACTGGTGCGCTAAAGAATGGGGCGCGGGCCGACTGCCGCTGTGGAATCCTTACGAAGGAATCGGCTCACCGGTCTTGGCCGATGCCACGTCGAGCGTGTTGTATCCCGGTAAGTTGCTCTTCATCTTGCCGCTGCCGTTCGATTGGCTGTTTCAGTTTTACATTGTCGCCCACTTTTTCCTGGCAGCCGCCGGAACCTGGTGGCTGGTACGCGAACAGAACCGAAGTGCCGCGGCAGCAACGCTCGCAGCAATCGCTTTTGCTTTCGGCGGGAGCGTGTTGTTTCAGTATGCGAACGTGGTGTTTCTAGTTGGGGCCGCTTGGCTCCCTTGGGCCTGGACGTTTTTGTCGCGATTGTTGCGGGGAGGTAAATGGAGTGATGCTGCGTGGCTCGCAGTGATCCTCGCTCTGATGACGCTGGGGGGCGATCCGCAGATGGTGGTGCATGTGGCCCTGCTGGCAATGATTGGATGGTTCATGCAACCCAAGCAGACTGCCGGTAGTCGAAGCAATCGAGAAGTCCTTGCCAGCGCTGGTGACCGCTACGGGCGACCGATACTTTCCCGGTGGAAGTCCGCGATGGTCATCGCCGTTGCGTTTGGTTTCGCGGGTCTGCTTGCCGCGTTGCAGATCCTGCCGTCAGCCGTTTACGCAAAACGCACGACGCGGGCTCAGTTCGCTGCTGCGCGTTCGATCTACGAAATACCTGCCAAGCCGCAATTCACTGCCGCGGGGATTTTGGGCGTTCCCGCAGGCGGCACGCACCACGAGCAAGTCTATGAATTCAGCATCGGGCCGTGGCGGTGGATGGAACTTTTTGTGCCGAACGTTGCGGGCCGACCGTTCCCACGACATCAGCGCTGGCTGAACTACTTGCCGGCGGAGGGCTCGCTTTGGACACCATCACTCTACATGGGCCTGCTGCCGGTCTGGTTTGCGATAGGACAACTGCGTTTCCGCCGCGGCAACGCAGTAACTCGTTGGCTCAGTTGGTCCGCCCTTTTCTTTGCGCTCGGCAGCATCGGCTGGTACGGATTGGGCTGGCTCGTGCGAGAAATCGGCGCGAGCGTCTTCGGCTACGACACAAGTTCCTGGTTCATTGGCCACCCCGTCGGCGGCGTTTACTGGTTGCTGGTTACCTTTGTGCCGGGCTACGTTCAGTTTCGCTACCCGGCGAAATTGTGGACCATCGTCGCGCTCGCCATCGCCTGTTTGGCCGCACGAGGATTTGATGCGTTTCTCATCCGCAAAACTCCGCAGCAATCCTGGCTGTGGTCCCGCGGTTGTTTTGCTGCCATTGCATGTGCGGCACTCACGCCGCTGGTGTTTGCTCTGGCGAGCGATTCTTTTCCAAATCTACCCCCGGATATCTATTGGGGGCCATTTCAACTTTCCGAATCCTGTCGGGATACCGGCTGGGGCTTTGTGCAGGTCGCAATTGTGTGCGGCATTGCCTGGCAGTGTGCAAAGTTTCTCAGCAAAGAAAAGGTCGCACGAAACTACACAGTTGTCGGCTGGTGTCTTGTTGTTTTGACGGCCGCGGATCTTGCGATGGGGAACAGTTGGCAGATATTTACCGCACCAACATCGCTGCTGAAGGGGTCAGAACTTAAGGCCTTGCCTCCGATCATACGAATGTATCGCCCGCCGCGAGAGCGGTGGCAATTCACGACCTTTCGATTGCGTTCCAGTGATGCCCGCGTTGTTGAAGGGCTGTGGGAAGACTATCAGGGGAACTTCGGCCACTTTTCCTTGCTCGATCAAGTGGGGGCGATCCGTTCCTACTCAACCTTCGTCGACGCCGAGTACGCAAAATTCCTGTCGCGACTGGACAATGATTCCCGCGGCGATGCAATTCAACGTGCTCGTTTCAAATCAACGTTGCGATTGCTGGGCTGTAGTACTGTTTATGCACCCATCGAAGATAGTCCGTTAATTCCGGGAGACTTGTCTTTCAACTCCATGTTTTGCACAGCCGTGGAGCCCCTTCCGTTTCCTGAAAAACGAGCCTGGGATCGTGATCGAGGGTCGCCAGTAGATGTCGAATCGGAAGAAGGGAATCGCCTAGTCATTCGAGTGGATTCACCACAAGAGATGATGCTCATCGTGAATGTCGCTTATGACAAGAATTGGCAGGCGTTCGCCAACTCGGGTTCGACTCGCAAGCCGCTGCGGATCGAACGGATATACGACGTGATGTGCTCTTTGAAAGTGCCCCCTGGGAAGCAGGTTGTTGAAATGCGCTACGACCCAGCCGAATTCCGCTGGGGAGCTGGGATCAGCATCGTCGCGTGGAGCTTTCTGCTCGTCGCCGCGCTGATCCAAGAACTGAGACGCCGTTCAACTGCAAGTCGATCTACTGCGCCCTGAACGGCTGTTTTTTCTGATACAGAACCAAACGTGCTTCCATCGCTGCCTTGCGCGAGTCAGGAACAAGTTTCAGGGCGTACTCCTGAATTTCTATCGCCTTCTCCCAGTTGCCCGCTTCCGCACAGGCGGCCGCGAGCGTGTCCGCAAATTCAGCGTCCTTCCACTCCGTCAGTTCGCAAGCCTTGCTCGCCAGTTCGACCGCTTTTTTGCCGTCGCGAAGGCTCTCTTTGATTGAAGTCGCTTTGATCCAGGCCAGATTGTTGAAGGCCAAGGGCTCGCGCGGGTTCCGACTAATCGTGGTTTCGTATTCTTTTATCGCCTCTTCGATTTTTCCCTCTGCCTCCAATACGGTGGCCAGGTTGTAGTGCGCCATCCAACTAGCTGGATCGAGTTCGATTGCCTTGCGAAAATCTTCCGTCGCCAGATCGTAGCGCATCTGGCCATAATGCAAGCTGCCGCGATTGACGTAGGCCAGCACGTAATTAAGGTCGAGCTTGATAGCCGCATCGAAATCGGCGAGTGCTTTGGCTGGCTCATTCATTTGGCTAAAGGCACTGCCGCGATTGTTGAAAGCCAGCGAGTTTTTTGGTTCGAGTGTGATCGCTTGCGTGTAATCCGCGATCGCCTTCTGCGGATCGCGCAGTTCCTGATAACTAATCGCTCGACGAATGTACGCGAGCGTCGATTTGGGTTCCTTCTTTAATTCCTCTGAGAAGTATGCCGGAGCCTGCTCGAGCGGCACGATATCCGTTGCCAATACCCAGCCCGGCTGTCGGTCGCCGACCAGGAGCCAGTCACCTTCTACCTGCATCACGCGATAGGGAACGCGGTTGACCTTGGAATCTTGAATGACCTGCCCTTTCTCTTTGAGTTGGCAGTTCATCTTCGGCATCACGCGTTTGCCGACCCAAGTTTCAGCAGGCTTCTGCCCCAAGGCCACGGGGGGGAAGTTTGCCAACATAATGGCCAGGAACAATAGTGAAGGAACGCGGTAGTTCACCATAAACAACATCTCAATACCTGCAGTCAACGAGCAAAGTTTAGAAGGGAGCGAACGAAGTTCACTTACTATTCTAGGTGACAAATAAAAGCAAACACGGACGAATCTCTTTGCCGGAATAATCGTAAGCGTCGGCGCATCAGTACTTCACCAGGCACCACAGTGCCCACAGACCATCCCGCCAGGTGATCTTCTTCCCTTCAGAATACGATCGCCCTTGATACTGAATGGGGCACTCAAAGAAACGAACGTCCGCCAGGCGGGCCAGCTTGATGGTCAGTTCGATCTCGATCCCGAATCGATCTTCCCGAAGATCGGCAAGGACTTTTTGCAGCGTTTCGCGGCGGATCAGCTTGTAACAAGTCTCGACATCGCTCAAACGGCGGTTGATGCGCAGGCGCGTACACCATGTGATGAACTGATTCATCCAAGTATGCCAGGCCGCCAACACCGGACCAGAGGCACCGCTGAAACGGCTGCCGTACACGATATCTGCCCGATCTTCCAGCACAGGCTGCCAGAGGGCTCCATAGTCGCGCGGGTCGTATTCTAAATCCGCATCTTGAATGATGATGGCCTGGCCGGTCGCCGCTGCCATGCCCGTACGGACGGCCGCTCCTTTGCCTCGGTTATGCTCGTGCAACAGAACTCGCAACTCGCACGGCGGATGTTTAGCCAGAACTGCAGCAGGTGCAGTAGCGGGGTTGTCGCGCCAACCAAGGATTAAGTCGCGTGTGCCATCGGTGCTTCCGTCATCAACCAGAATGATCTCGCAAGGGAGGCCACATTGTTGCACTTTTTCCACCAGGGTCGCCAAAGTGCGAACCTCGTTGTAGACCGGAATAACGACCGTTAAACGCAGGCCAGCAGGGATTGGAAAAATTCCCAGTCGGCGACATAATTCGTCCCCCAAGAGCGGTTGCAGTTTGGCATATTGCTCCGACTTGGGTACTTCCGATCCAATAATCCTTTGAGCCAAGCTCACTTCATCCATGGCAGAGGGTCGGGCGTAGTTCAGGTGATTCGATTCGGCGTCAGACATAATACCATTCTAGTTGCCGAGTCGTCGGCCGAGGGAAACTCCTTATCAGGAAAAAGGTATGCAACGCGACGTAGTAGCGGCAGTTGTGCAAATGTGTTCCACGCTGGACAAGGCCGAAAATTTGGCGCGCGCGGAAGCGCTCGTTGCGGAAGCAGCTCGCGACGGAGCGCAACTTGTCGTCCTGCCCGAGCTTTTTTCCGTTTACGGGCCTTTGCCCGAAGTTGTACAGCAGGCCGAACTCATTCCAGGACCGACCAGCGAACGCTTAGCCGCATGGGCAGCCCGTTGGGAGATTTTTCTGTGCGGCGGTAGCATCGCCGAACAAGCGGACATGCCCGGCAAAGCCTGGAATACCAGCCTGCTCTTTAATCCGCAAGGGAAAATGATCGGCAAGTACCGCAAACTCCATCGCTTCGATGTGACTCTCGGCCCTGGTTGCAACTCGCGTGAATCGGACGTGATGCTCGCGGGTGAAGGTGTTACCGTCAGCGATACACCCTGGGGAAAGTGCGGCCAGGCGATCTGTTACGATCTCCGATTTCCGGAACTATTTCGCGCACTTTCGGCTGCGGAAGTGGATGTGGTTCTCTTCCCTTCTGCGTTCACCTCGTTTACCGGAATCGATCATTGGGAGCCACTGATTCGAGCACGAGCGATTGAGAACCAGGTTTTTTTACTCGCTGCCAATCAAACCGGCGAGCATGGCAGCGGCAGGACCAGTTGGGGGCACTCTGCGATTCTTGATCCCTGGGGAAGAATCCTGGCAGACGTTTCCAGCGGCGAAGGGATGGCTCTGGCAGCGCTATCAGCCGAGTTGCTGACCGATGTTCGTGCGCGTTTGCCTGCGTTGCGTCATCGTCGGCGGTGATCGACGGATGCGTTATTGAGATTTGCCATTAAGATGCGATTGAGAATTAGATATTAAAGTAATGCGCAATATAACAATATAAATACGAATGCAATTAAGACAAACTTGCACTTGTCCGGTGTCTGTGGGAGGCGCGCGATGCGCAGACGAAATCAAAGTGTCAACCTCTATCGCAGCTTTCTTTTTCCTTTCGCTAGCGGCATAAAAAAGAGATGGTTTTGTCTGCTTGACAAAACATCGTGCATGCTCACAATGACGCTCCATGTTGATGAATGAAGGGACAAGCATCAGTGATCCGTTGGCACTCCTCTCCCATAGTCTAGGCTACGTTCCCTTCTTAAGTTTTCAGTCCTACGCAGAGCTGGTTTCGGATGAGCTCACGCCGTTGGGAATTTTCCGCGCGATCGATGGTTTACGGAATCAATGGACCATTTCCATCGTTCATTTTTGGTCATCAACGAACTCTGGGGCGACGACTGACAGGAACGACAGTCGGCGATTGGTGTCGTGGTACGGAAGCCCCCCACTTTTTGAATTTTCCGCGTAGGGACTGCGCGGGATGAACGCGTGAGCGGGCGGAGGCATGATGCCTCCGTGCCGCCTTCGCTAAGTGTCCTCACATCTCAGGTGAACCCTAAGGCAGGCCAAGGTTGTTGAGTTTCGCTCTATTGGCCTGCATTTTGCACCTAGAATTCCATCAGATTTGCCGGCCGCTGGCCCACCTACACTTTTGAACGTAGGATGACGTTACGGGTAGATCAAAACTTTGCAGGAGTCTGGGCAATGAATCGGTTCTATTTTACTGCTGCCTTTACGCTGTTGATCACGTTTACCGCGGTTTCGCAGGGCGGAAATCGGCACTATTCGCTCTACGCGCCGGCACCGGTAACGACCTTTTACGCACCAGCACCGGTGACCACGTTTTACGCACCGATTGCACAACCAGCTGTGGTCGTCCGCCGGCCCATCCTGCGGCCCTTTGCCCCGCCCGCCTTTTTCGGAGTGGCTGCTCCTGTCGCTGCTCCCGTGGCGGCCACGACGATTATTCCCGCTCCAATCGCTCCGGTCTCGCATGCCTCGCCGTCCTTCTCGGGGCCTGTCTCCGCTTTCTATCGCGCGCCGATAGCTGTACCGACGACGAGCTTCTATCCGCCAGCCTCGTCAGTATATCGGCCCATCTTCCCTGCTTATGGGCCGGTTGTTTATCCGCGTTGGTAGCGCCGATTTTAGTTGCGCGAAAAAAATCGCGGGAGAGTCTACTTCCGCGATTTGATTTTTTAATCTGCGCAGCTGTAAATACTGTGCGAAGTGAATCGAGACGACTAATGCGCTACGAGTTTGGCTCTTCGCTGGTTGGTGTTTCTTCTGGTTCGCTCTTTGAATCATCTGCCTCAGTCGAGTCTTCTGTCTTTGTCTTTGCTTCTTCGGACGTAGTGCCGGCATCGGCAGGCGGGTTGTCAGTTGGTGGTACGACCGGAGTAGTGTTGTCCAAACCGTCAGGGCTCGTGCCACTTCCTTCGTTTGCCACCGGATCATTCGTCCGGATCGGCAACTCCGCTGGAGCGACTTTCACGTCTTCGATCTCGGTGAACTCCAGGCTGCCATCATGGCTTTCATAAATGAGGGTGCCGTCATTTGATTTTCGATACAGCACATCGAACCGATGACGATTAAGCGGAAACTTGCCCCACCAGGCAAAGGTTTGAATGACGTGATCCCCCTTGGGATTTTGCTTCTCCCAAGATGCCGAGCGACCAACTACACGCTCCACGTCTGCAGCTGTGAAGAAGTGTTGCTGTCCTTTGCTCCCTTCTTCTCCCACGCCGGATCGCATTTTTTCTTCAGCAGCTGCACTCAAGTCTTCCTGAGCCTTGATGGCCGCGGGTTTGAACACGAGTAAGTCGACCAGCAGCATGGCGACCACGACGCCCAATACTCCTAAGAGAACGATCAGTCGCACGTTAACTCCGGACTTGGCCGGCGGACTGTTGGGTTGCTGTGACGAAGCAGCTGGTGCCTGAGGGGTGGTCATTTAAAAAATCCTGAAATTGAACGAGGCCCGTGAAGAGATAGACAATCGATCATTGCCATCGAGCGCGAAATGCGCAGACGCTAACTTAACCGGAATAATGACGATTTTCCAGCAGCAAGCGCAAATCGCTGGGGGCACTACTTGGACTTAAGACTGAATTCGACGTGATTTTTCCCTTCCTCCTTCACCGTCAGTCGCTCGCTGCCATCGCGAACCGACAGGGGGAGTTTGTGGTCGGCCGACGAAAGTTGATGGTCTTCGCCGGTGGTTGGAGCGATTGAAATCCGCAAAATGTGCGTGCCGATAACGGCACCTTCCTCGTCCGTATCGACCAATCGCAGGCTGAATTCACCTTGATCGTTGGTGCGGCCATATGACCCCATGCCTTCTGTGGCCCCCTGAGGTTCCGGGCTGATCAGCGGTTGCAGCGTAATCGACGCGTTCGCCAAAGGTTGACCATCCAGCAAGATTTTTCCTGTAACCGGACGGATGTTCGTACGCGGGGAACAGCCGGTAGTAAGTCCTAGGAGCAACATCGCGACCGCCATCAGCCGGCTTGAGGTGTTGGGCCGGAAAAATAGGAGTGGTCTCGAATTGTTCATTCTCGTGGCGCCTCGCCACCAGCCACGGTCGCCATCTCGCAAAAGATATTCATATCCATGTTGATTCGCAGAGGGCGAACCGAGCCGTCCGCCAGGGCGAATTGAAGTACGCCTGGATGATAACTTCCCCAGCCGCGCTTGCAGGCGTTCTCCCCTCCCGCACCACCAATCGCGACGCAACGGTCGTAGTCCCCGATCAAGGTTCGCGATTGAGGGAGCGCAGCCGACTTGTTGTACGAAGCATAGGAATAGGCCCAAAATGTTCCCCGATTATCGTGCGTGCGCGTGACGTTCTCCCCCACCATCAGCGTGTTGCTTGTTCCATCTCGAATCGTGTGCATTGCTTCGGGCTTAAGGAGATTGTCGACGTTGTGAAAAATTCCTTTCCAGGTCGACTTCATGGGGTCATTGAGCCAGTCGGGACTGCCAGGGCAAGAAGTGCGGTTCTGCTGATTATCCCACCAGCCGGTGCCATCGCTCCGACCTTCCATGCCGCGATAGTTGCCGGTCATGTACTTAACGTTCGCGCCCGGCCCACTATCGGGTGACAAAAGTCGCCTTGGCTCCCGTTCGGAGGGACAGGTGTAAATGCCCACATACTGCTCGCGGACAAAGCGATTGGGATTATCTTCGTTAAAGACTTCTGGAATGTACCGCTCAGCCAAATTGTTGCTTTCCAAAAACGGCAAGATCGAAATCGTCCAGGAAGTGTAACTCTTCGTATTACAACAGCAGCCCAGCGTGATTCCGCCCGGAGGAAAGCATTTGAACGAGTCGTGATAATTGTGAATTGCGACCCCCATCTGCTTCAGGTTATTCAAGCATTTCGCCCGCCTTGACGCTTCCCGAGCCTGCTGGACGGCAGGAAGCAGCAAGGCGACCAGCACGCCGATAATGGCAATTACCACGAGCAACTCCACCAACGTGAAGCCGCCGGACGGGCAAGCCCGCAGCGATCGCGATGGTGGTGCAACATGCATAACGTATTCTCAAAAGGGGAGTACATCATTCTATGCTCACTGTGAGAGAATGGGCAAATTGTCGCGCCAAGCGAAAAAGTCCGCGGCATACGTAGAACAACGGATAGAAATCAGATTAAATGGACATTCCTCTGGAGCGAAACGCATGACTGTCTTGAACCCTCGAAACTTCCGTCATTCCGCCCTGCCAATGGTCTGCCTGGTATTCGGTCTGGCAGCATTGTTTCGGGCTGCGGACGGCACGGCGCAAGCCGCAGAACCTGTTCCACCCAGTTCCGCACCTCTGACGATCCAGCCGAACGATCGCGTGGTATTTGTCGGCAGTGCATTCGTGGAGCGGATGAACGAACGAGGCTATTTCGAGGCCGCTCTTCAAGCCTCGCACGCTGATACGCCGTTCAGCTTTCGCAATC
Source organism: Pirellulaceae bacterium (assembly GCA_041739545.1). Lineage (GTDB taxonomy): Bacteria > Planctomycetota > Planctomycetia > Pirellulales > Pirellulaceae > JBGSNR01. Next base: position 258,628 of record JBGSNR010000048.1, on the reverse strand, counting down.
TGGGATGGAGCGGAGACAATGTTTGGGGAGATGCCCGGGCGGTGTTTGGAGGCCGGCCTGATGGTTTCAAGCGGCTAGTAAACGATACGTTGGCAACGAAGCCCACCGTGATTATGCTTTGCTACGGCGAAAATGAGGCCTACGCTGGCGAAGCGGGGCTGAATGAGTTCAAGCACGGCTACGAAACCTTACTTGCCGCACTGGCTCCAGCCAAAGCACGCCTCGTGCTGATCGCGCCCCGTCAGCATGAAAATCTGGGGCCTCCACTGCCGAGCCCGCAGCCGTATAACGAATCGCTGGCCAAGTATTGTGACGCCATCCGTGAGTTGGCCACAACAAAAGGACTGGCTTTCGTTGATTTGTACGATGCTCTGTTGCCGACGAGCCCTGGAAATGCGCCCGCACTTACCGACAACGGCCTGCACCTCACTGCCTTTGGTGAGCGGCAATTGGCCAATGAGCTGGTGCGCCGACTAACTGGCAGATCTCTGGGGTGGTCCGTAAAACTAGATGCGCCGTCAGGCAAATTTCAAGCGGACCGAGTCCTAGCTAGTGACTTGGAACGTCAGGCCCAAGACGTGAAGTTCGTTCTTAGTGCGATGTCGTTGCCGCTTTCCAGTTTGGGCAATATTGAATCCGCAGGCTCGGCTGAACAAAAACTGCAACTGGCTGGTTTGGCTGCTGGCAAGTACGAATTGAAGTTCGATGGCGAGGCCGTTGGTAAATTCACGCACGAACAATTAGCGACTGGAGTTGATGTTGCCATTCCCGCCGCTCAGCAGCGGGCCGATGAATTGAAACGGTTAATTGTCAAAAAGAACGAGTTGTATTTTCATCGTTATCGACCACAGAACGAAACGTATTTGTTCCTGTTCCGTAAGCATGAGCAAGGGAACAATGCAGTGGAGATTTCGCAATTCGATCCGCTTGTGGAAGAACTCGATCAGCAGATCATCAAAGCAAAGGGGCCGATGAAGTCCGTCGTGGAATTGAAGCTCAGCGGATCGTAGTCGCCAACTGGAACTTCACCGCGAAGTAGTTCGGCCTACAGAGTCCAGCCCGAACTACTTCGCCATGCCGCTCAAACGTCTTAAACGCTGCACTACTTCCCCAACCGCTGCGGCTGCGTAGTCGATTTCCGCTTCGGTATTAAATCTTCCCACGCCAAACCGCAGACTCGAGCGGGTTTGATCTTCGTCCAGGCCGAGCGCTCGTAACACGTGGCTCGGTTCGGGATTAGCACTGGTGCAAGCGCTGCCACTGGAAACAGCGATGTCCCGCATCCCCATCATCAGCGCTTCGCCGTCCACAAGGGGAATGGAAACATTTAAGTTGCCAGGGAGCCGCAGGTCGGCAGCGTCTTCACTAGTGAAGTCCGGCCCGACGAGAATCACATCGTTCACTTGATTCTGCAAAGACGTCCAGAGTCGCGCCCGTAAATTTCGCAGCCGCTGTATCTCGGCCGGAGTTTCAGCCAGACATAGCTCCACGGCCTTCGCAAAGCCGACGATCCCAGGAACGTTTAGCGTGCCGCTGCGCAAACTAAACTCTTGCCCGCCCCCGTCGATTTGCCCTTCAAGCCGCGCGAGTTGATTGCTCCGCCGCACGTAGAGCGCGCCGATTCCCTTCGGACCATAAATTTTATGGGCGGAAAAACTCAGTAAGTCGACCCCCAGTTGATTAACGTCGACGGGCATCTTGCCGACCGCCTGTGTGGCATCGCAGTGCAGCACCACGCCACGTTCCTGGCAAATCTTCGCGATTTCGGCAAGCGGCTGGATCACACCCGTCTCGTTGTTGGCGAGCATCACCGAAACGACGAGTGTCTCCTTCTTAATCGCATCTGCCACCTGCCGAGGATTAAGCCATCCTGCTCGTGGAAAGCCGTGTTGTTCGACCGGTAGTAGCGTAACTTCAAAGCCCCGCCGCGAAAGTTTTCGCAGCGGATCGAGGACCGCTTTATGCTCGGTTGTGACGCTAATCAGATGATTTCCCTTGCGACGCGTTCGTTCGCAAAGCCCGCGCAAGGCCAAATTGTTGCTTTCAGTCGCTCCGCTCGTGAAAACGATCTCCCGTTCGCCCGCCCCGATCGCGTTGGCAATCATCGCGCGCGAAGAATCCACGGCTGTTTTGGCATCCCAGCCAAAGCTGTGAGTGGTGCTCCCCGCGTTGCCGAACGTTTCGCTGAAGAACGGCAGCATCGCCTGGACCACGCGCGGATCGACGCGGGTGGTGGCATGATTATCGAGGTAGATGGGAAGCTGGACCATGCGTTCATTATTCGCTAAACGATGGCCTGTGCCAAACCCAGATGGCGACTGGCTTACTCCACCGTCACGCTCTTCGCCAGATTTCGGGGCTTGTCGACATCGCAGCCGCGTAACAGCGCGATGTGATACGCCAAGAGTTGTAGCGGTACGATGGTGACCAGAGGCGACAGTGGTTCTTCCACGGAGGGGACGTAGATTACGTCGTCCGCGAGCGAACCGATCTGCTTGTCCCCTTCTTCGGCGATCGCGATCACCGGTCCGCCACGGGCGCGAATCTCCTGCACATTGGCCATCACTTTGTCATAGACGAAGCTGCGCGGCATGATGAAGACGCTTGGCGTGTGCTTATCAACGAGCGCGATCGGCCCGTGCTTCATTTCCGCTGCCGTGTAACCTTCTGCATGGATGTAGCTGATTTCTTTGAGCTTAAGCGCTCCTTCGAGCGCGGTCGGATAGTTGTACTGCCGGCCCAGATAAAGGAAGTTGCTCGCATGGGCGTACTTTTCAGCAATCTGTTTCACGGCATCTTCGGTGTGTAATGCTCGCCGCATCAGGTCGGGAACTTTGCGCAGATTCGATGTGAGCCGAACGCCCGCCTCATGACTCATGTGCCGCATCCGACCGAAGAAGATCGCCAGGAGGGACAAAGTCAATACTTGTGCGGTGTAAGCCTTCGTTGAAGCCACGCCGATTTCCGGTCCGGCGTTCAAAAAGATCGTGCCGTCCGCTTCCTGAGCAAGGCTACTGCCGGGAACATTGCAAATCGCCAGCGTTTGATGTCCCTTGCGCTTCATCTCGCGCAAGGCAGCCAGCGTGTCCGCAGTTTCACCACTTTGACTGATGGCAAACAGCAGCGTGCCATGATCGAGAGGTGGATTGCGATAACGCAGTTCGCTGGCGTATTCCACTTCCACCGGAATGCGGGCGAACTCTTCCAGGAGATATTCGCCGACAAGCCCCGCATGAAAGCTCGTACCGCACGCGGTCAGCACGATGCGGTTGATCCGCTGCATTTGCTGCGGCGTAAGGCCGATATCGCCAAACATGGCGGTCGCGTCGTCTTCGCACAGTCGCCCACGCAGAGTCGCTGCCAAGGCTTCCGGCTGTTCATGAATCTCTTTCAGCATGTAGTGCGGAAAGCCGGTCAGTTCGACGTCGCCGGTGACGAGTTCCAAGTCGCGCACTTCGTGGGTCACTTTGATCTGGTCCCGATCAAAAACGCGCAGGCTGTCTGCCTTCACGATGGCCATTTGTCGATCGGCGAGATAAACGATCTTTTCAGCATATCCGGCTAGCGGCGAAGCATCGCTGGCCACGAAATGCTCCCCTTCGCCCACGCCGATGACCAGCGGACTCCCCTGTCGAGCAGCAAGCACTAAATCCGGGTAGTCGCGAAACAAGATTACCAGTGCGTAGGTGCCTCGCAAGCGAGTCGTCGCTTCGCGGACCGCAGCAATCAGCAAGGCTTCCGGATTATCCCCAGCATCGAAATCCGCTTCACGCAGATGTTCGCTCAGGGTGTAGTCGATCAGATGGGCGACAACTTCAGTATCGGTCGCAGAGAGAAACTTATATCCCAGTTGCTGTAACTCAGTCTTCAATTCCAAATGATTTTCGATGACGCCGTTGTGGGCGAGGATTACGCGCTCGCCTCCGAGATGCGGATGGGCGTTGACTTCTGCCGGCGGACCATGCGTCGCCCAGCGTGTATGACCAATGCCAATTGAGCCTGGAGCTGGCTGTTTGGCGACTAGTTCGTCAAGCAGACGAATGCGCCCCACGGTGCGGCGCAAGAACAAGTCACCGTCGTCGGAGAGTGTGGCGATCCCGGCCGAGTCGTAACCGCGGTATTCCAAACGACGCAGACCATCCAGAAGATAATCCACCGCCGGACGGTTGCCATCGCGAACACAAGCCACAATTCCGCACATAAGTACCTCTGCTTCTGGTGAGTTCCCCAAGAACTCTAGGTCATGGCCTGGAAAACCTGGGGAATAGTAGTCGAGTAAGCGCGAATGACAAATGTCAAAGGGCAAATGTCAAACTGTGAACGAGCCTGCTCGCGATGCCGTAAGTCAAGGCAGGATTAGGGTTTGCAATTGAGCTTCTTTGTCATTTGTGCTTTGACATTTGTCATTCCCGCGGCATTCATTGCATTCCCGGCCGCTTAACCCTAAAATTCCCGATTCGGCCGATGCTTCCTTGCTTGAGGAAACTCGGCCTTTTGTCGTTTCTGGCACTAGCGTTGCCATTTTTGCGGGGGTTCCTGGATTGGAAGAAGCGATTCAAAAGGCAGATGTTCTGATCGAAGCCCTCGGATGGATTCGTAGGTTCCGAGACAAAATCACGGTCATCAAGCTCGGCGGCAGCTTGATGGACACCGAAGACGCTCTCCGGCACATGCTGATCGACATTGTCTTCATGGAAACCGTTGGCATGCGGCCTGTGGTGGTGCATGGAGGTGGTGCCGCGATTGACCGGGCGATGGTGCAAGCGGGGTTAGTGCCGAAAAAGGTCAAAGGTCGCCGTGTGACCGATGGTCCCACGCTTGAGATCGTTGAGAAGGTGCTCGCCGAAGAAACAAACGAACGGATCGCCAGCGATATCGAACGCTACGGCGGCCGTGCGATGAATTTGAACTTTCGCACCACGAACGTACTGTTCGGCGAAAAACTCTTGATGCCCGACGAAGATGGCAAGCCGCTCGACCTGGGATATGTCGGTACGGTCACTCGCGTGGATCGACAGGTGATCGAGAACCTGTGTTATGCCGGGCAAGTGCCGGTGATTCCATCCATGTGCATTGACGAACACGGCCAAAAATACAACGTGAATGCCGACACGGCCGCGACGGCGGTTGCACAAGCTCTCGGTGCCGAAAAGCTTGTTTACATGAGTGACGTGAAGGGGGTCCTGAGAGACAAGAATGATCCTCGATCGATTATTCACTCCCTGACGGCGACGGAAGCTCGTGAACTTATTCGCACTGGCGTTGTCGATGCTGGGATGATTCCCAAGGTTGAGGCGTGTCTAGATACCCTCGACCGAGGCGTGGGCAAGGTGCACATTGTCGATGGTCGCCAGCGACATGCGTTGCTGCTGGAAGTTTATACCACCAGCGGGATCGGGACCGAAATTGTGAAGGACTAAGGTTAATTGGTTCTCCGTACAGAAATTTGCCAAAAGATTCACGAAAGGAACCGGCCATGACTGCCACCACGGGCCTGAGTTCGACCGAAACGGTTGACCTTTTCAAAAAATACGTCATCGGCAACTACACACGCTACCCGGTCAACCTGGTGCGCGGTGAAGGTTCGCACGTTTGGGACAGCGAAGGAAATCGCTACCTCGACTTCTTTCCCGGTTGGGGCTGCAATCTGCTCGGCCATTGCCCGGCACCAGTCGTGCGCGCAGTGCAGGAACAAGTGGCCACGCTGATTCATGTGCCGAACACCTGGCACATGGATGTTCAAGGGCAATGGGCGCAGATGCTTTCCGAACGGAGTTTTGGCGGGCAAGCTTTCTTTTGCAACAGCGGCACCGAAGCGAACGAAGCCGCGATCAAGCTCGCGCGGCTCTATGCGGGCGGCAGTCGCTATAAAATCATCACTTTCACCGGCGGCTTTCATGGCCGGACGTTTGGAGCGGTCACGGCGACCGCGCAGCCTAAATATCACGAAGGGCTCGGGCCTATGCTCCCTGGCTTTACTTACGTGAAGCATGGCGATCTCGATGCCGTAAAGCAGGCAATCGACGGCGAAACGTGCGCGATCCTGATCGAACCCATTCAAGGGGAAGGGGGCGTAAAACTTCCGCCGCAAGGATTCTTGGCCGGCTTACGAAAGTTGTGCGACGATAACAACCTGCTCCTAATGTTCGACGAAGTCCAAACGGGCTGCGGGCGAACTGGCGATTGGTTCGGCTACCAGAAGTTCGGTGTTGAGCCCGATGTGATGACGCTTGCCAAAGCCATCTGCGGCGGCATCGCAGGGGGAGCATTGTTGACGAAGAAAGAAATCGCCCCCAGTCTCCGCCCTGGAATGCATGCGGCAACGTTCGGTGGCAACCCGATCGCTGCCCGCGCCGGGATGGCAGCGATTGAAATGATCGAGGAAGAGAATCTCTTGGCAGCGGCCCAAGACTTGGGGGATCTCTTCCAGAAGAGGATGACCGAACTGCAGAAGAAGTGCGACCTGGTGCGCGACGTGCGCGTTGCCGGTGTGATGATCGGCGTGGAACTCGCCGTCGAAGGTGCGCAGGTGGTGAAAGAATGTCTCAGCCGCAAGCTGTTGGTGAACTGCACGCAGGGGACCGTCATTCGCCTGTTGCCCGCGATGAACTTGCCAATTGAGCAGGCGGAAGAAGGTTGCGACATCCTCGCCGAAGTAATTCAAAACCTGCCGCGCGGCTAAGGCCGTTTGTCTTTTCAATGGGAATGTCTCGCGGCGTTCCCTTTTGTTGTTTGTAGGCCCCTTGAAGTGTTTTTTCGTTTCGCGTTTTATTGTCCGGCTCGAAGGTGAAGTGATGCGACATTTTCTTTCCGTTCTCGATTTGTCTGCTGCAGAGATTGCTGAAGTCTTTGATCTGGCGATTGAGCTGAAAACGAAATTGGCGCAAGGGATTCGTGAGCCGATCCTGCCCGGTCGCGTATTGGCACTGATCTTCGACAAGCCTTCGCTCCGCACGCGCGTGAGCTTCGAAACGGCGATCGCCCACCTTGGCGGCAACAGCATCTTTCTAGGGCAAGACACCGGCTGGGGGAAAGGCCGCGAACCGATCTGCGATTTTGCCCAGGTTCTCAGCAGCTATGTCGACGTCATCGCCTGTCGTACCACGGCCCACGTGCGGATCGAAGAACTGGCCAAGTACAGCACTTGCCCCGTCATCAACGGGCTGACCGATTTTTCGCACCCCTGCCAGGCCCTTGCCGACTTGCTCACCCTGCAAGAGACGTTCGGCCCCCTTGCTGGAAAAAAGCTGGCGTTCGTCGGCGATGCCAACAACGTGGCCCGCAGTCTGGCTGAAGCTTGCGGCCGAATGGGAATGGAGTTTGCAATCGCAGCTCCGCCCGGCTATCAGTTCGACGGAGCATTTCTGCTCGAAATGAAGCGGGACTTGCCGACGCTCAAGTTCACGCAAAGCGATAAGCCGGCGGAAATTGTCAGCGGGGCCTGCTGCGTGTACACCGATGTTTGGACCAGCATGGGGCAAGAGGCTGAAAAAGAATCACGCTTGAAGTCTTTCACCGGATTTCAGGTGAACTCTGCTCTGATGAAACAGGCTCCAGCCGACGCGAAATTCCTACACTGTTTACCTGCCCATCGTGGCGAAGAAGTCTCTGCTGAAGTGATCGATGGGCCGCAGAGCCTGGTCATTCCGCAGGCAGAGAATCGGATGCACTTGCAGAAGGCGTTGATGGCGTGGTTGCTGAAGTAGCGTTACAAACGCTGTTGACAGTCAGCGCACGGCGATTAAACGTTCCCCAGCCTTCCACGTCCCCCACAAAATCCCCAAGACAAAGCCGTAGGGTATCCCCATTTCAAACATCGTATTCCCGCACATGAGTGGCCTGGGCGCGGCATCCAGTGTGCCGGCGATCCAGAACGCGATCATGCTGGCCAGGCTGCCACACAACAGGCCAGCGAGCGAGTAACCAATAAAAGCACCGGTAGCTCCAGCGAAATCAGGCATGTGACGCCGCGTCGTTTTGGGTGTTTCGCCTTGAGACAGCGGTGATTGATACGGATTGACGTTCACGAGCTTTACTCCGGAGAAGTAGCGATTCCTGGCGTCTTCATCCGCGGGCGAGCCTTGGAGCTATTCCCGGGGATAAGGAGACTCACAAGGATTCCGACTACTAACGCGATTAACGCGGTCTCTAGAATTGTCGGATATCGCCATGCCCATCGCGCTCGCGATTTGGATGCAACCTGCGGCGATTGATACGGATTGACTTCCATCAATCTTTCTCCGGAAGCGTCTTCACCAGTGCCCACATCGCCCAACTACTCGCGGCAATCGAAATGAACTGGTCTTCGCCATGCGGGAAGCCCGATTCAAAGTACTCCTGAAAGCCGATCGCCCGAGTCGAGACGTGCCAGGTGCCGTCCTCCTGCTGAGTATCGAGTAAGTACTTCACAGCGCGGCGCACGACTTCGTCATCGACGATAACTCCCGCATCGAGCAGTGCCGCGAGCACCGAACCTGTCGCATAGGCATCACTCTCAAGTTCCCCAGTCTGCGACCAGCCTCCATCCTCGCGTTGCAATGCAGCAATCGCCCCACGCTCTTTCTCGATTGCGACAGGCGGGAAGTCTAGCATTTGCATCATCCGCAAACGAAACACCCTATCCTCTGTGTCTTTTGCCTCGGTCTTTTGCAGCCACTTTGCGACCACTTCCTTCCTCGCTGTAAGTTGCGGTTGCAATTCTTCACCCGCATACGCTTGTAATCCACGCAGCGCCGTGAAACTTGCCGTGAAGTCGCTGCCAGAACTCGGCGGGCGTTTGCCGCGGTGTTGCCAGCGTTCTTCGTTGTTTTGATAGGACAGAAGATAGTTTGCGACCGCTCTCGTCACATCATCCGGCGGTTGCTCCGCGGCGGCGAGCATCCACAGCGCATAACCCGCGGTCAGCACTTGGCCTCCCTGACCTTTCCCTTGCAGGTAATTCTTCTCGCCTGTCTGCAGAAAGTCGCGGGTGTGCTTAATCTGCCGTTGGAGGTTCGCTTCGTCGATAGGGAAGCCCTTCCCTTTCGCAGCATGCAAGGCCATCACCGGCAAGGCCTGACTGTGGCAAGTAAAGCACTTGCGATTCTCGGCCGAACCGCGCGAGCCGGCTTCTAATGGTGGAATCGCACGAGTGATCGCCGCGCGAATTTTTGCCGGATCATTAACCGTTGTGTCGGCCAAATCTTCTGCATACGCGAAAGCGGGAAGGGCGAGGGCCACTAAGCAAACAATCGCTCTCCCCATCGGTTACTCCCGCAAAGCCAACTTAAGGGGCCGGCGATGTGCTGCCGTCGCGCCGATGTCCCCAGTTGTTGAACAGTACCGCTTGCACATTGTACGAGACCATGTGCACCGAACCGTCGCCAAAAACCATGTTGATGCCAGCCGGATGGGCCGAGCCAAAGTAGTAACCGTAGTTCCACGGCAGGCCTGGTGGGTTGTTTCTGTCCTTGATTGGCGAGAAGGCGGTGTAACGCATGCTGTCCGGATCCCAACCGGCCGTCCAGCCTTGATCGTCGCACCAATCTCCCTTGTCGTAATACTGCGGCTGGTGGAACTTCTCGCCGATCATCGACGTATTCGATGTCCCGTCGAGGATACGGGCCATGTCGCAGAGCCGCATCCCATCACCCGAACGAACAATGATGCCGTTGTATTGGGCAGTCAACGGGTTCGTCCAAGTCGCTCCCATCCAAAATTCGTCGGCAATCGTGGTCGAGATGGCATTGATTGGGGTTACGCCCGCGTAGTCATTCACCCCATTACCATAAACCAACGATATCAGAGGCTTGCGACGCGACGGGCAAAAGTAGGTAGGAATCTTCTGCTGCGCCACCGTTGCATCCGCGGTGATGTTTTGAATGTTCGCTGCTTCGAGGTAAGGCAAGATCTGGTACATCCAGCCCGGGCCCTGGTAGGGAAATCCATCCCGCACCCAGTACGTGGCGAAATCCGCCGTCGAGCCACCACTCCACGAGTTTGGAATAGCGCCGCCGGTCGGAAAGCGGCGTAAAACATCGTGATGATTGTGACACGCGAGCCCGATCTGCTTGAGTTGATTCAGGCACTGAGCTCGGCGAGCACTTTCGCGGGCCGACTGTACCGCCGGCAACAATAACGCGACCAGGATGCCAATAATGGCAATCACGACGAGTAGCTCGACCAGTGTAAAGCCACGACGAGATAGAAGAGAGGATCGCATAATACTTATTCTTTTATGAGTTCTTGAAATTTTGTCTCGTCGACGGCGACGACATGCGCACTGGAAAAGGCCACAAACCGCTGACCTCCTTCGCTCGTGGATTCGAAGGCGACCACATTTTCGTCCATCCCGGGCGTGCCCGGTTTCACGTTAAACCGCAGCCCAAAAGCCTGGCCATCGCGCGGCGAGGTAAAAGCTTCATCGACCGAAGTCAGACGCAATCGTTCTAAAACCGTGGGCTCGCTCTTTGCTAACGCTTCAGCAGCCCGGCGAAAGGCTGGCCCATCCGCAATCGGAGTCCGTGAACGGGCATTTACCAAAGACAGAAACAGCAATCGATCTTCGACGCTGGCAGTTGTACGCTGCGGATCCTGACCGCTCTCCTCGCATCCGATGCAGACTAATAGTCCGACCACAAGAAATGTTAACCAACGGTATGCCTGCATAATCAGAATAACCGAAAGAGAAAAAAAGGGCCGAACAATCGCTAGCCCGATAAGAACCATCTCAATATACGCATGAATCTTTGTGGAGCCAAGTTTTTGGCGAGAAATCTCTTGATCGCGAGGTACGTTTTCAAGTGCGGCGATGCGCACTTACCATTCGGACAACAAGCTCCCCTCTCCAGTTGCCAATGTCCTTTCCACCTGTGTCAAGTCCCGCCGCAACTCAAGCCGAAGCCCCAAGTCGGGACCTCGAGTGCGTGACAGGTGGGGTTCGCAAGTCATGGCTGCAAAATGTGCTGATTGGTCTGTTTTTACTCCTGATGTTGATCCAAGCGGTTCCAGCCGTTCCGCCCCGAATCGCGGGCATCGTTCGGCCGATGGCACTGTGGGTGGGAGTTGAACAAGACCAATGGCAAATGTTCGCGCCCAATCCTGATCGTCGCAATCATCGCATCAGTGCCAGGGTCGTTTACTCTGACGGCACTTCCCGCGAATGGCGTCCACCTGCCTGGCGAGAACAATCGCGGTGGGAGCGCTTCTTGACCCATCGACTTTCGAAGTATTGCGAGAACATCTACAACCCGGGATTTGTCGCTGCGCGACCAACAGCGGCAAAGTGGATCGCCGCCGAGCTTGCACGGGATGTGCAAAGCCCATCCGCAACGCCTGAACGCGTCGAATTCTGGGCTGAAGAAGGAGATATTCCCGACCCGCACTATTTTCCTTGGTCCAGCATGGCCGAGGCAACGGAGTTCACCAGCCGTTGGCAGTTCGACGAAGTTCCGCTGGAACCCGCTCCCGGAGCCGATCTCGACCAGGTGCAGCCATGACGACGGCCCTTTTGTCGTGGAAAGAAATGTTGCCCGCCTCAGCCCGCACCTGGAACTCGTTTTTCCACGTGCCTGTCGACGTGCGTTTGCTGACAATCCTGCGTGTCACCTACGCCGCCGTCGTATTGATTAACATCCTGTGCTGGTGGCCCGACCTGGAAAGCTGGTTTGGCGAAGCCGGGGTGCTGCCGTGGGACGCTGCCAATCAACTGCGAGATCCGGCAGCCTCGACCCTTTTTGCCTGGATTCCGGCGAGTAGCACGGTCCTCTGGTTTTGCTACAGCCTCTTCATTCTGCAGACTGTGCTCTTGCTCTTGGGAATCTTCCCGCGTCTGCAGGCAGCGTGCGTTTTCGCGTGGCTCGTCTCATTCATTCATCGGCAGCCACTGTTGTGGGATAGCGAAGATCAAGTGATGCGGCTGATTGGGTTCTATTTGATCTTTGCGCCGCTCCAGGTCACTGCGTTCGTTTCCTTCCCAAGAGTTTTTTCCTGGCAGACAAATGCATCGCCCGTGAGCAATGCCGTCCCGTCGGGCTGGGCGATCCGCTTGATCCAACTTCAGATGTGCGTGATTTTCCTCGCCGCTGCGTTCGCCAAACTGCAAGGCGATACCTGGCTCGACGGAACGGCCGTTTACTATGCAGCGCGGCTGGATGAATTTGCAGCCAGGGGAGGCACTCCCCAGTTTCTATTCGACACGCCGTGGATTGTGCGATTTCTCACCTGGGGGACGATTGCCATCGAAGCGTTCGTGCCAGTTTGCTTGTGGTTCCGCGAAACCCGCCGCGGGGCGTTATTCGTCGCGCTGCTCTTCCATCTGGGATGTCTGTGGAGCATGAACCTGTTTCTCTTCCACTGGATCATGCTCTGCGGCTGGAGTGCGTTTTTAAGCAGCGAAGACGTAGATTTTTTCACTGCTGCCTGGAAGAAAATCCTCGGCAAGAAAAGTTGAATCGCCGACCGCCGTTTATTCCTTCGACTGCACTTCCTCGGGCGTAATCGCGAACTCTTTGACAAACGCCTGCTCGAACTCATAGACGCCGTTAAAGTCTTCTTTGCGGTCCCGCTTCGATTTCGACATCGCGCCGATGGAGATCAAGTTGTAGACGATCTCGCCAAAGTCATCGGTTCGCTTCAGGCCCCAGCTATTGAGCACCAGTTTCGCCATGAGTCCGTATTGCTTCACCGCGAATTGCTTCAAGGCGAGACACAATTGCTGCCCCGTTACATGCCGGGCGGTTCTGCGCTTTGGCTTTTTTTTCTTCTCCTCCAGCGATTCGTCCGTTTCTTCGTCGGCGCCGAAGTTCATTACCTCTTGCGCAAAGTCGAGCCCCTCGCGCACAAACTGATACGCCTCGAACTTGTAGCGCGGATCCTCCCGCAGCAGGCGCGTCATTGGATGCAGTTCTTCGGTCATGAAAGTAGTCTCCGACTAGTCCTCTATTCCTGAGTTTCGGGGGGCCGATCGCCAGGGGAAGGTGGCACCGGCGGTTGAGCGCTTGCGCTGGGGGCAGGGTCGGCAGGCGGCGGCTCAGTCGTTGAGGCTTCTACAGGCGGGGGCTGCTCGGAAGCGTTTTTCGGGGCACGATCATCGCGGCGTTTGTCTGACTCTCGCGGTGGGCGCGGTTGTCCTTGGCCGCCCCGTGGAGGTCGTTCGCTCCGTCCACCTCGTTTGTGGTCGTCTCCACTGCCGGTCGCCGCTTCTTCGCGAGGTTCACGCGGACCATACTCTCGTTGGCCACTCCCTCGTTTGAGAACCGTTAGCACATCGCTTACGTTGACCAGCACTCGGCGATTGTCTTCGGTCGAGATCAGCAATTGCTGCGACAGAATCTCCTGCCCCAGAACGCGCGCACGGCCGATGTTGGTCACCACATCCGAGCCGATCGGCGGCATTTCTTTTTGCAGTTCTTCGTAAGTGTCGAATTCGTATCGCAGGCAACATTTCAGCCGGCCGCAACGCCCCGAAATCTTCGTCGGGTCGAGCGTCGCTTTTTGCATCTTCGCCATTTTCATCGAGACGGGGGGCATCTCTTGCAGATGCGTGTTGCAGCAGACGGGCTTGCCACAGTCTCCGTAGTCGGCGAGCAACTTGGCTTCGTCTCGCACTCCAATCTGACGCATTTCGATCCGCGTCTGAAATTCGGCCGCCAAGGCTTTGACCAATTCTCGAAAATCGATGCGGTCCTCGGACAGATAATAGACGACGACCCGTTCGCCGCCGAAAATGTGTTCTAGGTCGACCAGTTGCATATCCAGTCCGAGCCGCGCAACGTGCTGCCGGCTGATGTCGAATTCATTCCGCTCCTTGGAATGAATGTGGGCCAATTCGTTCGAGTCTTGCGGCGTTTGCTGCCGCAGAACTTGTCCGCCGGGTGCTTCTTTCAGTTGCGACTCAGACGCTTCATTCGAAGCCGCGAGGATTTCGCCCAGTTCCAATCCACGATTGGAGCGAATGATGACTTGCTGACCGCGCGCGTAGACATCGTTCCCGCGGGCTGAAAACAACCCCAGGAATCGCATGATCCCATAACGCACCACATACGACGCCATCAGTGCTCCCATTCAAAAGGGAAAGTATATCGTAGCCAGCCGTCCCCGTGTGCCTGTGCTTTGTCAGGAGGCCTGATTATTGGATGAGTTGCGACAACCACTAAGACTCACAATCCGCGTAAAAAAGCCGCCAGATCGGCCGCCTCGTCTGCCGGCAAAGCTTTCCCGGCTGGATGCTTCTGCGTGGTGAACACCTCTTCCAGGGTTGCCGCGCGGTTGTCGTGGAAAAATGGTCCTCGATGCGAAAGGCCGCGGAGCGAGGGGGGATTGAATTTGCGGTTCCCCAGTTCATCGACCAATCCGACGTCGTAGCTGTCTGGCGAAGTGTAGGTCGGCGGGGCATGGCAGCGGGCGCAATTTTGCTTCGCAAAAATCGCCTTCCCTCGTTCCATCTGCAAGGTTGCCTGTGACCGATCACGCAGGACCGCCACCGGTGGAGGTAGTTCGAGTGATTCCATATACGCAGTTAGCGCGTCTAGTTCTTCAGCGGCAGGCTCTCGTTTGGACTGCATCGTTTTGACGAGGGAGCTGTGGGCTTGCTGGCGCAGATCATTCACGTTTCCTAGCCAGGCATAGGGCGCGGTATCTCGCTGACCGAGCAGTGAGAGGACCCGCTTCGATCCACCAAAGCCGCCATCACTTTGATTATCGTTGGTGTATCCGTTCGTATGCCCCTCGACGTGGCAACTGTTGCAGCTCATCCAGCCATCATGGGAAAGGTGCGAGTCAAAAAAGAGTTGTTCTCCGCGATCGACCAGGCTCCGCTCTTTCGGTGCGGGACCGAGCGAAATATGCCGGCTAATTTCGCGCTCGGTGACATTCACCACGGTTAGCGCGTCGCGGAACATATCGACCGCATAAGCTCGGCGACCATCGGGCGCGAAGAGAATATCAATGGGGCGCCGCGAATCGGTCCCTTTGCCGTCTTCTTCGGTGTAGTACTCATCGCCATATTCCGCGGAGCCGCGTCCGCCACGAATCTTGTAAAAGCTGAAGTCTTCTTCCTTGCCGAGCGCGATATCGCCGGTACCTCCGAGAGAAACAATCACGGTCCCGTCAGCCGAGACATCGACGGCCGAAGGATCACCCCCGCCACGTCCCGGTTCACCAAGCGGATGCACATGCCCCCCGCGATAAAGCCCCGCATGGGAGTCGTCAGTATCGGATTTGTACAGAACTGATTCTAATTTCAGCCAGCGCAGGTCGTTCGACATGAGCAAGCCCCAGTGCACATCGCTTTGGATCGATTGTGCTTTCTCGTTGAGCATCTAATGCACGACAATCAGCTTCTGCCGATCCGCTGTCAGTCGCAGGCCACGAATCTGATGCGCGGGCATCGATTGCGTGAACAGAAGTTTGTGCAGCGGCGGATAGACAATTCCCAATTGCCCACCAAAACTGTCGGCCACGATCAGCCGTTCTTTTTCTGGAACGAGCAAGAGCTCGCGGGGCGCAAAAGGCAGGTCGACGGTCGCTTCGATTTTTGCAGCTGATTTTTCATCCGACCAACGGATGATGCTCAGTTGACGACTCCACACAGAGGATACATAAGCTTGCAAGCCATCGGCCGACAAGATCACGCGCACCGGATAAGGAGGCACAGGTAACCGCTGCACGACTTTCAATTCCGGCCCTGCGTTCTCAGCCCCGACTTGCAGCACGATCATCTCGTGGGCAGCATCATCCAAGGCGATCAGTCTTTGACCGGTCCGATCTCGTTCAAGATCGGAGAGCTGCTTCCCGACAGAAAATTCCGCGATGGTCTTTTCGGCAGATAAGTCGACAACGCTAATCGTTCCACTCCGCCGATTGGCGACGTAAGCCCGACTGCCATCCGGCGACACCACTAAGGCCACCGGTCGACGGAGATGCGTCGGCAGGTTGGCGGTGGAAGTTGCCGGCTCTTCAGCCCCTATATGTTGCGTTAGACAGGCCAGCAGGACCACCAACGCGGGGACCATCCAGTTATTCATCGTCTTCCTCGAGTCATTCCGCGACTTCCCGGCGTTCTGGCAACGCTGCAAAATGCCTTTATCGAAATTGTCGACAGAGCCGTTCATTTTGACGGCTTTAGGTTCAAATTCTGTTATCGCACTTTATGTTTCGATTGGCGACGGATTAATTTCACGTTCTGGCAAGTCGCGGAGTCCGCTGAAAAGTAAAACGACCGACGCTAGCGAGAACAATGTAAACGACGCCCCACCAAATCCCAAACCTAATTGGAGTCTATTACTTCGCATAACCCCAGGCCTTTTGTCCGTCGCCAGAGAATAACAGACAAGTTTACCTGGGGAAATGCTTAATAAGTATTGAGTGTTTTCACGCCCGCACCTGATTTTGCCAGTATTTGAGTTGAATTGGCCTGAAAATGCCCGCGCACCACGTCGAAAATTCACGAGGAACGCGATGGTTTTTAATCCTAGCCCAGCTATTTCAAGTCCTTCCCAACGGTCGCCCAACCAATTACACTTGAGAGGCTGTACCTTCCTCGCCGTCAGTTTCCCACCTCGATCCAGTCCACGCGAGATACTCATGAAGAAGACGGAAGCAAAACCTTACAAGGCTCAACTTTTGGCACTGCGGGCTCGCCTGCGGGGTGATGTCAATGGTCTGGCGGAGGCCGCTTTGGGCAAAACTCGCGCCGAATCCAACGGTGACCTGTCCAGCATGCCAATCCACATGGCCGACATCGGCACGGACGCTTTCGAGCAAGAATTTACTCTCAGCTTGCTAGAGCATGATGGCACGGTGCTCGAACAGATTGAAGGTGCTCTTGAGCGGATTGAAGAGGGGGCCTATGGTATTTGCATCGAGTGCGAAGCCAAGATTCCTAAGACCCGCTTGAATGTCCTCCCTTTCACGCCCCATTGCGTTAAATGCGCCGACAGCACCGGCGTCGACCTCCCCCGCTAAAAGCGCGGCGGCTGGTTCCCTCGCCTTGCGCGCCGTCCTGTTCACCCTCATCGCATCCAGCGGTTTGGGCGCGGACCTAGTTTCTAAAGAGATCGTCTTTCGCTGGCGTGGCTTGCCCCAGCCCAATCACGAGTTCTGGCTCATCGAGGGCTTTGTCGGCATTGAAACAGCCGTGAACAAAGGTGCCCTGTTCGGCATGGGACAGGGTTGGACCTCACTTTTCGTCACGCTTTCCATCGCTGCCGCCATCGGCATTGTCGTCTGGCTATTTGTCTTTAAGGCGGCTCAAGACTGGGTTTTAACACTGGCGTTGGCAGTTGTATTGGGAGGCATTCTGGGCAACCTTTACGACCGGCTCGGGTTGTGGGATGCCCAGGGCAATCTGGACCTACAGTACGGAGTGCGGGACTGGATCTTATTCCGCTTCCGTCAGTACACCTGGCCCAATTTCAATATTGCCGACAGCTTGCTCGTGTGTGGTGCCGGTTGGCTGATGTGGCATTCCTTCTGGTTGCCACAGAGTGAGCAGGCGGAAGCCGCGAAGTAACTTGACTAAGCCTTCACCGCTCCCCGCCCGATCGAATAATAAGTCACACCATGACGGCGAATAGCGTCGATGTCGTACAGGTTTCGTCCATCGACGATCACGGCAGATTTCATCCGCCGTTTGAGCTCTTCAAAATCGGGGCTGCGGAATTCGCTCCATTCGGTATTAATGGCGAGTGCATCCGCGCCTTCGATCACATCCATTGGTTGCGTGCCGTAGATGAGTTTGTCGCCGTACTCGGCACGCACATTTTCCATGGCTTCTGGATCATGCACTCGCACTTTTGCGCCGGCCGCGAGAAGTTCATCCACCAGCACTAGCGCTGGGGCTTCGCGAATGTCGTCCGTGCGCGGCTTGAAGGCAAGTCCCCAGACGGCAACCGTCTTTCCCTGCAAGCTGCCGAAATGATCCTGTAGTTTCCTCATGAGGACATGCTTTTGCTCGTTGTTGACGGCATCGATCGCGTCGAGCATACGCGGCGGTACTCCGATCTCTCGGGCCATACTGGCAAGCGCCCGGACATCTTTGGGAAAGCAACTTCCGCCATATCCTACGCCTGGAAACAGGAATTGAAATCCGATCCGCCGATCGTGGCCGATGCCGCGACGAACATCGTTGATATCTCCGTTGAGCCGCTCACAGAGATTGGCCATTTCATTGATGAAGCTGATCTTGCAGGCGAGCATCGCGTTGGCCACATACTTGGTTAGCTCCGCACTTTCAGGAGTCATGGTCAAGAGCGGCTTATCAGTTCGAAGAAAATGCGAATAAAGCTCGCGAAGCTGATTTTCGGCATGTTCCGTCCGGACACCGATCACGACGCGATCCGGATACATGAAGTCGTTGACGGCCGCCCCTTCTTTGAGAAACTCTGGGTTGCTGGCCACATCGCAAACGCGCCCAGTCAGCGTTCGCAGCTGCTCGTAGATAAGCTTATTCGTGCCGACCGGAACCGTGCTTTTGACGACGACGACGGCATCGCTGCGGAGATGGGGCGCGACACCTTTCACGGCCTTCCACAAATAGGTCAAATTGGCCGACCCATCGTCGGCGGAAGGGGTTCCGACTGCCAGGAAAACCAATTGCGCCGTCTTCGTGGCCAGAGCGGAGTCGATAGTGAAATGAAGTCTCCCCGCGGCCGAATTGCGGACGATGAGCTCCCCCAAACCAGGTTCGTAGATCGGAACCTTGCCCTGCATCAATCCTTCGATCCGGGCGGCATTGATGTCGACACACGTTACGTGGTGCCCTCCATCAGCCAGGCAAGTGCCCGTTACCAGTCCGACATAACCCGTTCCAATAATCGCGATTTTCACGGCCGGTTCCTTCCATTTCAGACGACGACATTCTGTCAGCCGTCATGCTACCGGCAGAGCGGTTGGCTTGCCACCGCTGCCGAGGGTTGTAGATCGCAGTCGCGGTTCTGCCCGCTGTAGGCCCACTTTTTAAGAGGCGTTCACGAATCGACGATCACAATTATCCGCTCAGCCCTACCGGTTTAGCACTATGCCTCGTAAAATAATGCATGGTTCAAACTACTTAAGAAATCGGAAAAATAAGATGCCGACGGTTCTTGTGATCGATGATGATCGGTCTGTTCACCAACTGGTCCGCAAAGCGCTTGCGGACCCAGAAGTGAAGGTTGTCACGGCATTGGATGCCGAAGATGGCCTGGAAAAGCTAAAGGCGGAAAAGCCAGATGCCCTGTTGCTAGACATTATGTTGCCGGGCATTAACGGCATCGAGATTGCCAAAGAGATTCGCAAAGTTGATATCAAGTTGCCAGTGATTTTTATCACGGTAACTGAGGATAGCGGCATGGCGATCGAAGCGATGAAACTAGGGGCGTACGAGTACGTTCTGAAACCGCTGGGAGTGGTACAAATTCAAGAACTGGTTGAACGCGCGCTCGAAATGCGTCGTTTGATGCAGGCTCCGGTCCATTTGGACGATCACGATCGCACTAGCGAGGGGAGCGGCGACTTCTTGGTTGGTCGCAGCCCGCAGATGCTGGAAGTCTATAAGCAAATCGGCCGCGTGGCCGCGCAAGATGTGGCGGTCCTTATTCGGGGCGAGAGTGGCACTGGCAAAGAATTAATTGCAAGAGCCATTTATCATCACAGCCATCGCAAAGACTTTTGCTTCCTGGCCGTGAATTGTGCGGCCTTGACGGACACGCTCTTGGAAAGCGAATTGTTTGGGCATGAAAAGGGCTCTTTTACGGGTGCAGAACGCCGCCACATTGGTAAGTTTGAACAATGTGCTGACGGCACGATCTTCTTGGATGAAGTGGGCGATATGTCGCCACTAACGCAGAGCAAGGTGCTGCGTTTGGTTCAGGAGCAACGATTCGAACGGGTGGGGGGAAAAGAGACGATCCAGGTCAATGTCCGGCTGATCTCCGCGACGAATCGTCCGCTGGAGCAAATGATTGAGGAGGGGAGTTTTCGTCTCGACCTATTTCATCGCCTGAATGCGTTTGAAATTCACCTGCCTCCTCTTCGTGAACGGGGTGACGACCTGATTTTGCTCATCGAGCACTTCATGGCGCGTTTCAACCGCTCGCTCAAGAAGGATATTTCAGGCATCTCGCCCGAGGCGTTGCAGATTCTGACCAGTTATCGTTGGCCGGGGAACATCCGTGAACTGCAAAGCGTTCTCAGGAAAGCGATGCTCATGGCCACCGGTCCTGTCTTGGTACCCGAGTTCATTCCCAAGGAACTTTCGCGCAGCATTGGCGAATTGAGTGTTACCGATGCTGTCGCCTCAGGGGATGAAGATTTGGGTAGATTTTTGGACGAACGTGAAGCCGCGGGCTCTGAAGATTTATACGCAGAATCACTAGAATGGCTGGAACGCCGCGTTCTTACTCGCGTCTTGCAAACGCATGCAGGCAATCAATCCAAGGCGGCAGAACAACTTGGCATCACCCGCGGCAGCTTACGGAATAAGCTGAGGAGTTTGGGAATTTCAATCGGTCAGGTGGTCAACATCGACGGTGACGAAGTCCATGCCGACGAATAGTTGCCGGGCCAATACCCGCAACAAGACCCAAAGAGCGATCGAGACGGGATCTAGGGACGTCCATTTCCCCGATCCTCATCGCGCTAGCTGATCACCGCACCGAGCTAAGCAGCCGGGCGGCGTGTCATTCCCAGCAGGCTCAACAGAAAGAGCACCAGGAAGACGACAAACAAAACTTTGGCAATCGTAGCGGCAACGCCGGCCAGACCACCTAACCCCAGGGCTCCCGCCACGAGAGCTAACAAGAGAAACATCAGTGCCCAGTAAAGCATCGTTGGCTCCTTTCAATGAGCGATGAAACGCGACCATCATCGATTCGGCTTTAATTCCAAAGTCGTGATTGCTTGAATAAGGAAGCACATGCCGTGCCAGGATCGAAATCGTGCGATTCGCGTCAGTTTTTAGCCGAATTCGCCTTTTTCCTGTTTATGAGTGGGCAGAATACGCTCATATAGATCGCGCTGCAGGCGCGGATGTGACCAGGCGGTTCGAATGGAAAATTTCAATGATCAGCGACGATGCTTCTTTAATGCTGCTTCTACCCGTTTCAATTCTTCCTGCAATTGAGCGAGGTTTTCGTCGATGCCTGTCAAGTTGTGGTCTCGGGCTTGCAGTTCCACCTTGCCCGCCACCGCAGTGCAGGCCGCAGCACTGAAGTTGGCCGCTAAGCCTTTGAGGCTGTGGGCCGCGCGTTGCAGCGTTTCGAAATCGTGCGCGGCGGCACTTTGTACGACGGATTTCAATAGTTGGGGATAGTCTTCCTCGAAGAAGCCGATGAAACTTTGCAGCAGTTCTTCATCCCCACCCAATCGTTCCATGGTGGCTGTCAGATCGATCACCGGAGTGTCAACGGCTAACGAGAGTCGCGGCGACGCTTTCAGCGGTTTAACAGTCTCGTCGGTCTCGGTACTCGCAGATTCTATTGGCTGAGGAGCCTGCCCCACGCTTTCCACGAGATCAAGCAGTTCTCCCACATCGATTGGCTTGGCCAGATAAGCATCCATCCCGGCCTGCAAACATCGTTCCCGATCCCCCAGCATGGCGTGGGCGGTCATCGCGATGATTGCCACTGAATCTCCGCGGTGTCTTTTTTTCTGCCGGATGGCGGCGGTCGCTTCCAAGCCGTCCATCTTGGGCATTTGCACGTCCATGAGCACAACATCAAAGCGCTGTTTTTCAAACAGTTCGACGGCCTCCCGGCCGTCACCGGCGATCGTCACCCGATGCCCTCGTTTTCGCAGCATGCCGGTAACGACTTTCTGATTGGCGGGCGTATCCTCGGCCAAAAGCACAGAAAGAGGTGTCTTCGTTTCCTCGGCGGCAGCCAATTCCGCCGGCAACTCTGACTCGACATAGTCGATATTCAGGGCCCGCATAATAGCATCCATCAGGTCCGATTGAGAGACCGGTTTATGCAAGCAAACGGAGGCACCCACCTGTGCACTGCGCTGTTTCAACTCGCGGCGATTCGACGAATTCACCATCAACACCACCGCCGGCGGTTGTGACAATTTCTGGGGGAGTTGCTCGGCCAGTTCGAATCCATCCATTTCGGGCATGAGGGCATCGACGATCACCAGAGAGAACGGACGCTGGGCCTGTTCGGCCTCGGCAAGTTTGCGAAGAGCCTCGGTTCCACTGCCAGCAGTTTGAGGCACGAGCGACCAGGTCGACAAGGATTTGGAAATAATTCGCAAGTTGGATTCGTTGTCGTCGACGACCAACACCGGCATGGAACGTAAACTGATCAAAGGGGACGGCACTCGCGGCGCTCGTTGATCTTCCTGCTGCAGACCGAAGGTGACCCGAAACGAGAACCGGCTTCCTTGTCCGGGATTGCTGTGGATCGTCAATCGGCTTCCCATCAATTTCAAAAGTTCATTGCAGATCGCCAGGCCCAGTCCCGTCCCGCCATGGCGGCGCGTGGTAGACGCATCGACTTGAGTAAACGGCTCAAGGATTCGGCCTTGATCCTCCACTCGAATTCCAACGCCCGTATCGGCAACCGAGAACAAAAGTACCGCCTCCGTGCGCCAGGTGCGGACGGCTTCGACCCGGACTACTACTTCTCCCTGTTCGGTAAACTTAATCGCGTTCCCAATAAGATTCGTCAGGACTTGTCTTAATCGGGCACCATCTCCGATCAATCCGGTCGGCACGTGCGAACCCATTTCGCAGGCCAGTTCCAGCTTCTTCTCAAAGGCCCGCATTGAAAGCGACTTGACGGTTTCATCGAGTGTGGCGCGGAGATCGAAGGGAGCGTTGTCAATCGTGAACTTCCCAGCCTCCAACTTAGAAAAATCTAGGATGTCGTTGAGGAGATTCAGGAGCGAATGGGCCGATTCATTCGCGGTGCTGATGAAGTCGCGGACTTCTTCCGAAAGTTCTTCGCCGAGTGCCAATTGCGTCATGCCGATGATCGCATTCATGGGCGTGCGCAATTCATGGCTCACGTTGGCTAGGAATTCCACCCGCGCTCGGGAGGCTTCTTCCGCAGCTTCTTTTGCCAGTCGCAGTTCTTCTTCGTTGCGTTTGCGGTCGGTAAAATCGCGTTCGATGGAAGAGGAGCCGACGATTCGCCCCTCGTCGTTAGTGATGGGGGAAATAGTTAAGGAAATGGAGACCAGCCGACCATCTTTTCGGCGACGGATCGTTTCAAATTGTTCCAGCCGGGCCCCGGTCTGCACCGCGCGGCGGACTTCCGGCTCTTCTTGCGCTAAATGGATCGGTAATGTCAAGGTGATCGATTGACCCAGCGCTTCAGACTCAGTGTAGCCATAGATCCGCTGCGCACCCGTGTTCCAACTGGTAATTCGGCCATCAACATCCCGGCCAATAATCGCGTCATAGGACGACTCCACCAGGGCGGCAAGGTGCGCCCGATAATGCAAATCATCGTGGCTCTGGGTTGATGCGGAGTCGGACCTGGCGGCAGTCGCTGTCGATTGCAAACGTTCTTGTGCGATGGTTTTTTTGAGTTCCTGCAATTCAGCTTCCGCGGACGAAGCCCTCCGTAAGTAAAAGCAGATCAAAGTCTGATTAGCTTTTGAACCTAAAGTTAAAGCCACCGGCGAAACAGCGACAGCAATTGGTTCTCCCCCGCGAGGGCGGGCTTGCAGCATGAAGGAGCACTCTTTATACCCGCCGGTACTGGCCTCCAACTGCTGTTGCATGAATTGATAGGCCGAACTCCCCCCATCGAGTTGGAAGCAAGCCAACTTCTGCCCCATTTGCTCCGCACGTTTCCATCCCAACAGACGCTCAGCCCGTTCGTTCCAGCCATGGATGGCGTCGTCAGCGTCGATCACAACAACGGCTTCTGCCGAATGATCGAGCAAAAACTGCAGGTGCGGTTCAGGCGACGAATCCGCGTTGTGCTTCATGTTAAGAGCCTGAAACTACCTAGGCGAGGAAGAGAAGTGGAAGTTCCTTGACCAGTATGCACGTCGAGCGTTCAATTTGCCAACCCGGTGGGACACGCTGCACTCGCACCGAATAGCTTTCTTACCTCTGCAGAGCGATTTGCGGGCCATAACGAGAAGAAATCTTGAATCCAGGCACACTTCTTGCTTTTTAATGATTTAGCCTGGAAGACACGTCTCATAGGGAGATGAATTGTGACGACCTTCACGATAGCAGCAAGTCAACTTAAAAGCCCACAAGTACGCATCGAGCAATTGATCGCGATTAATCAGGAAAGCTGTCGAGCTTACTGCGAAGCCCTAGAGTACCTTGTCGATCAAAGCATGCGGCAATGCTTCACGGAAATTGGTTTTGACCGGTCGCGGCAATCCGTTGAGCTGCAAGCCGTATTGCTGGCCGAAAAAGGTCTGCCCCAGAATCGGCAGGCTGATTCTAGCACTCCGATGCGGCCGATCATGAACTGGTCGGCGGACTTTGAGCGGGGCGACCTGGCAATCCTGCTTCGAGCGTTGCGAAGTGAGGAGTATGTTCGCGCGAAGTACGAATCGGCCTTAACTTTCGTGGGCCAAAGGTTCGCTGAAGAGCGTCTGGCCAAACAGTACACACAAGTGAAGGTCGCTCACGAACGCATCTTGCTGCTGCGAGACGCGTACACCCTCGCCATTAAACCATCAAACCAGCTAGCGAGGTGAGTGATGATTTCGGGACAGCCAAGAATATTTGTGCCGATACTGATATTGTTTCTCTCCGGACTAATCTCAGAGAGGTGGACTCTGGCCGTTGGACGGGGGGATCTCGCCCGAAGTGCAGCCGCGGTTCTCACGGCGGGCCATGAGACTGAAATCGTAGTGCTTCGCCAGGCCTTGCCTGTCGAGCCGCCCGGCTTTCCGATGGTAATTCGTGTTTCGTCCGAAGTTCTGACCCGCCGCATCGACAAGCCCGTCGAGCGCACACGCAACGTGCGGCAAGTTATTTTGGGAACTCAGGTCACGGGATTAGCAACGACGCTCGGAAAGTATCAGGTCACTCTCGTCCCCAGCGAAAAGCGAGCGATGTTCAAGGTAACGCTCACGGGACGGACGACCTCGCGTACGGATGGACGTAACGGTCCCGTGGTGATTGATACGACGACAGCCACGGACTTCATGGCTGCCAAGCTTATCGCCTACGACCCGGATCACGGATTCTACGGAGGTCAAACCGCCATCACATCCCGGACGAATTCCAGGACAAATGGAGTGGATACGGCACGCAGAGGGTTTGTGAAACGCATCATTTTGCGAAAGGCTTGGGAACAGATTGAGGCCTCGCGCCATCAGGCGAACGAAATCGCTCGACGAGACACGGAACGGCAAATCTGTGAGGCCTTCGATGCGGCGATCGCCAATCATTTGGCCAAGCTCAATTAGGAATTTGATATTGGGCGTTTCGTCGATCTGATGAAACGGGATTGTCAGGTGTGCTCTACCTCGAAACACATTCTTCTGCACTTCGGCAAGGGAGGGGAACTGCCTGAAATGCCTGAGCAACAATCGAAAGCTCTCATCGAAATGTACGTGCATAAGTCGATGTTCGGCGAAAAATTCGTCAAAACGATTGAGAAAATGGAAGTGGTGAAGGAACTGGCTGCTCTGCTCACGGTTGCCCCAAAATCGCCACCGATCCTCGATCCCACCAAGCCCGTACAATGGGTGCCCTCCGTGGGTGCTTTGGAAGAGTGGATCGCCATCGATCTAGGGCACCGAGGATTTCCCAGGATGGCGGCTACCAGATAGCGCCATTTTTTGCTGATAGCTGATTGAATATTAGCTTTGTTGCGAGTTAGTTGGAATCTCGCTACTTCGATAGTTGCCAGCCGTCCTGGGTGACCTCCAAAACGTTCTTTCCTGAGTGCTGATCGTAGGCATGCTGCATTTCCTCGATGGAATCGAAGTAACCTACGATGAACGCGGCACTAAACGATTCGCCGGCCTTAATCGGCCTTCCGCCAAACTCCTCGATCATGCAGACATAGTCGCGCTGATGGCACCAGGCTTCATGCACGACATCTGGATCGAGCGTCATCCCTGCCAGCCACGGGCCGTCTTTGCCTGTTTCAGGATCGCGCAAGTGATAGGCTCGAATGAAGCGTTTGGGCAGTTCGTTAACTCCCCGACGATAGTTGAATCGCTCGTCAGGCGCAAAATTTTTTGCAAACTCCTGGGACGGAATCGAGCCAAAATAGCTCAGATAGATTTCGCTAAACGTATCGCCGTTCTTGTGCCGCATATGTCCCGGCATATCGATCCGCAGGAACATCGCCTCGCTGCTGTTCACCGCGGTGATTTTGTCGCTAGAGATGAAGTATCGCGCCCCCGCAGGAAAGACGATCGTTTGCTCCCAAAGCGAACCGGTTTTTTTACCCGGAGCCGCGGTGTAATAATTCTTCCGGTATTTGATCGCAACGAAGTCCCTTCCACGAATCACTTGGGGAGTCAACTCCTTGAGCTGCGTGCAGAGTTGCGGACCCTCGATGCCGCGCTTGGCAATTTTTCCGTGATAGGAATTGTTGAACTCGTAGATCAATTCTTTGTCGAGTTGATCTCGATAGGCTTCGTCGCTCCCCGGTTCCATGATCCAGTCGACGATATGCAACCCAAAACCGCCGTCACGAAAACCGGTTTTCTTGTCGAGAAATGTCGTTGCCGAAATCCCGGTCATCGCACTGGTCTTAAGTCCCGGCGATTTCTTCTTGCGGAATTCGGCCTCGAGTTGGTCGGTTTCCAATTTTATGCCCGACTCATCTTCAGTAAGTTTCGGCTCCTCGCCGAGGGCCCAGCCTGAGGTGAAGATAAGGCAGATCGAGAGAGCCCAGCTGGGGCGGCGAAAGGGGTTGCAGTTCGGCATGTTCAATGGCTCCTGTGCCAGCCATCTGAACGCTTCTTGGCCCGCGATGCAACTTTTCGCCGAAAATCTTAGCTCGCCGGTACTCTGTTGCTTATTGCCCCTGCCTCTAGCCACGCTGGTCATGCCACCTTGCAGTCGGTAGCATAGGAAGAGATTTGGGAATCGGTGGGCCGACGCAGGTGTGGTGGTTGCGCTCGCGGATTCGGCACGCGTTCAGGAAGGTTTTGGTATGTCTGCGGACGAAATTTTGCTCGACACCGAAGATCGCATGGAAAAGGCGATTGGCAACCTCAAGAATAGTCTCAATGGCATTCGCACCGGTCGCGCGACGCCAGGCTTGGTGGATACCTTGCGCGTGGACGTGTACGGTTCGCCGACGCCCATCAAGGCTTTGGCTTCGGTGGGGGTGCCGGAACCGATGCAGATTGTGATCCGCCCCTACGATCCAAGTACGATCAAGGACATTGAAAAGGCGATCATCGCCAGTGACCTGGGTTTCAATCCGCAAAACGACGGCCGACTGATTCGGATTAACATTCCACCCCTGACGACGGAGACTCGCCGCAAGCTCGTAACACGAATCAAGGAATTGACCGAAGATGCCAAGATTTCTGTCCGCAATATTCGCCGCGACGGGAACAAAGCAGCAGAAGTGGCAGAGAAAGACGGAACGATGACCGAGGACGAGCTGAAGAAGATTAAGGAAGAAATTCAGGAAATGACGAAGAAATACGAGGGAATTGCCAGCGATCTGGCGAAGTCGCGCGAAGATGAAGTGATGGGCAACTAGCGGCCCGCGCGGGCTGGCGCCAGGGTTTTCCTACCGGGATTGGAACGATCCAATATGCTGGCTAAGTTGTTTACCTTCTCTTTGGTTGGGATTGATGCCGTCCCGGTGGAAGTGGAGGTCGACGTCTCGCCTGGCGCGCTACCCAAAACGGTGCTCGTGGGATTGCCCGAGGCGGCAGTTCGCGAAAGCACTCATCGTGTCGAACGGGCGATGGTCAATTCGGGATTCTTGCGGCCACAAGATCGCATCGTCATCAATCTGGCCCCGGCAGAGCTTCCCAAGCAAGCGGCCTCGTTTGATTTGCCAATCACGCTGGGCATTCTTGCTGGGAGCGGGCAGATGTCTGCCGAACGCTTCACGCAATATGCCGTCGTCGGAGAATTGGCGTTAGAAGGAACCATGCGTCCCGTGAAGGGTGCGCTTTCTATGGCGATGGCGGCTGCCAAACAACAGGGTCTCAAGGGGCTCGTTGTGCCGTGGGAAAGTGCCAACGAAGCGGCCGTGGTGGAAGATATCGAGATCATCCCCGTTGCCAGTTTGAGCCAGGCGGTGGGCTTCTTCACCGGTGCGTTAGAAGTCGAGCCCCATCCTTCGCGCGTGGGTGAGTTATTCGAGGAATTTGCGAAATATGAAGATGATTTTGGCGACGTTCGCGGTCAAGAGATGGCCAAACGGGCGATCACCGTAGCGGCGGCCGGTAAACATAATCTGCTGATGGTCGGACCGCCAGGCTCGGGCAAGACGATGCTGGCCAAGCGCGTGCCCACGATCATGCCGTCGCTCACTCCGCCAGAGTCCATCGAGACCACGCGCATCTATAGTTCGCTCGGCCATCTGCCGCCGGGGCAACCTTTGCTCGCCAAGCGACCGTTTCGTGCGCCGCATCACACCATCAGCGATGCTGGGCTGGTGGGGGGCGGAAATCCTCCCACGCCGGGCGAGATTAGCATGTCGAATCACGGCGTTCTTTTTTTGGATGAATTGCCGGAATTCAATCGCCGGACTTTGGAAGTTTTGCGTCAGCCCCTCGAAGATGGCACGGTGACGATCTCGCGAGCTCTGCATTCGACCACCTTCCCGGCGGACTTCATGCTCATTGCCGCGCTCAATCCGTGCCCCTGCGGCTATCGCAACGATCCGCGCCGCGACTGCCACTGCACCACGCCGCAGATCGAGCGGTACATGGGAAAAATTTCGGGACCGTTACTCGATCGCATCGACCTGCATATCGAAGTACCCGCTGTGCCATACAAAGAACTCTCGGCTGATCGGGGTGGAACCTCGAGCACCGACATGCGGGAGCAAGTGGTTGCCGCCCGGCAACTTCAAACGCAACGCTTTGCCGGCCTGCGCACCAATTACAACGCCCGGATGACGAGTCGGCAGATTCGGGAATTCTGCAAGCTGGATCGTGAGTGCCAGGAAATTATCAAAGCCAGCGTGAACGATCTGGGACTCTCCGCCCGCGCCCACGATAAAGTATTGCGCGTCGCTCGGACCATTGCCGATTTGGAGAGCAGCGTGGAAATCCAGCCGCACCATCTGCACGAAGCGGTGAATTATCGGCTGCTGGATCGGCAGCTGTGGACCTGATCCGCGGTCGGAACATTCCGCTTGGGTGACGCTCAGGCTGATCAAGCCGGGGCGGAGTTCGTCCCCGACGCGCAGTGGCTGGTGAAGTTATCGCAGCGCAACCTCTCAAGCTGCAAAAACTCGATTTTCCCCGCTACTTCCGCGCTGCAACCAGCCCGGCTATACTTCGTTAGCACACTAAGAATCAAACAAAACGAGGCTTAACCATGGGTTCCGATGCAGACAAGGGAACGACTTCCAAATCCGCTCGCCTGGTATTGCCCGACCAGGAACTTGAACTTCCTATTATCGTGGGCTCTGAGCAGGAACGTGGCCTGGATATTTCGAAACTGCTGGGTACCACGGGCTATATGACTCTGGACGAAGGGTATGGAAACACCGGGGCAACCCAAAGTGCCATTACATTTCTGGACGGCGACCAAGGTATTTTGCGGTATCGCGGTTATCCGATCGAAACGCTCGCGGAAAACTGCACGTTCCTGGAAGTCGCCTATCTACTTATTTACGGCGAACTGCCGAAAGAAGATCAGCTGACTGAGTTCCGCAGTAATGTGTTGCGTCACACCATGCTGCACGAAGAATTTCGGGAATTCTTCAGCGGCTTCCCGCGGGACGCTCATCCCATGGCGATCCTTTCGGCGGCGGTCAGTGCGCTCTCTACGTTCTATCAAGACTCGCTCGATCCTACCGATCCGCGACAGGTAGAAATTTCGATTCATCGGCTGCTCGCAAAAATTCCAACCATTGCGGCCTATTGCTTCAAGAAGTCTGCCGGTCAGCCCTTCATCTATCCGCTCAACAATCTTTCGTACACCGCGAACTTTTTGCGGATGATGTTTGCCGTGCCGTGCGAAGAATACGTGCCCGATAAGGACTTTGTTGCCGCACTGAACTTGCTCTTGATCGTGCATGCAGACCACGAGCAGAACTGCAGCACTAGCACGGTGCGAATGGTTGGGTCGTCGAACGCCAACCTGTTTGCCTCGATCTCGGCCGGTATTTGCGCGCTGTGGGGTCCGTTGCACGGCGGGGCGAACGAAGCGGTCGTCCTGATGCTTGAACGGATCATTCAGGAGGGGGGGGACGTTTCGAAGTTTGTGGAGATGGCGAAGGAAAAGAAGGGGAATTCCCGCCTCATGGGGTTTGGCCATCGCGTGTACAAGAATTTTGATCCGCGCTGCCTGATCATCAAGAAAGCGTGCGACAAACTCCTGGCAAAACTAAGCATTCGCGATCCCTTGTTCGATGTGGCGCAGCAATTGGAAGAAGTCGCGCTGAACGATCCATACTTCATCGAACGGAAGCTCTATCCGAACGTTGATTTCTATTCCGGGGTCATTTATCGAGCCCTCGGAATTCCGGTGCAGATGTTTACGGTGTTGTTCGCGATGGGGCGCCTACCCGGCTGGATCGCTCATTGGGTTGAAATGCACCAGTCTCCGACGAAGCGCATTTGCCGCCCACGGCAGGTTTACACGGGGGCGACCGAGCGCAAGTTTGTGCCGCTCGATCAGCGGTAATCTCGTACGATGGCCCTCCGAGGCCGTCGAATGTGCTTTCTCGCGGAATGAGTTCTGCGGTTTATCAGCCTCGAAGTTGACGGTGCTTCGTTTCATCGCGAGGCGCTGCCGATAGGTCCAGGTTATACTCATCAATGGAATCGTGTTAACCGCAACGCTCCCTAGCTAAAACTCCACAAGCGACGACCTCGGAGGGTAGTCGTACGGCGGATTCTCTCCCATGGCTCGTCCCTCTCGCATTACTGTCACGCAATTGGCCGACCGCAAGCAGCAGGGGCAAAAGATCGCCATGCTGACGGCGTACGACTTTCCCACCGCAGCACTTTTAGATGCGGCCGGCGTGGACATCATTTTGGTCGGCGACAGCATGTCGATGGTCGTGCAAGGGCACGAAACGACGCTGCCAGTGACGCTCGACGAGATGATCTATCATGCCGAGATGGTGGGGCGGGCGGTGCAGCATGCGCTGATCGTCGTCGACATGCCTTTCCCGACCAACCATTTTGGCGTGCATCGCGCGATTGAGAGCGCGGGGCGTATTCTGAAAGAGACCCGCTGCCAGGCCGTGAAGCTGGAAGGGGGCGAGGACCAGGCGGACGTGATTGCCGGACTCGTCTCGGCAGGCATTCCGGTGATGGCGCATGTGGGGCTTCGGCCGCAAAGTATTCACCAGCTAGGCGGCTATCGTGTGCAACGCGATGGTGAACAATTGCGGCGCGATGCCGAGGCAGCGCAACAAGCGGGCGCGTTCGCGATTGTGCTGGAATGTATTCCGGCCGAGATTGCGAAGGAACTATCGCAGTCCCTCGCCATTCCAACCATCGGTATTGGTGCTGGGCCCGATTGCGACGGCCAGGTGCTCGTGATTCACGATCTGCTGGGGCTGACCCTGGGGAGCGTACCAAAATTCGTTCGGAAGTATGCGGACGTGGGGAGCATCATCGATCAAGCGGTGAAGCATTACATCAGCGACGTTCGCAGCGGCGAATTTCCTGGTAAGGACGAGACGTTTTTGTAAGGGCTGGAGAAG
Source organism: Pirellulaceae bacterium (assembly GCA_041739545.1). GTDB lineage: Bacteria > Planctomycetota > Planctomycetia > Pirellulales > Pirellulaceae > JBGSNR01. The sequence goes on along the minus strand of JBGSNR010000048.1, from coordinate 226,871 downwards.
AGGGCTGGAGTTGGGGATTTGGCAGAGAATGCTTTCTCTAGCCAATCTCAGCCAGCCGATAGTGCCCCACCAACCATTCCTCGCCGCGCTTGTAGCCGAACAGTTCGGAGCCGGCCAGGAACAACATCCGCCACCGCTGCCACCAGCGACGGGCGTCGGCGGGGCCGTAAATCTTTGCCAATATCGGCAGGATTGCTGCTTGTCGCCGGTCGAGATTCTCAACCCAGGCGTCGGCAGTCTTGGCGTAATGTTCACCGTTCCAGATCCACTGTTCTTCCACGCGCAGATCGTTGGGGAAACGCGAAAGAAAATCGACGCTCGGCATGATGCCGCCGCTGAAGAAATTCCGGCTCATCCAATCGGCCGCCCCTTGGCCGTCAAAATCGTAGGCGAGCCAACGATGGCAAAAGATGTGCACGAAGAGTTTGCCGCCCGGACGGAGCCAGCCGCGAATGCGGTGGAGCAGTTGCTCGTAATTACGCATGTGTTCGAACATTTCGATCGACATCACGCGGTCATATTTGGCTGGCGGCGAGAACTGATTCATGTCGGCCGTAATCAGTTGCAGTCGCTCTGAGAATCCCAGCTTCTCAGCCTGACCCCGAATAAACTGCCGCTGCGAGCTGGAATTGGAAACCGCGGTGATGCGGGCCTGCGGGTACTTTTCGAGCAGCCACAGCGTAAGCGACCCCCAGCCGCAACCGAGTTCGAGAATCTCTTGGCCGTCGGCGACCTGCGCATGTTCGCAGCTTTGACGCAGCGATTCTTCTTCCGCGGTGGCCAGATCCGTCACACCCGGCGGATAAAAGCAGCAACTGTACTTTCGCCGTGGACCGAGGACCAGATCGAAAAACTCGGCCGGCACTTCGTAATGCTGTTCGTTGGCTTTTTCGGGAACGAGTGCGATGGGACCTTGGCGAACCAGCGTTGCGAACTGGGCCGCTTCCTCGCGTGCGATATGCTCGGGGCGCAATCTTTTTTCACAGAGCTTTCGCATGCCGTAGCGTAGGAGGCTGTCCGGAATCCAGCCGCGCTCGGCGCTATCGACAGCCAGTTGAGTAAGACGTTCTTTGAGCATGGGTTCGTTGTGCTACTTGTCACTCCCTGATGGTCGTGCCTCGGATTTTGGTGGTCCTGGAAAGAATGCGTTCGTGGTTCGTTGATATTCGCGATACGCCGCCCCACGCGAACGAAGCGATTGGGCCTCCGTGGGCGGAATGCCGGTGACGCGCGTGATGAAGTACCACATCGCGGCCGGCGCGGTGAGGCTGAGCCAACCCCACGGAGCGAACACTGCCATCGGCACATACGTCCACCAGTGCAGCCACTCGAAGAAGTAGTTGGGATGTCGTGAGTACCGCCACAGGCCCACGTTGCAGACTTTGCCTTGGTTGGCAGGATCGCGTTTGAACTGGGCGAGTTGGCGATCGGCGAGCGCTTCGCCTGCCACGGAGACGATCCAGATCGCGACCCCGATCAGGTCCAGGATTCCCAACGGTTGCGAATTGCGGCCGGCAAGCAGCATCGGCACGCCGAAGATGACCGCGCCTGGGGCTTGAATCTGATAGAAGCCAAACAATCGGCTTTGGGCACTGGCCCCCCACTGTTCTTTCAGTCCGCGATAGCGGCCGTCTTCGGGTTCTGTCAGCACACGACGAAGAATGTAGCTTCCCAGCCGGAGTGACCACCCGCCGATGAGCACAGCAACGAGAACGCGCCGCGAAAAATCGCCATCGCCGGCCAAAGCAAACACGATTCCGAGCACGCCGACGCCGAAGGTCCACGCTACATCAACGAAGCCCGCATTGTTGGTCTGCCGCTGCACGAGCCAAATTCCGCTCATCACGAGCGCCATTGAAAGCCAACCGCCAAGCAGCAAGAGCCAGGGGGTCACGAGAGGCTCTCCTGCCGAAACCAAGACTCTGCTTCATGCCGTTGCAGGACTGGATCAACGCGGCAATCGCGCTTGGCGAGGAGCATTTGCACGTTGTTCACCTGACGCTCCTCGAAGGCGGCCTCGCAGTAGCAGAGGTAATAATTCCAAATCCGCAGGAAGGGTTCGTCAAACCCAAGTTCGCGAATTTCGGGGAGTCGCTCATGGAAGGCGTTTCGCCAGCGACGCAAGGTTTCGGCGTAATGCGGTGCAATATCTTCCAGATGTACCAGTCGCATGCCACTGGCCTGCGCTGCGGCTTGAGTCAGCACGGAGATCGACGGCAAGCATCCGCCGGGAAAAATGTACTGGCGAATGAAATCGACGCTCCGCAGATGCTGCGCGTAGCGTTCGTCGGCAATCACGATCGACTGCAACAGGAGCATGCCATCCGGCTTGAGCAATCGGCCGCACTGCTCGAAGAAGGTGCCAAAGTATTGCTCCCCCACGGCTTCGATCATTTCGATGGAAACGAGCTTGTCGTATTGGCCGGTCAACTCGCGATAGTCTTGTCGCAGGATTGTGATGCGGTCCGCAAGCCCCGCGGCATGCACTCGTTCCACAGCAAAGCGGTATTGCTCCTGGGAAATAGTCGTGGTGGTTACGCGGCAACCAAAATTCTGGGCGGCGTGCAGTGCGAGCCCACCCCAGCCGGTGCCTATCTCCAGCAGATGATCCTCTGGACGTAGTTCCAGCTTGCGACACACCAGATCGAGCTTCACTCTCGATGCATCCGCCAGGGAAATCTCTGGCGTGGGAAAAATAGCGGACGAGTAACTCATCGTCTCGTCGAGCCAAAGCTGATAAAAATCGTTGCTCAGGTCGTAGTGCTCTTGGATATTGCGTCGCGAACCGGCCAAGGTGTTCGCTCGCAGCGCGTGACCAACCCGAGAGGCTAGCCAGCGAGCGAAGCCCCAGCGACGATCCAGCCGATCGGACAACGGCAAGTTTCGAATGAAGATCCGGACCAGATTGGTCAGGTTGTCGCATTCCCAATCGCCGTCACGAAGTGCTTCGGCCGCCCCTAGCCCTCCGCCGAGGACGACGCGCAGATAAAATCGCGAGTCTCGAACAACGATGCGTGCCGTCAAGTCGCCGACGCCGTAAGTCGTTTCCCCGGCGCCGTCGCTGATGGTGATCTCCCCACCGGAAATTGACTGCAATAACTGTGACAATAGGCCACGAAAGAATCGCTCCGATAACGACAGGCGGATGATTTCCGTAGCAGCGGCCGAGGTGGTGAATTCCATCGAAAGCTAAGTGGCGATTTTGTCGGGGGTGGGAATCAGGGCTGGGTCGGCTGACTTAGTTTTGTCTGCGGCGGGAGCGACGAGGTTTTTCGGATGCGGAACGTAGGGAACGCGTTTCCACCAAAGCCACAACGCTTGCCAGTAAATGCCGGCCATCACACGTTGCGGCTGCAGAAAATAACGAACCAGCATTCTAGCGAGATTGCCGGAGGTCATCTCCTGCCGTCGTGCGAGGTTTAACTCAACGTCGAAAAACATCTTGCCATCGCGCACGTTCTCGATCCCCAGTGTCAATTGATCCTTTGGGGGCGAAACGTGCCAGCGATACTGTAGAGCGAGGTCCATAAAAGGCGAGACATGAAATTCCTTCGAAATCAAAGGAAATTCGCCGGCCGAAGTAGCTTCCAGAACGTACCAGTGGCGTTCTCCCCAGGGGGTATTGCTCACCTCGGCGATGACTCGCTCCAATCGCTCGTTCGAGTCGAAACAATAGTAAAAAGAAACCGGATTGAAGACATAGCCAAACTGGCGAAACTGCGTGAGCAGGCGAATTGGTCCGGCCGGCGGGGAGTAACCACGCTCAACGAGCAATCGACGAACCGCTTCGGCCAGAGGCTCAGCGGGATCTCCTAGGTAGTCGCTCCGCCTGAAGCTCAGGGGGGACCAGGATCTTTGAGAGCACAACCACCGGGGCAATCGGGCAAAGAGCTCGTCAAGCTCTACCAGGTCCAGGTAAGCCAGGGAGAGTGAATAACGAAAACGATGCACTGCCGGCGTCGCGCGGCGATGTTCAACGTAGCCGGAGTAGAGGCAGCTGTGCATTAAAGTATGTTGGACTTCCGACGCCGTCGATGGTGCTTTCTAACTTGTCGCCGACCAATTACTTATTCCAGGCCGCACGGATGAACATCTACCCTTCAGGGGACGGAAACCACATTCGACGGCCTCGGAGGGCCATCGTACGGCGCAGCCACTCGATCGGTAGCCTCCACAACGCGCAACGCGCTGGCCACACCATCCTCGTGAAAACCATTCCCCCAATAAGCCCCGCAGAAACTGCTTCGATTCGCTCCCAGCAACTCTGCATGACGTCGCTGGGCGATCGAACGCTGTGTGGTGAAAATGGGATGGTGATAAACGAGCCGGCGGAGGATCTTCGTCGGGTCAATTTCCCGTTCCCCATTCAAGGTCACGCAAAACGTGTTCTTCGATCGCAGTCCTTGCAGCAGGTTCATATTGTACGTCACCGTTGCCTTTTCCTGCGCATCGGCGGGGAGATGATAGTTCCAACAGGCCCAGGCTCGCTTCGTTTTCGGCAGGACCTTGTGATCGGTATGCAGGACAGCCACGTTCTCTTCGTAAGGAAACGCACCCAGCAACTCCCGTTCGACTGCAGTCGCTCCGCTACCGAGAATTTTTAATGCCTGGTCGCTATGGCAGGCGAAAACGACGTGATCAAAACGTGCGGCAGAATCGTTCGTGCGAATTTCGACTCCGCCTTTGTCACGCTGCACGCTTTGCACCGTGGCATTCGTCTGAATCCGATTGGCAAATCGGCGCGTCAGCGGGCCGACATATTGTTGCGATCCGCCACAGATCACGCGCCACTGCGGACGATCCCGCAGGCTCAACAGGCCATGATGCCGGTAGAACTCCAAAATGAAGCGGATCGGGAACTGTTCAAAGGTCCCGCGCGGGCAAGACCACACGGCCGAGCCCATGGGCAGAAAGTATTGCTCGATAAACTGCGGCGAAAACTTCTCGCGCCGAAAGAACTCGGCAACGCTCATTTCTTCATCGAGCCGATTTTGTTCCTGGGCCTCCAGAACTTCGATCCCGCGGCGATTGAACCGCACCAGGTCGGCGAGAAAGCGATAGAAGCTGGGGCGGAATAAATTGCGACGCTGGGCAAAGAAGCCGTTCAGGTCCGCCCCGCGATATTCCAACCCGGTCCGATCGCAGCGCACACTGAAGGACATTGTCGTGGGTTGCGACGCCACCTGCAGTTCGTCCATCAACCGGCAGAAGTTGGGATAGGTCCGGTCGTTGAAGACAATAAAGCCGGTATCGACTGCCTGCCGTTCGCCGTCCAGTTCCACGTCGATCGTGTTCGTGTGCCCGCCCACTCGCGCCCCAGCCTCGAAGACCGTCACGTCATGCTGGGGGGACAGATAATAGGCAGCAGTCAGGCCCGAAATGCCGGCACCCAAAATAGCGATCTTCATGCCGGCAATCGTCGTGGATAGAGAACCTTTGTACTCCGCCGAAGCTTTACTTTAGCAGTTTGGCAACCAGTCTGAGAAGCGTTCCAAAACCGGGCCGGCAATTGCGAAAAGCCCTCCGGCCGGGCGGCAACTGCATCCGCTACCGCAAAATCTTCGCCGCCAAATCGCTCGTCGCCTCGTCGTCGTTATCCCAAATCGAGGCCAAGGTTTGACGCACCCGGCGGCGGGCGGTGCGGAGGTAATATTTGGCCGTAGCGAGCGAAAGGGCGGCTTCGTGCGGATGATGGGCCCGTTTGAGGTCGGCATCGAGCCGATGGAGTACGCAGGCCGAGACAAAAATCTCGGTCGCCGCATCGGACATCCGCCCTAACTGATATTGCCGGTCGACGATCTCTTTTTGATGCTGCACCAGCAGGCGTTCCGCCGCTCGCCCCAGTTCGCCGATCAGTTTCCCCAGGTGAGCCCCCTCCGCTTCCAATTCCGGCCGGCTGACCGGCACCTGAGGGGTCACAAAAAACGTGCTGAGCTTCCGCCCCGCAAACCGGCTGATGTTCCCCAGGCCTTGCAGCGGCGAATAAATGCTGTGGAGCACTTTTTCCAGTTCCAACCCCACATCCCGCATCCCGACCAGCGCGGAGAACGCACGCAGCACGTCGTTCGCCCCTTCGCCGATGGTGTTAATCCGGGCGTCGCGCACCATCCGTTCGAACGGCTCGTCGGTGAAGTAAGCCTTGCCGCCGTACAGTTGAAAGGTGTCGTTGAGGATCTTCCAGAGCGTTTCCGTGCTGAAGACCTTTAGCATCGCCGTTTCCAGCATGAAATCGCCGGCTCCCGAATCGATCAGGGCGGCCGTTTGATAGGTGCAGGCTTCCATCGCGTACAGTCCCGCTTGCATCGAGGCGATCTTTTCGCGGACTAGTTCAAAATTCGCCAGGGGCTGATCGAACTGCACCCGCTGTTGCACGTGGCGAACAGCATGCTCGACACAAAACCGGGCCGCGCCGGTACAGCAGGCTCCAAAGGTGGTTCGTCCGTAATCGAGCACGGTGAGCGCGATCCGCAACCCCTTGCCGAGCGAGCCCAGGACGTTTTCTTTCGGCACGAACATGTCGTCGAAGGCGAGGCGGCTGGTCGCGGTGCCGCGAACCCCCATTTTTTCCATCCGCTCTTCGACGACCCGAAAGCCGGGCATATCGGGAGTGACGATAAACGCGGTGATGCGCGTCTCTTTGCCGTCCGCCGTTGGCGTGCGAGCCATCACGGTTAGCACGTTCGCGATGCCGCCGTTGGTGATCCACCGTTTTTCCCCCCGCAAGATAAAGCCGCTGCCGTCGGCCGTGGGGGTGGCCAGTGTTTGCACGTTGGCGGCGTCGCTTCCGGCGTTTGGTTCCGTTAACGCAAACGCGCTGAGCCATTCGCCGTGCGCCAGCTTGGGGAGGTACTTTTGCTGCTGCGTTTTATTGCCAAACAGCACTAAAGCCCGGGGGCCGATGGAGTGATGGGCGTTCACGAACAGGGCGGTGCTGCCGCAATGTCCCCCCAAGACTTCCAATAGTTGACAGTAAGCGGTTTGCGACATCCCACGTCCCCCCGCATGGGTCGGCATGCAAGCGCCAAGAATGCCAAGTTCTCCCAGGCCGGCGATCACCTCGTCCGGAATCCGGGCCTGCCGATCGATGGCAACCGGGTCAATCTGCTCCCGGCAGAAGGTTTGGAGTTGGTCAACCAGTTTCGCCGTTGCAACATCGGCGGCCAGATCGGGATAGGGGGGGAGGCTTTCCGACAGATACTCGCCGAAAAACAGCCCTTTCACAAAGCTGGTTCGTTTCAGCCGGTCGCCGAGAATCTCCTCGGCCTGGGCCATCTGCTGTTCGTGATTGGGGGCTGCCATGCAAAGACTCCCGCGAGATGAGAGGAAGGGCCGTCCTGGGTATTCTAGACATGGCCAGCGGAGCGAGGTTTCAGCAACAGCCAGGCTCAGAAGAAACGGGTTCAGAATACGGTAAAAGCAGTTCCTGTGGGTGGTTAAACCCAGCTCTGGGAGGTTCGCAGCGAATCACAGCACTTCGCGCGCTCATTTGGCGAAGCAAAAAGCTTCAGCCTCTTTACAAATCGACACTCGGCGAAGGGTGAAAAGGCAAAAGCGCTAACCCCCCTTAACAAAGTGTCAAGGCTGGCGCTAAGAGCGCTAAGGCCACTTTACATGCCAAAGATCCAATGTTCGCCCAGGTTAACATCTGTCCTTAGCGCAACCCGCTGCTAAGATTCACTTTATGAGCATTATGCTAAAAATGCTTGATATCCGATTGCCGTACTGGTACATTAACTGCTGAATACAACGATCGTGCCGGCAATTCCGCCGGGACTTGTTCAACATCCTTAGCGCAAGCACGCTCCTCGGATAATCGCGGTGTGCCCCGGCGAAAGCCGGTCGCGGTTATTCGGCCAGGACGGACCGATCGCAGCGTCGTTCATCCCCGCTGCGGTCCGCTGCCTGCGTGGCGTCTTTAATGACGCCACGCAGGTATTTGATCAGCTCTTCCCGAGCTGCTCGGTCTTTCCCTGGTTCCATCGATCGTGCCGCGCGAGTACCAGGAGCCTGGCCATGAGTTCGTTTTTTGCACGGTTGTGGAAAGAAGAGTGCGGCGTTTTGTCTTTTGAGTGGGTAACCCTCAATTCGGTCGTAATTCTCGGGGTTGTTGGGGGTCTCGCCAGTGTGCGTGACGCCGTCAACGACGAAATGGCAGATCTGACGGAAGCCATGACTTCGCTCGATCAGTCCTACACCATCCTTCCCCCCTGCGGCGTGGCCGTCGGTCAGGTTCGGAACGTGGGCGGCAACAGCCGGGTTCAGGGGCAGATCACCGAAGGGGCCGGCTATAGCAGCCGCGCCTGGCAGGAATTCATGACGAAGAACCCCGATTACGCCCCGGCCCTGACCGGTCGGACGGCCACGGCCAGTGGTGCTGCGGGTTCCGTCTTCATGGACACCAAGCCTGAGGTCAATCGCAACCTGGAACCAGGTGCTCCAGCCCCTGTCGACCAGTCGGGAATGATCGAAAACGTGCAGTAGTACCGTATCCAAGGATTGGCGGCTCCCTGGCGTCGGAGGCCCTGCACCGGCCTCCTTCGCCGCGGGAGAGCAGGATGTAAACGTGTGTTTCGTGACTGAACACCCAAGCCAACTCCTGTGAACGCTGCTGTCCAGCCGGATTAGCAGCGGTCCAGCGGCTGGCACGCGGTTTTCGCCCTCTTCAGGGGGTGAATGGGTTAGCATTCGGTACGGCAGGCTGAACAGAAAGCGGCGTTTGGGGGTCAAAAGCCCCAAAATTGAACGCTTTTCTTAGCGCGGCGTAAAGCCTTCTGGCGCTCATGTTCAATCGCGTTAGCGTGCCAATATTTCTGAATCAATGTTAAATTCCCTGCTCAATAAACGTAAAGCCAGCTGCCAGATGGCTTAACATCCGCGCTAGAAATTATTATCGCTACGTTCGGCATTTTTGGCATTGTCCATGCAATAGGTGTCTTTTGTAACCGACACCTTGAGGCACAACGGGGGGTCGGAAGCAGTTCCTTCATGTCGAAGGGCTGTTCCACACGGTTTTCCTGGTACAAGGAGATTTGGGATGAACAAGTTTTGGGTTCGTTTGATGAAGGAGGACGATGGTGTCCTCGCGTTCGAATGGGTTCTGCTCGTCACGCTGCTCGTGATCGGCATCGTTTCCGGCCTGGCCGGGGCTCGCGATGCGATTATCGATGAACTCGGCGACGTCGCTCAGGCCATGGTCGCTCTGGATCAGAGCTACTCGATCGACTTCCCCCTGTATGTGGAAGTCCACACTCCGACGAATTCGTCCGCTTCGGATTCGTCCTTTACCGATGCTGCGATCTATAGCGATTGCACTCGCACCAACCTGCTGATCATTCCTGATCAGGGACCGCAGTTGGACTTGGAAAGCTAAGTCCCCTGCGAACGACTAACGGCACCGACCCGAACTGTGTTCGTCCCCCGTTTTGCGGCCGAACATCCGGCTCTCCTTGTCACCCGAGCATGGCAAGGGTCGGTGCCGATTTTTTACCGACGAAGCTCCCCGCAGCCTGTCGCAAGGCGGCCACACTCTGCGGGCAGTTTCTTCAGTGCCCCGAAGATTCTGCTGATTTAGGTTGTCTCTGGGATCGCCGGCGTGGTGAGCTTTGCTTCTTACCGACGCGGTTCGATTCTCCGGCGAAGTTCATCGCCGGCGATCCGGAGACATCAACCTGCTCTCTCTCGTTCAGTCTTCTGAACTGCCCGCCGCGACGCTCGCGCACTGGCCCCTTCCAGCACTGTTTTCAAGCGAAAAACTCGTTCCCCGCAGTTGAGCTTGGGTAAACAAGGCGGAATGGAAGAAATGTTGTGATTTGTAAACGTTCCAGCGGTGCTCCGTTGCCAGGATGTTTCGGAGTGACAACACGCGTGCGCCGGCTGGAAATTCGCTTTCTCCGGCGCGGCTCTCTCTAAAGTGTTGCTGTCAAACGGTTAATCGCCACCTTCTGAAAATTATTGCCGTCCTTGCGGGTGATGGCACGGCAGGTGCTTTCAGGCATCAATGTCATTCCAGCGCTCGGGGCACAACGAGCGTTGGAGGGAAGGTTCCGCGTCGGGACCTTCCAAATGTGTTTGACTTCCTGGTACCAAGGAGAATCGTGATGAAGAATTGTTTGCAGAACCTTTGGAAGGCAGAGGACGGCGTCCTCGCTTTCGAATGGACGCTGCTGGTGACCCTGCTCACCATCGGAATTGTTACGGGTTTGGCTGCCGCTCGCGATGCGATCATCGACGAACTCGGCGACGTCGCCCAGGCCATGTTGGCCGTCGATCAGAGCTACACGATCGACTTCCCGCTCGAAGCTCGCGTTCACGAGCTGACGCTGACCTCGGGTGGCTCGAATTCGCTCTTCGAAGATGCCGCCAGCTACACGGACTGCACGCGCACTGCGGGTGGCCCGACTCAAGGTGCTCAGACCGACAGCCCGTCGTAATCTAGTAATCGCTTAACCCTCAACAAAACAGAAATTTGCAGGAGTAACTGAATATGAATAAGTGTTTGGCTCGTTTGTGGAGCGAAGAGGACGGCGTCCTCGCTTTTGAGTGGGTGCTGCTCGTCAGCCTCCTCGTGATCGGGATTGTTAGCGGTGTCGCTGGTGCTCGCGATGCGATCATCGACGAACTGGGTGACGTCGCTCAAGCGATGTTGGCCCTGGATCAAAGCTTCACCATCACTTTCCCCTTGGAAGTGATTGTCCATGCTTCGACCACCTCGTCGTCGTCAGATTCCAGCTTTACTGATGCTGCTCAGTACCAAGATTGCACGCGCAATACGGTACCGGCTGGCCAACCTGGCCTGGACGACGTCGAGTCGTAATGTCATTGGATTTCCTCCCGGCTGCACTTCGCAGCCGGGGGGATCTTTTGAGCTGATTTTGACTTGATTTCCCGTAGAAAACAGAGATCCATGTCTCGCACTCTCATCAACTTGTTCCGCGCAGAGGACGGGGTACTCAGCTTTGAGTGGACCGTGCTCGTGACGCTGCTGACAATCGGAATTGTCACTGGATTGGCAGCCGCTCGCGACGGAATTGTGGATGAATTGGGAGACGCCGCGCAAGCGATGGTTGCTGTGGATGGATCGTTCCGGATCGATTTCCCCTTGGAGATTCGATTGGATGGCGTCGCCATCGGCGGAGCGAGTGATTCCGAGTTTCTGGATGCTGCCTTCTACGAAGACTGCAATCGAACGGACCTGGGCGGACCAACTCAGGGTGGTCTGGAAGATGGTCCGGAGTAAGCAGTTGGTTGGTTGATGGTTTCGCACAATTTAGTTTTACACAGCCTTTGGCAAGGCCTCCCCTACTAACCCCGCAGGAGAACCGCCAAATGATTCGCACTTTCGTATCTCGATTAAAACCTTGGCAGACCCGCCTGGCATCGGAAACCGATGCCGTTCTATCCTTCGAATGGGTCTTGCTGGTCACGCTGCTGACGATTGGTATCGTCAGTGGACTTAGTGCCGCTCGCGACGCCATCATCGATGAACTCGGTGACGTAGCCCAAGCCGCGCAAGCCTTTGACCAGAGTTATAGCCTCGCTGGGATTGAGGTGACTTTCCCCAATCCGCCCGGCACGAACGTTGTCTTCACCGCCGCTGGATCGGAATTTACCGAAGACCCCAACGTCGATCAGGTATTCCAGGATTGCGGTCGAACGGATCTCGGTGGACCGACGCAGGGTCCGCAAGAAGACCTCGACTCGTAGGTCGTGTTGGCTGGCTGAGTGGACGGGTGATGTAAGCGTGTTGCGTTCAGGCAACGTCTGCACCACCGATGTTTCGAGAAGGCAACCTCTTTGGAAGGTTTAGAGAGATGTGCGCAACCGTATTTTCACGACTCCGGCATGAAGAAGATGGCGTGCTATCGTTTGAGTGGACTTTGCTCGTCGTACTCCTGGTCTTCGGCATTGTGACAGGTGTTTCCGCGGCTCGCGATGTGATTATCGACGAACTGGGGGACTACGCTCAGGCGATCCTCGCGATTGACCAAACCTATTCGTTTGCCGGGATTCCGGGAGTGATCGACGCGAGCAGTTACACCGACACGCAAGTCGTGGTATCGGAATGCGATCGCAACGGACCTGCCGGCAATAACGGGCAAGATGACGGATTCGAGTAAGGGAACACTTTACCTAACCTTGGGACTTCCACTACCTGGCCCGCTGTTTGCAATTGAAGGTTCGCAACCACATCGAACCCCCCTGACGAAACAAGATGAACATGCAACCCGAAGCCGTTCCTGTCCTCCTCGCACTTGTCGGCGGCTATACGCTCGTCGCGGCGACGCTCGACTTCCGAACGCAAAAAATTCCGAACTACCTGACGATCCCGGCCGCGGTGCTGGGGCTGGTTTACCACACGTTCTTCGGTTCGGGTCCGCTGTTTGCGTTGGCTGGTTTGGCGGTGGGCTTTGTCCTCTTACTATTGCCGTTCATTCTCGGTGGTGGTGGAGCCGGCGATGTAAAGATGCTCGCCGCCCTAGGAGCTTGGGTTGGCCCGTTGTGGGTGACGATCATTCTGGCGATTGGTGCCGTGCTGGGCTGCGTGGCAACGGTGGCGGTTTTGACTTATGCGTCGCTCACCCTGGGAATGGGTGCCGCGAAACGACAATACAACGTGGCTGGTGCTGGTGTGGCCGACGGCCGCCCGCGCAAGCTCCGCCGAGCGATGCCCTTTGTGGTGCCGATCGCAGTGAGCACCTGGCTGGTGCTCGGTTTTTGGCTGATGAAATCGATGAATTAAGTCCACAGACGTTTTCCTTTAACCACCTTCCGTATCACGAACACAACTTACTCACGACTGGCACCGCAAGAGCAGTGCAGTACGGCGAACGAATCGCAGATGAACACGATCCCTTCCAACCTACGAAACCTCCCCCGCCCGCGCCGCACGCGCCGCCGTGGTATGGCTTTGTCGGTGGAACTGCTGATCGCTCTGCCCATTCTGTTCATCATTCTGCTCGCGGTGGTGGAATTCGGCCTCTTGCTGATGAGCTCGCAAGGAATCAGCGCCGCCGCCAACATGGGAGCGCGTGAAGCGGCCCTGGCTAGTTCGGATTACACATCGGTAAACACGGCCGTGGACAACGCCCTGGTTGGCTACAACTGGCAGACGTTCGCGGAAGTGGTGATTTTTGTAGATGGAGTGAAAGACGAGGGGGACCCGATGCTGCCCATCCTCGCCGAAGCCCCCTCGGGTGCCGTTGTCACTGTCACGGTCAACGTCCCCATGGATCAGGCAGCCCCGGATGCCTTGAGTTTGTTTGGAATCAATCTGGCCGGTCATGAACTGACGGCCACGTTCGTAACCCGCAAAGAATAGTTGTCACACGAAGCCGCGTCCGAAGACGCGGGCCCAGAAGGAGATTGTCCCGTGAAACGAATCAGTCCTGCCACAGTAACGTTTGGCGTGATGGCCATTGTGCTGGGCCTCGTCGCCGCCTTTGTCGTCCGGCAAAGTTTGCGAAAGCCGCTCCCCGTAGCGGCTCAACCACCCGCGCCTCCGGCGCTGGTCGGGGTCGTCATTGCGAACCGGAACATTCCGGCCAACGCCCAGATTCAACTTTCGGACATGACCGTGGTCAATGTTCGTCCCGATCATGAGGCCACGAAGACCACCGTGAAGCATCCCGCCAATGCCGTGGGACGGATCGCGAAATCGAATATTCGCGCCGGCCAGGTGGTGCGGGATGAGTATCTGCTGGGGATCGGCGAACATCTGCCCGACCTGGCCGAGCGGATTCCACCCGGCTATCGCGCGGTGACGGTTTCCGTCGTCGGGGCGAGCACCGGCGGGAAGCGGCTGACCGAAGGGGATCATGTGGATATCGCCCTGACCGTGGAAGGGAATCATCCTGATCTGGGAGAAGTTCAAACTCGCACCCTGATGCGAAGCGTGATGATTGTTGATGCGGCTGCGGGCGAACCGCTCCGCACGACTGGGTCGCGGAATCAAATGATCTCCCATCAAACGGTTGGCGACCGCATCACCCTGGCGGTGAAAGAAGCCGATGCCAATCGCCTGATCGTGGCGGAACGAACCGGCACGCTGAGTGTGACGCTCTGTAGCCGGAAGGACCAAGACAACCTGGCGGACGACACCACGATTAGCCGTCGGGAACTGCTCGCCTTGCGAGAAATTCCCCCGCCGCCAGCTCCTGAACCGCCGCCGCCGGTGATTCCACCGCCGCCGCCGAAGGTCTACCGGATTGAGAGCTACGTGGGTGGCAGCCGGCAGATCATCGAAATGACGGAAGACCGGATCAACGAAGCTCAAGAGAATGCGAAGTATGTCGTGCCGGGGAACATCACTGAACCGGTCTCGAAGGAAGAGCAGGACGAGCAAGATCGGTCTGCCATCCGCGGTCTCTCGCCGTTCATTCAAGCCGGCTTGCCCAACAACTAGTCGCAAATTTTGAAGGAGCGTGGGGCGTGTCACTACTCCCCAGGCTCACGCACCAAGACGTACATCACGGGTGGCTGGCGGTAAGGTCGAGCGAATCGAAGCGGGGTTAGTGACAAGCGGTTCGCACGGCTGAGCTAGTCAGCCACCCACCTACTACGGAGCACGTGGGGCAACGATGGAAACCATCTTGCCCACGTGCCAGAAGATAACCTTCGCACGGTGCGAAGGACAAACAACGATTACCGAGAATTTTTGAGATCCCATGACCCAGACCATCCCCAACGCGAAAGTGACGACGAGCCGCCTGGCTTGCCGATCCGCGCGTTCGCGGCGGAAGGGGTATGTCTCGGTCTTTTCGATTCTGTTGATCGTGATTGCGGTGGCCACACTGGTGTTGGTGGTCGACTGGACCTTCCTGGTCTTTTCGAGCCGCCGCACGTTGCAGTTGACCGACACGCTGGCCTTGACGGCTGTTTCGGAACTGTTGGACGACGGCCGGCTGCTCGATGAGCCGCTGGATCAAAGCGATGATGTTATCGCGGCCTCGACTGTCATCACCACTCCTGCGACCGGCTTCCTGGCCCGGAACAACGAAGTTCTGCCGTCGCAACTGCAGGTTTTAGATCCGTTGAACGAACTGACAATCGATGCGGCTCACGTGGATGATACGTCCGAGCCGGTGACAGGGTTGAACTTCAATACGTCGCCGGTAGGAACTGAACGATACAACTCGCTGCGAGTGGAAATCTTTCGCGATCCGAATGGAAGCCATCCCGTGCAATTGCTGATGCGGGGCTTTGGAGCACCCGACGCAGCGAAGATCAGCGGCTCGGCCATTGCGACGATTGATAGTCGCGTGGTGGGCTACCGCCCCCAAGCCAATGCCGCGGCACCGGTGGCCCCGCTGGCACTTTCACGCGGGGATTGGGAATCGACTCGCGCTAGTCAGCCGCTGAATCCCTCGACGGACATGAACAACAACGGCCGGAAAGAATTTGATTTCGTTCTGAAGTACAGCGACGGCAGCGATACCGCGAACATGGCGGTGTTGAATGTGGATTCGTCCATGTTTGCCGATGCCCCGATCACAGTTCTGCAAGCACAGATTGAGGATGGCTTGATCCCAGCGGACGTCGATCCTGTAACGGGACGGGTGGGACCATTTTCCGTGGATGTGCCTGATTCGCTGAACGGGACGGATGTGATGGATTCGTCGGACGTGGCAGACCTGGCGGCGAGCTTCAACGCGGTTGCTGCGTCAAACGATCCCCGCCGCGTGTTTCTACTTTACGACACGGCAGCGTTTCCAAATCTCAACATCACCGGCTTTATCGCCGCGAATATTTTGGGTGCAACGGTGGATTCGAACGGCATGGGGGGTTCGCGATTGCGAATTCGCCTGGAGCCCGCTTTCATCATTCACCCCACGACTGAAACACAAAGAGAGTTGGGTGGGTTCGATGTGCCAGAGAATGATTACTGCCACAAAATCCGCGTAACTCGTTAGTTAAGAAAGGGTTTGCGTTTGAAGTGGTTGGCTAATTCAGGTTGTCTGGCTCGCCATTTTGGGCGGGTTTGAGAGCCTGGAAGGATCGCCAAAAGTTCTCGCCGCACCTGGTTTGAGAACGATGGCGACGGCAACTGCAAAAAATTGAACCCAGCCAGAGGAGTGGGGGCACACAACTTGCTTTAGGTGGAGAAGAGCTGAAGAGTGTTCCGTTTCGCATACACCAGTGAATCGTTGGTAATTGCGGATGGGATCGGCAGGCAAGTGTTTAAAGACAACCAAAACAACTGAAGTGGATCGACCTCACGCGTTGGGTACTCGGCCAACGCGAGAGAAACAACGAAGCTGCGGCACGCTGCGGCTGTTGAAAGGAGAGCACCGAGATGTATCTAAACCCGTTTCGCACTGCCACCGCGCCGCCTAGCGAGCCGAACGGCCACGGTTCTTCGGAACCTGTCGTCCGGAACGACGCGTTGGAAGGGGAATTCCAGCGACTGAAAACTGGAATTCACCGAGAGCTACTCGACTCTCTCGACTTGTCGCGCCTGACCGGGCTCAGCGATGAGGAACTGCGCGAGGACATTCGGCGTTTGGCCGAGTCGATGCTTCGCAACCGGGCTCGCAAGCTCCCGCCGATCGATGAAGATCGTCTGGTCGACGAACTCATGGCCGAATCCTTCGGCTTGGGCCCACTCGAGCCGTACATGCAGGATCCGGACGTCACCGATATTTTGGTGAACGGACCGAGCGAAGTCTATGTCGAACGTTTGGGTCGCTTGCAGGAAACGAACACCGTCTTCGCCGACGAAGACCATTTGTTGCAAATTATCCAGCGGGTGGTGGCCCGCGTCGGTCGCCGCATCGACGAACACTCGCCGATGGTCGATGCCCGTCTCGCCGACGGCTCCCGTGTGAATGCGATCATTCCGCCCCTCGCTTTGGGCGGGCCGGTTCTTTCCATTCGTCGATTCGGTCAGCGTCCCTTGCAGATGGGGGATCTCCTCGTCCGCGGTTCGCTCTGTCAGGAAATCAGCCAGTTGATCGAAGCGGCCGTTGAAGGCCGGATCAACATCATGATCAGCGGTGGTACCGGCTCCGGTAAAACCACGATGCTGAATAACGTCTCGCGCTTTATTCCTTCGGGCGAACGCATCGTTACGATCGAAGACTCGGCAGAATTGAAACTGCAGCGAAAACACGTGGTGAAACTCGAAACACGTCCCATGAATGCCGAAGGGGTGGCAGCGGTCACTCAACGGGACCTGGTTCGCAATGCTTTGCGTATGCGTCCTGACCGGATTGTCATCGGCGAAGTCCGCGGCGGTGAAGCCCTGGACATGTTGCAAGCGATGAACACGGGTCACGAAGGTTCGCTAACGACAATCCACGCGAACGATACGCATGATGCTCTTTCTCGTTTGGAAGTGATGGTTAGCATGGCCGGCTTTGACTTGCCGGTGACGGTCGTGCGACGGTACATCGCGTCGGCCATTACGCTGGTGGTGCATCTCGCCCGTATCAAGGGTGGTGTTCGCCGGATCATGCGAGTTTCAGAAGTGGTCGGCTTGGAAAATGGTGAATATAAAGTTCAAGACCTGTTCGGCTTCAAGCAGGCGGGGACGGATGAACGGGGCATTGCTCGCGGTCACTTTTATGCGACTGGCGTTAAGCCTGCCTTTCTCCGCCGGCTCGAAGAGATCGGGATTGAACTTCCGGACAACCTGTTTGCGGCTCGGCAGCTAACGCCCGACATGGCCGTTGGTCCGCTGAGCTACACGGAACCGGCCGCTCCGGGTGGTTGGGAGGGATCTCGATGAACCAAATAGTCGTGATGTCCGCAACGTTGGCTGCCATTTCCACGGGCGTGTTTGCCCTGGGAATGTTCATCCGCGATTTGATCTACGGCGGTCGCTCCGTGGAGCAAACTCGGCAACGTCTGGAACTAGCCCCGAAACAGCCGGAAGGCTATATCGACGGCAGCATGTTCCGCCTGGTAGAAGAATCGGGTTCGGCGTTCGATTACAGCACGCTGACCGCCCTGATTGGCGGTGGAGCCGTGCTCGGCATTGCGATTCCGCTGGTGTTTTTCGAAAACCTGCTCGTGGCTGCCGCAGGTGGCCTGCTGGTTCCGGCGATTATCATTGTTTACATGCAGCTGGTGCGGTTCTTTCGCATCCGCAATATGCAGAAGCACTTGCCAATTGCTCTGCAATGCGTGGCCGATGCTGTTCGTTCGGGTCAAACGCTCGAGGAAGCCTGCTCACTGGCGGCCCGCGATATTCCCGGCCCGCTGGGTGCCGAGTTTTCATTCGCGGTGCGACAGATGGAACTCGGTCATACGCCGATGTCGGTGATGAACCGGATGGCGATCCGCGTTCCACTTCACGAATTTCGCATCTTTGCCACGGCCGTTGCTATCCATCGCCGCGCGGGTGGTAATCTCTCGGTTTTGACCGAGCGCATGGCCCACGTGTCTCGCGATCGACAAGACGTTCGCAGCCACTTGATGGCAGTTACGGCGGGGAGCCAACTTTCGGCCATCGGTATGGCGCTCGGGGGCGTGGTCGCCGTGGCAGTGCTGTTGTGGTTGCAGCCTGGCTACCTCGAACAATACATGACGCACCCGAAGGGACCGATGATTCTGATGACGGTGGTCGGGTTGCAAGTGCTAGGAACCTTCTGGGTCTGGCGGATTCTGAAGACGAGCTACTAATCGGGCCGCAGATTATCGGTGCGACTGTTCGCACTGCATTAAGGAAATGATTCCATGAACGAACTACTCGCTGAACTCCGCGACTTGAGCATCTCCGGCTGGATGATGATCGTCTGCGGCCTCGGGGTTGTGTTGCTGATGCTCCGACTGGCGCTGAAGAATCGCAAGTCGGGAACGCAGCCTGAGCCGGAGCCTGAACGCCCATCGCGGGTGGAGGATCCGGGCGTCTTCGGCAGCTTAACTCAGGCGTTAGCTTCGCAGATTCCTGAATCGGAGAAGGAAGCCACCGAGTTCGGTAAGCTCCTCCGTCAGGCGGGGCTCTACTCCCCCGCTGCCCGTTCGAACGTTTACGCTTATCGTTTTCTGTTGATGGTCTTCCCGCTGGTTTGTGCGGGGATTCTGGCGGTTGCTGAACCGGATAATGCTTGGAAATACATGATCGTCGGCGCGTTCATCGCGGCTGCGTTGTCGATCATTCCGCGTCTTTACGTGTTCATGCGACGCACCAGCCGACTGCACGAAATTCGGTGCGGCCTATCGGACATGATGGACATGCTGAGCATGTGTTTGAACGGTGGTATGCCGTTGAGTGCCAGTCTCGATCACGTCTCGCGAAACTTGACTCACTACCCTGCCTTGGCTGCTGAGATGCAGATCATGCGGCGGCAATCGGATGTGGGAAGCTTGCGAAGTGCGTTGCAGGATTGGGCCAATCGCGTGGACTTGCCCGAAGTGCGCCAGGTGGCCTCGTTGCTGTCACGCGGCGAACAACTGGGGACCGGACTTTCGAATTCCTTGATGGATCAAGCGGACCACTTCCGGCAGACCCGTAAGCAGCTCGCGACTTTGCAGGCGAACCGTATGCCAGTGTTTATGACGCTACCTCTGTTGTTCTGCTTTGCTCCGGCGGTCTTGATTCTGCTGATGTCGCCGGCCTTCATGCAACTAACCGACTTCTTCACTGGCAATAATGCCTTGACCGATAACGACCAACTGAATCTGAGCCCAGCTCAGATCCTTGAATCATTGGAAAGCTTGGATCAAGACGCCGATGGCATTCGGGCCGCAACCGGCAACCAAGTTCCTTCTGGGGAGTGAGAACCGAGGACAGGAAGTAGGGATGAACCTAATCGGGCACGAAGCGCGATGAGCGCTTTCCGGTCCTTGTGTTCTCCTCCCCTTGTTTGCTTTTGTACGATGGCCCTTTGAGGCCGTCACGTTTGTACGATGGCCCTCCGAGGCCGTCGAGAGTTTGGCTTGCGAGAAGCGAAGTGTGCTTCCTACTCTCGCTTCAAGTTGTCTTCAGCTTGTGCTTGGGATTCTGCGGGAAGATCGATTCGCCGTCCGTATTGAAGAATCCTTCCTGATACACCTGAATCAGGCCGTCTGTCGCGCGAGCCAGATACCCGCACACTTGCTCGCAGATTCGCGCCAGTTTCGTAGGGCTGAAATTAATTCCAATCGGCGTTAGAGTCACCGTTTGGCGTCGGGCTCGTAGATGTTCGATAACAGCCTCAGCATTTGGTCCCGGCCAGGAGCCTAATTCTGCCTCCCAGCCGTCACGAAACCACAGTGACGACTCATCATGCAGATCGACTCGACGCACAAGCACGAGTGGAGTCGCCATGTTCTCCATCCAGAACGCCCCCTCTCGCCAATCGCCATCCTGATCTAAAAACCGATGTGTTAAGCCGGCGATGCACGGCTGGACGGCCTCCAGCATCGCGATCGGTGACGGAACCAATTCGCGCTGGCTGTGGACCGCGTACCAATGTCGAAGCTTCATCAAGATACCCGTGTGAGGCCGAACCAGAGAGAAGCCTGCATTCCTCTAGCAGAGCAAAGGCCATTCTCTTTAGACGTCGCCCTGTGGTCGAGGTAATTTCCCCCCCTGCCACTGCTGTGAAAACTCCCGCGGCCTGGGGTCGCTAACAATTCATCAGTAGCTAGTTTGGCCATAATTCAGCCTAAGCGGAACCATGAATGGCAAACCTAGCCACCGGCTTCAGCCGGTGGCTAGACTCAGCGGCGAATCGAGATGGTGTCGCTCGGCAATCCAATCTTAAACGGCAACTTGACCCAACCGTCACTCCTTTGAAACCATTCCGGCCGTAAGCGGCTCGGTTGGGGCAAGTAACATCAAACCAGCGCCGATTTAGCGAAAACTAACCCTTCCCATACCCGTGCGGGTGACTTGAATGCCAGCGCCAGGCGGTTTCCACGATGGCGTCGAGACTGGTGTATTGCGGTTGCCAGGCTAGCGTCTGTTGAGCTAAACCACTGGCGGCAATCAATCGAGGTGGATCACCAGCCCGACGTTGGCCCATTTCGCAAGGGATCGCGTGCCCGGTGACTCGGCGACAAGCATCAATCACTTCCCGCACACTGAAGCCGAGCCCCGTCCCCAAATTCAATTGCAGATTGTGTCCGGGCGCGAGCTTATGCAATGCCAATTCATGGGCGGATGCCAGATCGTCGACATGAATGTAATCGCGAATGCAAGTGCCATCGGGCGTGGGGTAGTCGTCCCCAAAGATCGTTACATGCGATCGCTGCCCGAGTGCGACTTGCAGCACAATCGGAATGAGGTGGGTCTCGGGAGTGTGATCTTCGCCAATAGTGCCGTCCTCGGCCGCCCCGGACGCATTGAAGTAGCGCAGCGCGGCGTAACTGAATTCATACGCCTGGGCGTAATCGGCCAGCATGTGCTCGATCATGAGCTTGGTCGTGCCGTAAGGATTGATCGGATGTTGGGGCGTGGTTTCGGGAATCGGAACAATCGTCGGTGCGCCGTAAGTCGCCGTCGTTGACGAGAACACAAACTTCTTCACTCCGGCCGCCCGCATGCTTTCGAGCAGACGAAAGGTCGACACGACGTTCTGCTGGTAGTAGAGGGCTGGGTTCTCGACCGATTCGCCGACGAGCGCGAATGCCGCGAAGTGGAGCACGGCTTCGATTTTGCGAGTGCGCAGCACTTCCGTCACGAGCGCGTCGTTCGCAATGTCTCCCTCGATGAGTTTCCCGGCAAGCGCAGCGCCGCGATGTCCGCGGCTGAGATTATCGAGCACCCACACTTCATGTCCGCAACGATCGAGCCACCGCGCCGCGTGGGAACCGACGTAGCCAGCACCGCCTGTCACTAAGACCCGCATAAACGCTTCCTTCCCCTATCCCAAATTTCTGATCAAACCATTTCTGAAGTCTAGCTCGGAGATTTGGCGTTTTACGGACAGCGAATCGGCGTTATTCTCGCATTTTCAGCCAGAAATCAGCCGATCTTAATCGGTGGCGATAGATCGCCCCCTCACCCGGCGGGACAAGATGGGAAAAATCGGACCGCTAAAACCGAAACGACTGGTACCGGCGACAAAATCTGCCGACGATAGCCTCGGCCGGTGGACGAGGGCTTGTTTGGAATACCTGCGCACCGAATGCCACCTCGCGGTGAACAGTTTGGCTGCCTATCAGCGCGATCTCAATCGCTTTAATGAGTGGGCGAAGGGGAAAGACCCGACACGACTGAACGTGACACAGCTCGCCGACTATCTCGGTTGGCTGCATGATAAGAAACTCGCTCCAGCGAGCATCGCGCGGCATCTGGTTTCACTGAAGCTCTTCTATCGCTACCTGCAGCTCGAAGGAATCGTTCGGGATAACCCGGCCGAACTCCTCGGCTCGCAGAAGATGTGGCAGCGTGTGCCGGATGTTCTCTCGGCCAACATTGCCGCGCAATTGATGAACGCGCCGCAGCCTTACGATCCGTACTACCGCCGTGATCGGGCGATGCTGGAACTGTTGTATGCCACGGGCTGCCGCGTTTCGGAAATTGCCAACCTAACGCTGCGCGACTTGCATCTGGCAGAACGTTACTGCCGCTGCTTGGGAAAAGGGAGCAAGGAACGTCTCACGCCGCTGGGCGAATCGGCGGTCGAAGCGATTGAAACCTATCTGCAACAAGAACGGCCGGAACTGGCGGCCGTGGGATCGAATGCCTGCGCGAATGTGCTCCTTTCACGCAGCGGCAAGCCCTTGCGGCGGGAAGCGATCTGGGAATTGGTGAAGAAGTACGCGATTCGCGCCGGTGCGCCCGCCACGATCAGCCCGCATACGTTGCGACACAGCTTTGCCACGCACATGCTGGCGGGGGGCGCGGACTTGAGACAAGTGCAAGAGCTTCTAGGACATGCAAGCATCGCGACGACGCAAATTTATACACACGTCGATCAGTCACGGCTGAAGAAGGTGCATCAGCAGTTTCACCCGCGGGGCTGAACGAACAGCGCCTGCAGCACGATCTGCGACCAGGTCTCGAACTGGTCGATCTCGGCCAGTAACTGCGCGACGGAGCGAAAGCCGGCGTCGACAATCTCGTCTTCGCGCGAAAAAACCTGCGGCGACTCGACATCGAACAGATGCACCACCCCCAGGTGCACTTTGCCGACTTCGCTGAGATCATCATTCAGCATGCCGGCGATCTGGCTTTCGTACGGCGTATCGATCAGCACTTCTTCCGCGAGTTCGCGCCGCAACCCTTCGTCGTAAGGGCTGTGGCAGGTGGAATCATCCGACGAAATATGTCCGCCGATGCCGACACTCCGCTTCGCATGCAGCCGCTTCTCGCCCCCTTTGCCGCCGCGCGTGTACTGAAACAACTGTACTTCGCCGGTCGGCGTGGTGTAGCGAAAGAGCACGTACGGAATCAGCTGCTTGAACGACGGATCCTGCTCCATCGCCGGCCGCGGCTGGTAGCTGGTGTTCTGCGGCGACAGCAGCGGCTTCAGATAGCGGTCAACGTCCGTGCAGAAGCCTTGAAAGTGCCCCAATTCGTGGAAGAGGGAAGCGGGGACGACGAGGATATGTTCGGTGGCGATGGACATGGAATCCTTTCATTCAGGCGACGTGCGGTTTGCTCTAGCATAGCGAATGAGATAGCGATAGACACCGGGCTGATCCTCTGAGCAAATCGGTGAACCGAATACAACTTTGCCCACGCGAACGAGCTAGAATACTAAAGGAGGATAAACAATGGTAATTAACCTCGATGCAGAACTTGAAACTGCGGTCAACGCAGAAGCATCACGGGAAGGAGTTGCTCCCGAAGAGCTCGTGCTTAAGGTGCTGCGAACACAGTTGCTGTCTACATCTCCTCTCGAACCTCGCGACGATTGGGAGCGTGATCTGCTCCAATCTGCGAAGCCCTGGGGGGTTTCACTTCCCAACTCAGCCTTGAGCAGCGAAGGGCTTTACGACTGATGGCTGTCCTCTTGGATACCAGCATTCTCGTTCGGTTGGCCAATACGAACGATGCGCAGCATGCGGTCGCTGCGCATGCCGTGATTGAACTACATCGACGCGGCGAGACATTGCATCTAACTCCGCAGGTCCTGATTGAATTCAGGAACGTGGCCACCCGAGCGAAGTCGGCTAATGGGGCAGGACTTTCGATCGCAGAAGCAGATACACATACCGCGACATTTGAGGCGAAATTCAGTCTGCTTCAAGAGACTCCGCAAATTTTCCCTGCTTGGAAGCTGCTGGTGGACGCTCTCGGAATCATCGGCAAACAAGTTCACGACGCGCGGCTTGTCGCCGTTTGCCATTCAAACAACATTTCGCATTTCTTGACATTCAACGTAAGCCACTTCACCCGCATGGCTGGGTACGGGGCTGGAATTACAGTCATCGATCCTGCGGCGCCATAAAAAACCACCGCGAAAAACTTCGCGGTGGTTCGTGGAAAACTTGTTGTTAAAAGATCCTAATCCAAGAACCCAACCAGTTCCTGGCTGCGGCAAGGCTGTTGCAACTTGCGGACAGCTTTCGCTTCAATCTGGCGGATACGTTCGCGAGTGACCTTGAAGATGTGGCCGACTTCTTCCAGCGTGTAGCTGTAGCCGTCACCCAGCCCGTAACGGAGCTTGATGATTTCCCGTTCGCGATAGCTGAGGGTTTTGAGAACCTTATTGATCCGGTTCCGCAGCATCTCTTGCGAGGCACCCGTGGCTGGATTCTCGGCAGCGCCGTCCGGCAGCAAATCGCCGAACTGGCTGTCTTCGCTGTTGCCGACGGGACGATCGAGGCTGATCGGGTAGCGGCTCATCGCGAGGACGCGGCGTGCTTCGTCGACCGTGGTCACTGCTTTGCGAGCAGTTTCTTCCAACGTCGGTTCGCGGCCGAGGTCTTGCAGCAGTTGCCGCGAGACGTTGCGAACGCGCGACATCGTTTCGACCATGTGAACCGGAATCCGAATGGTCCGGCTTTGGTCGGCAACGGCGCGAGTGATGGCTTGGCGAATCCACCAGGTGGCGTAGGTGCAGAACTTAAAGCCGCGGCGATACTCGAACTTGTCGACCGCTCGCATCAGGCCGGCGTTCCCTTCCTGAATCAGATCCAGGAAGCTCAAACCGCGGTTGCGATACTTCTTCGCGATCGAGACCACGAGGCGGAGGTTGCCTTCCGACAGTTCCCGCTTCGCTTGCTGGTATTCGGTGTAGACCTGCTTTAGGAGAATAACGCGTGCTTTGAGGCTCGACGGCGTTTCCTGCGTCGCAACTTGAATGCTGCGGAGTTCGGTTTGCCAGGCCTTGCGATCATTCCCCTGCGATTTGTCTCCCGCTGCTTTGTCGTTGCGATGGGCGTTGATCTTCCCTTGCAGTTCGTCCATCCGCTTCTGGAACTCTTCCAGCACGCGAATCATCTGCTCGATGCGTTGCGTACGCAAACCGAGTTCCTCCACCAAGCGAACCGCACGGCGTCGGCGGCGGGAGAGGCGAACCCAAGCCTGACGGCGCTTCTGCTTGGAGAGTTTCTTGCTCAGGGCGAGGAAGTAATCCTTGCGGTTCCGCTGCAGGACGGTTTCCAGCGTGTTCAAATTGTGAGGTAAGCGGCCGAGGATCTGATCCTTTTCCAGGCGATCGGTCACCGAGACCTGTACGGTGCGGTCGAACGGCAGTTCGCCAGTGTGCACACGCTTCAGGGTCTTGAAGGCTGCCTGAATCACATAGTCGCATTCCAGCAACTTGGTGCGGAAGCGGCGGCGTGTCAGTTCGATTCGCTTGGCGAGATAGATTTCTTGCTGGCGGGTGAGGAGCGGAATTTCCCCCATCTGCGTCAGGTACATCCGGACGGGATCGTCGGACCACGACTCGGTGTCTTCAGATGCCGCCAGCTCTTCATCCTCTGGCTTGGCCGCATCATCGTCGACAACATCCACGTCATGCAGATCATCCAGATCAAGCTCAGCAACCGCTTGGGCTGCAAAGCCGTCTTCGTCCGCTACGCGTACGGCATCGTCGTCAAATTCTTCCAGCAGGGAGTCGAACAAGGGGAAGCTCCTGAATGGGTTCTAAATTTTGGGGTTCAAAAGGGATGCCGTCGCAGCAACTATCGGGAGATCAAACTGCCCCGCGGGTGCCTGGCGTTGACTGCCGACCGGCAGTGAACATGAATTTAAGTTGGCACGGGGGAAATGAATCATCGGGGAGTAGTTGCTCGCAAGGCTCAGACTCCGGCTGGGGACAACCGGTTGTAATCACTGCTTTTTCTCACGAGACAAACAAAGTGTAACACCAGTCCTGCGGGCGTCTTGCCACAAACACTAAATGGAAAAAAATTACGCCAGCGTTGACTGTAGGGGGTGCCGAAATTTCCCACTCGGAAAAGTCCCTCCGAATGTTCATCCTCCAGGAGCCTTGCCACGAAACGGTTCCCTCGCGCAAGGTACTCGGCTATCACTCCTTGACTGTGCAGCAGCAGCTCCGGCTGTGCATCCCTAACTCATCCAACAAAGTTACTGTGTTGTGGTGTTACGCGGTGAGCCTCACCAAAGTTCAGTGACAACCCGCTCGCAACTTGCCCCAAAAACCATTCATGACTTGCCAGCCTGAACGGTCTCCAACACGAACTCTAGCCGTCAGTCCCAAACACTCCGGTTCCTGAATTTATTAGGTGGGAGGCAACACGTGAGGGGGAAGTCTTAACGGCTGACCTAATTGTAACTAGGGCAAAGTGACGGTCCAGTCTTTAACCCAAGAAAATAACTGACAGCAAGCGTTTTTCGTGCGCTGCGGCAAACTCGCCCCTTTGCCCCTGCACATCCAGGGCGATAGCATGAACGGGGAACACTTCGAGGGCGGAATTCAAAACGAATTTCCTACGCGACGAAGAACGTTTGGGAAGCACCAAGCACAGGAACCGAGCACTCAACTTTTCAGCCAGACTTGATCTGCCAGATGCCAAGGGAATCCGTCGTCCCCTTGGCCGGTCGGAAAGTCGGGCTTGAATCCATAGGCAAAGCAAGATGGATACAAAATTGCAAGGGAAAGTGGCGATTGTGACCGGTGCCAGCCTGGGAATAGGCCGGGCGACGGCGCTGGCTTTGGCCAAAGCGGGGGCGAAAGTTGTCGTCAATTACCGCTCGCACACGGCCCAGGCCGAGGAAGTAGTGGGTGTGATCGAAGAACGAGGGGGGGAGGCAATCGCCTTTCAGGCCGATGTCGCCGACTTCGACGCTATCGAAAAAATGGTGGCGGAAACGGTCGCCAAGTTTGGACGCCTCGATATTGCGGTCAGCAACGCGGCCTTCAGCGATCGGGAGGTCTTCTACGAAGCGGATCTCGCGGGCTTCAAACGAACCGTGGATGTCACCATGTGGGGGGCGTTCCACCTACTCCGTTCGGCCTCGGTTCAAATGATTAAACAGGGAGAAGGGGGGGCAATTGTGCTGGTTAGTTCCCCGCACGCGTTTATCCCGGCGCCGCGGGCGATGGCTTACAACATGTCGAAGGCGGCGATTGAGCATATGGCGAAGACGGCCGCGATCGAAATTGCCGAGTTCAAGATTCGAGTGAACGTGATCCAGCCTGGTTGGACCGATACTCCCGGTGAATTGAAATTTGCCACTCGGGAAACCTTGGATGTTGCCGGGGCCAAGATTCCATTGGGGCGACTAGGAACTGCCGAAGAGATGGCAGAGGCGATCTTGTTTCTGGCCGACCCGCAGCATTCTTACATGACCGGAGCGACCTTGCTGGTCGATGGTGGAATCAGTCTTCCCTGGTGGGCAAATCGGGGCTCGGCAGCACCGGGGGCGTAGGGAGTTCACGCTCAGGTAGTCGGGCAGATATCCCTCTGAAAACGGCCTGTAAATATTGAATTATTGTAAATTTGTTATTGACAATCATTCAATGCGGCGCGACAATTCCGGCTGGGTCCGAATTCCGTTTGCTTGCGCGGGGATGCCACGATGTTTTCCGTTCTTACTCCACAAACTTTCAGCACACGTTCACGGCAACAAAAGTGCGCTCAAACACCCCTTTCTGTTGCAAATGTTGCAGAGCCCCTGCGCGTTTCCCGGGAAAAACCGATTTTTGCAACAAAAAACGACTTAAAACCTGGGTTTCTGTTGCATAAATCGGAAATCCCCCTGTTTTTCCAGCAAATTCTCGACAACAGAGATTGCAACACGCGTTGCACAATTCGGGCGGTTGGCGGGAGTCGCTTTGGGAGATTTGCCATTAGGAACTTACCTTCTTCTCTGCTCCTGCGGCTTTCCCCAACTCCAGCCCTAGCCCCAACTCCAGCCCCGCCTCTTTCTCCGAAAGTTGACCTCCCTTTTCTCGTCTCTAGAATGCCTTCAACTAACTTGCTCCCCGAACGATGGGAAAGCCGATGCCTCGCTATCTGACCGCCTTGCCGGTTTACAACGAATCCCGACATGTGAACGGCGTGTTGGACCAGGTCGTCCGCAATGCTCCCGGCGATGTGCTGTGCATCAACGACGGCTCTTCGGACAATACCGGGGAAGTGCTCGCGGCGCGGAACGATATTCTGGTGGTAACTCATCCCGAAAATCGGGGTTACGGTTCGGCACTGCTGACGGCCTTCGATTTCGCGGTTCGGAAAGGTTACGACGTTCTGGTAACGATCGATTCCGACGGCCAGCATGATTCGACGCTGATCCCGCAGTTTTTTGCTGCAGCGGAGAACGCGCACATCGTGAGCGGCAGTCGCTACTTGCAAGTCTTCAATGGCAACAGTCTGCCCCCCCCTGAACGACAAAACGTCAATCGCATTGTCACGCAAGAATTGAACGAACGCTTTGGCCTGCATCTGACCGATGCGTTTTGCGGGTTCAAGGCGTATCGCGTTTGTGCGCTAAAGCGGCTCAACATTGTCGAGACCGGCTACGCGATGCCCCTGGAATTGTGGGTGAAGGCTGCTGCCGCGGGGATGAAAGTGGTGGAGCTACCCGTGCCGCTGGTTTATCTCGATGAAAAACGAACGTTCGGCGGGAATCTGGATGACGCGCAGATTCGCTTGGAATACTATCGGTTGACCATCGAACGAGCCGCGGCCGAAGCGGAAACGGCGGCCGGTGATTACCTTTCTGGTTGCGGGGAACGGGCGTGAGTGAAGCGGGGAGCCAACCAAAGCGACAACGCTGGCGTGCTCCCGCGGAAAACGGCACGGCCTTAGTCGCTCCGCCGCTGGAAGCGTGCTGCGATCTGCTGAGAGCCAATCGCGAACGAATCGCTGGTTACCTGCAGCAAGCACCTTGGTCCGGCTTTGCTGAGTTGCAAGCTCAAGTACGACAAGACTTGCTGCGGCTCGCACGCGAATACACGGCCGAGTATGCCGATGTGAAGCAGTCTGTTGATTCTTCGCGAATCTTCCTCAGTGGTCACCAGCCGGAACTGTTTCATCCGGGGGTGTGGTTCAAAAACTTCTTGCTGTCGACCTTGGCGAAAGAGCAGGGCGGCGTTGCGATCAATCTGATTATTGATAACGACACTGAGCGTGGCGGCGCGATCGGCTTGCCGGCAACGATCGCGGGGGTGCCGCAGCGAACGCTGGTTTCGTACGATGCGGCCCAGTCGGAACGGCCGTTTGAGGAACGGAGCTTTAAGGACGATTCGATTTGGCAGACGTTCCCGGAGCGAGTTGCCACTACCCTTGCGGCCGCTCAAGGCAGCCAAGAGAAATGGGACCCGCTGGTTCATCGCTGGCATGCAGTTGCGTCCCTGGCGAAGTTGCGCACGAACAATATTGGAAGAGTGTTGGCTGAAGGGCGTCACCGCCTGGAAATTGCTTTTGGCTTGCGGACTTGGGAACAACCTCTCAGTCGACTTTGTCAGCAACCGTCGTTTATTACCTTCGTGCAGCAACTACTGGCGAACCTGCCACGCCTGCACGAAGTCTATAACGTCGCGCTGCACCGTTACCGGCGCGAGAATCGTGTTCGTAGCCATTCGCATCCCGCGCCTGATCTTGAGCAGGAGGATGAGTGGTTCGAAGTTCCGCTCTGGATGTGGTCGGTTGAAAACCCAACGCGGCGGCGCGTTTTCGCCAGACGTAGGGGTGACGTATTTGAACTGAGCGATCGAGCAGGTCAGGCTTTGGCGATACCAGTGGCCGGAAGTTGCGATCCGCTCGCCGCTTGGGAAGCGACAGGAGTGAAGCTTCGTCCGCGAGCCTTGCTGACGACCCTGTTTACGCGACTTCTAGCCTGTGACTGTTTTGTGCATGGAATTGGGGGGGCCAAATACGACGAAGTGACGGAACAGATTGCGGCGGGACTGTGGCAAGTGGAACTGCCGCGGCATATCACCGCCACGGCGACGTTGCGACTTCCGTTTCGGTTGCACGGCGTGGACGACCGGGCCGTCGCCCAATTGCGACAACGAATTCGGGATTTGAACTGGCATGCGGAAAAACAACTTCCGGCGAGTGAATCGCTGGTGGTGGAAAAGGGGCGTTTGATTGCGAACGAGGCGGGGGAACTAAGTCCGCGCCAGCGCGCGAAACGGCTGGAAGCGATTAATGAACAACTGCGTGCCCGATTGCCGGAACAAGTCGCGGAGTTACTCCGCTCCATTCCGGCGAGGCTGAAACTGTACGCTTCCGACCAGCTGATGGGTTCCCGGGAGTTCTCGTTCGTCCTACATTCTGAAAAAATCTTGTGTCAACTTCTGGACCTGTGCTGGCAGAAGTCGTAAGCTACGGCTATTCCTGGATGGAAGTTTGGGGATAAGATGTCGGTAAGTCCTCTCTCTCGACATTGATTCGTCGGTGCTAAGACGGCATCGGGCAGGATGGATTTGGCTCTCGCGGAAGGACTCTTGGCATGCGGATGGCAGCTCAAAAGCGAGCGCACGCGGAAGTGCGTTTTGCCGGGCAGGACAAAAAGCCCGTTGCAGTAATCTCCTCCCCCACGGTTCTTTTTCCGGTTGCCGAGGCTCCGCCGGCATCGCGCGTGGGACCGGCACGATCGGGTGACCTGATCGACATTTACAATTTGTTGCGAACGGTTTTTCACGGTCCTTCCGCGGCTGAGTTTCAAGCCCAGCAAGAAGCACCGGGATCCGAACCTTCGCAGCGGTTTGTCGCTCGCGATCGTCAGACCATTGCCGCCCATGTACGTGTCGGCACGGTCGGTGAAATGCAGTACGGCAGAGTTTCGATTCCGTCGGCGTGGCTGATGGACCTCGCCACGG
The DNA here is from genome assembly GCA_041739545.1 of Pirellulaceae bacterium. Lineage (GTDB taxonomy): Bacteria > Planctomycetota > Planctomycetia > Pirellulales > Pirellulaceae > JBGSNR01. The sequence continues at coordinate 195,756 of JBGSNR010000048.1, read as the reverse complement.
CCGAGTCCTATCGCCGACAAGGACTGGCGACGGAATTGATCGTGGCGGCCGAACGTGATGCATTGCGGCGGGGAGCGACGTTGCTGTTTGCCCGTTCGAACCAGATCGAGTTTTTGATGCGCCGCGGCTGGCGCGTTTGTGGGCGGCATTCTTATTCGGTCGTTGATGCCTGTCGCTTGCTGGCCGTCATTGCAGAGAAGATGGAACCGCGACCGAATGCGAAATCGCTTTTGAATCGAGACACAGGTACGCAAGCCTGGCATGTGCGCCCGTTTCGGTTGCTCGATATGCCGGAGCTGCTTCGCCTGGAAACGATCCGGACGGCGAATCGCTTCGGCGCAGTCTCCCGTGATCGAGCAGCCTGGGATTGGCTGTTGTCGCGACGGGGCTTCGATCAGATGTATGTTGTCAGTCGCTCGCATACTTCGGGTGAGCTTGCCGGCTACGCGATCGCTTGTTCGTCGCGAGTGGCGGAAATGGTCGTCGATCCTGATCATGCTTCCGCGGCAGCACCCCTGCTGGCACATGTGGCAAGAGAAGCAGTGGAAGCGAGCTTTAGTTCCTTGCGGTTCGATGCTCCGCCGGATGATCCTCATCATGCCTGGTGCGTGGAGGCGAAAGGTCGGACAGTACATGAAGTTCTCTCCGGCGGGGAAGCATACCTGGTGAAAGTGCTCAATCCGCGGGCGCTCTTAGAACAAACCGCTCCGGAGTGGCAAACGCGGGCTATGCAAGCGGGAGAAAAATCGGGTGTGCTGGCGCTGGAGTTGGACCATTCGGATGTCGGTGCGGCGGCTTCAACTTTGCTGCTGGAACCAGCCACGGGCAGTGTGACCGACAGTGGGGAACGCGTGCGGAAAACGCGTCTTCAGTTGCCGCTGGCGCAACTCGGCCCGTTGGTGTTGGGGCAGGCGACTCAAGAGACCAATGAACGGGCGCTATCGTTGGCGGCCGTGCATAGCCGCGGCGCGGCGCTGGCGGCAAGTTATTTTCCGCCGCTCCCGTTGTATTATCCGTCGCTGGAACACTTGACGGCCCGATAGAGGTTGTACGGTGGCACTCTGAGGCCGTGATTGGGCCCAGAACTGACGCGTCATTTGCGGCGAGTCTATCGTCGCAAGTGATTCGGAGAGCCAGCGGCTGGCAGCTATCCCCTCGTCAATTCACTCCCCGCTCCGCTAAACTGCGGTAGTGCCGTCTTGCGGCCGCATTTCTTCGCCGCTGTTTATCCCGCTCGGAGCCCATCATGTCGGATTCGCATCTCCTGTCCGTGGTCCAGTCCGCTCTCAAGGAATTCAAGGATCCCGAACTGGGGCGAAGTATCGTTGATCTGGAGCAGGTAGCGAACCTCGATGTGGCAGGCGACAAGCTCACGCTCACGCTGGCTTTGGCCTCGCATTCGGCACCGCTTTGGGACGAAACCCGTGATGCTCTGGCCGCACATTTAAGAAATCGCGTACCTGGCTTGAGCGATGTGCAAATCAACGTCGTGGAGCAACCACGTCCTGCGTTGCCGATCGGCCAGATTGGCTTGACCGCGAAGAGCGTCATCGCGGTGGGATCGGGCAAAGGAGGCGTAGGAAAGAGTACAATCGCAGCTTCGATCGCGTTGGGGCTGAAACTGGCCGGCGCGAAAGTCGGCTTGATGGATGCTGATGTGTATGGTCCCAGCGTGCCTCATCTGCTGGGCTTGGAAGGGCAGGCTCAGCTCAATGAACAACGGAAGATCACGCCGTTCTATTTCGAGGGAATGCCTGTGATGTCGATGGGCTTTCTCGTTCCCGCCGGCGAAGCAGTCGTCTGGCGTGGACCGATGCTGCACGGTGCGGTCACGCAGTTTCTCCGAGATACCGAATGGGGAAATCTCGACTATCTAATCATCGACATGCCTCCGGGCACGGGAGACATTGCTTTGACGCTGTCCCAGTTGCTGCCGCTGACCGGTGCAGTGGTTGTCTGCACCCCGCAAGACGTGGCGTTACTAGATGCTGTGAAAGCAATCGCGATGTTCCGCAAGGTAAATATTCCGGTGCTGGGCATGGTCGAGAACATGAGCTACTTCCAATGCCCTGGCTGCGACAAGCGGTATGATATATTCGGGACGGGTGGAGCGAAGCGTAAGGCCGAAGAATTGAAGGTTCCCTTCCTTGGCGAAGTGCCGATCAACATTTCGATTCGCGCCAATGGTGATGCGGGAACGACGGTCGCGAATTTTCAGAAACCCGACGTCGCCCCGTACTTGCAGGACATCGTGAAAACGCTGGCCCGCAATCAAGCCCAGCAGGCCTCTGCCTCGCCACCGCGACCGTCACTGCCCGTGCTGTAGTACGATCTCGCCGACAGATGCTTTGTATTTAGATGGCCTTAGGCGTTTACCCGACGATGGCATCACGGCGCTGCTTGCTAAACATCCAGGCAGTGGCAGATGGATTCCGCATCCGACGGCCTCGGAGGGCCATCGTACGAGTGTTAATGGGCAGCATCGGGATCACCATGGCATTCATCCGGTGCGAACCATGGATAGACGGCCGGTACGACGAGTGCGGTCAACAAGGTGGATGTGATAAGGCCGCCAATGACGACCGTTGCTAACGGGCGCTGAATCTCCGCGCCGGCACTGGTAGAGAGAGCCATGGGGATGAAGCCAAAACTGGCGACCAGCGCTGTCATCAGCACGGGTCGAATACGTGTTAAGGCAGTTTGCCGGGCGGCTGTATCACGATCTAGTCCGCCGGCTCGCGCGTTTTCGGCACCACTCACCCAGACTAGGCCATTGAGCACTGCCACTCCGAACAGGGCAATAAATCCGACGCCGGCTGAGATGCTAAAGGGCATGCCGCGCAGCGCCAACGCGAGAATACCCCCCGAAGCCGCGACAGGCACCGCGAGGAAGATCAATCCAGCCAGCCGGAACGACTTGAACGTGGAATACAACAGTAAGCCAATGACAATTAACACCACGGGCGTAATCAGAGCCAAACGCAAACTTGCAGATTGAAGATTCTCAAAGTCACCACCCCAACGAATGCGATAGCCGGGAGCAAGCTTTACTTGCTTCGCGACGGCCAGTTGCGCGTCGGCCACAAATCCAGCGACGTCTCGGCCACGCACGTTGGCAGAAACGAAAGTGCGTCGTTGACTGGATTCATGCTCCACTCCTGGCGGAGTTTCTTCCAGCACGAACTCGGCCAATTCACCCAACAGTACGGGCTTGCCTCCGATTTGTGCGACCGGTGTTTGCCGCACCAGGTCTTCATTCTCACGCCAAGTGGGAGGGAAACGAACAATCATGGGAAATCGTCGTCGTCCTTCATAGAGGTGGCCAACTGGAATACCGCCACACGCTTCGACCGTCTTCAGGACATCGTCCGCGGTCAGTCCGTAACGGGCTAATTGCTCGGGCAAGGGTTTGATGGTGAGCGTTGGAATATTGGCTTGATAGTCGGCCTTCACGTCCGCTGCTCCTGGAATGCGACGGAGCAAGTCTTGAATTTGCAACCCATACTCGCCGAGTTTGATGAGGTCATCGCCGTAGATCAACACGGCAACATCCGCCTTCACCCCGGCCACAAGTTCATCGACTCGCATTTCAATCGGCTGGGTGAATCCAAAGGCTGCTCCGGGAACATTCTCTTGCAGCACGCCGGACATTTCTTCAATCAATTCATCTCGCGATTTGTGAACCGGCCACTCATGTTCATCGTGCAGAATAACCCAGATGTCGGTTTGCTGAACCCCCATTACGTCATTGGCAATCTCGGGCCTGCCGGTCTTGCAGAAGACCGTTTTTACTTCAGGAAACTTCTTCAGCAGTACTTCCACCTGGGTGGCCATCGGCACTGCACCTTCCAGCGAAGCACTTGGCAGGCGATTGGCTTCGATCAACAGGTCTCCTTCTTCAAGCTTGGGCATGAACTCAGCACCGAGTTGCATGGCGACGACGACACTTAGGGCCAGGAGTAGGCCGCTGGCACCAACTGCTGCCCAGGGTCGAGCGATTGCGGCTTCGACCCAGGGGCGATAAATCCACTTAACGACTCGAATCAACCACGGCTCTCGATCCTCGGCTTTTTTCGGCAGCATCAGGGAGGCAAGCACCGGCATCAGCGTTAAAGATAAGACCAAAGAGCCCGCGAGCGCAAACAGCACTGTCAGCGCCATGGGCCGAAATAGCTTTCCTTCGGTCCCTTGCAGGGCCAGCATCGGCACATAAACAACGGCAATAATCAGTTCGCCGAACATGGTTGGTTTGCGGACTTCGATGGCAGCATCGCGCACCACTGCTGTCGGATCACGCCCGGCCGTGTTCCCTGCCAAACGGCGCACGCAGTTTTCGATCATGATGACAGAACTATCGACAACCAGTCCGAAATCGATCGCACCCAGGCTCATCAGGCTGGCGGTGATGCCGGTAAAGAACATCACGTTGGCGGCGAACAAGAGAGAAAGAGGGATAGCAAGCGCGACGATAACGCCACCTCGCCAATTCCCCAGCAGCAGAAGCAAGATGATGATCACCAGGATGCCCCCTTCGGCCAGATTGTGAAGCACGGTATCCAGTGTGCGTTCAATCAGAAACGACCTGTCGTAGATGACTTCTACTTCCGCACCAGGAGGTAACGCTGCTGCCAGTTCATGCAGTCGTTCTTTGGCAGCATGCACAACGGTGCGGGAGTTCTTGCCCCGCAGCATCATGACCATGCCAGTTACAATTTCCCCTCGGCCGTCACGAGTAACGTTACCTTGCCTTGTGAAGGGAGCAATGACTACGCTTCCCAAATCTCGCACAAGCACAGGTTGGCCGTTGGAACGAGTATGCACCACGACTTGTTCAATCTGCTCAATATTTCGCAGCATGGCTTGCCCGCGAACAAACCGCTGCTCGCCATGTCGGACGATGTAGCCACCACCAACACTGCCATTGTTCAGTTCGATGGCGTCTAGCACTTGCTTGAGTGTTAGTTGCTGGGCAGCAAGCACTTCTGGGTCGATGCGAATCTCAAAAGTCTTGTAGAAGCCCCCATGCACATTGATTTCCGTAACGCCGGGGGTTTCGCGGAGACCGGGCGCGATCTGCCAATCGAGCATTTCACGAAGCTCCATCAGCGTGTAACGATTCTCATGCCCGACGGCATTGCGAATCTCAAACTGAAGCACTTCGCCGAGCGCCGTTGAAAGCGGGCCGATTCGAGGCTCGACATTCGGCAAATTAATCAAACCGCGGGCATCGGCCAGGCGTTCGTTCACGAATTGTCGAGCCTGATGGATATCAGTCCCTTCGTGAAAGACGATCGTGACGACAGAGATGCCGAACTTGGAGATGCTGCGAATCTCTTCGACCTCAGGCATGCCGGCCATCGTCATTTCGATGGGATAAGTGACGTATTGTTCCACTTCGAGTGGTGACAGGGAGCCAGCATCCGTCTGCACCTGAACCTGGACATTGGTCATATCCGGCACAGCATCGACCGGAATTTTCAATGCGCAGACCACTCCTCCAACTGCCATGAGCACGGTGAGTGCAATGATGAAGAGTTTGTTGGCTAACGAGAAATCGATTAGGGAGGATAGCATTGAGGTAAGCTCGGCGAGAGTTTGAGATGAAAAGGAGGCACTGCAGGCGGACGTTCACTCTTCCCGCTCCAGTAGCAGTTCCGATTTCAGCTGAAAAGCGCCATTCACGACGATCCGTTGGCCACTCGCCAGTCCTTCAACAACTTCCACCAGTTCTTCGCCTGTCCCCTTAAGCTTCACATCCTGTCGGCGATAATAGCCTGGCTCTATCTCGCAAAAAACAAACGGTTGATTGTCGTGGTAGGTGATTGCAGCAGCCGGCACTGCCAGGGTTTCGTGCCTGGCTTCGACTGGCAGATTGACCCAGGCGAACATACCCGGCTTAAGCAAGCCGTCCTTATTGTCAATTTCGGCAACCACAGGTAGCGCACGCGTTTCTGCCGACACTTGGGTCCCCACAAAGCGAACGACAGCGGTGAACGGTCGATCTCCTAGGGCTGGCAAGCGAAACTGTAGCGGCTCACCAGGTTGTAACTGCGAAGCAGGCCAATCTCGTTCGTGAATCGCCGCGGATAGCCAAACATGCGATGAATCTCCAATCGTCAGTATGCGGTCGCCAGCTTTGAGTCGCTGATGCTTGACCACGATGTCACTTTCCAGGTGTCCTGCTTGTGGTGCGAGAACTGTCATTTGAGACGAGTCCGATCCGATTTGAGGCTCCTCGTTGCTGGCAATTTTCAGTGAGCCCAAAAGCGAGCGAAGTCGTGATTGTTCAATTTGCAACTGACGTTGAGACTGATCCTTGTCTGCTAAGGCAAGATCCCTGGCCTGCTGACTTTCGAAAAGGGATGTTTCTACTTGCGTGACGGCACCGATACGGGCGATCTCCAACTCGCTCTTGCGTTGTTGCACCGTTCGGCCCGCCAGAGCGCCACTGGTTGCCAGTGCTTCACTCTCATTCCAGACTTGTTGCGCGGTCGCCAACTTGGAGTAGGCCACGAATAGATGCTCTCGATGTTCCCCCAGACGCTTTCCAGTAAAAAACTTTTCGATTGCGGGCAAATCGAACTTGCTTGATTCGAGTTGAGGGAGCAGAGCCTGCACATTTTGCAGAATTTCGTCGGCGTAGGTGAAAGCTCGTTGCTTCACACGCAGGTCGTCTTCCAGGCGACGAATTTCGTCCCGGACTGTACCGACTTGCTCACTCACAAGAACGGCGACCCTATCACCCACGGCGATCGATTCTCCCGGTCGGACCAGAACTTCCAACACCAGGCAATCCACAGGGGTTGTCAGTTCCAAGTGCCGGGCGGGGTCGTATTCGATCATTCCGGCAACGGTTTTGGTGCTTCGCAAGTTTTGCAGTTTCGCTTCCTGCACGACAATCCCCGCGGCATCGAGCTTCGCAGCGGTCAGACGAACCTCGCTCGGAGCTTTGGGTTCAGCGTTTAATGTGGATGCCAGATCAGTCTGGCCAGGATCGGAAGCAGGGGTTGCAAGAAAGTAGCCTTGCTGGACTCCCCACCAAATAACACCGAGCACTAACACAGTACCGATTGCTGAAACAATCAAGATCTGACGAGGTTGCAACGAACTAACTGACGACAGACGCCTACTATCCAATGAACGTTCCATTTGTATTCCCCAGACTGCAACAAAGACAAACGAAGCGCGCGAGCACTTCTCAGCCAATTGCTTCAGGGAAAACTAGATCGTCAGCGACGACATCAAGACGCGGCAGGAGCGACCGCTGGGAGCAGGGGGGCGAGATTCGCAATCCAGTCTTGAACCCGGACGGATGAGAGCTTGGGTTAGCGTCCAAGGCAGATCTTCGAAGATTAATGTCGTATCTACGAAGAGTGCAGACTCGTTGGCCTGCAAGTGCTTTTCGGATTGTGGTGCGAGCAAGTTCTCATCGGTCGCTAACCCCGAAGGAACTTCGTGCTCGGGAAGAGGGATGTGAACCTCGCGACCAAAGATCACAAAGTGAGCATGTCGCCCGGGAAGGCCATCGCCGTGAGGACGGGCATGTTCGTGGTGCTCGAACCTCGAATGCTGGCACTCGCCTCTCTCATGCGCATGAACCATGCGCGTCGGAGATACCCAAAGTGCGACACAGATCCAAACCAGGAGCAGCCAGTGAGCAAATTGTGAGGCAGAAGCGAACATCTGTTCATATTAGCCGCAGCAGGCTTCTTCGTTCAATGTCCAAAAACGCGGTTTATGCATGAATCCTGCCAAGACTAAGTCTCAATATCGCGTCGGAAGTTCACTTCAGCCCTCGAACTCATAGCAAAACAGGCAGCTAAAAAACTACCCACCCATTCTCTGTCGAAGTTGGTCGATCGTCACGGCACTAATGATGACCACTCCCAAAATGATGTGCTGCAAGGCATTGCTCATTCCCAGTTGTGTGCCGCCGCTGACAATCACCGCCATGATTCCAGCCCCGGCGAGGGTCCCGAGGATCGAACCTCGGCCGCCACTTAAGCTTCCTCCGCCAATGACAACCGCTGCGATAATCTGCAACTCCAGTCCCTGGCCCGACATCGGATTTCCCGAGGACAACCGGCTAAACTGCAAGACACCGGCCAGGCCGAGCAACAGCCCGCTCAGTGTATAGACGGCAATTTTGTTGGCGGACACATTGATGCCACACAGGCGAGCCGTTTGTTCGTTGGAGCCGAGTGCAAAAATGTATCTTCCAAAAACGGTGTATCTCAGCACGATTGCCAGCACGATACCCGCAAGTGCTGCCAGCCAGACCCCCAGTGGAAAACCAAAAATGAAATCTTCGCCACGGTTCGAAAGCACACCTTGGAGCCACGGCGGGATCTGATATTTCAAGCTCGGACGGACCGGCACGTTATTGCTTAACCAATTACCGATTCCAAGATAGATCGTCATGGTCCCTAAGGTGACGATGAAGGGAACCACTCGTAGAAAGCTGATTAAAGCACCATTTACGAACCCGCAAGCGACCCCTGTGAAGAGACCCGCAGCCAATGACCACCAGATGGTCGAAGGTTCATTGGGAACGGCATCAAGCGCACGGAAGGAACCCAGCTCTCGCGGCGGTTCCAATTGCAGCAGGTTCTTGGAAAGTAGTTGGTGAGTGTCATCCGTGGGAGCCAGCCTCGCGAGCTTTGCTTCGACGATCTGAATCAAGCGCTCTCGCCGTCGGGTCTTTTGCACCAGCAGTGATTCCGGGTCTTTGGCGTCGGGATGATTCAGTCTGCGTTCGGCTTCATGTAATCGCTTCACAGCTGACGAGTAGTTGTCACCGTACTGAAGCAAGCAGCCGATGTCCTCGCGCAAACCCCAGGCCAGCACCGTTGCCGCCAGTGCGATCGCTGTGCCGCAAGAAAGATCGATCCCCCCTGCGATAATGATGAGCGTCATCCCCAACGCGGCCATCGCCACGGTGCAACTTTGGATCGTCACCGTCCGCGCGTTGCGCAGCGTCGCGAATTGACCGCCACCCCAAAAGTGGTCCAACACCGCAAACAAAAGAATCACCGATAGTAACGCTGCGAGCGGGCCAAGCGTTTGGAAGAAGCGGCGAGTCATCGTGGCGGAAGATACTGCTGTTGCGGATCTCGTCATGGTTTAACTCGTCACCAACTTGGGTCTAGACTTCCTCGTTTGCTCGTAAAGCTTCGGTCAGTGCCGATTGCTCCGTCCACTCGCTGGCCGGTCGAATCGCGGTAAGTTTGCCACGCGACATGATTCCGACCCGATCACTCACCGCCAACAATTCCGGGAGATACGAGCTCACAAAGATCACACTCCGTCCGGCTGCGGCTTGCTCTCCCATCAGCCGATAAATCTCTGCCTTCGTTCCCACATCGATGCCGCGAGTTGGTTCATCCAGTAGGAGAATCTCGGCCTCTTGATGTAAGACGCGGGCAATGGCGACTTTCTGTTGATTCCCACCTGACAACGATTGCACTTCGACTTCGCCGTGAGCAGCCTTAATCTTCAGCCGCTGCATCCAGTCGCGGACGGCTTGGTTCCGCCGCGTGAGCGTCAGCCAACCATGCCAGCTGTAAGGCTGCAAGCGACTGTAAGTCATGTTGTCCGCCAACGAGCGAGCTTGGGCCAAGCCTTCCCCCTTGCGATCTTCCGAAACAAGCCCCAATCCTGACCGAATGCGGGAACGCGGTGAACCTGTCAGTGGCTTGCCTTGCAACGTCATCGTGCCCCTCATTTGCCGATCCAAGCCGAACATCAGCCGCAACGTTTCCGTGCGGCCCGCGCCTACCAATCCAAAGAGTCCAAAAATCTCACCGCGACGAAGTTCGAGTGACACATTTCTAGGCAGCTTCTCGCCACGTATGTTCTCTAGCGACAGGATTGCTTCGCCCGGCTGATGCGGAACCGTGGGAAACAACTCTTCCACACTGCGGCCCACCATCAGGGCGACAATATCCGGTTCTGTTACGCTCGCTACCGTGCCGCTGCCCGCGGTCGCCCCATCACGTAGCACGGTAAAGCTCTGGCAGACGCGCCGAATCTCTTCCAGGAAATGACTGATGTAGACGACAGCGATCCCCTCCTTCCGTAATCGATCGATGACGACGAAGAGGCGCTCGGCGTCGTGCTGAGTGAGGGAGCTCGTCGGCTCGTCGAAGACAATCACCCGCGCCTGACTGACAAGGGCTCGCGCGATTTCGACGAGTTGTTTCATTCCTGGCGTAAGCTCCCGAACGGGCGTGCGCGACGGCAGATCGCCGTGGCCTAGCGTTGACAGTGCGGCTTGCAGTCGCGCTTGTTGAACTCGGTGATCGATCCATCCCCAGCGGTGCTGCTCTTGTCCCAGCATGATGTTCTCTTCGATCGTCAATTCAGGAGCCAGATTGAGCTCTTGATAGATCATGGCGACACCTGCCTGGCGGGCGGCATGGGGACCGCGTGGCGCGTAAGTCTGGCCAGCCAGTTCCATGGTGCCGGAGTCAGCGGCGATGGCTCCACTGAGAATCTTCATCAACGTGCTCTTGCCCGCGCCATTCTCCCCGATCAGCGCATGCACTTCGCCCGGTTGCACCGCAAAAGATACATTGCGCAGGGCTTGAGTTCCACCGAACGATTTACTGACTCCCGCCATGCGCAGGAGCGGAATTTCAGGTCCGTTAACCATATTTCCGCAGCACGTCGATCGCGCTTACTTTCTTCGCGCGAATCCGGCCATCACTCAGAGCCTCTCCTTCCGGATCAACATAGACTCGTCCGGCGGAACCCTTAAAGTCCGGATCGACATTCAGGACGTGGATGTTGTAAATGAAAGCCGACTCACTGGTGGCTTTGAACCAGTGTATGTTGTCCTTGTGGTCGGAGACGGTCGAGTATTCCCCACTGGTGAATTGCCGATCAATGGTGGGCTTGATAATGATGGTTTTCTCTTCGTCTTCCAGGCGATCGTAGTGCTTGCCATGGAAATCACCTTTGAGGATGAGAAACGCCGTGGCCATGTTGTTATGCCCGTGCGGCACGACGGAGCGATCCTTGCCGAGGGCAAAAATCTGATGCCCAAAGACGAACCGCTTGGGCAAACCTTCGACTTCTGGAAACGGAGGGACGAGGCTTTGCTCTCCCTGCTTTTTGAATTTCACTCCCGCGGCGAACTCGTCGAACTTCATAAACGTAAGAAGTTCTGACAAGTCGACGGTCGCATACAATGCTTCGACCTTCTTCTGCCAATCGGTCTGTGATATTTTCTGCCCTCGCACATCGTGCCCAAGTTCTTCCAGATCCTTCAGCCACGCGCGGGCGACGGCTTTGCCCTCGGCCGAAAGGAGTTCCTGCGTGAAGATCGTTTCGAGCAGGGTATAAGTTAGAAGCGAGCCAAGCGAAATTTGCGAGAATTGTCGACGGGAGAGTGACATGCGGGCATCCTGGAAAAGGAGGAAGGGGGGACGCTGAGGTCAATGTATCCGTCCGCATTCTCCGGAGCAAGGAAGTTATCGGGGCAAGCTCCCGATTCTGTTCGGGCAGTCCGTCCTGACCCGTTGTAGACCAATCGGAGCAACACTGCCCCCCGTCAAGACAAACGCCACTTCGATAATTCAGCACAGGCGAAGAAAAACACTTGTACGCCGGACTAACTTGCTTCAGTTGTCGGCGGAGAAAGTGCTTTGGTTTGGGACGCATTAGAACGGCAGTAGCCCGCGCTCGTGCTAGCCTTTACTCATCGGGTAGAATGAGCAAACACTAACTCCAAGGCTGGCCATGCCTCCCGACCATACCGAACAACAATCCCCCGCCGACGAGCAGCGGTCGAAAAAGCTGAGCCTGCAGCAAACTCGTCCTCCCACCGAGGTTCCTGGCTACGACGTGCAACGACTGATCGGCACAGGCGCCTATGGTGAAGTCTGGGTTGGCGTCGATCGCAATACGGGTCGCCAGGTCGCGATCAAGTTCTACGCTCACCACCGCGGGGTGGATTGGCAACTGCTCTCTCGAGAAGTGGAAAAACTGGTCTTTCTCTCGGCCGATCGTTATGTCGTGCAGCTGCTCGTGGTGGGTTGGGATGCGCAACCTCCGTACTACATCATGGAGTACGTTGAGAATGGCTCGTTGGAAGATCTGCTTCGCGAAGGGGCTTTGACCGTCCCCCAGGCTGTGGAAATGTTTCGGGAAATTGCCGTCGGCTTGGCCCACGCGCATGGCAAGGGGGTCCTGCATTGCGATCTCAAGCCAGCCAACATTCTGCTGGATCAGGATCATCGTCCCCGGCTCGCTGATTTTGGTCAGTCCCGGCTCACAACCGAGCAACGCCCGGCATTGGGGACTTTGTTCTACATGGCTCCCGAGCAAGCAAGCTTGGAGGCGGTGCCAGATGTGCAATGGGACGTCTACGGCCTGGGAGCCATTCTGTACTGCATGCTCGTAGGAGAGCCACCCCACCGCCATGAAGGATCACTCAGCCAGCTTGAAACCGCGCAAGATCTTCCGGAACGATTGGAACGCTATCGTCGCTTGATCACCGAAGCCCCACCCATTGCCGACCATGCTCGCGTTCGTGGTGTTGATCGAGCGCTGTCAGAAATCATTGCCCGCTGCCTGGCCGCCGAGCCGAAGCGTCGCTTCGCGAACGTGCAAGAAGTCCTGGATGCGCTGATGGTCCGAGAAGAGACGCGGCGTCGCCGACCGTTGTTGCTGCTCGGAATTTTGGCGCCGCTGTTATTCCTGGCGATCATGGCCCTGTTTGGCTGGCGCGGATACAAGGACTCCCTTTCTTACGCAGAATCCATCGCCCGCAAGCAGGCGGTCGAACGCAATCGGAAGACGGCTGAAGTCACTGCGCAAGCCGTACTTATCGAATTGAATGACGATTTCGAAATTGTTCGCCGCGAGGCGAATCGGGCACAGCTACACGGCAAACTTGCCGTTCAAGAAGGAGATCAACTCCGCGAGCGACTCGCGCAACGGAACCTATCCAAAGAAGAGCGCGAGCGGCTGATTATCGAGTATACCCACGAGCCCGCTCGCGTCGATTTTAATCACTATGTGGAAGACCGTTTGCAAACCTATCTCGCCGTGCTCGAATCGAATCCCGAAGCACCGAAGTTCGCAAGTTTACTGGTGCTCGACAAGCACGGCACGATGGTTGCGGCCGCCTACGATAGCGAAGACCTACAATCACAGTCGGTTGCGCGAAACTTCACGTTTCGCTCCTATTTCCACGGTGGGCCGGCGGATTTGCCTCGTTCCACAAAGCCGGACGAGTTGCAACCGCTCGACCATACGCAACTCTCGGCCGTCTTCCAAAGCAGCACTTCCAAGAACTGGAAAGTCGCCATCAGCACGCCGATTCCGCCAGCCGACGGGATGCACGAGGCTGGTTATGTGATGGTCTTCACAATCAATTTGGGCGATTTTCAGTTCATGCGGAGCGAAGAAGGAGGCAACATCTTTCCTGTGCTCGTCGACGGCCGCACTGGGGAGAATACGGGGGTGATTTTGCAGCATCCGGCCTTCAATAAAATTCTGGATCGCGAGGGACGCTTGCCGACGCGCTTTAAAGACTTGCGGGTCTCGCTGGATGCTTCGGGCAATCTGCCGGATGGTCTTTACCAGGATCCTGTTGGCAGCGATCCGCTGGGTGCCGAGTACAGGGGGGAGTGGTTGGCTTCCGCAGCACGTGTGCGACGCTTGCGGATCAGCCGTCCGCAGGACGATCCGACCGTGCGTCAGGAACGTGATACAGGCCTGATTATCGTCATGCAAGAACGCTACAACCTGGTGACGGAACCCGTTCGCGAATTGGGACAGCGACTGTTGTGGGAGGGGACCCGGGCCTTGGCTGTGCTGATTCTGGTGAGCGTGATTCTGTGGTTTGTTATCCTTCGCTGGCTACGTGCTACTCCTGCCGAAGTGCGACGGAAAATCATGCATGCGACAGGCGATAGTTCAGATTCGAAATCGGTGCATGTGATGACAACGATGGCCGCCACCAAGAAACAATAGCCGCCATCGTTAATTGGCTTCCCTAAGTCACCCTTCAAAAATGCCTCGCGGCACGTCCGACGCCATGGGTCCTATTTCCTGGGGAGGCAGGCCCGAGGAGATGTTCCAGGCAAGCGTGATTCGCGCTCGGCTTCCTCGATGAGGATGGACAAAATGGATGAATTCACTGGGGAAGAGCAGATACAGTCCCTCGCGCAAGCTTGGAAGCAGGCCGCGAGTTGGACGATCTGGATCGGTCGAACAACAATACGGAATTCGTGGGTCGCTGAAATGAATCCGCCCAGCCATCTTCTCTGATGGATCCTCGCCCCCCAGATCAAGATAGTAAACCAGGCTTGAAACCGAATCGTAGTGACAGTGCGGGTACGAGTAATCACCTGGCTCCATGACGTTCGCCCAGAAATCGGTCGTGTGCGCCGCCGGGAGATTGTGCACGCGGCAATAAAACAACAGCGCTCTTCGCGTCAACAATTTGGCAGACGGCAAATCCCAGACGTCTTGATCGCGAACTTTTTTCCCGCCGAAGCCCAGCATTCCCGCAGGCTGTTCAGCTGCCTTGTTCATACAAGCGGCCTTGAATTCGGGATGGACCAGATTGCCGTCGGCAAAAACGGCGCCGAAAATTCGCGGATCTTCGATGTTTCCCAGCGGAGTACTTGCTGGCCAAGTTGTGACCTCACTGCCGCCGATCTTAGCCGTTGCTTGGAAGGCAATCTGCGACTCACCAGACAGTGCAATTGACTCTTGTTGCGCCATGATTGTCTTCACGGGTTCGAGGATCATGTCAATCGGCACAAAATTGTCTGACAAGACCTACCACAGCAAAGAAGCGATCGAGATTAGTGCAATCCAGCTTGTCGTCCGATCGTTCGGCATTAAACGCAGCCGGCTCCTCTCTTCCGCAGTGGCAACGCAGCAAACTACAGCCCGTGGACGTGGCATGGCCAAAATTATCTGGGATAGGTGTCGCGCCATACGCAGCCTGCCCACGACCATCCGACCCCAAAGCCTACGAGCAGGTTACGCAGGTTGGGCTTCAGTTCTCCCGTGCGTCGTAGTTCGTCAATCAGGATCGGCAGCGTTGAGGAAACGGTATTACCGTAATTTTCCAAACGGATCGGCAATCGCTCGGGAACGACGTGCAATCCGTCTCGCAGCAGTTCGAGCATCTTACGCGTGGCCTGATGCATTAAATATAAATTTACATCGCTTCGGTTCAAACCATCGACCGCCAAAATGTTGTCCACCAATTGCGGGACTGCACCGACGGTAAAATTGATCAGGCTTGGGCCATCCATGTAGAGATCGCTTTGCCAGCGCTGGCGATGACGAGGCTTGATTGCATCTTCCGGCGAGCGCACTCCACGCTTCGAGACGCACAAAGTATCTGCCCCTGCTCCATCGGTGCCGAATTGAAACGCAGAAAGGGACGGCTTATCGGCGGCATCGATCAACGTTGCTGCTGCCGCATCACCAAAAATGGTTCGTAAACTTCGGTCGTCCGGATGAATGTATTTGGAATAAGTCTCGGCAGTGATAAACAAGACTCGCTTGGCTGCCCGACTTCGGATCAACCCTTCTGCCAGTGACAGGCCGTAAACGAATCCGCTGCATCCCAGGTTGAAATCGAGGGCGCCAACATTCGTCGATAGACCAAGCCGATCCTGCATCAAGCAGGCAGTGGTAGGAAGTGGATAATCGGGGGTCTGCGTGCACAGAAGCAGGAAATCGATCGATTGGGGATCGATGTTGTTTTCCGCAAAGAGCTTCTCCGCCGCCTTCACCCCCAAGTCAGATGCGCATTCCCCAGGGGCAGCGATGTATCGCTGGTAGATCCCCGTTTTAGAGGCAATCGCCTCCATATCCCACTCGGGATGCTCCTGCTGCAGTTGCTGGTTGGTTTCCAGGCGTTCGGGAAAATGGACCGCGATCGGTCCGACGGCAGCAAACTTCACGGCGATTCCTTACAAGCGGCCCGGGCAGCAGGTGAAAATCAACGATAATCGTCCGGCCGTCGATGGTCAATCCGGAAGAGATGCTGCCAGCCCCCTAGATGTGTAAGCATCGCACCAGCGGAACTTCAAATTTTTTACAAGCCCAGGCCAGCGCGACCTGAAGAGGGCAGATTGCCTTGGCTCACACACCAGTTCTCGGCTTTAAGAAGCAGCAAATCGGCATGGCAGAGGTTAATGTGGAAAATCGTTCATAAGAATGAACATTTTTTCAGAACCTACGGTTTGACCAAATGAAAGTCATGCGTTCCGTCGGCGGAGACGTCGAGTGTGAGCTTAGTCAGGGCGGCAGTGCTGTATTCTGGGGGCAGGTAGGCCACGAGCGGGCGACTTCCCATCACCGGATCGACCTCCCCTTCTTCGCGCGTCGCGTGGATGACGATTTTCTTTTTTCCTGCTTTGACCTGGGCTTGATAGTTTCCCTGCGCGTCAATCGGCGCGAAGTCGTCGACGACGGAAGGTTCCTCGGAAACAAACGTGATCGTACCGTTCGCCACTGGTGCTCCCTCGAACATTACGTTGCCGCTCAAATGGTAGACCTGTGGTGTCGCAGGACCACAACCGACCAATGCTGCGCATACGCTAAACAGAATCAGGGCTGGATCCATCGAACGAAGTAAAGGCATTGCAGATTTCTTGCAGAAAGAGTGGCTGGATCAATCGCATCAACAAGATGGGTTCGCAAGTTACGGCAAGGCTATCGTTTCCCCACCATTTCGACTGCCGAGCGCCTTGAAGGCGATGGGATCGACATTGCTGATGATGAACCGCACGGAGCCATCGGCCAAGGCCACGTTTGCCCCATTCGTATGCCAGCTTCGCGCGGTGACAAACATTTCAGTCGACTTATTGATGCACGGAGCTCGCTTTACCGGAGTTCCCTGACACCAGTTCAATTGATCGGGGACCATGGTGTTAGGTGGCAGTCGCGTGCTAAAGAATACACCGCCATGCGTCGGATTGTGATAGCGACCGTGGATCACATGGCCGGTAGTATCTGGGCTGAGGATCAGTTCGGACAAGATTGCCGTATTGCTGGAACCATCCGTGATGTCCGCGAGTCGAATTTTCGAAACAGCAAAATAAACGCCATCCCGATCGCGACTGCTATCAGCGGTGGTGTCATTGAAATACCCGCTCGATGCACAGGCGGCGTAGTTTCCGCTGAAACCCTGATGCGGCGTGCCGATCCCGCCCCAAAAAGTTTCCTTCTTGCCCGCCATCGGATCGCTAATGCACATGAGTGTTGGGATTACCGTCTGGAGCAAGGGGAAGCCCAGCGCTGAGGCACCGGTCGACATATGTTGGTCGAAGGCCGCGTACAGCGGCTCTTGCTCGATGAACGGCCACAGGTCATGTGCCCAGCAGCGGCGGTCTTGCCGATTGTTGTACGGAGCGGGAGTGCTGCCCGGCGTATCTATGAGGTTGTAAACGCCGTGGGCAAAACGTCCTTTGGTGTCGTGATGGTTGTGCATCCCCAGTACGAGTTGCTTTTCATTATTCAGGCAACGCATCCGGCGACTCGATTCACGGGCTGCTTGTACGGCAGGGAGCAATAACGCAACCAACACACCGATGATGGCGACCACCACCAGTAATTCAACCAGGGTAAAGGCTGCGCGACGAGGCATTAGAAACCTCACGAAGAAGAGAGAGATTGGCCCAGGACTTTGGTACTATAACGGCTATCTTTAGCGGTCGCCACTGCTGAAATAAACAATCTCATCCTTGAAGTCGTTATGGCAAAGACCACTCCGAAAGACCTTCGAAATGTGAAATCGGCGCAGAATGATACGTCGAAATCGCAGGCGAAGAGGTCGTCGTCACTGCCTGCTTCGCCTCAGAAATCCAGCCGGGTTGGCGCCCGCAGAACGGATACGGGTCGCATCGTGGCGATCCTGGCCGACGTTTACGGGGATGCCGAATGCGCCCTGCATCATCGGAATGCATTCGAACTGATCATCGCCACGATTCTTTCTGCGCAGTGCACCGATGAGCGCGTGAACATCGTGACCAAAGAACTTTTCCGCCGTTGTCCATCGCCGCAGAAAATGGCTCAAACACCCGTTGAGGAGCTAGAAAAGATCGTGCAAAGTGCCGGCTTTTACAGGAACAAAGCGAAGAACATTCGGGGATGTGCGGAAGCAATCTGGAAGCAGCATGGGGGCGAAGTGCCGCAGGATTTGGCCACTTTGATCACTTTGCCAGGTGTCGGGCGGAAAACGGCTAATGTGGTCCTCGGAACGGCTTTTGGCATTCCCAGCGGAGTGGTGGTTGATACGCATGTGGCCCGCCTTTCCGCCCGCCTTGGGTTGACGCGGGGGACTGACCCCGTCAAGATCGAACAAGATCTGATGCGCCAACTCCCCGAACAGGAGTGGATCAATTTTTCTCATCGCCTCATCCATCACGGCCGACGAATTTGCAAGGCCCGCAAGCCGCTTTGCGACAATTGTCCGCTCGCAGAACTATGTCCGCGGGTTGGCGTGGCCAACTGATGCGTCGTACTCCTCTATACTGAAGCTTCGGGCTTGTAGCTGGTCCCGCCCAGAGCGGACGAACCGCATGGATTTGCAACTCATTTGTGGCAGGAGTTCCTCATGATTCTGTCGGGCGACGAAATCCGCGAGCAACTGGGGACGAACATTCACATCGATCCCTTCGATCCCTGCCGACTGAATCCCAACAGCTACAACCTCACCCTGCACAACGAACTGCTCACCTATGAGGAAGTCGTACTCGATATGCGCGAGCCGCCACGGACTCGCCGCATCATTATTCCGCAGGATGGTCTCGTGCTGAATCCACAGCAGCTTTACCTGGCTCGGACTGTGGAACGAACTGAAACCCATAATCTAGTGCCGATGATCGAAGGACGTTCATCGATCGGCCGACTAGGTCTTTTCGTTCATGTCACGGCTGGCTTTGGCGATGTAGGCTTCTGTGGCTATTGGACGCTAGAGATGTTCGCTGTCCAGCCGATTCGTATTTATCCTGGTGTGCCAATCTGCCAGATCTTCTATCACCAAATCTTTGGCGAAGTGAAGGAATACAACAGCGATAAGTACCAGCATAACCGAGACATCCAGGCGAGCATGCTCTACAAGGAACTTAATCCGGATGCGTTGCCCCGCGATCAGCAAAAGGAATTCGCCTTCTTGTAGGCCTGCGGGCCATACCGACCCAAGTGAGCACTTCCAAGTGGTTTGAATTGCTCTAGCGGCGCAGCTCTTTGGGCTGCAAAGCAACTGGCAAACGCTCTACCGTCGACTGCCGTGCCAGAACCACAAGGTCTTCTTTCAACGGAAATCCTGGTCGACGCTCAACAACGACTAGATCCTGCGGCCAGCTCTGGGCCAGTTTTTCGTACTGCCCGATGGTCGTGATGAGATAGGTCCGTTCATCGCTGTTTACCGCGGCCAGCGCTGATTCAGTCGCTTCTTCATTGTCGAAGCAATCAATCTTCTGCTGAGCATAGAAACACATTGACGGCTTGAAGCAGTGCAGTGTCGCCACGCGGATTGGCTCGGTTGCGTAACCACGAAGTTGTGTCGCGATGGTCTGTGGTGCTTGAAATTGATCGACAATCGGAGCAGCAAAATTCCACAGCAGCATGAGGGTGACTACGCTCGTCGCGGTGAATGCCTGGCAGGCACGCCCTGTTTGCATTCGCTCGGAGAGGATCAGGACCAAAATGCCACCGACGATGACTGGCAACCCAATCAAGGCCAGCCAGATTGACTGCTGCTGTAATTCTGTCGGAATGCGAGCGAGGTCAAGCAGCGAACGTTCTCCCCCAATGGGTTTGCCGGCAAGGGCGAGGCCCACGGTCGCCAAGATACCCACGACGATGAACGTCACCTGGGCGGCGCGCAACCAGCCACGATGGACTTGTTGTGGTGCGTGAAGCCAGGCATCGACATAAAAGCCAACCATCAAAGCCAGGGCTGGATAGGCGGGCAGCACATAGTTCGGCAGCTTAGTTCGCGCCAGTGAGAAAATAACCAGGTAGACTCCTACCCAACTAGAGACGAACAGCAAGCTCGTGTAGTGAGGGTCGTTGACTTTGCTACGCAGGCTCTTGATCCATTCGATTGCTGCTGGCATCGCGAAAATTGACCACGGGAAGAGTCCTATCAGGCAGGCCACAACGTAATAGAAGATCGGTCCGCTGTGGTTGTCCATCGCCGACGAAAAACGTTGCAGGTGATGCACGCCAAAGAACTCAGCCAGAAACTTTCCGCCGGTTTGCAAATCGACTAGAAAGTACCATGGCCCGGCAACGACCAAAGTGACAACGAGTGCCGTGATCGGTCGCATCTGCCAGACTGTTCTCAAGAAGTTGATTGGGCCGAATTTTTGCCACGCAGCGGACAGATAGGTCGCCGTTCCCGGCTTTAACGGTGTCGTCATCAGCAAATACAAGCCGATGACTGCCATTGGAAATAGCAAGCCGATGGGCCCCTTGGTCAATGCTCCTAGCGCCATCGCAGCATAGGCGCAGGCCCAACCAAGCCAGTTGCCATGGACCGCGGTCCGCTGTTTCTCCGACCAGACTCGCGGCAGCAGGCCATCATTGCGGACGAAGCAGTAGACTGCAGCGACCGCAAAGAAGGTGAGATGTGCATCAGGCGTGGCGGCCCGTGCCACCACGGAGAACATCAGCGAAGACCCCATCACGATACCAGCGAAATAGCCAACTCGCGAGTTGAACATTCGTGTGCCGAGCATGCACGTCAACAAGGCCGTCGCGATCCCAAACAGCGCGGACCCTGCGCGGGCACCAATCTCATTCACGCCGAAAATCTGATAGCCAGCCATCATCCCCCAGTACATCATCGGGGGCTTATGACCAAATAGCTCATGATTAAAAGTCGGCACGATCACATCGCCGCGGGCGAACATTTCCGCCGCAGCACTGGCGAAGTAGCCTTCGTCCTCGTCCCACAGGCGCGTCGAGCCCAAACCAAGGGCCATGACGAGCGTCGCGACGAGGGCCACGATTCCCAAGGAGGACCAATCGATATCGGAACGCCGTTGATGGTCAGGCAGCGCGGCGGACAGGTTGGGCATGCGAAGGCTCGTCGATGGAAAGTACAAAAGGCAAAGGCTCCCAGCGTTTCGCCAGCGGACCTCGATAGTGCCAGTAAATGGCCATCATTTCATGCAGCGCTTGCACAAAATGACGCGGCTTGAGTTTCGAGCCTGGGACATCTTCCCAGCGTTCAAGAGGCAGTTCAAAAATCTGAGGTCTGACGACGGAACAACTAGCGCTGCGGTTGATCCACCGCGCGAGGAGCTCGACATCGAAAATCCAGCGACTGCCGAACGGACGCGAAAATAGCTCTGCCGTCGAAGGAGTCACTCGAAACAGCTTGGCACCACATTGCGTGTCGTAGATCGGCAGCCCCAGCGCGAACGAGGCAACGGTAGCGAACGTGCGTCCGAGTAACCGTCGCAGGGGATGTCGGCGAATGTCGTGTCCTAGCAGCGGCATTCGGCTTCCTACGACGAGTTGCACTTCCGGACGGCGGAGCAGTACGTCACGAAAATTGAAAATATCTGTAAGCGGTGTGGCCAGGTCTGCATCCCAGTAACCGACGGCGCCGCAACCTTCAAGGATTGCGCTACAAACTCCTTGGCGGACTGCTTCGGCCTTGCCTTGATTTTGAACCAGATTCAGCAATCCAAGCTGTTCAGGGAATTGGGCAACCAGTTCCCGCAAGACATTGGCCGTGCGATCGCGGCTGCCGTCATTGACGAAGAGCAGCCGGATATCGCCAGCGGTGCGAGCAAAGCGGGTGAAACTTCTGGCGTCCAGCCGGTCGGCTTCGTTGTAGCAGGGGACAACAATCGTAGTCCGCATGACTGGCCTTCCTTGGCGGGCGGGTTGCATTGGGGCGGTATTCTCCCGATGAATCGCCGTGGCGGTCAACGGCGATTCGCCCATTCATAGCCGGAAAAATGACCCACGGTGCTGGCAAACGGCTGGCTGCTAGTGCCAAATCGCCAACATCTGAGTGATCGCGAATCGCTTCAGGATGGATTGTCTGGCCCAGTCTAGGGAAATTACCCAAACTGTGACGATCCTATTCCATCTTGACTCAGGAAAACGCCGAATAAAAAATGATGAGGGTTACTTTCGCGTGAGGAAACTTCGTGTCTCAGTTTGCTGTCATTCTCGCCGCTGCTGGTAAAAGCTCGCGCTTTCGTGATGACTTTTATAAAAAGCCATTTGTGGTACTCGATGGCAAGGCTGTTTGGCTACACTCGGCCGAGAAGTTTTTGAATCGCAAGGATGTGGCCCAAGTGGTGATCGTGATTTCTCCCGATGATCGCGAAGACTTCTACGGCAAGTTTGGACCGAACGTTACCATTCTGGGGATCGATGTTGTCACCGGTGGTACCGAACGGCGGGATTCGGTGGCGGCAGCCTTAGCAACAATCCGATCAGATATAGATTTTGTTGCCGTCCACGATGCCGCTCGTCCGTGTCTGGCGGAACAATGGATCGAAAGCGTTTTTTCCGCCGCTGAGAAAACGGGTGCAGCAATCCTGGCCGCTCCGGTCACGGGAACTTTGAAGCGGGTCAACGCCCAGAACATTATCGAGGGGACCGTTCCTCGTGATCGACTTTGGGAAGCACAGACGCCGCAGGTCTTCCGCCGCGATTGGCTCGCTGCCGCCTACGAACAACAACTGGCGGCCACGGACGATGCACAACTCATTGAGCAATTGGGACATCCGGTAACGGTAGTGCCTTGCTCGTCCCTGAACATTAAAATTACAACTCAGGACGACCTTCGGCTGGCCGCCCAAATCCTGAAAGCTCTCCCCAAGCCGAAAAACCTGATTCCAAATCATCCTTTCGCGGACGGCGATTTATGGCGTTGATGGTGGATTGCTGCGGTGCGTGGCCGAAGCAAGCAACCGTCAAGACTTTTTTAACAAGGCTGAGATCGTGACTGGTTCTGGGTTTCACGTGGCATTAGGGCGGGAACATGCCAAGCGACTGTTCGGAATAAAGGACGACGAATCGCTACGGCAGTTTGTCGAGGAGCTAACGAACTCTAAGGAGATTCGCAGTTCCGGCCGGCTCGTGGAATCGGGACCCCACTGGGCCACGATTCATTGCTGCCTGACCGATGGCGAACTCGATCCGGCGGGCGGAGAATTTCCGCTGAATCATGTCGTGCTGGGAGGCAAGGCGTTGCATCGAGGCGACGACTACACGGCCGTTCTGGTGCGCCCAGATATGACGCTGTTCATCGCCGAAGCTCTGGGAGATCTTAAGCAGGCTGACTTCCGCGCGAAGTTCGATGCCCTGCGTAGCGGACTTCCCGAAACGGCCCGCAACAAAGAGTTCATCGAGGTGTGGCGCACCTTGGTTGAACTGCGAGCCTTGTTCGACGATGCGGCCGCGAATCTCGAAGCGGTACTTTTTACGACGGAGATGGGAACCGGATCGAATTCCACAAAGTCGGCGTAGCTTGAGACTGGTGATTCGTCGAGAATTCAATTGTTGACTTTACTTCCGCAAGGGGTGTTCGTCGAACCAACGCTGGAGTGGCTTGCTGGACTGGGGCTGCAGACGTAATAGTTCGCTGAACATTGCTTCCGCTTCGGCTTTTCTGTCGAGCGCGAGAAGACTTTCAACCCACAACTGCCTGCAAGCGAAGCTATCAGGAAAACGCGCTACCGCCTCGCGGCACAGGGGCTCACATTCTTCCCAGCGCTGGAGCTTCGCCAGGGCCAGTCCCCATTCCGCCTGATAAACGGGGAGACCCGGATTGAGTTCGCTGACCTTTTGCCAATAGAGGGCTGCTTCGGCATAGCGGTTGAGTTGCATCAACTGCCGCGAACTACCGCTGAGCGAGAACTCTCGCTCAGGATGCGTTTCCAAGACAATTTGAAACTGAGCTAACGCGTCTGCCCAGCGATTCAGCCGCTCGTAAGCAGTAGCCAGACCCTCGCGAGCAGCAAAATCCGCAGGCATTTGCTGAACGGCTTGTTCAAGCAAGGCAGCCGCGGTGGTCGTATCGCGCGTTAGATCGACGGTCGAATCGTTCTCACTCGCCATCAATAACGCTAGTCCCAAATTGCGCTGAATAGGATAGCCCGGACGAGTGAGCGCGGCCCGATCAAAAGGAACTAGTCGCCTGGCACCGCTGGCGGCAGGACCTCGTCGACTCATTTCACTTGTTTCCGTCTCTGGCCGCTTCAGCACTCGATGATCGGTGACCGCCGCGTGCGTGATCTCAGTGGCGAGTGCCGGCATGTGGCAGTTCGCACAAGCATCTTGTTGGGCATCGCGAGCCGACTGAGTTTCGCTGCACCCGGTTTGCCCCGTGCCGTGACAGTTCAAGCATTTCTGCTGATAGAACAGGATTTTTTCTTCTTCATTCGGCACTCCGTGCGGATCGTGGCAGGACGTGCAGCGCAGTTTCCCGCTCGTCGCCACGTAGCAGCGACTCTCCTGCATTTGTTCGACGTGCCCCACGAAGTGATGACCGGTTGATTCTTTCTCGACATAAATCGCGATGAAATCACTCAACGGCAGGCCGGGGCGGAAGTCATCCCATTGTTTTTCGCGCGCGATCACACGCGCCGATCCACTGAGATGGCACTGCGTGCAGACATCCAACGTCCGTTCATCAGAAAGATGGGCTGGGTTCACGATCGACTTATCAAACGGTTCTTTCAATTCTGTCGTACTTGAATCCTGTGGATTTTCATGAATCGCCACATGCATCGCTCCCGGGCCATGGCATCGTTGACAGCCAATCGACGGTTGCGGCAAGGCTGGCTCGCGATAAGTGTTGCGCGTGTCGGCGTTCCAGTTTGCCTTGCCAGAGTGACAAAACAAGCAAGCGCCAATCACTGGCCGATAAAAATGGGAATGATTTCGCTCATAGCCGGGGGAAAGAGCCCAACGCTGGTGGGCCGGGTAGTAGGTCAGCGGCGACATCCATAGCTGGTCCCCCTCTTGGACGATGTAAGATCTGCCTCGGGACCCGGCACCGACGGCATACGTGATCGGCTTGGTGATCGTCAGTGCCGCGTCTCGGTCGCGATCCAAATAATGTTCGATATGCCGCGCAACGCCATTTTCGTAGCGAACTTCATAATCAAAATCTCCCAATCGCAGTGGTTCCGGAGTCGCGGGAGCGCGGTTTGCTTCTGCCTCAATCGCGTCTGCCGTGAGGACCGTCATCGATTGCCCCATGGGATGCTGACGATAACGCTGTGCAATCTCCGCATGGCAGGCATCGCAGCGCGAATCGTCGATATAGGCGACGTGAGGTCGAGTATTCAAAAATGGCGACACATGCTCATCAGGCACGGCCGGCGTTGATGCATCTTCCGCGGGAACTTCTAGCGGCAGATCACGCCTCGCCCGCGACGGACCTGCCTGTTCAAAGACTCCCGAGCAAAGGAGAACCAGGATGACCAAAACCGAAAGTAACGAAGCCGCAATCAGAAGTCGCCGGGTTCCGCGCCGCCCGGCGTTGTTCGGCGACTTTGTTTCGCTCACCTTTAGTCCTGCAGTTCAAAGTCGAATCGATTGCTCTGAGCCTGGACTTCAGCCCGTAGCGGAGTCGTGACGGCAGAGGAGTATTTCTCGGGCAAAAGATGCTTAAGTTTCGACTCCGGCTGGAAGGGATCCACGATGCCGGTCGGCGCTTCAATTTTGGTAACCGTCACCCGATAGTTGCCGGGGCGTGCGCCGGTGACGTCTACGTCGGCAGAAAAAAATGTCTTCAATGAGTAATTTCCAGAGGAGTCGGTTGTTGCTCGACCTGATGATGATTCCTCTGCGGATTCGCTGAGCGGCAGAAAAATCACCTCGGCACCGTCGACCGCCTTTCCCTGGAAAGTGATCGTTCCCTTCGCCGAGTAGACCGGAGGATGATCGCCGGTGCTGCATCCCAGTGTGGCAACGATTAGCAGGATGCAACCCATTCGTGCAGTCATTAGTAGTTCGGAATGGTCATCCCATCCCGCCGATCGCCGAGCATTTGATAGGTCGTATGGTCGATGTTCTGCTGCAGGAAATGGACGGAGCCATCACAGAAAACGAACTGCGCTCCGCCAGTGTGCCGCGACTTGAACCCCATGTTGGCATTCCAGGCATTCTCGGTGCTGCCGCAACCCGTAGGATTGCCGACTCCTGGCGTTGGGGGGACGCCGCGCTCGCCAGGACAAGTGGGGGCGTTAATCGGAGCGGTGGTAGCAAACCACAACCCTTCGGCATTCGCCCATCCGAGACGATAGAGATGTCCCGAGCACCAGCCGCGAACTTCTCCCATGGCGATGGTGTTGCTCGTGCCATCTAAAACGTCATGGAATTTAGCCGACCAGGTGCTGCGGGCAAACACGCCGCTGATGCGATCCGGATAGGGACAGTCCGAACGAATATTCCCTGGGCCGGCACCATTGCAAGGGGTTCCTTTGGAGGTGTAGCTGAACCAATCTTCGCCATCGTCGTTGTCGTCGAACTGAGCCCCTCCGGTTCCTGCCAGCGAAGCCAAATTGCAACCCGATCCCGATTGCATGATCTGTGAACCGATGCAGCCGGCATAGTTGGTCATGGCCCGATTGTTGATGAAACGATTTTGATGCTCGCTGGGGCAAATGTAGGCAGCCACCATGAGTTGCTCCAGCGGCTTGTTACCTACGACCTGCTGAAATGGACGTAGGCCGGCGCTGAAATCGATCGAATCATAAGTAGGTGCCTGTTCCAGAAACGGCAGCAGCAACACCAGATGCGATGCCCAACTGCGATTCTGGGTGGCACCGCCGTCCAGAGCATTGTCGGGCAGGCGATTGATGTTGCAGGGGAATCGTTTGTGCGTGTCGTGGTAGTTGTGCAATCCCAGGCCAAGTTGCTTTAGATTGTTCGAGCACTGAATGCGGCGGGCGGATTCTCGTGCCTGCTGAACTGCAGGAAGAAGCAAAGCGACCAGGATGCCGATGATGGCGATCACTACCAGCAACTCCACCAGCGTGAATGCCCGGCAGCGAATCGTAGGAATCGATCTCACACGTTGTTGAACAAAATACGCGGCAAACATGGGAAGCAGGCTCCTGGCTATCGGCTGCCGGAGCTAACCGGCCTGCGTTAAGTCTATTTCATCGCCGCGCCGGATGCCATCCAAGATTTTTGCCAGAAAATGCGCTAGGTTGGGGACAACGTCCCCTTACCGGTTGGCTTGCGTTGCACAATGGCAAGCACTGTGCCGGCCGCGATTATTGCCAGGTGAATAAGAACCACGATTCCCAGCCAAAACGCTCGCCCTTCGGTAAAGCCATAGCTGTGCAATCCAGCCCCCAGTTCGTTCACGCCGAACCACGACCAGGCCGTCACGATGTTCCCGCCGATTGCCAAAATCGCCAGGCCGCGGTCGCCGACGATCTTGTCCCAGCGGGCATGCAGCACCAATGCATTCCACAGCACGATCATTAACGCGCCGTTTTCCTTCGGGTCCCAACCCCAGAATCGCCCCCAAGAATCATCGGCCCACAAGCCGCCCAGGACGGTTCCGACGAAGCTGAAGAAGAGAGCGAAACAAACCACGCCGTAAACCATTTTGCCGAGCAAACGGACAATCTCTTCCCCTTCTCGGCTTCGCCCCATGACGGCAGCCGCTACGAGCAAGCAAATGCCCAAGAGTCCCGCCAAGAATGTTGCCGAGTAACCGATGGTGATCGAGGTGACATGCGTTGCCAGCCAGAACTGCGTATCGAGAACCGCCTGCAGGACCGTGAACGTATCGCCGTCGACTGCCAGCCAGTAGGCGATCCAGAGGGTTACAAATCCGGCAATTGCCGAAACGATATTCCCCACCCCCAGCCGGAACACAAATTCGATTCCCAACCCGAGCAGCACGCATCCCCACCCGATAAAGACTGCCGACGAATAGAGATTAGTTACCGGAGGGCGGCCTGAGATATAGAGTCGGCCCAGAATCGCAGCGGTGTGCAGAGCGAATGCGAGCACAATTAGCGTCGTCGCACTCCAGCGAACGGACTTGTCCCCCAGGATGCTGGTCAGCAAACCGGCAGAGGAAAGAATCAGGGCCACGATGTAAATCCAGATGCACCAGAAGAAGGGGGACGTCTGATTGAAGTAGGATTCTAAGCCGACCTTGCTGGCGCTATACATGGTGGGCTGTCGCTTGTTCACGATCGTCCCTTGATACTCGGCCACCTTCTGATTGAAGAGCCGGGGATCATTCTTCGCGTAGGCGTCCAGAATCTCGTTGAACAGCACGACCCCTTGGTCAGGATCCTCGTTGATCAATTGCTTCTGCACGAGCGCCATCATGTAGGCCGTGGGGTACGCTTGCCAGCCTTCTTTGGCAGTTGCCTCAGCTCCCTTGCCTTCCAAGGGAATGACGAGGGGCAACTTCATTTGCGTGATGCGGTCGTTCGTCATTTCGAACGTCTGCCGTAATTCACCTAGCCAGCGCTGCTGCGCTCCTTGCGGATCGTTCTTCATCTCGGCTTCGGTCGGAAACGGCGGCAAGCGTGGTGGATCGAACGCGGCCGTCACCGTGATGTACGCCTTCAAGCGGTTGTTGAGTTCGACCATTTTCTTCTCGTAAACCGTCAAAGTTTCAGGCGGACGGTTACGCGAGTTCGCCAGCTGCTGATCGAACTCACGAATCTTGGCCTGCAATTCATTGGCCGAATAGCGGAAGAAGCCAGGGCGGAGCGGTACATTGAAGAACGACAGAACTTCCTGGTTTTCAATGCGGAAAACGCGGTGATCGAACGATTTGTCGTTGCCGGATATCACATCCAACAGCCATTTCACCGCAG
This sequence comes from Pirellulaceae bacterium, assembly GCA_041739545.1. GTDB lineage: Bacteria > Planctomycetota > Planctomycetia > Pirellulales > Pirellulaceae > JBGSNR01. Next base: position 166,936 of record JBGSNR010000048.1, on the reverse strand, counting down.
GCTGTCGTTTGTACTTTCCTTCGCGGAATGCGGCCTCGTCCGCGAATTCCTTAAACGACTCTTCGTTCGAGATGATCCGCAGTTCGTTGCGGGCAAAGGTGTCGATCGGCTTGACGCGTCCCTCGTGCACGATCGGCAGTCGGCCGAAGGAGGCGTAGTCGAACTCGCCGCCGACAGGTTTGGGTTCACGCGCGATACGACCAATAAACGCCAGAAACAACAACGCCACGACGACGGGGCCGACGAAATTGAGCCAAGTATAGGAGCGTTGCGTTGGCACGGGTGAAGCCGGCGCATCCTTCCCCTTTTTGCCCTTGCGATCAGAACTTGGCGGCGGCAACTCCACACGCTCCGCAAACGGATTACGTGTTGCAGCACGATCCCCCTTCCGCGTCGCATGCTTCTCTGCCAACACGCGCTCGCGTGACTGCCGATCCAGGAAGCGAACGGCAACGAGTGCGAAGTGAAACAACATGCCGATTCCGACATAGGACAACGCCACGTAAGGAATCATCCAGCCGGTGTTCGAAACGACCTGCAACGTGGTTCGTTCCCCCTGGGGCGTCTTGGCAAAACCACTTTGGTAGAACGTCTCGCCGCCATAACGCAGTGGATTGTTCATCCAAATGTGGGGCGTCAGTTTAATGTTGCGGGCGGTGTCTTCCAGCACCACATCCGACGAATAGTTCATCGGCGTATCGGTGCCGGGGTAATCGTCCTTGCGTACATCGGTCAAAGTTACGGTGTAGGGCTTATTCAAGTGTTTGAAGCGCAAAGCGAGCGCATACTTTTTGCCATCGATCTCGACGGTTTCAGGTTCGCCCACTTCCGTCCCAACCACCGAGACAAGAAAAGTGCCAAGGTCTTTGTCGGTCTGCTTGTCGGTCAGCGTTACATAAGCTGCTCCCATGTCGACGCCACTCTCATTGTCGACTCCGGTGGAAGCCTTGGCTTCCTCCGCGATCCAAGAGAGGCCACTCCCTGCCGTGGCGAGGTTCGTGTCTTTCTCGGTCGAGCGCCGCATCGACGAATTGTTGTAGTACTTCAAGACGCGCACATAGGCGGGGAGTTGATCGTCCTTCAGGACGGAGTTATTCCGTACACTGTGAAGCAGCGCATTCTGGCTGACGACGGTAACCTGATCGTCTTTCGGATCGGAGGAATCAATAAATGCAAGTTCGGTGCTGCGAACGTCGCGCGAAAAGTTCGCCGACTCCCCTTCGACGAGCGTAATTTGCGACTCCACTGCCAGCCAGGCGACCAGGACTTGTTCGAGCATCAATAGCGCGATTCCGGCATGCAGGACAACCACTCCTGCCCGTTGACGAAAAACGAACCACGCTCCACCAAGGACGACCGCGCCGGCAATCAAGCCCTGTGTTTGCTGCCACAAAATGCGGAGCGATGATTCTGCCAGGCGAGCTTGCTCGGGGTACATCACCGCGTAGCCGAGTAACGCACTGGTGACCACGGCCAGGCCGGATAGTCCCAAGGCAGTTGCAAGTCGAACATCATTCTGCGTGCCGCTCATCAACACATATGCGGCACCGCACCACGAGGCCGCACAAGTGATCGCCAGCAAAATCAGCATGCCGGCCCACATCCATCCCCAGCCAATCAGCGGCGTATCCTGCAGGCTCGTCAGATTGCCGGCCAAGACAACGAGCAAAGTGAGCAAACCGCCGACTCCCATGATTCCCCAGCCGATCAACGCCGCCTGTCCTTTGCCGAGCGTTTTGAACCGCACGAGGTGGGCTGCGAACAAGTTCAATGCCATTAGGATGCCAACTGTGGCACCGCCGGGAAAAGGGAATTTCAAGCTGGGACTGAAATAGTTCTCGGCCCGCGGGAAAAACGCGCGCGGGAAGAAAATTTCGAGCGGCACCCACATGATCCAGGCGCGGAAGTAATCACGCATCACTTCCCAAATGTCGGCCGTGGTCTGCGCCAGCGTGCCGATGAAGATCACAACAATGGCCAAAGCCATCAAGACGACGGTCAGCTTCAGTGACGCCAGGGGCTGCAAAACGCCGAGCAAAGCGAACTCGCTGTCCTCTGCATTAACGCGACCTTTCGTCACAGGTGCGGCAAATGAATCGTTGGTTGTGGCGGGAGCGGACATATAGGTGTTTGAGAGTTGGCGATCGATCAAAAAGTCCCGGCGGCATATGTTTATTTGCCGGGTTTCAAGGAATTCACAAAATCAAGAACGGCTTGTCGTTGCTTATCAGCGAGAGCCGCGTTCCCTTGAGCCTTCACAAACCAGGTTGCTTCCGGGCCCGAAATAATCGCGGCAAAGATCGCGCGGTGCGGCTCGCTCTTGTCGACGATCTCGACCCATTTCGCTTTACCAAGTTCGCTGGGAATATCTTTCAAATCGGTGGCAAGCTGGGCTTCATCTATCGGCGGAAGTTGCAATTGCCCGCGCCAGCGATTGACGTTGGGCAACATCCCGCCGGCATCACCGCCGAGTTGCGAAACGGTAACATCTAATTTTGTTTCACCTTCCGCGGCACGAAACGCCAGCATCGTGAACGAACTAGCTGGCTGCACCTGCTCCCAGGCTTCTGGCTTATCAAACGACAAACCGGACTCTTCGGGAATCGTATCGGCCGGATTGGGTGCAACGGCCGGACCTACTGGCGGTGTTCCGCGGGGCGGAGCGGCTCCCCCACCTGCAAACGGCGGAGTCATTCCACCGCCGCCAGAAGTTCCCTCTAACGAGACGTAATAAACCTTCTGCTCGCCGGCCGTTAGTTGCTGCATGTCGCGCCGCATCTCTTCAACGGTCCACGGGGGCAGTTGCAATTGGCCCCGCCAGCGATTGAGATTGGCGAGCAAGTAGTTGTCAACGTCATCTCCTTGAGGCAACTGCGAGACTGAGAGTTCGGGTGCTTGTTCGGTACTTCCCATGCGAATCGTGGCAAAGCGGAAGGCATTCCCTTCGAGCGCTCTCCAATCAGTTGGAAGTTTCCAGGTGGGATTTCCTTCGCCGTCAAGACGAACCGATTCGATCCATTTTTTAAGTTCCGGCTCCTGCTTCTCCAGTAACTCCGGATCGGCAGTCACTTTGAAGAACCAGGCTTGCTTGCCGGTGAGCAAGATCCCGCCCAGCATTCGTTGTGCTGCGCCCGGTGTGCCGGTCTGCATCATCGGCCCGACAGGAGCGACTGGTTTCACGTTCGAAACGATGCGCGGGACCGTGTAGGTCCGAATATCGGGTTCGCCGCAGCCAACCGCTAGCAGCACCGCAGCGAAAACCTGCAGCGAGCAACAAAAACGAAAGATCCCTGAATTCGACGGCATGGAGCACGTTTTTCTGCGCGACAGGAAAGGTAGGGGGCCAAATTCTGGCCGGCCCGCCGCTGGGGAGAGTATTCGACCGGGAACGCTACTGGATTATAGCGCGGCGTCACCGAAAAAGTTAGTCGAAAGCGGGCGGCAGGAGAATCAAACCTCCGCATCGACCGCGTGCTGCTGCAATTCCTCGAGCGAGACGAATTCCACGGAAGAAATATGGGTAGCAGCCAACTTCACGGGGGGCGCAACGCCGGCCTCGAGCGCTTCTTTCCACCGCTGAATGCACAGGCACCACTGATCGCCGGCCTGGAGCCCCGGGAATTGAAACTCCGGCATCGGGGTAATCAGGTCGTTGCCGCGAAGTCGACTGAACTCTAGAAACTCGGTAGTCATTACCGCGCAGACGAGATGCAAGCCTTGATCGCTGGCTCCCGTCTCGCATTTGCCGGTGCGGTAAAAACCGGTCCGCGGCGACATGCAGCAGGTTTCCAGCGGGTTCCCGAGTACGTTCTTAGCGGTCGTCATTGGTTTCTCCGGAGCGCACGGGCGATGTCTCGCTGGGCGTCCGCTTTCTTCAGCGTTTCTCGTTTGTCGTGAATTTTCTTGCCCCGACATAGGCCTAGCATCAGTTTAGCTTGTCCACGCTGACTGAAGTACACCTGCAGCGGAACCAGGGTCAGCCCTTTTTCGTGCGCCTGGGCAGCGAATTTACGAATTTCGGTGCGGTGGAGCAGTAATTTGCGTGGCCGCTTGGGAACGTGGTTCCAAAGGGTGGCCTGGCGATATTCGGCAATATCGGCGTTGATGAGCCAAACTTCACTTTTGGTGACACGGGCGTACGCTTCTTCGAGCGAGATTTTGCCTTCACGCAGGCTTTTCACTTCACTCCCTTGCAGCACAATGCCGCATTCGAGCGAATCCAGAATCTCGTATTCGTGCCGCGCTTTGCGATTGTCGCAGACCATCCGAATCGCGGGTTCGGCAGATTTGCCTTTGGCAGCGGGTTTTTTGTCTTTGGACATGATGCAGGTTGTTGAGGAACCTTTAACACTAACCCGAAGCAAGCGCGAGGGGAACTTGGGAAACGGTCGAAGAGCGTGTAACGACACCGATTCTTCTGCAAAGTTCGTGAGGACCAGCGGTTTGAACCCAGGCGCCTAATTCTTCCCCGGCAGCTCAATCCCCATTTCCCGCAGCAACATCTGCATGTCTTCCCAGACGAAGCGTTTGGCATCGGGATTCCGCAGCAGGTACGACGGGTGATACGTCACCACCACTTTCGCCCCGCGGTATGGATAAAACTTGCCGCGCAGCTTGCCGACGGAAAGGGTCGTTTCGAGCAAGGCCTGCGCGGGAACCGCGCCGACGCAGACGATGTATTCCGGCCTGAGAATTTCGAGTTGCCGTTCGAAGAAAGGGCGGCAGTTGGCGGTCTCGGCCGGATCGGGATTGCGATTGCCTGGCGGGCGGCATTTGAGGACGTTCATGATGTAAACGTCCGATCTTTCCCAAGTGCAGGCCTTGATGATCTTCGTCAGCAACTGCCCCGCCGCGCCGACGAACGGTTCCCCCATGCGATCTTCATCCGCGCCAGGCGCTTCACCGAAGAAGACGACTCTTGGCCGAGCGGTGCCGACGCCGAAGACCGTTTGTTTTCGCGTACACGCGAGTTCGTTGCACAAGCGACAGGCGGCGACTTTGGTTCGCAGATCTGTCAGCAAGTTTTCCCGCGCGGCCAGATCGTCCGGCAGATCAGCGGGGAAAGGAACTTGAATCAAGCTGTTCGCAGAACTGCCCGGAAGTGCGGCGACTGTTGTCGCGGCAGGGCTAAAATTCGACCGGACCGGGCTAGTTACCGCTGGTTCTGCAACAGGAACAATCGGTCGCACGGGTGGCTGATATTCGTGCGCCGGTTCAGCTGGTGCCACGTAAACTTCTTCCACCGCAGGCAACTCAAACGCCGCGCGCTTGGGCAACGTCTGCACGCCGGCCCGCTGCAGGCTTTCGAGTTTTTGCAAAAGTGCGTGGTGCGGGCTCATGTTGCGACTTCCAACCAAGTGATTCCGCAAATCTCCGCACGAAGCCGATAGGCCGAGCAAAGCCGTTTGCCTTACTCGTTGATATGCGTTTCCAAAAATCGGGCCAGCCGATGGAAATCGCTTCCCGTGGTGATGTAACGTACGACGGTGACGAGCGTGTTCGGGTCGATCAGTTTCTCGAACGGCACGTAATGCAATTGCAACTGCCCGATGACCGAAACCATCACGCCGTCCAAGCCTTCTTCGGCAAGTGCGCGATACGCACCAACCCCCAGTTGGCTGCCGAGCATCACGTCGAACGCATGCGGCTTAGCACAGCGGCTTTCGTATCCCAGTTGCAGGCCGGTAACCTTCCGCGACTTGTTGCTTTCTTTCTTGTACGCTTCCGAAACCAGCCGGGCGAACATCCGGCCGAGATTCACATGCGAGATGGAAATATGACCATGCTCGTCGCGAGGAATTCCTTCCAGATACTTCATCGGTAGAAGTTCCGCGAGTCCTTCCGCCATCACGATCACGCCGAATTCTTTGCCTTCGGTATCGCGGGCCATCATCGTTTTCACAATCCGGCTCACCACGCGATCGACATCCATCACGTCGCGAATTTCCTGCTCATTCGTCTTGGGATTAGTATACGATTCTTGCAGGCGATAACTGCCGATGATGTCTTCCACGCTAATGACCAGGCTTGCTTCGCCGGCAATAGCTGCCCCATAAGCGAGCCACCCTGCGCTACGCCCCATCGTTTCGCACAGGAAGTAAGCGCGGCTCGCTTCTGCGTCGTAGAGTAGGTTCCGAATCTCGGCAGCGAGCGTTTCGACGGCAGTAAAATAGCCGAACGTGAAATCGATGCCGGCGTAATCGTTATCGATCGTCTTCGGCAAGTGAACCACCGGAATTCGTTTGCTACCGGCTGGCAGGCGATCTTGATACAAGCGGAACTTGTTAGCGGTCTTCAATGTGTCGTCGCCGCCGATCGAAACCAGGGCTTCCACTCCCAACGACCGCAGCCCCTCATAAACATTCTTGAGAGGCGCGCTAAGTTCTGCGTCATCCAAGTGCGAATGGTGCGACACGTATTTGCCAGGGTTCGTGCGGGCCGTGCCGATCATAATTCCCTGAGCGCTGCGCGAGCGCTTCAAGGCCATGTGATCTAGAACCAGGTAGTCCTTGTTCTGTTGCAGCGGCTTGTCGGGGGAATAGCTGGCCAAGCTAGAATAGCCGTGCTTCATGCCGATCACTTCGACCCCAGCGCGTATGAAAGCGCTAGCCGCCGTAGAGATCACGGCATTCGCTGCTGGCGCCGGTCCACCCGCAAACAGGATGGCCACTCGTTTGAAGGTGGTCTTTGGTTTGGGAGGTCCGGAGAGTGAAGTCGACATAAGATTCGTTTTTCGCGCACGGGAGGGGAGAATGGGCAGGGCAATTCCGCACCGGAATGCAAGCCACTAATTCTACAAAAGGGGGCCAAGTCCGCCAAGCGACCGATTCCGACTAACGGAGTCGTATTTGCGACTGCGCTGACCGTTGTGGGCTTTTAGGGCTGTGAATTTGCCACTAAAGATACTCTGCTGAAAGCAAAATCCGGCTTCGTTAAAAGCCGGATTCAATTCGCACCGCTCCCCAGATTGCTTTTAAGCCGCGCGGCGACGTTCGGCCACGCCCGTTTCCATCGTAGGAATCGCTGGTTTACGGCGCGTCAGTTCTTTGGGTTGAATGCGACTGCTTTGTTCCTGCATGGCTGCGAATTGCTTTTTCGACGCTTCAATTTGCAGTTCCCGCTTGGCATGCGAACTCTTTTCCAGCCAGGCGGCGAGTCGACCAAAGAACTGGGTGACCATCGATGGATAGGGAAACTGCTTCAACACATCCAACGCCACTACCAACGGATGGGTGATCATCCCGTACACACGTTCACAGTTTTGGGCCTGACGGAAGTAAAGCCTTTCCGCGTTTAATCCAAATTTCCACCCCTGCGGGGATGGATCGGCAGTGCGGTGATCGACGAGCCGGCAGCAAGGCTCGATCGCCATTTTCCAGCCCGAGCGACGGAGTGAAAGGGCGATGTCAACGTCGGCTAGATCACCCACTTCCAGCGGCATGCCACCCAGGGCGACCAGTGCAGCTCGGCGATAAAAAGCGCCTCGCAGCGTGGGGCCAATCACGGAATGATGCCGAGCATCAACCACGCAGGCATCCCCTCCAATCACCTTGCGAGCACCACCAGCTACGTACGAAACGCCAGCGGCAGTCACTTTGCCACTGGGCGCGATCAGCCAGGGAGAAACGGCGCCAATGGCTGTGGCCTCGAACCACCGCAAGGCGGCATCGGTCCAGCCTTCGCTGACGACGAGTTCCGGGCTGAGCAAATGGACCACATCGCCCGTCGCGACTTCGAGTCCGGAATTGATCAGCGTGCACAGGTCAGGCTCGCCGGAGACGACCAGAAACCGCACTTCGCGGCGGAGGTCGTACGGATCGGCATAAGGCTGCGTATGGACAACAACAATCTCACTGTCAGCTGGACGATGCTGGAGTGCGGAGACCAGGGTGTCTTCGCAAGCTTCGACCGGACCCAAACAGGGAATCAAGATGGTCAGCCGGCACACGGTTCACCTTCCTTGGCTACTGCCGTAATTCGCCCCCCGCGCGTCCGCAAAATTTCGAACGCTAGCGATCGGGGCCCCCCCCGAATCTAAAAGGCCTAGCTTTCTCTTCGGACGGCGGTCAGGGCTTCATGCAACAAAACCAAAGATGTTGCTTATTCGGTAGATAGGACGCAGGTGGAACCACCCCCGTGCCCGTTAAATCTTGCCAGGGGGACGCAGCTTGCTGGTGAGCCGCAGAAATTGGGGTGACGGGGATTTTGAGGGGAAATGCGTCGCAAATCAGCGTTTTTGGCCCGGCCGAACCTCCGCTTTCCGTTCCCTGTCCCCATTTACCCGTCCCCCGTATATTAGAGCTATTATCGAGGGCAATTCAGATGAAAGAGAAAAAGCACCGCATGGGTCCCTATCATACGTTCGCGGATGATTATTACGTCAACGTGAACTTGCATACCGAGATGGAATTGCCTCAGTCTCGGGAATCGGTACTCCACTTCTTCGAACAGGTTCGCAAGCAGTATCCCAGCATGCGGAATTTCTACTCCCGCGATAAAGGGGAGTTCGTTCTGGAAGAAGACAAGGACCGCGGGCATTATCGCTGGTCAACGATTGAAGCCAAACGAGTCTGCAGCGGCTATGTGAACCCCACCAGTATCGAAGACGCGATGGAACAGCATGCTCTGGTGATGGATCTGGTCCCTTACGACCTATCCATCAGCCCGCTCGATTGTGAATCGCTGAACGTGATGTACGGATTTGACTTCAACTATCGGGGCAACCACAGCGAACTCTTGGCCGAGGCAGTCGGCGTGGTCCCGGCCTTCGAAAGGATGACCGAGATTCCTGGCGTGCAGATCCTCGGAGCGGAACCGTCGATTCAGTTGGCTTTGGAAGATGATTGCCGGACGCAGTGCCGCTTGAGCATCGAAGCTCGTTCGAGCGCTTACCACGTGCGTACGAAGGAATATCCAGAAGAGCAGATCAGCGTCTATTTCACAGTCCGACGTTACGGTTCACTCGATAGCGGCGAGATGTTCGTGACCGCGATGCGCAAGTTGGCAGATACGGCCCGGGAGCTGATTGACGGCTATGTGGTGGAGAACGTGCTGCGACCGCTGCAACAGGCAATTGCGATCAGGTAGTTCTTCTCTATCGCCAACCGCTAGCCTTTGTTCGCCTGGTAAATCGCTTCTGCCCGGTTGAACATCACCCAACTGGTGGCGATGTACTTGTCTCCCGAGCGTGGGACGTGCCCTTTGTGCGTGTGCGTAAAGCCGGCCGGGGCGATTACCAACGTGCCGCGCGACGGCTTGATTTTTTTGTTGGCGTAAAAGAATTCCGTTTCGCCCCCTTCGGCCACATCGTTCAAGTAGTACATATACAGCAGCACGCGATGTAGTGTTTCGCAGTGAGCGTCGCGCGGAAAGATTTCCGAATGCCAATGATGATAGCCGCCGCTGCCACGCTCGTACTTCTGTAAATTCAGGATGCCGCTGCGATAGAGGAGCATAATGATGCCCCGGAGTTGCTCGTCTGGCACGCGGTCCATCTGGTCGTGGGTTAGAGTGAAAATCTCACCCGTTGCCTGATCCTTCACCTGGAGCGACATCGCGCCGGCAACAAGGAATGGATAGCTCCGCACATACTGCAGCAGGTAGGGGAGCGTGCAGTGAATGATCTGGTCGTGTAGCGGTTGCCATTCAGGAAGCCCCGTGATCGGCAGGTCCCAACTATCTTTTTTCGATAGCTCCACCCCTTGGCCGGTTTGACCACGCCCTTTTCGCTGGCTCGCTTCGAACTGTGCCAGGATCGCCTCGCAAGTTTCGGCGGGCAGCACGTTCTCGTAAACGCCGATGAAGTCTTCCATGCATAAGCCTTTCGCAGACTATCCCCAAGCGCGTCGCAGAAAAGCCAGAAAGTTGCCACTCATCACGCCGGCAATGTCTTCGGCAGAGTAACCACGCTTGGTCAGCAATGCCGGGATCGTTTGCAGGTCCGCGATCGAATCGAGATCGAGGGGCGTTTGTTCCGTGCCGTAGCCGCCGTCCAGATCGGTGCCGATGCCGACGTGCTTGGCGTTACCCGCCAGTTGGCAGATGTGATCGATGTGGTCGCAGATTCGTTCAATCTTCAGATTGAAGTCGGCCGGCTTGCTTTTGAGATGTTTCCAGCCGGGGACCATCATGATCGCGTCAAACGCCATACCGAGAACTCCGCCGCGCTCGATGACGGCTTTGATTTGTTCGTCGGCAAACTGTCGATTCCAAGGCGCGAGGACTCGGCAATTTTGATGGCTGGCCCACAGCGGTCCCGAATAGACGTCCAGCGCATCCCAGAAGGCCTCATCGCACAGATGCGTGACATCCAAAATGATGCCTAGTCGCTGCATCTCGCGCAGCAACTCCTTACCTTCCGCATTCAATCCCCCCGTCGCATCGGTGCCGTTCGCATAGCGTCCAGGGCCATAATGGGCCGGGCCTAAAGCCCGCAAGCCTTGTTCGTAACTTCGCTCCAGATGCTTGAGCGTAACAATCGAATCCGCACCTTCCAGGCTCAAGATATAGCCAATCGGCAGGGGGCTATTGTCGCTCGGCGGAGCTGTTTGCCAGAGGGCGACATGCTTTTCGAGTTCGGACCAGTTCCGAATGGGAACCAGCTCCCCCGCTTCTTCCATCGCCCGGTACCAGGCAAGCTGGCCCTGTGTTTGAGCCCAGGCTTGTTCGGGAGAACTCCAGCCGGGCAAGCGATGGAAATAAGGGGAGTAACGGGCGATTTGCGTGGCGACACATAAGCCGACTCGACCGCGGCGCATCTCGGGAAAGCAGACCGTGCCATTGCCACGGTCCACCTTATCTTTCATCCCCGCTTCCCAACGACGAATCCGCTCCAGAGGCCACCGCAAATCGCGGTTCCACTCAAGCGCGTTCATGCTCAGGTCAAGATGCACATCGAAGATCAGAGGGGACATGAGGGCTATTCTTTCAGCTCGTAGCACATCAGCTTGTCCTGCTCGCGCAGATAAAGCTTGCCGCCCGCGATCACGGGATGAGCCCAGCTTTCTTTCTGTTGAAATTCAGGCTTGAATGAGCCCTTTAGTTTGTAATCCTCGGTCGTCGCTTCGACCAGAGCCACGGTGCCATTCTGGTAGCGGAAGATGATGTTGCCATCCGCGTAGACAACTGCGGCCGATCCGTCACCAGGGCCACGTGTCTTTCCTCCCCAGATGATCTTGCCGGTCATCGCTTCGACACAGATTGGGAAGCCTTGATTGTGTTTTGCGCCGAAGTAGACGTGTTCGCCGATCTTCAGCATGCCGCCGTGATGGTTCTGGAGTTCATTGGCTGGAAGGTAGTAAACTTCCTCCGCCTTCACTTCATCACCTGAGGAAGTGAGTTTCACCAGTGCAGTCCCACCATCGCCGTAGCCGCTGGAGGTGAAAACGTAGTCGCCAAACGGAATCGGGGTCGGAATGTTCGCGGTGGAGTTCGCGATGCCGTTGTAACCCCACAAGTACTTGCCATCCGTCGCACGGACCCCGATAACGCCGCGGCCGACCAACTGCACGTATTGCTTCACTCCGCCGCCGTTGCTGATCACGATCGACGAGTAGCCAGCACCATCCTTTCCGTTCTTACCAATCTCAGGAACTGCGGATTGCCAAATCAATTCGCCTGTCATTTTGTTCAGGCAAACGATCATTGCGTCTTTGCCGCCGGGCGTGCAAAGGACCCGATCGCCGTCAACGAGGGGAGATTCCGAAAACCCCCAGCCGGACATCATCTGCCCTTTCCACTCTTTGAAGTCGTGCGACCAAATCACCTTGCCGTCATTAGCACTGACGCAGAAGATTCCCCCCCCTGAGGAAATCGCATAGATGCGGTCCCCATCAATCGACGGAGTGCAGCGGGCACCATCGTAGCCGTGCTTGGGTGCTTTGTCGGAGATCGGCGTCTTCCACAAGATAGCGCCATCGGCGGCACTCGCGCAGATCAGATTCTGACCATCACTGAAGTTGCCGGTAGTGAAGATGTGATTGTCAGAGATGGCTATGCTGGCGTAACCACCACCAAATCCTTCCGTCATCCAAGCGAGCTTCGGTTGCTTCTCCGACCAGTCTTTCATGAGTCCGGTATCGGGAGACAATCCGTCTCGCTTGGGCCCGCGCCATTGCGGCCAGGTGGAGTCGTCGGCGGCTGAAAGGATGCCAGTCAACAGGAGGCAAAAGACGGCCAAAGCCGACGCGAGACTGCGAATCATCGGTCACTCCACAAGGTGGGAAGGAAGGCGGGGGGCGATCCGCGGCCAATTCAGCCGGGAAGGTTCATGCAGGGAACGAACCCCCGCAGTTTATCCGCCCCGCGCACGGCGGGCAAGTTTAGCAAAAGCCGCGTGGTAGAAACCGTAAGAGCACGGAAGAAGGGCGAGGCGTACTACGATGCCCGCCGCAATCGTTGCAACGTCATCCGCGAGACGAAAGCCGCATAATCTTCCGGTGTGTCGACACCGATCGTCGGCTCATCAATCACGCCGACCAGAATTGCTTGGCCCAGTGCCAAGACGCGCAGTTGTTCCAGGTTTTCGACCTGTTCGACGTCCGCCCGCGGCAATTCGGCAAGCTGCAGTAGAAAGTCCCGACGGTAGGCATACAGTCCCACATGCTGATGAAACAGAGGTGGCTCCTGAGTCAGCATCTCGTCGCGCCAATCACGGGGGTAAGGGATTGGAGCGCGGCTGAAATACATCACACGCTGGTTGTGATCGAAGACCACTTTCACGCAGGAGGGATCGTGCAGCTTTTCGCGAGTGCGAATCGGGGTGGCAAGGGTGGACATCACGGCCGCTGGATTTTCTTCCAGCAGTTGCACAGCACGGTCGATGGCTTCGGCCGAGATTTCGGGTTCGTCTCCTTGCACGTTGACCAGCACATCAACGTTCTTCCAACTGCGGGCGACTTCTGCGACTCGATCGGTGCCGCTCGCACAGGTGGGACTCGTCAGGACCACTTCACCGCCAAACTTGCGAACCTCGTTAGCAATTTCCTGACAATCCGCGGCCACGGTCACCCCTTGCGGGCGCGTAGCCCGGCAGGCCGCTTCGTACGTGTGCTGCAATAAAGTCTGCCCCGTCTCAGCGAGGAGAAGTTTTCGTGGCAAGCGAGTGGAAGCCAAGCGGGCGGGGATAACGATTCGGCTGCGAAGCATCGTGCGAGCTGCCAAGAGGAATGAGCAGGAATGCCAGCGAATCGTAGTCGTTGCCGGGAACGTTCTGCTAGAGCAGTTTGCGCTGCACGAAACGCAGTGCTGGCATTGAGCAAAAGAGGATTCTCAATAGATGGCCCACACGCCGGGGGTCGCTAGCTCCACCAAATGTTGATCTGGGTCCCGAAAGAAAACACTCTTGCCGCCGCGAGGCCAATCGGCTCGTCCTTCGATGGCGATATTCTCGGCACTCAGTTTGCCTTCCCAGGCAGTCAAATCCTCGGCCGCGATTGAGAACGCGAAATGAACGGGTCCGCTCCCATCGTGATGGGGAATCACGCCGCCGGGAACGTGTGATTCCTGCGTGCTCCCTCCTTGAAGAAACAGCAACAGCACACTTCGGCCGCCGACATCGAAGGCACAAAAGCGTTCATCCTCCGCCAGGATCTTTAGATCGAAGACCCGTTGATAGAAGGCAATCGCAGTCGGCAAATCTGCGACGTAGAGAGCCGTTTCGATGACGCCGGTGAGTTTCATGAAGTCCCTTTTCGAACTGACATCCAATTTCCTGGCAGCCGCAGGTGAACCATCGAAAGACGAGCCTGCGAAGGCGCACTTCCACGCGGCGGCCGGGCCTTGAACTCACCTGATTTTATCGCAGCATTGTCTTAAACGGCAACCACTTAGGGCGGTTGGTGAAATCGCAAAGCCCAAATCAAATGTCCGCAGTTAGTTCCGCTCCAACAAACTCCTCGCCGAATGATAGACTAGGCGTTTGCGCGATCGACCGGTCCATTCGCTCCCTACTTCGTTGCTCCTTGGCTCTTATTCCATGCATCTGCTTGATCGTTCCGCTACGTCACTCCTGGCAGACTTGAACGCTCGCAAGTTATCGGCCGAGGAGTTGGTCCGCGCCAGTCTCGACCGCATTTGCAGCCGCGATGGAGAGGTAAAAGCATTTCTTTCGCTCGACGGCGATCGAGCGATCGAGCAAGCCAAAGAAATCGACGCCCGCCGTAGTCGCAAAGAACCGGTTGGCAAATTGGCCGGTCTGCCGGTGGCGGTGAAGGATGTGCTTTGCACCGAAGGGGAAAAAACCACCTGCGGCAGCAAGATGCTTGAAAACTATCGCCCCCCCTACGATGCGACGGTAGTGAAGAAGTTGAAGCAGGCTGACGCCATCCTCATCGGCAAGACGAACATGGATGAGTTCGCGATGGGAGGCTCAACGGAGAACAGTGCGTATTTCAAAACGACCAATCCGTGGGACATCGCTCGCGTCCCTGGCGGATCGAGCGGCGGTGCGGCCGCTTGTCTGGGGGCGCGCATGGTGCCACTTTCCATTGGCACCGATACGGGCGGTTCGATTCGGCAACCGGCAGCGCTCTGTGGCGTGGTGGGACTCAAGCCGACTTATGGTCGAGTGAGTCGTTATGGCTTGGTCGCGTTTGCGAGCAGCCTGGATCAAGTGGGGCCGATGGCCTGCACGGCCGAAGATACGGCCCTCTTACTCGAAGTCATTTCGGGTCACGATGAACTTGATAGCACCAGCGCGAAGCTGCCGACGCCGTCTTATTCAAAGTCGGTGCAATTGCCGCTGAAGGGTTTAAAGCTCGGCATCGTGAAAGAACATTTCGGTGCGGGGCTCGACAGTGAGATCGGGGCTGCGGTGCAAGCAGCGGTGAAAATGTACGAAGCACTCGGTGCGACCGTCGAAGAAGTGAGCATGCCGCACAGCAAGTATGGCATTGCCACGTATTACATCATCGCTCCGAGCGAAGCCTCGAGTAATCTGGCCCGCTACGACGGTGCGCATTACGGCTACCGTTGCGACGAGAAGAAAATGCTCGCGGAACTGGCGGCTGAACAAGAAGCCTTGGTGAAGAGTGGAGCGAGCAAGAAGGAAATTGCCAATCTCGATACGCCGCTGGTCCGAATGTATCGTCAATCGCGGGCGGAAGGTTTTGGCCCAGAAGTGAAACGCCGCATCATGCTCGGCACGTACACACTGAGCGCGGGTTACTACGACGCGTATTACAAGAAGGCCTTGCAAGTCCGCCGCCTGATCCGCGGTGATTATGATGCGGCCTTTGCGAAGATCGACTTCTTGCTTGGCCCCACCACGCCGAATCCCGCCTTCAAAATCGGCGAGAAAACAAACGATCCGTTGACGATGTATCTGGAAGATCTTTACACCGTCACCGCGAATCTCGCCGGGGTTCCAGGCCTGAGTATTCCGTGCGGCTTTACTTCCGCAGGCTTGCCCATTGGTTTGCAACTGCAAGCGCGCCCCTTTGATGAAGAACGCTTGCTGCAGGCCGCGCAGATGTATCAGACGGCGACCGATTGGCACACCAAGACGCCTGGCAAGTAGTGCGTACGATGGCCCTCCGAGGCCGTCGCGGGACGGAAGTTATTCAAGATCGCCGCGGTGATTTCGAACAAGCTCTGCAAGTGTAATTACATTCTCCACCGCGTCGATTCAGCGATTTAGATTGCTGAGTAGATGGTAGTGGCAATGTAATCGGGTCTGAAGTCGGAGGTTGATCGCGTGCGTAAACACGTTGCTGCCAGCCCGTCCCCCACTCGTCATCGAGCTAGAGTAACGCAGTAGGCCGTCAAGACGGCCTAGCCGTCAGCCAGTGAAATAAGCGACTGGCAAGCCGTTATTTTGGCAGGGAAGATCGCGGTTTAGGGTGTCGAGTAACACCAACTGCTCCCGTACAAAGCCCGTTTGTACGGTATGCTTCAGTCTCACCAGATATTTCCCTTGAGAATGCCCGCATGCCTGCCCTGCGCCAAATCGTCGACGATCTTGCCCAAGCCGGGCATTTGATCCGACTGGACGAGGAAATCGACGCCAATCTGGAGGCCGCGGAAATTCAGCGGCGGGTTTATGCCTCCGGCGGTCCGGCGATCCTGTTTGCCAACATCAAAGGATGCCAGTTTCCGATGGTGTCAAACTTGTTCGGCACGGTGGAACGGGCTCGGTATATGTTTCGTCGCACCATCGATGCGGTGCGACGTGCGATTGAGTTGAAGATCGATCCGCAGCAAGCACTGAAGAACCCGCTACGTTATTGGTCGGCACCGCTCACCGCTTGGCGCATGCAACCCAAACGCGTTTCACGCGGCCCGGTCCTCGCGAACGAAACCACCATCAGCCGGCTGCCTCTATTAAAATCCTGGCCGGACGATGGGGGGGCGTTTGTCACCTTGCCGCAGGTCTACACCGAAGATGTGACCCAGCCCGGCTTGAAAAGTTCGAACCTGGGAATGTACCGCGTGCAGTTGACCGGCAAGCCATACCAGCCCGATCGCGAAATTGGCTTGCACTATCAATTGCACCGGGGCATTGGCGTGCATCATTCGGCCGCGATTCGAGCAGGCAAACCGTTCCGCGTGAACATCTTTGTTGGCGGGCATCCAGCGATGACCCTCGCTGCAGTGATGCCGTTGCCGGAAGGGATGTCGGAATTGACCTTTGCCGGTGCGCTTGCCGGCGGTCGCATTCCGATGATCGGCCGCGGCGATGAGCTACCGTTCTACGCGGATGCGGATTTTGTTATCACGGGGGTCGTCGACAACGATCGCAAGCTGCCGGAAGGGCCCTTTGGAGATCATCTGGGCTACTACAGTCTGGTGCATGAATTTCCGGTCTTGAAAGTCGAGAAGGTTTATCACCGGAAGGGGGCCATCTGGCCGTTCACCGTGGTGGGGCGTCCACCGCAAGAAGACACTACGTTTGGTGCGTTGATTCACGAACTCACTGGCCCGATCATTCCGACCGTCCTGCCCGGCATCAAGGAAGTGCATGCGGTGGATGCAGCGGGGGTCCATCCTTTGCTCGTCGCCATCGGCAGCGAACGCTACATGCCGTTCCACGAGGAGCCGCGACCGCAGGAGTTGCTCACCCAGGCTCATGCGGTTTTAGGACAAGGGCAGATGTCGCTGGCGAAGTACTTATGGATCGCCAATCAATACGATGCTCCCGAACTCCACGCGCATGATCTAGAGGGCTTCTTTACCCACATGCTGCAGCGGGTCGATTGGTCGCGCGACTTGCATTTTCAAACGAATACAACGATCGACACGCTCGACTATTCTGGCTCTGGGTTGAATCGCGGTTCGAAATTGATCATTGCTGCGGTTGGACCGCCACGACGGGAACTCGGCACCGAAGCCCACACGGAAATTCCCTGGCCTGCCGGCTTTTATAACGAGCGCGTGATTCTGCCAGGCGTGCTGGTGGTTCAAGCTTCCGCATATGCTCCCCCGACGAACGGCAGCGAGGTCTCTGGAGACATTCGTCGTTGTGCGGATTCGATTCCGCAACATTTTTGCGATCGTTGGCCGCTGATTGTGGTGGTCGACGATGCCGAGTTTGCTGCCCGGAACTTGCGGAACTGGCTCTGGGTGACTTTCACCCGCAGCAATCCGGCCGCAGATATCTATGGGGTTCAGGCTTTCACGGAACAAAAGCATTGGGGCTGTCGGGGAAGCTTGATTATTGACGCTCGAATCAAGCCGCAGCACGCGCCGCCCCTGGTGGAAGATCCAGAAATCACGCGACGGGTCGACGCCTTGGCTGCCCGCGGCGGGCCAATCGCAAGGTATCTTTAAGGGTTCGGCCGCAGCCTGATGCGGTCGCTGGATGTCACGCTTTGCTGGCCTGAACCCGGATCGAACGCTGCATGACTGCCCTCTTTATTGCTCTGGAACGTCCCATCGACGGATTTGATCCCTACGTGCTAGGGCATGCACTGTCGCTGGCGTGCGACGACCTGGAAGTCTTGGCGGCCGAATTGAAGGTCACGCCGCTGATGCATTTTTTCGGAGAGGATGTCAGCGACGCAGCGTGGGATGAAGACGAGGTTGCAGAAGACGATGCCGACGAACTGCCGGAGGAACGTTGGTTTGCCGCGGCCGACGGCGTGCGGACGATCGATACCCTACTGCAACGTTTGTCCGCCAATCCGAAAGCGATCAACGGCGGACCGGCAGTGATAAAAGAGTTGCAAGGGTGGCGGCAAGTTCTGGAACGGGCTGCGGAGGAAGGTGTCGCGTGGCATCTCGAAATTGACTTCTAGTTCGTTGCGCTCGCGTTCATGCTTCCTATTGCTTCGCTACTCGTGTGCCTTCCGCTGGCGATGTCGGCTGCCGACGCGTTGTGGTGGCTGCAACTCTCGGGAGCGACCCTGCTTGCCGTGTGGCTGTTTTTCTTTGGGGCCAGTCTGGGCAGTTTTTTGAACGTCGTCGTTTATCGCCTGCCGCTCGGCAAAAATTTGGTCTCGCCAGGCTCAGCCTGCCCGCGCTGCGGAAACAAGATTCGATCTCGGCATAACCTGCCGATCCTCGGCTGGTTGATTCTGCGGGGGAAGTGTTTCGATTGCCACGCGCCGATCTCGGCTCGTTATCCCCTGGTCGAAGCTGTGGTAGGAACGGCGCTCCTGGTGCTCGCTGCCAACTTGCTTGGTGACGTTGCGCTGGGTAACCGCATCGAGCCGTTCGTCTGGGTGCGGTACGGCTTGCAGGCACTGTTGGTCTGCACACTGATTGCGGCTGCTTTGATTGAGTACGACGGTCAGCGAATTCCTTTTTCACTCTTTCATCCGACACTCGTGCTGGGCCTGATTTTGCCGCTCTGGGAACCACAGTTGCGATTGATCCTGACCCGCTGGCCGTGGCTACTATCACCTTGGCAGCAGGGGCTGGCGGATGGCGCGGCCGGCTTTTTGATTGGCTTAGTTTTGGGCCTGATGCTGGCTGCCGACTGGCGATTTCTTTCGCTTCCCCGACAGTTGCCGCCGTTTGCACCGGTGCCGATGCTGGCCGCGATCGGTGTGGTGCTAGGTTGGCAAGTGACGTTGGTCCTCGCGTTTTTCACGACGGCAATCTGGGGGCTGGGAATGATCGTCACAAGGGTGGCTGGCCGCGGCATGATTCCGCTGGCGGCGATCGCGGCTTTGTACATCACGCTCCTGGTTCCCAGCTGGAATACCGGTTGGCTTTCGGCCGGACCCATTGCTCAATTTCCGCTCGGCCTGTTTGTGTGGCTGGCTTGCCTCACCGGTTTGTGCGGCGGACTGGCGGCTTTGTTTGCTGCCCCCTGGTACTACGACCGAGCGCCGCGTTCGTTTCCATTGCCCGATCCGGCACATGTTTCACCATCAATCACGGCACACCATCCCTCTCTCGCGGAGACTTCTTTTCCCATGGACTCGCAAGAACGTTTGTCACGGACTCAAGCCATCATGAATTCGCCGAGCTACCGGCTCGCTTCGGAGGATGTCGATTTCCTCAATCACGATGGTTTACGTCCGGTCCGCATGCAACTCGAACTCCTCAAGCCAGAAATGGCACTGCTGGAAAATAAAGTCGAGTCCACCATCGTCGTCTTTGGCGGCACGGCCATTCTGGAACGAGCCGAGGCGGAAGAACGGCTGGCGCGAGCGCGTGAAGCCAGTGCGAACGCGCCGGAAGATACCGGGCTACGGCGTTTTGTGGAGCGCGCGGAAAAGCAATGCGAGAAGGCACATTTCTACGACAAAGCTCGGGAGTTTGCCCGCATTGTTTCCGCTAGTTGTCAGCGCGAAGGGCACTGCGATTTTGTGGTCGTCACCGGCGGAGGGCCCGGCATTATGGAGGCCGCCAATCGAGGTGCGGCCGACATCGATGCGAAGTCGATTGGGCTGAACATCACCCTGCCACATGAACAAGCTCCCAATCCGTACATCACGCCGGAGTTGTGCTTCCAATTCCGCTACTTTGCGATGCGCAAAATGCACTTCCTGATGCGCGCTAAAGGACTGGTTATTTTTCCTGGCGGGTTTGGCACGTTCGATGAATTGTTCGAAGCGCTGACGTTACGTCAGGTGGGCCGCATGCCGAATCTGCCGGTCGTTTTGTTCGGCCGGGAATGGTGGGAGCGAGCGGTTGATTTTCAGTTTCTAGCCGACGAAGGAGTCATCGCCGACCATCATCTGAAGCTCTTCGAGTTTGCCGAGACTCCGGAAGAAGCGTGGGAGATCATCTGCCGATTTCACAACCTGCGCGAATCTCGGTTCATCGATTAAGCCCTACTTGATTGAGCCCTATTTCGGCACTTCCACATTGAATTTTTGATCCTCGGCCTTCAGTTCGGCCATCATTTCGTACTCATTGAACAGGGGCTGACCCCACGGGAGTTCGTCTCCGCCAATGCCATCAAAGCCCTGCACGCGGACCACGTACTTGCCTCCCGTGATCCCCAGGTCGCTTTGCTCCGTATCAAACCGGCCATCCACGATCTCGGCAATTCCTTGCTCCGAGCCTCCACCGGTGGGATCAAAGCAAATCCGTCCCCTGGGAATGGGTTGCCCCCGATAGGTCGCCTGGCCACTTACGTGAAAGACTGTCCGTGGCGGATCGCAGCCCACGAGTCCGATGGCAAATGCGGCGATCAGAAACAATCCAAAAGGGCGTAGCATACTCACATCCTGAGGCGAGAAAACGGCTTTACTGCGTGGCGGTTTCGCCCCCGTTGCGGCTGGCAAACGAACGATAAATCTGCATGTCGATGTTGGTGGGGAAGAATTGTACAGAGGCATCTCCCAGGGCGAAGTTCGCTCCGGCTCCCGAATGCATGCTCCCCATCGGCATGTCGTTGAAGATCGCCACGGAGCTCACTTTCATTCCCGAGTTAATCGAGTTCACAATATTGCGAGTGCCGACCGAATAGGCTGGGCTCGCGATGGCGTCCCCCCCGCGCACCCAACTTCGATAGCGGGTGCCAAGCCGGGACGAGAACCAAGACATTTCTCCCACCATCAGCGTGTTGCTGGTTCCATCGATTACCGAACCGAGCGTGACTGGTTCTTCAATCTGGAACATTCCGTGTTTCGAGCGGGACACTCCTTCGTGCGCAGCGCCAACGGTTTCAAAAGCCACACCGGTGATCGGGTTCGTCCCGCGGGGGCCGTTGATGCCGTAGTAGTGCAAGGTGTAAGGGGCCACACCGCTAGTGGCTGGAACTCGATCGGGTGGGTTCACATTGTGCGGGGGTGTAGGAGTTAGAACCATCTTGTCGTTCGGGGACGAGGGACAGTGATACGTACCAATCTTCTTGGCACCATGCGGGTTGTTCTTCCCGGTCATGGAAAAATCCCCGGCCGCGAAGCTGAAATCGTTGTACAGATTCGAACTTTCCAGGAACGGCAACACCAGAACGGTCCAACTCAGTCCATTGCTTCGGATGAAGCTGGGGGGGAGAACCTTATGGGTGTCGTGATAGTTGTGAATTGCCAAACCAACCTGCTTAAGGTTGTTCACACAGGTGGTCCGCCGCGCGGATTCCCGCGCCGCTTGCACCGCTGGCAGCAACAGTGCTACCAGCACGCCAATGATGGCAATCACAACAAGCAACTCCACGAGCGTAAAGCCACGCTCGCGGCGCGAAGATTTAGACATGGAGAGGCCTGCAATCGAAAGAAAAGGAAACAGATGAGCAGTAACCTGCAATCTAGAAATCCCGCTCGGACAAATCAAGCGGATTTGTCCGAGAATTCTGGCGACCTCATTATTATTATTCCGGGCGTTTGCGATCGCCGGCCGGACGTTCGGGACGATCCCCGGCAGGCCGCGCAGCTTCAGGACGATTCCTAAACTGTTCCCGCAATCGTTCGGCGATCTTTTGAAGTTCCGAGTCGTCCAGGAATCCGTCCTCATTGGCATCGAGGACGTCAAAACGCTCTTTCAAGCGATCGGGCGCTTCTTCTTTGCTCAACTTGCCGTCTCCGTTGGCATCCGCCTGCTTCAACCGCTCGAGCATCTGCTTCTGCATTGCCGCGGCCACCCCTTCGAGCGCGGCCGGGCGCGCTGCATCCGGTCGAGGCATGTCCCCAAATGCCGCAATTAGCTCTGCACCAGTAAGTTTGCCATCCCCGTTCGCGTCAAGCTTCTTTAATGCTTCGGCGGCCCCGGCGATTTCTTCGGTGGAAAGTTCGCCGTTCTGATCCTTGTCAAAGATCCGGGCGAACGGAGGAAAGTCCGGGCGAACTTCTGGACGCATGTCTGGACGGGGCGTTCCTTCTGCGGGGCGTGAACCTTCACCGGGACGCGGCGGATTCCCTTGCATCATCTCGGCCATCTTGAGCAGTTCGCGGGGTTCGATAAAACCGTCGCTGTTCGCATCGATCCGATCAAAATTGTCGCGCATCCGATCCGGAGCTTCTTCCTTGCTGATTTTCCTGTCGCCGTCTTTATCAATCCGCTTCAGCATCTCTTCCAGATTGAAGGCTCCCGGTCCGCGACCTGGCGCACCCGCGCCGTCGCCAAAGCCCCCTGGCTGGGGTTTGGCGGGCTCAGCGTCCTTCAAGCCGGCAGCAAACTCTTCTTTGGAAAGTTTCCCGTCCTCGTTTTTGTCGGCGTTGCGGAGCAGGCGTTCGAAAATGGCTTTCTTATCCCCCGCTTCTTCTGCGGTGATCACGCCGTCCCCATTGGCATCGAGCCGCCCAAACAGATCGCCATCCTGGGCATGCGAAACCGAAGCCGCGAGACTTCCCAGCGCGAACCCGCCGCACAAACAAAAATGAACCAAAGATCGACGCATGGTCAAAACTCCCTAGATAAGTTGAACAGCCGGCACTAAACCGCCTGAAATGAATCAATCACAACGACTTCGAACATTTAACCGCGGCCCCGCGAGAGGGTAGCGATCATTCTGAATATGAATTCTTTTGCCCAGCAACCATCCTCTGCAACCGTCCACAAGCACCCCCACAAAGCATTGTTTTGGAAACCGTTTCCACCGGTTTTCAATCGCCGCAACTACTTCCGCCGCAACCGTTTGTCGCCAGAAGTGACTTCCTGGCTGTTAGCGCCTCGACTGGGGGGCATGGAAGCCGCTTGGACAGACAGGTTTCCACCGGCAACTTCATTCGTTCGCGGTAATCAACGTCCGTCAGCGACCCAAGGGAACCCCACGGTCGGCGCGCAAGATCACACAGCCGGAACGATCGTTGAAGAAAAATATCGCAATCGATTGATTGTTTGTCAATCAAAGTTTGCGTGGGAGCAAGTTGGGTGGCGGAGGTGCGAATCGGGGCTGGCTAAATCAAAGTACTGCGGATTCCTACGATGAACTCTCCAACGCTGGGGAGTCGCTCAAGGCGCGAGCTCGGCTCCCCTGCCTTTGTTCTGGCGTTTGTTATTGGTCTTAACGCCGGAAATGGAAAGGTCGAACTCGTTCTTTTGCGCCGCGCCAGCCGTGCTACGACCATCGGCGATGTATGCCTGTGCCAGTTTCGTCATTTGGGCGGCAAGCTCGGCATTGGCTGTTAGCACATTCTTCGTTTCACTCAAGTCGGACTGCAAGTTGTACAGTTCCTGCTTGCCACTTTTGAAAAAGATTAACTTCCAGGGGCCCTGGCGGATCGCAAGGTCTCCGCCGGCAGACTGGTGAAGGGTCGCTTCGCGTTTGCCGCTGTTCGTGGTTCCCAGGAGTTCGGGAACCAGGCTCACACTATCCTCGCCAGCGTTGTCGGGTACTTTTGCGCCGACGATCTCGGCAGCAGTTGCGAAGAGGTCGTTCAGGCAGATCGTGTGTTCGTTAACCGAGCCAGGCTTCACTTTGCCAGGCCAGCGGGCGACGAAGGGCACGCGATGCCCTCCTTCGTAGATGCTGCGTTTGGATTCGCGCAGCGGCTCGTACGCGCGATGCTCCGCGCCGTTGTCGCTGGTGGCAATGATGAGCGTATTCTCTGCGAGCTTGTTCTCCTCCAAAGCGGCGACCAACTGTCCCAGCATTGCGTCTCCCTGATAAACCCAGTCGCCGTACTTCGGGCTCTTCCCGACCAGGTCTTGAGCGTCGCTCTTCCCAACGTATTCGAGGGACGGCACCAGTGGCTCATGCGGCGGGCACATGGGGAAGTACAGAAAGAATGGCTCCCCCTGCTTCCGCTGGCCGATCCACTGGATCGCTTTTTTGATCATGAGTGGTTGATTCTCGACCGGTTCGACATGCGCAACGACCCGGTCCTGTTCGATGATCGTGCCAATGTTTCGCGCATGGGTGAAACCGTAGAAGTAATCGAAGCCGAGCGCGTTCGGGCCGCTGGTCAACTTCGCGCCGAGGGGAACTTCCTTCTCGTTCCCCGGTTTGCCGTCCACCCAGTCCAGGCCCAGATGCCATTTGCCGATGCAGGCCGTCGCGTAACCATGCTGCTTGAGCAGGGATGCCACTGTCAGCCGACTCGCAGGAATGATTGGCTTGGAGTAGGTAGTGAGAACGCCGAACTGCCCGATGCGCCACGGGTAGCGGCCGGTGAGCACCCCGTAACGTGTCGGTGTGCAGACGGCAGACGCGGAATGAGCGTCGGTGAAACGCATCCCCTGCGAGGCGAGTTTATCGAGCTGGGGCGTGCGCAGCGCTGATTGCGGTTGGTAACTTTGCGGCTGTCCCCACCCCATGTCATCAAACAGGACGAAAACAATGTTCGGGCGTGGGCTCCCGTTCTCGGCAGCCTGCAGTGCCGATGCGAAACTCATCCCGATAGCCAGGCACGTGAGCGCAATGAGTTGTGCGAAGGGGTGTCTCAGGGCTTCAGGTTGGCTGTACATGCTGCGATTGAGGTTGACGTTTAAGTCGGTCGAATTACCCACATGAGGCTTTAATGTAGAAGAGTCCGTAAACGGCGATTTGGCCACGTTGACGGGTGCTTGTGTTTTGTGACAACGAACGCCAGATTGGGAACAACTCGGTCCCCATCTTCACCGCACGTTGATTTAAAGTCGAGTGCGAACGCTGCCGCTCAGTGGCGAGCCGCGTGCGGGGCAGGACGCACAAGGCTCGAATGACAACTTTCAACGCACGCGTGCTCGTCCACTGCAGCGCTGGGTTAGATGGCTGCTCACTTGTAGTTGAGAATCCGGTAGGGTTTTGCGGACTCTCCTTCGAGCCGTGTTACTTTACCCGATCTTCGATCAAACTCGTAAATCACATATGGCGACGGTTTGAGTTTCGGAAGAGGAAGATGAACTCTCACGATGTACCGAATCGACTCCGTCGAACAGATCGAAAGACGGATTTCACGGCCGGGAAAGTTGAGGGCGACCTCAGCTCGAATCGCAGCGTCAACCTCCGGCGGAATGTCAGTGGGGGCTGGTGATGTCATCTAACAAGAAGTATACAGAAAAAACTCTGTAGAACAGGAGTTGGTCTACTGGCTTCATTCTGCATAACGGGCGCGCGCGGTGTCAAGTTTTCCGTGTCGATGTGGGAAGCTCAAGAATTACACAGATTCGCAAGCATGTGTTATGCAGAAACGGCGAATGGGCGGTCGAAACATCGAAAGCCGTGTACGTCAAGGGAGCCCGTCCCTGACGGAATCCGCTTCCATTGGGACGCAAGCTCATTCTCATAAAACTCTGTCCTGCAATGCAGTCGTTTGATCCCTGGTAGATGCCACCATGGGAAGCGTTTTGATTGACTCCTGTTTGGGTCTTTTTCCGTCGTGGCCATCGATGACTACCGCAAAAAACTTAACGACATGTTGACAAGTAATCAATGATTCGAGACGATCCAATTGGCTGCCAGTTCCGGCATTGCGCGCGGCGCACGTTTCGGTCCGGCAGATGCTCTTTGAAAATTTGATCTGCGGGGTGTCGATCTGCAGCGATGCAAATCGATCTGTGGGTATGTCTACCACGAAGATTCTTTTTGCAACACTTTTGGCGCAAATCGTGACAAAAATGGTGCTTTGTTGCAAAAATAGTGAGCCATTCCCGAGGAAAACCGATTTTTGCAACAAAACAGAAGAAAAAACTGGGGTTCTTGTTGCAAAATTCAGGCAGTTTGTCAGAAAACCGCGGCGAAATCGCAAAATTCTGCGGCAACAAACTTCGACAACAGCCGTGCAAAATTGCCGCGAGTTACGGCCAAGTAGCAAGCTTCTCCTTCGACGGGCTCGGAGGCCCAGCGTACGTGTGGATCGCGGCCGGTTACAGCCCGATCCACGTTCCCAATTGATACGTCACTAGGGCGCCAATGTAGGCCAGGGCCGTCATGTAGACGAAGGAAAACAGGCTCCAGCCCCAGTGTCCGGCTTCTTTGTTGATCACCACCAGCGTCGCGGCACACTGGGCGCACAACGCAAAGAACACCATCACCGAAAGAGCGACCGGGATGGTAAAGATCGGACGATCGGTTCCTTTCCAGGTGGCGTTGCGAAGCGTATCGCGCAGGACGGGAGACGATTCATCCTCATCTTCCCCCAGGTTGTAAATGATCCCCAGCGTGGCCACGATCACTTCCCGCGCCGGGAACGAAGCGATCGCAGCACAACCCAGTCGCCAATCCCAGCCGAGCGGCTTGACGGCCGGTTCCACCGCGTGCCCCATCTGCCCCAGGAAGCTGTTTTCCAGATGCGCCCCGGCGATGCGGTTGTTCACATCCTGAAGTTGAGTGAGCAAAACGCCCGCATCGCTGGTGGGCAAAGGTTCGCTCGGTTTCGATTCGGCTGGCGAATCGCTCGGCGTTGGCGCATCGATCGGGCTGGTGGTGGGCAACTGGTCTTCGCTGGGTTCCTCCGCGGAGAGTTTCTCCTCCGCTGCGGCCACTTCTTCCGGCGGTAATGCCGCGAGCTTGGTTTCGATCTGCTGTTGCTCGGCGAGCAGGGCGGGGTCCAGGTCGGCATCACGATGCGGATAGTAAGCGAGAGCCCAAACCACAATCGAGACTGCCAAGATCAGGGTGCCGGCTCGTTTTACAAAGCTCCAGCTTTGCTCCCCGACTCGATGAGTCACGGTGCCAATGCCGGGCCATTTGTAGGTTGGCAATTCCATCACGAACGGAGGAGTCGGACCGCGGAAGTAAGTCCGCTTCAGAATCCAGGCCACGAGGGTCGCCACCACGATCCCCAAAAAATACATTCCCACAATCGCCAAGGCGCGAAGATGCAAAAGACCAAACAGGAAAGACTTATCGGGCAGAAACGCGGCCCCCATCAGTTGATAGACGGGCAAGCGAGCACTGCAACTCATGAGTGGCGCGACGAGCAACGTGACCATGCGATCGCGGCGATTTTCGATCACACGCGCGGCAAGAATGCCGGGGATCGCGCAGGCGAACGAAGAGAGGAGCGGAATGAACGATTTGCCGCTGAGCCCCACGCGAACCATCACACGATCCATCAAATACGCCGCCCGCGCCATGTAGCCGCAGTCTTCCAGGAGCGCGATGAAGAGAAAGAGGAGGGCAATTTGCGGAACGAAAACAAAGACACCCCCGACGCCGTCGATGACGCCCCGTTCCAGCAAGGAACGAAGTGCGCCTTCAGGAACTACGGCAACCACGCCCGCCTTGAGCAGACCGGTGAACCAATCAATGACCGTTCCGGCCGGCTCCCCGATCCAAGTGACCGCCTGAAAGATCGCGAGCATCACCAAGACGAACACAATCGTGCCGCTGAACCAATGGGTGAGAACGCGGTCCACGGCGTCGCTGGAATTTTTGCGTCGTTCTTTGGGACGCTGCATGGCCCCCTTCAGCACGCTCGCCGCCCATTGATAACGACTGGCCGCTTCCACACCGGGCACGGGAATTCCCGCTGCTTGCAGTCGTTGGCGCGCCGCTGGAATGGCGGCCAAAAGTTCGGGCGTGACTCCCGCAAGATTGGCCTGCGCCAGATAGCCGCTCGTATCGAGCAGCAGCCGTTCGAGCAGGAATCGCGGCAAGGGAGGGTCGGAATGGGCTGCCGAAAGTTGGCCCAACGCGGTGACTTCGGCCTGGAACTTCTCCGGCAACGGATTGGCAACTTGCGGCGGGCCCGCATGAACGGCGGCGGCGATCGCGGCACGCAGTTCAGGCAAGCCCTTTCCGCGATTGGCTTGCAGCGGCACCACGGGGAGGTTCAGCTGCGTTTGCAGTTGTGCCACATCCAGCGTGATTCCTTTCTCCGCTGCCACATCGGTCATGTTCAGCGCGATGACCGTCGGCAGGCCGAGTTCGAGTACCTGGCTCACGAGGTACAAGTTGCGTTCCAGATTGCTCGCATCGACGATGCACAGGACCGCGTCGGGAGAAGGAGTTTCGGCTTCGCGCCCGAGGAGCACGTCGACCGTCACCATTTCATCGGGAGAGCGCGGCGCCAGGCTGTACGTTCCCGGCAGGTCGATCAGGGTGAACGGGCGGCCGTCGATTTCGAGGCGCCCCGTTTTCTTCTCAACGGTGACGCCGGGATAATTGCCGACGCGTTGGCGCGATCCGGAGAGGGCATTGAAAAGTGTGGACTTCCCCGTGTTCGGATTCCCGACCAACGCCACCGACAACGTCTTTGCAGGCTTGGCAACGGTGGACATGGTTGACGCTAGAGAGGAGAACAGGCGGAAGGAACGATCGGCAGGAAGCTAACTTTGCAAGATCACGCGGGCGGCTTCCGTGCGACGCACGCTCAGACGATAGCCACGAACTTCTAATTCGAGCGGATCGCCGAGCGGAGCCGATCCGATGATGCGAACCTCGGTGCCGGGGATGAGTCCCATCTCCAGGAGTCGCAGGGCGATATCGTCGTTCCCCTCGATTTCGGCGACGCAGCCTTCGCTGCCGATGGGGGCGTCGGCCAACGTCATGCGGCCTCCGGTGTGACCATCACGGAAAAAACTTCGTTCCCGCGGAAGCAGAGTTTGTGCCCTGCCAGCCGGATGATACAGGGAATGCCGGACTGAACCATTTCGACTTCCGCCCCCGTGCGAAGACCGAGTTCTTCCAAACGACGAACTTCCTCGGGGCCTCCCAAGAGCTGACTGATGCGTCCAGTCTGGCCCGGAACCAGGAAGTTGATCGGCATGGAAGAATGACTCATACGAAGGCCGAGAAATGGCGGCGTGCTGCTGAGACTAATTCTCAGTTAGTTAAACACAATCATAACGTGGCAGGCAAAGGGTTGAAAGTCCTGCCGAGAAGAGTGGGGCCGGGAATTTCCCGAGCTAGTTGCCTGGCGGAGGCTCGGCGGGAGATTCTACTGCAGGGGGGCTGATGGTTTGGTCGACGGGCAGATCGGGGCTAGTGGGCGAATCAAGGGTTGGTAGGTCCGTTGAGCCTTCGACGGAAGGTTTGATCTCCTGCATTCGTTCGTCGAGCAGGGCGCGCTCTTCGCGAATGGCTTGCTCGATTTCGATCTGCTGCATTTCTGGGGCTGGAACTCCCCGGATCAAGAACATGGCAGCTCCACCAGCGACGGCCAACAAGCAGCCTCCCATCAATAAAACGACAATAACTATTACGACAACAATGACTCCGGTGGAACTTCCGCCTGAGCGAGATTCTGCGTCCGACATGTTGGCACCCTGTTTAAACGAGGAAGAGAAGTGAGTCGCTTCTTAACCGTGCGGATACTGCCGATTAACCGTGCGGATACTGCCGACAATACTCGTACAGAGCCATGTCTGCAGCGGTGGCCACATTGTACGAGAAAGGACGTCCCCACACCGGAAGTTCTACGACGGCATCTAAACAATCGAGTTCTTCAGGGGTTAACCCCAGGCGTTCGTTGCCTAGCACCAGGACGCAGCGGCGGGGAAACTGGAACTCGTGAATCGGCTGCGAATTGGTCGTCTGTTCCAGGCCGATCAGATGGTAGCCTTCCTGCCGGAGTTCTTTCAGCACCGGAGGTAAGGTGCGGCGGATGTCCAGTTGTACTTCGTCCGCGCCGTCACGGGCCACGTTGCGATCGAGCCGGGCATTGCCGCAGGCGATCACGCGAGAAATGCCGCAGCAACCGGCGGTCCGTACAATCTTGGAGAGGTTCACGCCGCTTCGGAGGGGCGCGACGGCAATGATCATTTCCCGCGGTTGAGAAAGTGCCGCTGGGGGTTTGTGTCGCAGATGCTCGAAGCGAGCCATGCCGCGTTACGCTAGCGCGAACATGAGCGCAGGGCCCGTTCGTCGACGAGAAACAACTCACCCGTTTCCAGGTCGCGCAGCCCACGCACTTGGGCATGAGCATCATCCGCCCGAACCATGCGGCGGTGTGAAACAGCCAAGGCACGAAACTCCGCCGGCCGGACGTACTGGGTTCTCGCGAGAGTGCTAGCGGATTTGTTAGGGGAGGTCAAAGTTACGGCTTCCATGAGAAGGTTCCTGTTCACAAGCGAAGCGCGATCCGCGAAGTGAAGATGGTGAATTCTAAACAGTCGCCGCTGCTAGCTACACCCCCCTGACCGGCCTGTGCGATGTTAAAGTTTTGAGAGGAAACGACTTGCATCTTCAAGCAACCTTCATTTTGCGGAATTTACGCTGTGGAAGAAATGTTGGGTTTCCAAAAGCGCCGTGACCGATTTGGACGATACTCTGAGTAACTATACGGTTGTGGTTCGTCGCTATCTGCCCCATGCGACGAACCGCACCACTCGAGCCGCCGGGAAACTGCCCCTCCTGGCGGCTCTTTTTTTGGCCTGCTAGCAACAATTAATGTCCGCTCGTTAAGGTCCGCTCGGCTTAAGTTCGATTCTCCGCTCGCTGGTCGTCTTCACGATAATCTCTTTGTCTCGAAACGGATTCGATACCGTCAGCTTTTGCGTGATGATCGAACGGACAAGCAGACCGGCGGTGGCGTCGAACAGGAACTCGCCAGATTGCTCTTGGGCTTGCAGGGGGGACTTCTTCATCGTGTCGACTGGTTTCAGAGACGCAGTGACCGTGATTCGGACCTGGCCGGCGGGAAGTGCACGATTCGGATCCTCCGCGGCTAGGGCGTAGGTCTGATGTTGCATAAAGACTCCGGTTGGCAATTTCAACTTTCGTTCATGCTCCCAGGTGGCATCCGTGGCGACTTCTTTGCCTGGGACAAGGCAGAGGGGCTGCTGCAAAAGATCGAGTGCTAGCGACGGCTGGCTGGCGAATTCTTGTTCCGCCTCAAGAAGCTTCGCCAGTTCGGCCGAGGGAACCACATCGCTGATCTCCCCGCGCGCATTCATTTTACAGTGGACCTTGGCACCCACATAAGGCGCTACCGCAGCGGCAATCTCTTTGGCAGGGCCCACCGGCTTTTCCGTGGCGGCTGAATCGAACAAGATCCCCACGCCATCCACCCCGGTGCCGGTCATTCGCAAGCGAAGAATTTGCTGCGTAAGTTCGGCCGTCCCGTCGTTGACGGCGTCGATTGTCCACTCGGTTTCGACGGATGTTTCTAGCCTTGTTCGCAAGGTTCTCGTGTCGAGCACGGAAGTGGAATTAGTTTCGCCTTGCAGCGTGACATTCCATTTCTGACCCGGCTGGAACTTCCAACTCAGATCGGCTCCCCAACCTGCTTGGCAAGCAATTGCGATGAGGAAGGCTACCAAACAAGCCGAGCGAATAGATAGTGGTTTCACGTGCCAGCCTCATCGTGGAGCGGAAGACAGCGACCCCCTTGTCGCCCGTTCCTGCATTTTAGCAGTTCACGACCCGCAGAATGTTTACCGCCGCCACAGTTCAGGAATGGCGGCCAAAGGATCCCGGCCGACTAGATCCGCGAAGGCCGGATCCACTAGTGAAGAAACAACATAAGCGGCGACGAATGCTCCGAGCACGAATTCGGCACCGTTAATCAGGTACCGTTGCCAGTTTTGAGAAGTACTGTCTGTGGTTTGAGCAGTCGTGATCGAGCGACTATGAACTACCGACACCACCGGCATTCCCAACCGCTGGGCCAGATCGCCCGAACGTTGCAGTGGCGCCGACCATTGAATTCCCAGGAGCACGGTTCCACCTCCGCCGACAACAGCGAGCACGATTGCAAATATCACGGAATCACGCCGCAATTGCCGCACTTGTTCGACCACCTGCACATCGCTGACTTGCAAGGCGGAAGCTTGAGTTGCCGTGCGAATTTCCCACGCTTGCAGGGCCGCCACGGCCCGCTGTTCCACTTGCCGAGCGGCAGCCAGTTCCGTGCTGCACGATGCCAGTTCTGCCAAATACTGCTGCACCACGGGCTCGGCCGGCGTTGGTACTTCAACGCTCGTTCGTTGCACGCCGTTGTACCGCGCGACCGGACCGGTCGGCTCCCACTCGGTCTGCGGAAAGGTAGCGGGAATATTGATCGCGGGTTGCGAACCAAACGCCCGCAGATACTGCGGCAACTCCTGTCGACGTTCATGCAGTACCTGCAGCTGGTTTTCTGCGACCTGCAACAGCGGATGCTCGCTGGTGTATTTTGTTCGCAACTGTTGCACCTGGGCTTCGAGCGATTCAATCTCGTTCTGCAACATTTGCCATTGCGGATTGAGCGCCGGTGGTGGGACAGGAGTCGGGCCCGCGAGGATCGAACTGGCCTCCAGCGACTTCCCTTGTTGCCGGGCTGCCTCCAAA
The DNA here is from genome assembly GCA_041739545.1 of Pirellulaceae bacterium. GTDB lineage: Bacteria > Planctomycetota > Planctomycetia > Pirellulales > Pirellulaceae > JBGSNR01. Next base: position 134,466 of record JBGSNR010000048.1, on the reverse strand, counting down.
TGGGCGATCTCGCTCCGCATAGCAAACAACAGACCTTGGGATTCTTGTTCCACAGCCGCCACGATGCTGCGCGCGGCATGCACTTCGTGAGTCAAACGCTGCCGCTCTGCTTGATCCGCCGTTGCCTGTCGCCGCTGCATTTCATCGGCCAGTCCATCGGCTAGGTATGCAGCCAGCGTCTGCGCTGTCGACAAGTCTGGATATTCAACTCGCACGACGAGCGACTCGGGATCGCGGCTATCGGGAAAGAGTTGTAATTGTCGGGCCTGAACCGGGGCCACTCCCTTTTTCACTTGCTGCAAGGTGGCGGCACTCGTCAGCCAGTTTTGCAGAGCATCGAGGTTGAGCGCTTCGGACAGTCGCTGCGGTGGTGCATCAAGTGGGGACTTTGTTCCCCGCGAAACGGTCGCTTCGCAGACGGCACGCACGGCGGCGAGGGGCTGGAAAGACAAACCCACGCAGAAGAATGCCAGCGCAACAACGGCCACCCCGTAGGTGTGTCGTACCCCGGCGTGCGAGAGCCAGTTGAGTTTCAGAAAGTGATTCCGATCCACTGCTAGCATCCCATCCGTGGTGCTGATCTGCGGAGCAATCTGGCACTAGTGCGCCTTCTCTTGCTATCGACCAATGGCCGAATCGGTTTCCATCGAGAACCTCGTCTATCGCCGACTGCGATTAAATCCCCCTGCCGCGATCGGCAGAATCGGCAGGGTCGAACTTCTTTGGAACATCGGAGCGAGGCGTGAATCTGTGTTCAGTGGGGCGACGCGTCCCAACGGAATTCCAAGCCGCTCTTTTTCGCTAGAATGCCCCCATGAAAACTGTGGCCATTTATTCCGGTGGGCTCGATTCGACTGTCCTGTTGCACCAACTGTTGGCGAACGGGGACGAAGTCCTGGCCTTGTCGATCGACTACGGCCAGAGGCATCGGGTGGAGCTTGATTACGCTCGCCGCGTGGCCGAGCGATTGAAGATTCCCTGGCAGTTGGCGGACCTGCGAGGTATTACTCATTTGATCGGCGGCTCGAGTCTGACCAGCAGCGATGTTGCCGTTCCGCATGGGCATTATGCGGAAGAGACGATGAAAGTAACGGTCGTGCCGAATCGCAACATGATCATGCTCGCTGTCGCCGGTGGCTGGGCCATTGCGAACAAGGCGGATCGACTGGCCTACGGTGCTCATACCGGCGATCACGCGATCTATCCCGACTGCCGACCGGAATTCATTGATGCGGCAAGAACCACTCTCCGCCTCGCCGATTGGCACCCCGTCGAACTCTTCACGCCCTTTGTCGGCCTGAGCAAAGGGGAAATTGTGCAACGCGGCGCGGAACTCGGGGTCGATTTTGCGGCAACCTGGTCCTGTTATGAAGGAGGCACCATCCACTGCGGTGCATGCGGCACCTGCTTCGAACGTCGAGAAGCATTTGAACAAGCGGGGGTCGCTGATCCCACGGAGTATGCGCAGCGGCCGAAGTACGCAGCGCCTGAATAAGCAGCAAACCTAGCCCGGTTCGGTTCCTTGCACCTGCGGCAGATCCTTCAGCGAATCCAGGCCGAACAGATCCAAGAAGCGATCGGTGGTGCGGTACAAAAGGGTGCGCGGTTTCTCGTTCGTCTTCTCCACAGCGACCAGGTCGCGGCGAATTAAGAGCCCCAGGATGCTGCCACTTGGTTGGCCGCCACGTAGCTTCTCGACTGCTTCCGCCGTGGTCGGTTGGTGGTAGGCGACGATCGCCAAGACATCGATGGCCCCTTGCGACAGCTTGGCTTCTTTCAGTTTGCCGTAGAACTTCTCTCGGATCGGAGCAAACTCTTCGCGCAGTTGCAGGCGGTACCCTTCATGCTCGGAAACGATCTCAAAAGACGCCCCTTCGGATTCGTACTCGGCATTGAGTTCGGCAACCAGTTCGTCAATTTCGCGCGGTGACACCCCGCGCATTAGGGCGGCAATTTGCCGAGCGGTGGCGGGCTTGTTGTCAGGACTGCCGACAAATAGCAGGGCTTCCAGAATGCTGCGTGGGGAAACTTCGCAGTCGTCAACCGTCGGCGGGTCTTCCGCATGAAGCGCTTCCTGCACCGGAAGTTCGGTCAGCCCTTGAGCCGGATCGTCGAGCTTTTCCGTTTCCGCCTGATAGGGATCGGCAGCCCCCGTCATCAGCGACGCATACGTTTTCGCCAGGTCTTCCAGCGAAAGCCCCGCATCGTCCCCCATTTCAAAAATGGGCTCCACCGTCGTTTCTTCGACGGTGGGTCGCGAGACTTTTTTGCGATTGCGTTCCATTTCCGCACTATAGAGCGAGTGCGGCGGCAGGGGCAAGAGAAAGCAGCGGGCGGAATTGTTCCGATTGCAGCAATCGAAGATGCGGCGGTCTTCGATTCAGAGTTTGAAAACGAGATTAAAAGGGATTGGGTTCAAAGTTCTTGAACTCCGGGTCTGGATCCGAAACATCGTAGGAAACCACACCGTCGAGGTCGGCAGTGTCCGTTCCCAGCCCACCATCGGCCTTGATGATCCCCGTGGATTTGAACCTGCCGACAAAGATTCCCTTGTCATTCCCAGTACCGCAATTCAAGGTGATGTTTCCCACCGTCCCATTGGTGAGCGTTGCGGTATCGTTGCCGGCTCCTAAGTCCACCGTAAGACTGGTGAATGCTTTGGAATTGTTGACCACGATCACGTCGTTGCCGCCACCGGTCTGCAGGACCGCGTTGCCGGAAAAGTTACTGCTTTTGACGGTAATCTTATCAATCTCATTTTCCAGGTTGGTCCCCATTACCGCTTTGGAGTTTTTGCCGACCACATTCAAGATCGAAAGCAAATCTGCGCCGGTGCCGGTCTTAACACTCATATCTCCGAGAATACGCGTGGTATTCTTCGCCTCGGCGGTAGCCAACCTACCGATCGTCACGCGATCGTTCCCAGCCAGCGTATCGATGATGATGTGCCGAGTAATACCGGAAAATGTCTTGGCAGTCGCCGAGCCGTTCACGTTAGTACTCGTGCCGGTGACTTGATATTTGCCCGCCCCGGTTTGCACCAGGGTAAAGATATTTGCCGCGGCATCCCCGATGATTCTTAAATCCCCGCCGGCTGTTTGGGTGACGGTGAGATTGCCTGCCATCAGGTCACGAGATTCAAGACTTTCTAATCCGAGACGCCGGTTCATCGTTGCATTCTCCCGCCTGATAATTGATCGCCGAATTTTCAACCGTCTCTATTAGAACATGCGGAAAGCCGCGGTCAAGGAAATCGAGTCCCTAAAACACCACTTTTGGGGATTTTTGTCCTGGGCAGGGAGGTGGAGGGGAAAAGACGTTCGGTTTGCTGGCACCAGGATCTATTTTCGCTTGATTTCAAAACTGGAGAACTGCCCCGAAAGGACATCCAGGTCGGTTACGGTCGCATCGATGGCGTTCACCAGATCGTCCCCAACTCCCCCATCCACGTTCACGCGCCCTGAGGCTTTGAACTTCCCAGTAAGGATGAGTTTGTCGTTCCCGGTTCCTAGATTTGCGTTGAAATGGCGCACATTCAAGTTGGTGAAGGTCGCGAGGTCGTTTCCGCTGCCGGCGTCGACGGCCAAGTTGCTGGTGAACTGCGAATTCACAGATTCGATTACGTCGTTCCCACCCCCGGTGGCGAGGGACAAATTCACGAAAGCGCTGGAACGAACATTCACGCGATCGACCTCGTCTTCGGCATTGCTTCCCGTTTGAATGGTGGCGATCCCCCCCGTGACGTTGAATAGCTGCACGCGATCGACCCCCGCGCCCGTCTTGACGTTTAATTCGCCATGAATGCGCGTCGGCAGTGCGGAGGTCATCGACCCGATGGTGACCTGATCATCTCCAGCACCCGTGTTGATCAAAATGCTTCCCGTCACATTTACCACCTGCTGCACCGACCGTCCGTTGATCGAGGTCCCTTGATCGCCAGTGATTTGATACATGGTGGCACCGGTTTGCACCAGCGCGAAGACGTTGGCGGCTGAGTCGCCCGCAATGAGCAGGTCGCCAATTTCGGTCCGCGAGACGGTGACATTGCCGGCCATCAGGTCGCGGTTTTCCAGGCTTTCGAAACGCAATCGTCGCATCGAGATCCCCTCCTTGCACCACTCACAGTCGGCCTTCGGATCCATCCTGGGCCGTGGGTCTTATCGAGGAGTATCGTCCAACTCTTCCCAGCCGCTGCGACATTAACGTTGCAAAATTTGCAAAAGTTCTTCGAGCATCAATGCTGTCGCCCCCCAGATCGAATACTCCTGCACTCGATAGCAGGGAGCTGTGAAGCGCAAGCCGCGCCGTTCGATAACAATCTGCTGGCGAGTTTCGGCAGCTGCGAGAACTTGCCACGGGAAGGACAGCACGGCCGCGACTTCATGCGGATTAGGCTTGATCGGTGCCAGGTCTTGCGCCACAGCCACGCAGGGGGTTACTAGAAAGTTCGACCCGAAGACAAACAGAGGGGATAAACGTCCAACAAATTCCAAGCCGATCGGCAGGGAACCTAACTCCTCTTCAAACTCTCGCAGCGCTCCTTCTTCGGGGGTCTCAGTCCCCTCCAGGCGTCCACCGGGAAAGCACACTTGCCCTGGATGAATCTGCATCGCAGCCGCACGAATCGTCATCAGGAGTTGCCACGAGTCGTCATGTCCCGGATAAAACAGAACCAACACGGCAGCCTCTCTTGCATCGCGCGAGGAGGGGCCCGCATGGCGACCGTAAGCCAATTCCGGCGCGAGCGCACGAGATGCGTACGGTGTTCGAGATTGTGACAACCGTTCTCGCAGAATTTCCCTCACCACCTCAGCATAACAAAGAATTTCAAATTCGGCTGGCTGCCGCCGATCTGGTAGAACACCCAACATGAAAACTCCTCTGGAACACAAATCGACAACGGCTGAAATTCAAGCGCGCTTTGATGCGGATGTGGAAAGGTTCGCCAACTTGCAGACCGGTCAATCCGCGACGATGGATGCACCGCTGGCGATGGAATTGATCACGCAAGCGGCAGTGGCCTCAACCAAACCGATTCGCCGAGTGCTCGATATCGGCTGTGGTGCGGGGAATAACACCCTTAAGTTGCGTGCCGCTCTGGATCACGATTTCGACGCAGATCTGATTGATCTGAGCCTGCCGATGCTAGAGCGGGCGCGCGAACGAGTGTCGGCCGTGAATGCCAGTGGCAAGATTCGCACGGTGCAGGAAGATTTTCGGACGGCCAAACTAGCCGATGAAAGTTACGACGTGATTCTCGCCGCTGCCGTGCTGCATCACCTCCGCGACGATGCCGATTGGGAAGCCGCCTTCGCGAGTCTGTTTCGCTGGCTGGCACCGGGAGGAAGCGTCTGGATCACCGATCTGGTGTCACAGGAAACGGCGCCAGTGAACGAACTTATTTGGCGTCGCTATGGCGAGTACCTCACCGGGCTGAAAAACGAAGCCTATCGCGACCAGGTCTTTGCGTACATCGACCAGGAAGATTCTCCCCGACCGGTGACCTATCAGTTGGAATTGCTCCGCCGCGTGGGCTTCGCGCACGTCGAACTCTTGCATAAGAACGCCTGCTTTGCCGCGTTCGGGGCGATCAAGTCTTGATCTCGGACGCAGCTCATTTTTCAAACACGCGCGACGGCCACCAGTGACCTTGCTTGAATTTAAGAACCGCGAGCAACCCACCTTCAGAATTCAAAGCCACTGCTTCGGCGTCATCGACCAAACTTGGATCTTGGTCCAGGCGCGCTACTATGGGACGACCGTGACGCAGTTCTTCCCATTCGGTCGGGGTGAGAACGACTTGTGGCAACGCGGCAAGCGCGGCTTGCGGCGGCAGCAAGTGAGCCGCAATCGTTTCCCGCTGCAGATGCCCTGGCGACACTGCATCCGCCAGGTGAAACGGCCCAATCTCGGTTCGAACCAGTGCCGACATCACCGCCGAAGTGCCAACCGCTTTGGCGATGTCCCGACCGAGGGAACGAACGTAAGTGCCCGAGCCGCAGCGAATATCGAGCACCAGTTCCGGGTGATCGTAGCTCACGATTTCGAGGGCGTAGATTTCAATCGGTCGAGCTTCCAGGTGCACTTCTTTCCCTTGCCGAGCGAGCGCGTACGCCCGTTTTCCTTCGACCTTCAGGGCCGAGAATGCCGGCGGACGCTGCTGAATGGTGCCGAGGAACTTGGGAAGCGCACGTGTGATTTGTTCGTATGTGGGATGAGGATCTTCTGCATGCAGGGTGATGTCCCCTTCCGTATCTTCGGTGTTGCTGGACCTGCCGAGCAGGAACGTCCCCACGTAGCGTTTGGGAGCTTGCTGCACGTATTCGATCAGCCGCGTGGCCTGCCCCACACAAACGACCAGCACGCCGGTGGCGAGTGGATCGAGCGTGCCCGCATGCCCGACCTTATCGGGACGCACCAACCTCTGCACGCAATCGACGACGTCGCGCGAGGTCTTCCCGGCAGGCTTGTTAATGTTGAGCAATCCAAACATGGCTATTTTTTCCGAGCAGCCTTTGTCCCACAAAACTAAAGCATTATTGAGAGTTCACCGTTTTCGACTTCGATTCGCGACGCCCCTCGCTGGCGCATCGAGATAGTCTACGGGAAGGCAACATTTTCTGGGCGGCAGTTCCTACAAATCTCCAAAATCAAACTCGTTCAGGTCCTGCAGTTTCTGCTCTTCTTGCTCCGAGAGGGGGAGTTCCATCAGCTCGCTAGCTCCGTCCACTTGCAGTCCCCAATGCTCGGCCAGGTTTTCGGTAATCTGTCGCTTTTCCTGGGGACTGAAGCAGCCAAACGCCCGCCGCAGAAAAACGAGCGCCCGCCGAAACTGTTCTTCGTCGAGGGACGAAATGTACTCTGCCAGTTGTTGCCAGAGCGACTGCCGCGCCAGCAACCCGTAGCGGTTTCGCTGCGCAAGCCCTTCAAACCACCCAGCCCCCAGATCGGCAGGAACTCCGGGTGAAATTCGGCGCGAAACTTCCCGCGCTAACGCTTCGCTGGGGATCAAGCCCCGTTCGAGCAGGATGCCGCACGCATAGCCGGACAGGACTGCGTTGCGATCGTCGGCGTCAGCCAATTGTTGCAAGGTACGGAGCCACAAGGCTTCGTCCACGCGGTCGTGAAACTGCAAGCCGACCCGGTTCAGCTCATCCACAGCGACAAGCATTTCTTTTGCCGCGCTGTTCGCACAGGCAGCGGCCGCAAACAGAGCAAGACTTCCTTGCACAAAGAGTGCTTCGATCAAGGGCAAAAGAGGAGTCGGATCGAAGCGGCGGACATCGCCATATTGAGCCACCAAACTCAGTTGATAAGTCGCGCGGGCGATTGCCACGAATTCGGTGCTGACCGCAGATAACGCTTGCAGCCGCGCGCGAGCCGCCTCCATCGACTGCAGCAAGCCGCACTGACAGGCATCTTTGACGAGTGCCGCCGCAGCGTCAATGGAATGACACTTCTCGAGTTGTTGATTGAATTTGAAGGCGGTCGCGAGTTCGACAGTTTCGCCGAGCAGCACCGCTTCAACCAAGGCGATTTCGCTTTCAGGCGTCCATTGCACCTGCCAGACTTCGGCCCAGTTTGCCGACTGCTGCTTTACCCGGGCGGGCGAGGCAAAGCCAATTTCGAGGACTCGTAGGCGATGGAAGAACGAAGACCGATGGAGGTCTAAAAACGCAGCTTCTTCTCCTTTCACCCGTCGATTCTCGCGCAGGTCGAGCGACACATCTTGCCTGACGGTGGTGCGATATTTGACGAGTTTGAGCCGCGACAACTCCCGTTCGAAATCTGCCTGGATGGAAGTCTGGCTGACTCCCTGAGGTAATGTGCCAATCGCCGTTCCGATGTCGACGCGTGCCAGAGCCTCGCGGATGTTCGAAAGTTCTCCCTGCCCGATCAAGGTGACTGCCGCATCACGCAGATCGGCGAGCGTGGGGGCAATGCCGTTCTTCATCGCAGAAAGCGTACGCGCCAAACGCACCCCTTCGATCACTTCTGCCGTGGAGCGGTGCGTGCCTGCTTCGCGCAAGTTGCGGGCGACGAGGGTGAGGTAGTGCATCGGCAGCGCAGGCAGGTCGTGCGACTGGAGTGCTCGCCATAGAAGCTCAAAGTAATGCGGTGCCTGATTGCCGGCACCATAGCCTGACTGCGACGACAATTTGAAGTACGAATACGGCATGAGGGTCAGTTTGCTCGGCCGACGACGGAGCTTTTTGAGTTCACTATCGGTCATCGCTGGGAGGTCGCCGCTTAAAACCGAAGCATGAAAGGCACCGACCACTGCAACGATTTTTTCGGGCTTCGTGCCTGCCGCGATCGTTTCGGCAATGCGCCTGCGCATGAACGCTTCGCGAACGATGTTCTCCGCTCGCCAGCGCGGCAGGTCTTCTTCCAATTCGCGGAGGGCGACGCCGAATTCATAACTGGCCCGCCGGTAGCCATCATCGCTGTCGTTATGTTCGTAGTTCCGTTCCCAGTAGGTGTCGTAGTCGTCTTCCCCAGCGAGAGCCGCCACACGCTCGTACAACGATCGTCGCGTTTCACGCGCCGCCGGATTATCTGCCGCGGACTGATCTGCTTCTCCCTCTGCATGCTCCCCAGCCCCAACTCCAGCCCCTCTCCTGATCTCTGCTTCCTGCTCTTGCAAGCCGAGAAAGATATCCGAAGGAAGATCGATGAAGTCGACTTCTGCGCCGTTCTCTTTTGCCCAGAGGAGCGCCTGATACTCGGGACTGTAAGAAGCGAGCGGATAAACGAGGGTGCGGATCGGCTGCGAATCGGTGTAGGCCAGGATCGCGATGGGTGGCCGGGTTTGCGGGCGGGTGATGTCGGGAATCAGGCCGGCCGCGTCGGTGAGCCCTTCGATCAGCACCACCTCCGGGCGCACACGATCGAGATAGCGGCGGAGTTGCCAAGCTCCCATGGGGGACAAGTGCCGCACTCCGAAAACATTGATCTGCCAGGTCACGCGTTGTGTTCCTCGCAAGCGTTATACAGCGGCCGCCACTCTGCCCCACGTTTCTTCAAAATGTTCGCCAGATACTCCTGCCAAACCAGCTTGTCTTTCTCATCGTCCTTCACCACCGAGCCTTGCAAGCCAGCCGCCAAGTCGTGGGCGGTGACTTCGCCGGTGCCAAAACTTCCGGCCAGTGCCATGCTGTTCGCCAGGACAGAGATCGCTTCCGCCGTGGAGAGCACCCCGGAGGGGGTCTTGAGTTTGTTCTTGCCATCGAGCGTTTGACCCGTGCGCAATTCGCGGAAAATGGTCACCACTTTCTCGATGGCTTCCTCGGCTGGAATCTGAGCCCGCAGATCGAGGCTCGTGGCTAATTCGCGAACGCGCTTGCGGACGATGTCGATTTCGATCGCCAGGCTCGCCGGGGTCGGGAGGACGATGATGTTGAACCGCCGCTTCAGTGCCGCCGACATGTCGTTCACCCCCCGGTCGCGCGTGTTCGCCGTGGCAATTACGCTGAACCCCTTTTGCGCAGGAATTTCTGTCGCGAGTTCCGGCACCGAAAGACGTTTTTCGGAAAGAAGCGAAATGAGTGCATCCTGCACTTCCGATGCGCAACGGGTGATTTCTTCAAAGCGTGCGAGCGTTCCCGATTCCATCGCGCGATAGATGGGGCTTCGGATGATCGCTTCGGGGCTGGGGCCGTGAGCGATAAGCAGAGCGTAGTTCCAGGTGTAGCGAATTTGTTCTTCCGTGGTGCCTGCCGTTCCTTGCACGACCTTGGTGGAGTCGCCGTTGATCGCTGCCGCCAGATGCTCACTCAGCCACGACTTCGCCGTTCCTGGCTCGCCGAGCAACAGCAAGGCCCGATCGGTGACGAGCGTACTAATCGCAATTTGAACCAGGCGATTGTGGCCGATGTACTTGGGGGTGATATCCAAATTGCCAGCTTTGCCGCCGCAGATGTAGGTATAAACGGCGCGCGGGCTCATGCGCCAGCCGGCTGGCCGTTCGTACGAGTCGGCTTCGATCAAGGCTGCGATCTCTTCGGCGTAGATGGTTTCGGCCGGTGCCCGCAGGATATTCCCCAGGGGAATCGAAGCGGTCGCATTCTCGTCAGCGTTGGCGGCGGATTTTTTGGCCATGAAAGGAGGGGCGGGGGAGCGGGAAAGTAGAATCAGCCGGGGCGGGCTGAAAACAATTTGGTCGTCAGGGGCAATTTAACACAAAGTGCAGCGAACACTCTGTGTGCCCTCTCTCACAATCAAAGTATGATGGCCCTTACGCACGTACGCTGTCAGCGGCGGCAACCCAACTCGCTCAGGATTATGCGATGGCCGGCTACGACTTTATCGACACCAATTGCCCCGGTTGCGGCGCCCGCCTGAAGCTTCCTGCCGAACAGGCCGGCAAGCATGGGCGCTGTCCGAAATGCCAGCAGATCTTTCCGATTCCGTCCGGCAGCACTTCTTCCCCGCCGAGCGGCTTTGACTCGATGTTGAACGATCTGCAACCCGCGAGTGGTGCGGGGAATGCCGGGCCTTATGTCGGTTCGCCGCAGTCCAGTCCGTCCCCCTTTACTTCGGGCGGCAATCCGTATGCTTCCACTCCTGATGGCTTCGGGCCAGTTACCGGTGGTAATAACCCGTATCAAACCAATCCGTATGGTCAGGGGAATTTCAATCCGCCCCCTTCTCCCCAGAGCGTGCTCCCCAAGGTGAGCCTGGTCGCCGGCATCATCACCTGGTTCGGCTGTTGCTGCTCCGTGATCAGCATTCCTGCTTCGCTCACCGCGATCATTACGGGCCACATGGCCTTGTATCAGGCGACGACCAACCGCGCGAGCGCCTTCGTCGGCATGATCTTGGGGTACCTCTATATTTTTGTCGCAGTGTCGATTTTCGTGATCGCAATGCTGGCTCCCAATCCACCGCCGAAGCCCGCGCAGGTTCCACTGCCGCAGTCTTATGAAGCGCTGGAACAGGCGGAAGAGTTTCTGGACTTAAGCGATGAAGTCGACCACTTCGACGGCAACTCCCAGGAGAGCCTGCCCTTGGCCGAAGAATTTTCGGCGACGTTGGCCAAAGCCCAATCGCAGATTTTCAACGAAGAGGAACTGCAGAAGTTCGACTTAGATGTTCAGCCTCCCGCCGTTTGGTGCGAACTGTCTGCTAGGAAGACAATCTTCATTGTCAGTGTGCCGGCTTACGAGCAGTTTTCTCAAGACCAGCAACGGCAAGTCACCGAAGTCGCCTGGAAGATCGCCCACGACTTGGCGCATCGTGAATTGCAGCCGGGGGACGAAGTGGGCTTGGCATTCCGCGATGCCAACGGCGATTACACGGTGGTTCGGATTGGCCGGCTGGGAATCAACGCGCAGGATATTGGGCGCATTGAATACGACGGCACGTCGCGCGATCGGTTGCCGACGATGTTTGAATCCCCTCCGCTCCGTTTTCAACCCGCAGAACCTCTTCCTGGCAATCCGGAAGACGTTGTCCCACCGGAAATGGACGCCATTGAACCCCCGGCAACTGTGGAAAGCACCCTTCCCGCGGAACCGCCTGCAGAAGGGGCGGAACCGGGCGAAGTTACCGAACCGGGCGAAGCAAACGACACAGGAGCCGAGCCAGGCGAAGTAACCGACGAATCTAAATAAAGAAATTCGTTCCTTAACCGCCGGGCTGGTATTCCGCAGTTGACCTTGCCCCCGCGTCCCCTAAACTAAGCGACTGAGCGAAATGACACGCTAACTCTTTCCAAGTCGCAATTTATGAGCACTGCCCCTGCTGCCGTCTCCCAAGAACAACTGGCCATCAACACCATCCGCACGCTGTCCATGGACGCCGTGCAAAAGGCCAATAGCGGCCACCCCGGCACGCCGATGGCGCTCGCTCCGGTTGCCTATCAAATCTGGAATCACAATCTGAAGTACGATCCGGCCGATCCACTCTGGCCTGTCCGCGATCGTTTTGTTTTGTCTTGCGGCCACGCCTCGATGCTCATCTACTCCGTGCTGCATCTGACCGGGGTGAAGAATGTCGATAAGAAGACTGGCAAAGTAGTCGACGCGCCGGCAATTACGCTCGACAACATCAAGAATTTTCGTCAACTCGGCAGTCCTTGTGCGGGACATCCTGAATACGGCGATGCCGGCGGGATCGAGATGACGACTGGGCCGCTCGGTCAAGGAGTCGCCACCAGCGTTGGTCTCGCGATGGGGGCCAAGTATCTGGCCGCGAAGTACAACCGCCCGGGTTTTGAAATTTTCGGCAATAACGTTTACGTGCTGTGCAGCGACGGCGACTTGATGGAAGGGGTGAGCACCGAAGGGGCTTCGACTGCCGGGCATCTTAAGCTCAACAACCTGATCTGGATTTACGACGACAACAAGATCACGATCGAAGGGGAAACCGAGATCGCTTTCAGCGAAGACATGGCCACCAAGTTCGAAGGGATGGGTTGGAATGCCATCCAGGTGAACGACGCCAACGATCTGGCTGCGATCCAACGAGCCATTGATTCGTTCCAGAAGACCACCGACAAGCCGACCCTCGTGGTGCTCAAGAGCATCATCGGCTGGGGTTCGCCGAATAAGGCCAATTCGCATAGCGCTCACGGCGCACCGCTCGGCGAAGACGAAATCAAACTGACCAAGAAAGTCTACGGCTGGCCCGAGAACGAAAAATTCCTGGTGCCCCCCGAAGTACTGGAACATTTCGCCGCGGGGGTTGGTGCCAAAGGGGCTGCCGCGCATGCTGAATGGGAAAGCAAGTTTGCCGAGTACGCCAAGAAGTATCCCACCGAAGCAGCCGAACTCAAAGCGATCTGGAACAAGGAATGCCCGCCCGACTGGGAAAAGGGAATTCCGAGCTTCCCGGCCGATGCCAAGGGAATGGCCACACGTATTTCTTCCGGCAAGGTGCTGAATAGCCTGGCCAAGACCTATCCGTGGTTGATCGGCGGTTCGGCGGACCTGGCGCCGTCCACGATGACCATGCTCGATTTCCCGGAAGCGGGGCACTTTAGCAGCCATAATTACGCCGGCCGGAATTTTCACTTCGGCATTCGCGAACACGGAATGACGGCGATTTGCAATGGCTTGAACCTGATGGGGCTGCGGGCTTACGGGGCGACCTTCTTCGTCTTCACCGACTATTTGCGTCCCTCGATGCGTTTGGCGAGCATCATGCATCAGCCGACCTTGCTGGTTCTGACGCACGATTCGATCGGGCTGGGGGAAGATGGTCCCACGCACCAACCGGTGGAACATCTCGCCGCTTGCCGCGGAATTCCGGGCTTGAATGTGGTCCGTCCCGGCGATGCGAATGAAGTGGCCGAATCGTATCGGGCGATCATGAAGGAAAAGCATCATCCCACGGCGCTCGTTCTCACTCGTCAAAACCTGCCGACCATCGATCGCACGAAGTACGCTAAGGCGGAGCTAACGGCGAAGGGGGGCTACGTGCTCGGCGATGCACCGAGCGGCAAGCCGGAAGTGATCCTGCTGGCTACCGGCAGCGAACTTCCCATTTCGCTCGTCGCCTACGAAAAGCTGATTGCTGATGGCATTGAAGCGCGGATTGTCAGCATGCCTTGCTTTGAATGGTTCGACGCCCAAGACCAGGCTTACAAAGACAGCGTGTTGCCCCCGTCGGTCACCGCCCGCGTCGGTTGCGAAGCGGCGATCCGAATGGGTTGGGATAAGTACATCGGCGACCGCGGTGCGTTTGTCGGCATGACTGGCTTCGGTGCCAGCGGCCCGTTCGATCAACTCTACAAGCACTTTGGCATTACGTCCGAAAACGTCGTGGCGGCCGCCAAGAAGTTGATTGGGAAGTAGAGGCATTTCGCCGTTTAATCGTCTGGCCAAGGGAGCGAGGGACAAGGGTCCCTCGTCAGACTCGCAAAATGCGTTTGGGCTGGCAGCCGAATGCAGTCCAAATCGCTATCGCTCCTAGCTCTTCAACGCTATCGCTGCGATGTGCCTGAGTCCTGCGCGCCGCACGTGCGTTCGCGCGCCAGCTAGCCCGGTGGATCATCTGCCCAGAGGGTACAAAGCACCGGTCCTAACGCGCATGATCCCCTCAAAGATGCATTTCAGCCTCTGGGTGCTGATCGGGCATAGTCCTTGCACTAGATTCCTGGTGGAAGCCACGATCTCTTTTCGCAAGGAGGTGTGTCATGAAGACTACATTCAAATGGACGATGATCGCCCTGTTGCTGAGTGCCGGCCTGCCGCTGCTATCTGGTGGCCATCTCGCCGCGCAGGTTTGTGACAGTCCGCGGGGAGAGGTCCCAAGCAGGGCAGGCTGCGATCCGTCCCCCGTGACGACTTATCATCTCGAGTACCAGACCGTGATGGACAAGCAGGAAGTCACGACACAGCGCCCAGAATGCGTCGAAGAATTTCGGGAGCGGCGTTATATCGTGGGTCATCCTGTGACCGAAACGAAGCTGCGCGAGGAGCGGTCGTTTAGCTATCAGCCGGTTGTGGAGACAAGTTTTCGGGAGGAGTCCTACGATCGCACCAAGTATGTAACCCAAACGGAACTGCGACCAGAAAAGTACCTCTTGCAGCGCCCCGTTGTCGAGACGCAACTGCGTGAAGAACAGTACACCGTGCAGCGACTCGTGCCGGAAGTGGTCCTGCAGCCACGGACCTACACGGCCTATCAACCCGTGCAGAACACGCAGACGCAGTGGGTCGATCAAGGGCAATATATGGCCACCTATCGGCCTGTGATGCCTGTGCAGAATCGGCTGTGGCGCACGCCGGCCGGCTATCAAGCAAATCCAGTAACCGGTCAGATGAACTTTGTCCGGGGAGGACTAAAGTGGGTGCCTACACCAGGCCCAACCATGCTTCAGCCGGCCGTCGTCTATCAGCCGCACGTCGTGCCGCAGCAGATCACAACCACCAGCTATCAGCCGCTGCAGGTGACTCAGCAAGTGCCGATGATTGTCAACCGTTGGAATAGCGAGGTCGTGACTCAGAAAGTCCCTGTGCAGGTGCAACGGTTCGAGACAGAAGAGGTTATCCGCAACGTGCCGGTCACGGTCCAGCGGCCGGTAACGGAGCATGTGGTGCAAAAGACTCCGCTGCAGGTGCAGCGGTGGGAGAAGCAAGAACAAGTTCGTCAGGTCCCCTACACGATTCAGCGGATCGAGTATGAGGAGCGGGTTGAAAAAATTCCAGTGCAGAATTGCCGGTATGTGAGCGAAACCAAAACGATCGATGTGCCGCGTACTGTGGCCAAGTGGGTCGCCGATAACCTGCCGACTCTCCCACCCACGACGATGAAATAGGAAGGCACACCGAACGTAGATAGTTCGTGTACGCGACGGAGCGAGCCGAGTAACACAGCGCTCCGTTGCTGCATTTAGAGGCCGGCGGCTACGACACTTCCACCACGGTAAACTCTCCCCGCTCCCAAGCATCCAAAAACTCAATATTGCTCGGCAGCAACGCGGGTAACGCTCGCATCTCCGCCGGAGTCATCCAACAGACGGCGGCGACTTCTTTCGGCTCAGGGATGAACTCGGCAGCGTCGTCGATTTCGGCAGCCCACCACCGCAAATCGAATTTCCAAGGGGAAATGCTCTGCCACAGTTCACGCACGGGGCGAACGGCGACGGAAAGCTCTTCCTGCAGTTCGCGGATCAAGGCTGCGTCGTCGGCCTCTCCTGCTTCCACTCCGCCGCCGGGAAAGCACCATTGCAACGGAGCACGAACGAATTGCGAGCGCTGAATCACGAGCAGCCGCCCCTCGCGTTCTATCACTGCTACCACGCCGCGTCGTTTGGGTACTCTCCGCTTATCTGGCATGCCTGAGCCTCTTTCTTGTCCTAATTCCCTTTACCACTATAAGTGGTGGTGCGTGACTTGGGAAGCGCGATGACAGATCAGCCGTTTGTTAGGCGCCAACGCGGTGCAAATTCATTTTTCGTTTTGTTCGTAACATCGGACGAACATGTACGCCTAACTGGGTAGCTGGGACGTTTGCTCCCAGAGAACTGGATAATTTAGTACCCAAGGAGAGTGATGATGCTAAAGCGTAAGAACAAAAAAGTATTGCACGGAATGGAGCAACTCGAAGGTCGAGACTTGATGGCGGGAGACGTGCTGGCCTTTGTCTCGAACGGGCATTTGAATGTGGTGGAAGCGAGTGGCGAGTTCGGCCAAGGCCAATCGGTTGCGGTCTCGCAATTGGCCGACGGCCGGCTGCGGGTGAAAGGGCTCGCCAGTGCAGATGGGGGCACATCGCTCGTCAACGGGCGGGCCTTTCAAGATTTCCGGGTGACTGGCGATTTAAAGGTCTCCCTGGGAGCCGGGAACGACTACGTCAAGCTGATTCGCAATACGGCCATCCGCGGCATCAGCATCGACATGAGCAGTACGAACGCCACCGCGACCGCGGACAAAGATACGGTCATCGTCGACGGCATTCGCACTGACAACAACCTGTCGATCAAGACGGGAGTGGGCGACGACAACGTCCGCGTTTTTGATTCGCAAATCGGGAATGGTGTGGGGATCGATAACCTGATCATTAACACGGGAGCAGGACGCGACGCGATTAATCTCTTCACCACCGACCGCGTCTTGACGGTGAAGGGGAATGTGGTCATCAATGCTACGGACTTTAACGAAGCCGATGTCGATAGCGTCTTCCTGCAAACGATGACCATTCACAAGAATCTCGCGGTCAACACTGGCGCTGGTAACGACACGGTCAACATGACCGATATCTTCGCCGGCGGAGACATTGTCCTTAGCACGGCCGAGGGGAACGACAATGTCAAACTCCGCGAAGTGCGTTCTGGAGACGACTTCTGGGTGCTTCTAGGTGAAGGAAACGACGTGCTCGAGACGCAGTACCTCCGGGCCGATGAACTGATGCTCGACGGCGGGGCAGGGACCGACCGACTCTATGAATCGATCCCCGGCCCATCCAACAAGATCACCAAGCTCAACTTCGAGCCCCTCAGGTTCGACGGCACCGTCGGGACGATCGTGGGTGGAGGAGGTGGCGTGTTCTTGGCCAAATCGTAATGCGGATCAAATTCGAACTAATCCCCCCAGCGATTTACGCGGGGGCGATTTGGTTTCTAGCGTCCGTTGGATACTTTGAACTTGTCGAATGAAGCTACCGCAGCGCTCGCGGCATGCACGAAGCAGCCCGCGCTCCTTGGAAGACCCAGTAGACCAGGTTCCCATTCGCTGGAGCCGGCGTGAGCCATTGGCGGTCCTCGGGGGTCGGTTCTTCGTCGGTCAACAGCCGGCAGATGTCGGCCAGGATGATATCGCTTTCGCCGTAGTAGTTGTGACCCAGAAAATTTGTCTCGACGGACGAGACATCGATCGTATCAATCCCGGGGAGCACGATCAGATTCTTTCCTGATTCCCCTGCACGTGGATAGCCGTGCACCAATTTCGAGGCGATCAGCGCGTGGTCTTGGGCGGAAGCATATAAGGTGACATTCTCCGCCGTCTTCATGATCTGCGGTGCGATGTCGCGCTTGAAAACTTCGGCATCGATATCAGGTGCGGCCAGAACCACCTGGTTGAAGATTTTTTGATCCTCCCGCATCTCGAGCGCGATGTCTCGCAAGGCGTAGGTCATGGCCCGGTTCCCCATGCTATGGGCGATCAGGTTAATCGACTTCGCCCCGCTGTAGGCAGCGATGTCGCGCACAAACTGCTTGAAGTGCGGAGCCGTCCAAGCCACGTTTGTTTCGTCGATGGTGTACTTCCACAGTTCTCCCTGCGACGGCCAACTGTAAAAGATGGGGGCGCCTTGATAGTCCAGATCGTAGTGCATCTGTGCCGCGCGGCGGGCGGCATCTTCGAAGGTGACGTTGTAGCCGTGAATGAAAATGAATAGTTCACGGCGTTCAGACTGGGCCACACGATGTTGTAGTTTGCGATAAAACTCGTCTTGGGGAAGTTGGCTTACTTGCTGCAAAATCACATGCTTACGCACGTCTTCCCGCACTTCCAACTTGAGGATGGAAGGGGCTTCTAGCATTCCCGTTTGGTGCACGCGCGGAATGGTGACGCGGCAAATTCCGGTTGTAAACTCTCCCCGTTGTTTGCCATAACGGGGCCCCTGCTTGGCCAGTTCGCGCGTGTTGTAGGCAGTAATTCCGGCCGCGTACCAGATCAGCCCCAGGGAGACCGTGGCCGTCATTCCCGTCGCTACACACCACCACAAACGGCAGGAGCGATACAAAGTCAGTCCCAACAAGAGCGTCGTCAGAATCACAAACACAATGGCGGGGGTGAAGCGAAACAAGACAATCATCGGTGCTTCGCCGTCGAAGTTGTCTGGATAACGATCCGTGCCGTAAAAAACTTCAACCGCTTCGTGATCTGCCTTCATGCGCGTGGCGGCGGAGGAGACCAGCGGAGAGATCGTGGTGTTGGGCGTGTTCGGTACGATCGTCACGCCTTGAAACGCCGGAGGAAGCTCGCTGGGGGCGATCGTCGCCAGAACCCCGCTGCCGCCCGGCGCTCTGATCTGCGGAACAAACCGGGGAGTTGCACCTTCGGAGACCGCGGGAGCTTCCTCTTCCATGCTCGGCGGCGGAACCGAAAATGCCATCCGCTGCGGCGGAGGAGCTTCGGCCAGGTTCGGAACCGGGGGGGGAACTGGGGCGATTTCTGTCCGCATCAGCATTTCGGGAAGCTGCGGCGTGACGCGCTGCGATGGTCGAAGCGGAGCACTGCCGCCGGCTGGATCTTGGGATGGGGAGGCGCTGCTGCGCGAGCTATCGGCGATCGCCACCCGAGCAGAAGACGAACTTCCCTTCCGCGGCAAGGAATCAGGGGACAGAATCGGAGGGAGGCTGGGATTGGACGATACGCCCGGCGTCACACTCGAAATAATTCCTGGCGGGGACTGCGGAATACGGGATGGCTGTACGGCGCTCGCTCCGTTCGGCGACCCGGCAGGAATTCCCGTCAGCTGGGGATGAGCATCGGCCAGGGAGAACGGAGCCGGCTCGTGGGCGTTGCCTGAAGCTGGCGGCGACGGCGCGCTGTAGTTTCGTGCCGCGGGCATGCTGTTTACCGGCGGACTAAACGAACGCTTGAAATCGTCGAGTGAGAACAAATCTGTTGGCCGCTGGGTAACGACTGGTGCGGGATGCGGCGCTGCCATCGCGGTAGCCGCGAAACCGAATGAACTTGCCGCCAGCATCGCGGGCTTCGCGGCCGGTTCCACCGGATGCAAGGCAGACTCACTCGCCGCGGCAGCCCCTGCGCTGGCGAACGACATTGCCATGCTGGATGCGGGTGCGGCTGAAGTTCGATCCGCTGCCCGGGAGGAAGTGCTTCCTCCAACGCCGGTCCAGATCACGGTCAGCAGCAGACAAAAACGAGCTGCGTGAAGGGAACGGGACATGGTAAGCCTCGCGGGTCGTGCCGATCAGGAAACAGGGACGCTTTATCCTGTTGATCGGACGTTCGAGCCGCGAACCGTAGTTCCGCTGCGATAAGTGAGCCGTTTCGTGAGTCTGCTAGCGCTGCCAGCACTTGGCTAACTCCCCGCGTTTGCCAAGACTAACGCGGGGAAGTTGCTCTGTCCCATTATTCCGGAGTGAAATCCGCGACGACCGTGGCCTGCCGCAACTGCCGGGTCGACGGATCGAAGACGCGAATCAAAACCTGAATCCCGCGCAGCGGCACATCGTAGGGGGGGAATGTTTCGCGCTCGGTGATGTCATCGGCTCCGCCCACGCGGATGTTGGACATATTCGAGTTGTCGTGCGGGATCGGAAGGCTGTTGGGGTTAGCCGGATTGATCGAGCTAGGGAAAGCATCATCCAATCCATTCGTTCCTTCATCCACCATTCCATCGTTATCCTGATCGATGCCGTCTCGTTCGTAGGTGATGGACCAGGTGTCGTAGATCGGCGCGTTCAGTTTAGAACCCACGGATGACGGGCCTGAGAAGTAGGAATTGCCAATGGTGTAGCGGCTGTAATTCAGATCGACAAACGCTCCGTAGCCTAAGTTCGCTGCACCAACCACTGCTGGATCGGGATTGATTCGGGCAATGCGATCGCTGGGCCCTGCCGCATCGACCTGCCCGGCAATCACGGCAGCCGTTGGATCGAAAACACGGACATCGAAGGCGATGCAGCGGGAAAGTTGCACGTCTTCGCCAACTCGGTCTTGCAGCACAAAATTGGCGAGCGACGGGGTGCTGCTTGGAATCAAGCCGAATTGCGTGGGATACCCTTCGGCCGGTCGATTGCCAACTTGATTCCAAACATGGGCGTAGCGATTTTCACGGCGAGCAAGATCGGCCAGCGTGTTGCCCACCAGAATCCACCCACCACTACCGTTCGATTCGATCCGCACCGAGAGGTCGTAGTTCTGTTGGAAGTTGAGCAAGCCTTGAACGGCGTCGGCCTTGGAACCGAAGGGGTAATTGATATTCGAAGCAGGGTTGGCAAACTGACGCGAGACATCGGCCGAAGTGATCGTCACCAGGCTTGGGTTCACCAACAGTTGCCGACGGAACAGGTAACGCATCTCGCCGACATTCGGAACGCCGTTCCCATCAGTATCATCCCAACCGCAATACCAAACCACTTCCGCGGCGTCGGCCTGTTGCATTCCATTGGGAGTTCTCCCGACCAGCGGCTCGCCCCCTTTGGTGCGAATCGTAAAGGCCAGCACATCGTCGAAATCTCCCCAGGGGCTCACGGCCTCGGGCACGGTAACGGGCACATCGGCCACGCCATTGCTATCGCTATCACTTTCCAGTGATCCATCCGCATTGCGATCTTGGTCGGCCAGAATTCCTTCGTAGTACATGAAGTACCCTTGCGCTCCGCCGTTATCCGCCCAGGGGCGCACCGGCACCGTAATCATCGACAAGTCTTCGTGCAGCCGCTGCCGCACTGCGCGCAGTTGGCTCGTCAGTTCGATCATCGCCCGGCCGTCCGAAACGGTGTCCCCCGTCCAACGCAGAAATAGAATCACTGCGTAGAGCATGATCAGCGAGATCGACATCGCCACCAGCAGTTCCAAGAGCGTGAACGCACCGCGACCACGATTCAACGAAGATTTCCAGCGCGAGCCCATAACGCCTCCAAGTTTTCCCACGGCCCAGGGGGATGCCCCGCAGATGAGAAGTTCGGCCGTGAATCTGTTCCACCTGTTATTGCAGCCCGAAAATGCAGGCGTGTCAACCGGAAAGAGTTAGGAGTTGGGGGTGAAGGGTGGTGTGGAAAGCATTCCTCGCAAGAAAACACGCTGCGTTATCCAGAGCTTTTCCCGCACCGCGGGCACTACGGAAATCAGCGTGGTTTGACGGGCAACTTCCAAGGCGACTAGAATTAACGGTGTTGGCGAGCGGCTACAAATCGGGAGTGGAAGCATGCAGGTTGTCAAAATCGTCGTTTGGCAAGAGGACGACGCCTGGATGGGTTATCTGCAGGATTACCCTGATTATTGGACGCAGGGTGAGAGTCTCGACGATCTGAAGCAGCACTTGACGGACCTTTACGCTGATTTGTCCGCGGGGTTGATTCCTGGGGCTCGGCGGGTCGAGGACCTGATCGTGTCATGAAGCGCGTTGAGCTCATCAAGACGATCGAGGGGTTCGGCTGTATCTTGATTCGTCATGGGGCAAAGCACGATTGGTATCGCAATCCCCGCACGGGTGAGTCTTAGCCTGTTTCGCGCCATCGCGAGATCAAGGAACACCTGGCGCGCCATATTCTTAGAATGCTGCGCAACCATGAGGGTCGCGAAGGGGGTTGAGAATCTTATCGGAGCGATCTCCCCGTTCTATCTCCACAATGGTTCGCGAACCTTCTTTCGAACGGCTTTTAGGAACTGCTCAGGCCGCAAGGTGTGCCTCAGTTTGTTAGGTCATTACAGGTTTGCGGAAGGGATTGGGGTTCCCTTATGCTGCGAAGTCGTCCCCGTTCTGCACTACTTTTGCTTGTTCTTATCGCGTCTTTCGAACAGGCCGGCGAATTTGGGGAGCAGGGTTAGGATCGCCAGGGCCAACAAGGTACTAAGCACTGCCGTCGCTTCGCGCCCCATGCCGGCGGAAAGGCCGATGGCGGCTGTCAGCCAAATCCCGGCCGCGGTGGTCAGACCTTTGACGTCATCTTCGTCGCTATTCTTCATGATCGTGCCGGCCCCCAGGAACCCTATACCGGCGATCAATCCCTGTATCACGCGCGAGAGATCACCGATCAACACTCCCGCCTGTTGCGGGATGAGGACGAATAAAGCCGCCCCGAGAGCGACCAGCATGTGGGTCCGCATGCCTGCCGATTTGCCCATTTGTTCGCGCTCGTAGCCGAGGACCCCTCCTAAGATTGCCGCGACCGACAGGCGTAAGATGATACGAATTACCTGCCCGATGTCTGAAAGGTCAGAAAATTCTTCCCGCAGCGTATTTGCGACAACTTGCCACCACTCGCCCATTCGAATCCTGCTTTCCCTTTCGCGCTGTGAGCGCCGTCCGCTGGCAAACGATCCGGTTCGGCAGCGATCTCCGCTGAGCAGAATCACTTTTGAACTATATCATGCCGCGTTATGGCGCTGTGTTACCTGAGGCAAGAGATAGATCAGTAGAAAGGATTACCGCTCGGTCACTGCAAGACAACGTGTGCGCGGCCCAGGGAGTTGGCCACTCGGGTGAAACGGGCGTTATCGGCAGCTTGGCCCAATCGTGAAGCTATCGCAAAATTCTGGAAGTGTGAACATCAGCTGCCGTCCAGTGGGGTTAGGGTCAGGCCGCATGCCACAACAGGATGATTCGAATGGCGAACATCGCCAGAACCAAACCTAGCGTCGGAAGTTTGGCCAATCGCCACATTCCCGAAACATCGCCGCACGGGTGCCCTCGGAACCAGGCGATCGGCAGGTCCATCACCAACACGCCGATCCCGACCAGAAAGGTGGACATCATGGCCACCATAAACGCCAGCTTCGGCCAATCTAGCTGGACTAACACAACGACCGCCACCACGGTAAAGAGCGTTTCCAGGAGGTGACCGCCCGCTGTATAGAGGAACAGCCGGGGCGTTGTGACCAGGTGTCGCCACATGGTGGCGAGATACGGCTCGAGCTCAAGGGGTGACACACACCGATCCTCGAAGCGTAACGCCACATGCTGGGGAAAGGTCAACAAGCGAATCCGCATGTCCTTAACAGGAATCCCCCCCACCCAGCCCGCGAGAAAATGACCGCATTCATGCACGGCGATCAGGCCGAAGATACATGCACCATGCGCGAGAAATCCGATGAGAAAGTCCATGGAAGGTTTTGTGGTGTCCTCTCAACGAATCTTGTAGTCCAAAACGTTTTCCGCGGGTGCGTGCCTAGCCAACTTACGAGAAACGGCACGAGCTCCTGGTTGGGACCAGCAAAGGGAGTAGGCTGCGTATCCAGTTCGGCTCCAGTCTATTCCGCTATTTCTTCAACCAGCCAAGCTCGACGAAGAACTCCCTGGGGCACATCGACAAAGAGCCGCAGTTCTTTGGTGCCGACGGTTTTATAAATGTAGCTGTTCTGGATGTCGCTCCCGCGATCGTCCTTCGGTTCGAGCTTGTCGGCTTTTTCCTTAAACGCCTTGGCCTCTTCGAGGGTGAGGACGCCATCCCCGTTCGCATCCGCCTGGGGGAACCGCTTGAGGGCCGCTTTCAATTTGGGGTTGTCGTTCGACGTTTGGGCCTGCGCTAACAGAGCGAGACTCATCAGACTGAGGGCGAGTGCATATCTCATGTGCATTACCTGGCAGAAAAGAGGACGCCGGTAACGGCGACAGAATAGGGACGATCGAAAAGGGGGTCCGCTGGCAACGCCCCTGGCCTCTTGGTGTCGCTCACACCCCACACCCCACACCCCACACTCCACTCCCAACCCCACTTCCCAGTGGCCACCGAGAGACTTGAACTCTCACGCCTTGCGGCACGGGAACCTAAATCCCGCGTGTCTGCCAATTTCACCAGGTGGCCGATCGTTTGATGTTAATCGGCCTGGGGATTTGGCAGAAGTGGGGAGTGCCAGGTCGCCGAGGAACTCGCAGCGGTTGCTGGACCGGCGGGGAGGAGCGTGCGCAGACGCCCGGCAGTCGCTGTTTCGCGGGTATTGCCACAACAGGCTCGCTCGCTCCGCTTTGAAATCCAACTTGACCTATTCTGCGACAAGAGATATCGTTAATCGTAGATAAACGATATTGGAGTTCCGATGGCAACCCGTAAACACAAACAGCCCGTCTGCGACGACAAGCCCGTGCCCCTGCCCGCGGATGAAGCGGCAGAACGCCTGGCCAGACTGGCTTGGGGGGTGGCCCATCCGGCGCGGGTGCGAATTGTGCGACTGTTGCTGCAACGCGATTCTTGCGTGTGCGGAGAAATTGTCGACAACCTGCCCCTCGCGCAGTCCACGGTTTCGCAACATCTCAAAATCCTGAAGGAGGTGGGCTTGATCCAGGGAGAAGTCGATGGACCCAAGGTCTGTTACTGCATCAACCCGGCCAAACTGCAAGAGTTGAAAACCCTGATTGCTAGGTTCTAGAAGCATTTTTTTACACCAAACAATCGTCCTTCGACGATCAACGATTTTACTTCCCATTGAAGCGAGGAGAACCAGCGATGAAAAACGTACAAGTATTCGATAAGCCGATGTGCTGCTCGACCGGAGTTTGCGGCACTGAGATCGATCCGGTGTTGCCGCGTTTCGCGGCCGACCTGGAATGGCTTAAAACGCAGGGGTATCGGGTGCAGCGGTTCAATCTGGCACAAGAGCCAGCTCCCTTTGGCGAAAACCAAGAGGTGCTGAACCTGATCACCACGCGCGGAACGACCTGTTTGCCTTTGATTGTTGTGGATGGCCGAATTGTGAGTCAGGCAACGTATCCTACGCGGGAACAACTGACTGCGCTGGTCGGTGGATCGGCCCTGGAAATCGCCACTGTTCGTTCTGGCGCATCGTGCTGCGGGAACTCAGGCTGTTGCTAAATTCCACGCGAAGGGATCGCGATCAGAAGGAGAACCCACATGAAGATTCTCGATCATCCGCCACGCAATTTATTCTTTACAGGGAAGGGCGGGGTTGGGAAAACGTCTCTCGCCTGCGCCACGGCGGTCGCCCTGGCCGATCGCGGCAAACGGGTTTTGCTGGTGAGTACCGATCCCGCTTCCAATCTGGGGCAGGTCTTTGGCATCACCATTGGTGAGCATGAACCGACCGCCGTGCCAGGAGTTGAGCGACTGTTCGCGCTCAACATTAACCCCGAGGCCGCCGCCCAAGCCTATCGAGATCGTATTGTGGGGCCCGTGCGAAATATTCTTCCTCCGGACGTTGTTCAGGGGATGGAAGAGCAACTTTCCGGGGCCTGCACGACCGAGATCGCCGCGTTTGACGAGTTCACCGAACTGCTCACGGGGGGCGCACTGACGACAGGTTTCGATCATTTGGTTTTCGATACCGCTCCGACCGGCCATACATTGCGTCTGCTGCAACTGCCGACCGCGTGGTCCAATTTTCTGGACGACAATCAAACTGGCGCGTCGTGCCTGGGGCCTCTTTCCGGTCTGGAAAAGCAACGCAGTCGCTATGCCGAGGCGGTGAGCGAGTTAGCAAACGGGGAGCACACAGCGCTCGTGATGGTGACCCGCGCCCAGCGTGGCGCTTTAGTGGAAGCCGAAAGGACGAGCCAAGAACTGGCTTCGCTAGGGATCGTCCATCAGCGGTTGGTGGTCAACGGGGTGATGCCGGAAATCGTTAGCGGCGATCCATTAGCCCAGGCGCTCCGCAAACGGGAACAACAGGCACTAGCAGAACTTCCTGCTGGTCTAACCGGTTTGCCAACCGAGGAAGTCCCATTGCAGCCGCGCAATCTGGTGGGGATCGACGCACTGCGTGCGCTGCTTTCCACCACCACCTTCAACCAACTACCTCCCGTCGATCACCGCTCGCCGCCGCGTCCCTCGATTCCGCCTCTGGCGCGGCTAATCGACCTGATTGAGGCCGATGGTCACGGCCTGGTGATGGTGCTCGGCAAAGGGGGAGTCGGCAAGACAACCATTGCCGCGGCAGTGGCGGTGGAACTGGTCGCTCGCGGACATGACGTTCATCTGACAACGACCGATCCGGCCGCCCATCTGGCGATGACGGTTGAAACCAATGTTCCCGGCCTGACCGTGGACCGCATCGATCCGCAATCGGAAAGCGAACGTTACCGTCGGCATGTGCTGGAGACCAAAGGGGAAAAACTGGACGCTGCCGGCAAAGCGTTGTTGGAGGAAGATTTGCGTTCGCCCTGCACGGAAGAGATCGCCGTGTTTCAGGCGTTTTCGCAGATCATTCAAGAGTCGCGAAAAAAGTTTGTCGTGGTCGATACGGCTCCGACGGGTCACACGCTGCTGCTGCTGGATGCAACCGGCGCTTACCACCGCGATGTGGTTCGCAATCTTGCTCAGGGGCTGAAAGTTGTTACCCCGATGATGCGCTTGCAAGATCAGACGCTTACCAAGATGATTGTCGTCACCCTGCCCGAGACGACGCCAGTTCTCGAAGCGGAAGCGTTGCAAGCCGACCTGCGGCGGGCAGGGATCGAACCCTGGGCTTGGGTGATTAATTCCTCTTTGGCTGCCGCCGAATCGCATGATCCGTTGCTGGCGGTACGCGCGGCCGGAGAGAATACGCACATCGACCGGGTCCGCCAATCCGTGGAGCGAGTCGCACTCGTGCCGTGGCAGATCGAACCTCTTACCGGTGCCGCAGCATTGCGACAATTGGCTGGCGAACCGTTATCCTCCTCGGCCACCTAGTTTCGGAAAGTAAAACCATGAAACCCAAAGTCTTGTTTTTATGCACGGGAAATTCCTGCCGCAGTCAGATGGCGGAAGGGTGGGCGCACCATTTACTAGCCGATCGCATCGAGCCTTACTCGGCCGGGATCGAAGCGCACGGCATGAATCCGAACGCTGTTCGGGTAATGCAGGAAGCGGGGGTCGATATCACGGGGCAATCGTCCAAGTTGGCGCAGACGCTCGCCGACGTGCCGCTCGATCTAGTCATTACCGTCTGTGGCCATGCGGACGAGCATTGCCCGGCCTACCTGACCAAGGCGCGCGTGGTGCATGTGGGGTTCGACGATCCCCCGAAGCTGGCCAAAACGGCGGCGAACGAAGAAGAGGCGCTGGGGCATTATCGCCGCGTGCGCGATCAGATTCGCCAATTCATCGCGGAAGAACTGCCGAAGTTGCTGTGATTGGAAGCAGAACGGCGTAGCAAAGAAAAAAGCTTCGATTTTCTCGCTGCTGGCAAAATTTCTCGCGGCGGCAAAAAAATTCACGCGCTGGGAAGAAAATTCACGCGCTTGTGACCAAACGTGTCACAAACCTTCATTTGAATGGGCAAACATTCGTTTCCCTTTCCGTGGAGGAGTTGCGAGATGGTTTTTCAATCTGAACCGTTGCCCCCCAGTGGGCGAGATTTTGACATCTATCGACGTGTGCGTGTGGATTTGGCTTCCACGCGGATGGTCGCGGCCGAGATGGGTATTTCGCAGACGCGGGTCTGCCAGATTGTCGATAAAGTCGCCGCTTTTCTGGAAGAAGCGGCCCCGGCTACCAAGGAAGATTCGCGGAAAGAACAGCGGCTGTACGTGGCCGAGCAGGTAGCGTCCGCGCGGGTCGATTCGATGTACGCGACGGCCGTGCGCGCCTTTGAAGAATCGCGGGGGTGGGCTCATTCCAAGCGGCTGGTAGAAGCACAGGCCCAGTCGCCGGCGACCGTCACTTCCATCAAACAAACGGCAGGAGATGCGCGGTACTTGCTCGCGGCCGCACGGCTGGCGCAGGTGGGAGCCAAACTTCCCGCGGCGAATTTAACGGCCGGCTGTCGTTGGGAAGAGGAAGAAGGTGCACCGAGCTGTGGCGAAGTTGCAGCGGCAGAACAGGCTGAGGAAGCCACGTGCCACCCGGTTGGGGACTGTTCAGAGAACGGCGTTGGAACGGCGTACGCAACGCCAAGCGAGACCAATCAAAACGCGGAAAGTGATGCAGCCGCAGAGAGTTACGAAGAAGTCGAGGATCGGCCGCGATTGTTTGAACAAAGTGCCTCGGCCCCTGTTCAGCACGGGACTTCGGGAGTTCTTCCCCGCAGCGAAGGAGCGTTAAGTCGTCGTGAACGACGAGCCCGGCAGCGACTGTTGGAGAAGAAGCTGCAGAAGGTAAGAAGCCAGGGGGCGTGAGCAAGAACGTGGCGATTGATTGCTTAGCGAAAGACCTACAACGCTCGCTTATACCGCTTGCCGGGTCGTTTGGACAAACCAGCAGGAACGGGGCGAGCGGGTGGTGCTTCGGGTTCCGCACCTTCCGCAGGAGGGGCCTCGCCATCCTTGGGTTCGAGCGAGCTGGCGGGAGGGCGATAGCTGCGAGGACGGACTTGTTCGAAGTCGACGATCTGATCGCGAATCAAAAGGCGGTTGATCCGCTCTTCGATGCGCGTCAGTTCATGTCCTTCTTCGGGAGTGACAAACGAATACGCGACGCCATGCCGGCCGATGCGACCGGTCCGGCCGACGCGGTGGACGTAGTCGTCGCAGAAGGCGGGGATGTCGTAATTGATGATGTGGGAGACGGTCGAGACATCGATGCCGCGGCCGATCACGTCGGTGGCGACGAGGACGTTCACCTTCTCATCACGGAATTCGCGCATCGTGCGGTCGCGGGCCCCTTGCGACATATCGCCATGGATCGTGGCGACGTTGTCGAACTTTTTCGAAAGGCGTTCGCAGATTTTATCGGTGCCCCGTTTGGTCCGGCAGAAGACGATGGCTTGCGAAGGTTTTTCCCGTTCGAGCAAGCGAACCAAAAGATCGAACTTGCGGTCCTGATCGACGGTGAAGTAGTACTGATCGATCGTTTCGACCGACAGGTCCTTGGAGGACAAATTCAAAAACTCCGGCTCGACCATGTAGCGGCGGGCGAGTTTTTCGATCGGCGGCGGAACGGTCGCACTGAGGAGCAACGTTTGCCGGTCGGCAGGACATTTTTTAAGGATGCGTTCGATGTCCGGCCGGAAGCCGATATCGAGCATGCGGTCCGCTTCATCGAGGACGACGATTTCGAGGTCTTGCAGATCGAGCGAGCCGCGCGAAAGATGGTCGAGGACTCGGCCGGGAGTGCCGACGATGACGGGCGCGCCGCGTTTGAGTTTATCGAGTTGTCCCTTGAGTGGTTTGCCGCCGTACAGAGCCACGCAGTTCACGCGCCGGCCGAAGGCGAGCTTGGCGATCTCGTCCCGAACTTGTACGGCGAGTTCGCGGGTGGGAACCAGCACCAGCGCTTGCGGGGCGTGCGGATGAAACGGGGGCTCGATGACTTCCAGAATGGGAATCGCAAACGAGGCGGTCTTGCCGGTTCCGGTGCGGGCCTGGCCGACGACGTCGACGTTTTCGAGCGCAAGGGGAATCAATCCGGCTTGCACAGGGGTGGGGCTGGCGTACCCGGCGGCGTCGAGTGCCGCGAGCATCACTTTCGACAACCCCATCTCGGCAAAGGACTTGAGCGGCGCTGACGCGTCGGCGTTGGGATTAGGATTGGCGGCAGTGGACTTCTTGTCAGGCAATGGGAATTCCTCGGTAGTTTTTTGTAATCAAGTATGGCGGGCTGAAATAATTCGTCAACTGCGGGGGGGAGAAGAGGGAAGGGGCGGGGCGAAGAGTAAATGTCCAATTACAAATGAAAAATGACAAATAGGGGAGTCGAAGGCCAGGTGAAGAAGGTCGAATGAAGACTAAGGAACCGGCAATAACGTGGTAGAAAAATGCCTTGCTTTTGTCCTTTTTCCTTTGTCATTTGACATTTTCTTGGCTCACACCGTCTGCCCGGCAATGTCGGCCAGCGATTCTTCGTCATCTTCCTCAATTCGACGGGTGCCACTCACGACGGCGAGCGGGTCGAGATGTTTCCAGGCGGGCATCCCGGTGAGCAAACTGGCGAGTAAATGCCCGCTTTTGAGGGTCCAGAGGGCATAGCCGGCGGAGAGGGCTGCGGTGGCTGCAGTGGCAGTGGTCGCGGCAATTTGGCGGAACTCGCGCTGCTCGAGGAGCTCGTTGCGAAGGGAATTGAGTAGCAGGTTCAGGGCCTGCACGTCTTCGGGGGACGTGAGTTCTGCCAGGTCCGTCCGTTCCCGATCACCGCGTGAATTGGCGATGGGATCGGCTCGGCGGGCATAGACGCCGGGGATTGTTTCCATTCCGGAGTTGAGTGGTCGCAAGGCAAGTTCTTCTTCCGCGGTCGCGTTCGATCGGGAGGAGCCGCTATCGGAACTGCTGTCGGGAACGATGACCGAGAGCACGCCGCGCGACCGATTGTCGGTGGTGTCGTCGATGGGCAAGGCGGGAATGAGACTCGCGCCACCATTGCCGTTTTCATTGTCTGTCTTGCTATTTCCCCCAGACGTTCCCGAGTTGCTTCCCTCGGAATCGCCGCCGGCAAAAGGAGTGATGGTGATCTGAACAGTGGTGGGGGCGGAAAGTGCCGAGCCATCGGAGGCTTGATAGGTGAACGTGACCGTGCCAAAGAAGGCTGGATTGGCGAGGAACTGAAAACTGCCATCGGCCTGGAGCGTCAGTGAGCCTTGCAGTGGCGGTTGGACGAGGATCACCGAGAGCGCATCTCCATCGACGTCGCTATCGTTGGCAAGCAGGCCAGGGGCGGTGACGATCAATAGTTCGCCGCTGAAGATGCTGAACGATTCCGGAACTGCCACGGGCGCATCGTTGATGGAAGTGACATTGAGGGTGAGGACATTGGGGTTCGTCGATGTCAGCCCTGCCCGGTCTTGCACGGTGAAGTTGAGAGTTGCGTAGTTTGCTCCGTTTTGATTGGCAATCGGTGTTAACTGCAGTTGACCGGCCTGAAGGTCGGCAACATCGATGATCTGACCAGCGGTAACCGCGACCCCGGCGAGCGTTAAGCTTCCTGCCGAAGAGAAGCTATTGATGCGGACCGCCTGGAGCGTGTCGCCAGTATCGGCATCGACAAAGCCAAAATCGTTGATTGCGAAGACGAGGAAGGTGTCTTCGTCGATCGTTCGGGTGCCGCTGGTTCCTTGCGGCCGTTCATTTGCATTCACGACTGTGACCACGATGGCTTGCGTTGCCGTTCCGCCGTTGTTGTCGTTGACCTGCACGATCACGTTGTAGACGTTGTCCCCACCGGCATCGAGTGGATTCTCGAAATCCGGAGGTACGATGAAGCTCAGGACACCCGTATTGGCATCGATTTGAAACTGAGCGGCATCCGCGCCGCCGAGAATGGAATAGGTTAAGGTTTGGCCGGGCAGATCGGCATCGGTGGCAGTTACGATAGTAACGGCCGAGGTATTTTCATTGACATTGATCATCGCTGTCGGCCCGCCGCCATTACTGGTGATGACCGGAAGATTGTCGTTGACGGGAGTGACGGTCACGGTAATGGCTTGTGAGTCATTTCCGCCGTTGCCATCGCTGACCTGCACTACAACGTTGTAGATGTTGTCCCCGCCGGCATCAGCGGGGGCTTCGAAGTCAGGAGCGGAATTGAACGTCAACACGCCGGTGTTGGGGTCGATGTTGAACAAACCAGCATCCGCGCCGCCGATGATGGAATAGGTCAAAGTTTGAGCTGGCAAATCCACGTCGGTGGCAGTGACGGTCGTGACGGCCGAACTGTTTTCGGCAACGTTTAAGTTGGCGGTTGGCCCACCGCCGTCGCTGGTGATGAGGGGCGCATCGTTCACCGAAGTGACCGTGATGGAGGCCGATTCGGTTGACGTGCTGAACGCCGTTGTTCCGCCATTGGTGCTGACGTCGACTTTCGTGCCGAACGATCCGGTCGTTTGATCCCACGCGCGGAAGGTGATGTCGGCACTTTCACCGTTCTGAGCGTTGGGGACGAAACGAACCAGATCGGTCGAGCGAAGCAACAAGGCCGAGTTATCGGAGACAGTTCCTACGTTGTTCCAATTGCTGCCGCCGTTCGTCGAGTACTGCCACGTGCCGTAGGTGCTGCTGCTGGCGGTGATCGCGATACCTTCGACGGCACTGGCATCCGGATCGGTGATGCGATCGCCGCCTGCCGAGGCAATGATCGCCGCTACCGTATCTCCACCGTTAGTGGTTTGATTTTCGTTAATTGAGGTGAGAGTCATGGTCCCGGAATTATCCAGGAACGGCGCATCGTTCACAGCTTGGACGGTGATTCCCACGCTATCGGAATCACTGAAATTCGCCGGGGCGCTTGCGAGTTCAGCTACTTCACTGGCCGAAAGGACGCGGTCGTAGATGCGGATGTCGTCGGCAAGACCTTGCA
The DNA here is from genome assembly GCA_041739545.1 of Pirellulaceae bacterium. GTDB lineage: Bacteria > Planctomycetota > Planctomycetia > Pirellulales > Pirellulaceae > JBGSNR01. The sequence continues at coordinate 102,161 of JBGSNR010000048.1, read as the reverse complement.
AGTCGAAATTGGCAATCGGATGTTGGCCGACATAGGTCGTCGTGCTCCCCGTCCAGTAGATGGAATCGGTAATCATTTCCGAGGCGACTTCAATTCCGTCGATGTACAGCCGCGCCATATCATTGACGTCATCGAAGCTATACATCACGTGATGCCAGCCGGTATTGGCAATGAAGATTCCAGAGCCCAAGTCGTTCCAGGTTCCCGCTGCCGTTTGAATGGAACCTTTCACCCCCGTGCCCGGTTGATCGAGCGCAATTAGAACATGATCGCCGACCGAAATGAAATCTTGTCGTACACCCGCTTCGGTCAGATTCACCCAGCCTCCAATCGTGATGCTGGTGGGAGTGCCGAACAGCGAATCGATTTGAAAGGAATCCCCGGAACCATCCAGGCTGAGCACATCCCCCCGAACCGGATCGTTGACGATGGTCGCATCGCCGTTGAACGTGCCATCGTTGGTGCCGCCAGGACTGCTGTCGTTGCCTGGGTCAGCCGCATGAAATTCAAAGTGCCCCAGCAGGTTCGGATCGAGATTCGCTGAGTACAAAACCTGGTCTGCGCTCGTTATGGATAGAACCGCGCCGCCGTTGTAATCGGTCGTCGGGACGTACTGCAGGCCGTTCAAGGCGGCGTTGATGTTGGCCACGGTTCCCGAGAAGGTCATGGTAGTATTTCCGGTTCCGGTGCCGCTGGTGAATGAAAGGCCCGTTGTTTGCGATAGTGTCAACGTGCCGTTTGTTACCGCGAGCGTGACGACGACCACTTCGCCGGCATTATCGCTAATCGAGATTTGATTGCCGTTGGCTGCGGAGAAGACGCGCGGCGTGTTCTCGTTCGTGCTTTGATTGCCGGGAACCGTGTTGGTCGGTCCTTGATCGATGACGAGCAGCGCCGGGCTGAATTCGCTGGTGCTGCCGAACGTGGTGCCGGCAGCATTCGTTTCGGTCACCGTGGCCGTGAGGAAGCTCCCCACTGGCACGGCATAGGGGAGGGGCAGGCTGCCGGTGACAATTCCGCTGGCATCGGTTTGCACATGGAGCGAACCCAAATAGGTTTGCCCCTCTCCATAGAGCGCAGGATCGCGCGCGGAACTTTGGAAAATCTCGATGCGGTAATAGCTGTTGGGAACGGCCTGTTGCAACAGCGAGCCGCTGACCAGGATTTGCGAACCATTGCTGGAGACGGCATCGGGCAGAGGCATATTCAACAGATCGTTGGGTCCGCTGTCTCCGTCGCCGTTATCGTTCAGGCTCACGCCGTCGTTATTCAGATCGATTCCCAAGCCGCCGTTACTGTAGATTTCATTTCGCAACATCGAATTGCCGCTCCCCGCAGTGGAAGTGAGCGCAATTCCTGCGAGGGTGTTGTGGGCGATGCGATTGCCGGCACCGTTGACCGTGCCGCCGATCAGATTGTTCGCGGCACTGTCGGCTAAACGAATGCCGTACTGCGAGTTTCCTAAAGCCACCGTGCCGGAAATGTCCGTGCCGATGTAGTTGCCTTGAATGACGTTGTCGGTCACCCCTGCTCCTTGCAGAAAGATTCCGTCCCGATTGCCCGAAATGATGTTGCGCGCGGCCGCCGTTGTTCCGCCGATGGTGTTGCCATCGGAATTGTCTTGGATAATTACCCCGTCGAGCGTGTTGCCGATCACAGCAGTACCGCTGAGGTTGGTTCCGATGAAGTTTCCCAGGATCTGATTGTTGTTGGCATAGCCAATGAGCTGAATGCCGTAACTGTTGTTGCCGGAGATCACATTTCCTTCCCCCACTCCCGTGCCGCCGATCTGGTTGTTGCTGGTATAGTCGAAAATTCGAATGCCCGAGCCGCCGTTGGCCATCGCGGCCGTTCCAGCGACGTTCAAGCCGATGATGTTGCCGATGAACACGTTATTGTCTGTGCCGGCGTTGCGAATCAAGATTCCATGCGAGCCGTTATTCGCAATCACATTGTTTCGGAAGGTGTTCCCCGACGCACCTGCGGTAACCAGAGCACCGACATCCGCATTGCCGGCCGCAGTGCCGTCAGCGCGGATGCCGATCCAGTTGTTTTCTACAAGGTTGTTGTCCCCCGGACCATTGTTTCCGGCGATCTCAACACCATCATCGTTGAATCCATAGATTGCAAATCCACGGACGGTGATGTTACTCCCTTCGAGCAGCAAGCCCGCGGTCGAACCGGTAACGCCACTGCCGTCGAGTGCAATTAGGGGCGTTCCCGCGTAGCCGGCTTGCGTAGTCGCGTCGAGTGCAACGGATTCAGTGATTGCCGGCAGGTCTGAAGCAAGAGCAATGATCTGCACGCCCACTCCAGCGATACTGAAATCGATCGTGTCGGCACCCGGATTGGCGTTGGCATTGAGAATCGCCTGGCGGAGCGAACCGGCACCGCTGTCGTTCGTGTTCGTCACGCTGTAGACGGCGAGCAATCCTTCCCAGGTCGAATCACCGACGGAAGCGAGGCTGACCGTTTCGATTGAACCAAATTGGAATTCCAGGTCCCAGTTGCCCCCCAAGGATTTGCTCCCGGTTAAGTCGTCGCTGCCGGCAACATCGGCGCCGGTGATTTCACTGATCCGCGTCAGCAGCGTTTGCCCGTCAGCATCAGTCGCTGCTTCGCAGGCGTAAAAAAGCAAGTCGGCATCTTCTGTTAGGGAATCAGACCAATCCTGGATCTGCTCCAGTCGCTGCTCGATAGAACCGAAGTCGAGCGTAGAATTGCCGAGTTGAACTCGGCCTGACTCGCCGTGAGTAAGGAAATGCAGGGCGTCGTAGCGCGTTTCGCCGGCGAGTGCGGATTCGACTTGAGCGAAGCCATCGGCATCGCGATCGAGATAAACCACTTCGAACTGGCGATCGGCCGAAGATTGAGCGAGCAAGTCTTGCAGCAACGAATCGACTTTATCGAGGGAACGGTCGACGAAGATGAGTTCGTGACGGAGTCGGCTAGATTCGGAAGTTGGCTCGAAGTTCTGTGGCAAATCCACGAGGCTCAGTTCAGCGTCAGTGAGGTTCAGTGAATCAACATCCTGCGGAAGCGAGTCGAGAGGCAATTCCGAAGCCAGCACTGCCGCTGCCAGTTGATCGATCGTTTGCAGATCGGCAGCTGCAACTGCATCGCTGGTGGCTGCAGCATCCGCCGCCTCGATCAGCAAAGGAGTAGCGCTATACAAAATCCGGTCTTCCAGCGTAAGCACGTCGAGCACGTAAGGCTGCGGTCCGCGGGGGATAGGTTTTACGAGCTTATTCCAGGTGCGATAGAAGGGGGCAAGCATCGGGAGAATCTTTGCGTCGAATGAATGTCCGCAGCGAGGCCGGGGCGGGCCACGCAAGCGCAACGGGTCGTCTCAAAGATAGGCCACGTAGAAGCGGGCCCTGGAAACGCCGACGATCTGAGTCAGATTGTGTCGGAAGTGCGGATTAAGCTCGTTGGCTCGCTTCTGCTAGTTGCGCGAGCTTCGCTGCGGCCTCGCCCGAATCGATGGCGGCTTCGGCAGCTCTGGCACAAACGGCCAGATCGGGGGAACGTCCCACCACCCATAAAGCGGCGGCTGAGTTCAGGACCACGATATCGCGAGGCGGACTTTTCTCCCCCGCGAAAATTCTCTGAATCAGGGCGGCGCTTTCCGCGGCCGAGCCGACGATCATCGTTTCGCGCCCGGCCGGTGCGATCCCAAAATCTTCCGGCTGCCAGGAAAGCTCGTGAACGCTTTCCCCGACCACTTCCAGCACGCAGGTCTTACCGCCAAGAGTAACTTCATCGAGCCCGTCTTCGCCGCACACCACTACCGCGCGCTTAGGCTGCAGCAAGGCAAGCGCGTTCGCCAGCAAGCGATGCCGTTCTTTTTTCCCCACGCCGAGAACTTGAAACGGGGCCCCTGCCGGATTGCACAAAGGGCCCAGCAAATTGAAGATGGTCGGAAAACCAAGTTCCTTCCGAACGGCAGAAACATGACGCATGGCAGGATGAAGTTGGGGAGCAAAGCAGAAGCCGATTCCAATTTCTGCTAAACACCGTTCCACGACCGGCACGGGGGCTTCGATATTAACTCCCAACGCCGCCAAGACATCGGCCGAACCGGTCAGGCTGGTCATGCTTCGATTGCCATGCTTGGCAACCGGCACACCCGCGGCAGCCGTGACAAACGCCGCGGCAGTGCTGATGTTGAAGGTGGCAGAACCGTCCCCTCCCGTACCACACGTATCGAGTAAATCGGGCTGCGAGGCGCGGATTGGAGTCATGTGCTGCCGCATCGCTTTGGCGGCACCAGCAACTTCGGCGAACGTTTCTCCCTTGTTCTTTAAGGCAGTGAGGATGAGCGCGATCTGCGCCGGTTCGCATCGGCCGCACATGATTTGATCCATGACGGCGGCCATTTCTTCTTGCGAGAGATCCTCGCCCGCAGCCAGTTTTCCCACGCAGTCGGCAAAATCGGACATTCCCGCTCCTTTTCCTCGTGAACCGTGGAGTAGATTTTACCGTAAAGTGAGAGGCGGAGGCGGCCGTTTCTGTTCTGCAGACGGCATTGCCGGCAGGAAGCTCTTAACCCCTACGACCGCCCCGACTTTCCTGACAATCTTGTTCGCCGGCACAGGCGGCCTGTCTGTCATGGGCTACGTTTGCGCAAGCTCGAAATCCCCCGTAAGAATCCCGCCTAGAGCAACCTTTGCCCAGACGGAACTTGCGCAACGGATGGCGAGGATTTCCTGATCTGCACAATCACAACTTGTGATTTGTGGGTCAAGAAAAACTTAAGAACCATTGACAAGCAGCAGCCGGCGGTGTCTAACCGAAGGTTGCCACACAGACCGCTTTTGGTCAGGAACCGTTCGATGCGCCAGCAACTCGCCCACTACGTTGGATTCGCTCTCGCGGCAGCTCTCGCCGCCACCGTGCAGGCCCAGGCACCCGTGCGGGGTTTGCCGGGAGCAGATCGCGTTTACAACTACGGCGCGTACGGCACGACCTTGCCGGCTTCTCCGTATGCCTACCCTGCGGCCAATTATCCTATGGCGCAACCAGTGCCGGTACCGGGAAGTGCTTATCGCCCGGTGGTGGGTTATGTTCCGCAGGGGACTGCGAACAACGGCTACGTGACTGCCGGCTACGCGCCGGTGATGAACAATTACGGCGTGGCTGGTGTCACTACCGGTTATGCGCCCGCGAATACGGGTTATCCCCAGTCTGCCTACGGAGCCGTTCCAGTAACGACTGGGTACGCGCAGGCTGCTACCGGCTATGCGCCGCAACCGTTGGCAACCCCCGTTGTTGCCGGTTATGCCCCATCTGCGATGCCGAATACGGCTCAGCCTGATCCCGGCTACATGACTCCCGTTTATTCGCCGTTCGTCCGTCCTGCGCCGAATTACACGCCGCCGAATTTTGTTTATCGCCCGTCTTCTGCGCCAAACGCCGTTACCTATTACCGGCCTGTAACGGTTTACGATCCGAACACGGGAGTACCGGTGACCTATATGAACGCGTGTCGCGGAACTGAATGCCGCCCGCAACCGCAGTATTCCTACTTCGGCAGCTTGTTCCATCACAAGAAGTCCGGCGGAACGTGTGCGACCGGAACTTGCGGATCTCAACCCGCCGCGGCACCCTATTACCCGGCTCCTGTCGGAGGTCTGCCGGGTGCGACCATACCCGTTGGTCCGCCGCCGGTCATGGTGCCGAGTACGCCCACCACTTCTGCGCCTTTGTTTCCACCTCCGCCAGGCATGGTGATTCCTTCGGGAAATCCCCCCGTGCCGCGATCGACGGTTCCCCCGCCGGCCACAGTCTTTCCGCCAGGCAGCGTGCCGCCAGGCAATTTCGCCCCTCCTGGGACGTTCAATTCCGGTGCCCTTGGTGATCCTGCGAATTCACAGCCCGTGTTGCGCGGAACACCGCCGACCACGCTAAGCCCTAACACGTTCCAGCCTGGTTTCAGCAACTATCCACCGGCCGAAGATACTGCCGCGGCGTCGACTTCGAACGCTTTGCCAGCGACAGGCGAAGCACTGCCGCAAGGACAGGGGTTCACCAATGATGGCGGCAAGACATACTATTACTACCGTGGAACGGTGAAGCAGCCGTTCAGCGAGCCAGCCACCAATTCTGCCCCTCCTACCGCGCCGATGAATGGTGGTGAGATCGGGACTGGACTCAAGCCGGAAGTCGGTACTTCGGCGCCACAAGCGACCCAGCCATCGGTGACCCAGCCGCAGGTGAACCCGCCGATGAATAACGGCTCGAGCTATCAGGGGCAGGGTTACCAACCGGCCCAGGGGCCGTTGCGGTTGGATGTGCGCCCCAGTGGCCTCTCCGATGAAGCGAAAGCTGCTCCGAATAGCATCGATCGCAGCCAGATGGTGCCTGTTGCTCCGCGAGAGCCGCAACCCACTCCATCGACCCGCGTCCCAACGCCGTTCAACCCCAGCATTCGCCCGCTTCCAGATCCAGAACCTAATGGGCCGATCAATCGAGCTCCGCAGCTATTGAACCCACGGGATAAGACGGCGTAACAAGCCACACGCTTGCGTCTTTCCTAAAAGCATGGAGAGACGCAGGTCTAATCAAAGAAAATTGCCAGAGCTATTCGTTCGAGATGGCGTTTCCGTCCCGAATACTGCAGAGATTCTTCCACGTATTCGGATCAATGTTGAAACTGACGGCATGGACGGAACCGTCTGCCCGCACGCTCATCATCACCTGATGAATTGAGCCAAAATACAAGCCGCAGGTACCCGAAAGTGAATTATCAAACTTTCGCGGAGCCACAGGCGCTGCCGCGGCGCTATCCCCGCACGAGAAGGTGATCGTATCGTTATCCCAGCCATCCACCCAGCCTTGATCGTCATTGCACGATGGAACGCCGCGGAGTGACCGGTAGGTCAGCCACTTCTCGCCGACCAGGAGTGAATGGGCCGTCCCATCCAGAAAATCGTTAAACCGACGGGCGACCTGGCTTCTGTTCAAAGACGGGACGACGGCTCCATCCAAGGAGTTCGTACTTGCGGTCAGCCCCGACCAGCTCCCCCAGGTGCCGCCGTTGGCAGTGTAATCAGCCATGGTGCGCATGGTGTTAGCACCAGCTTGCGTATAGCTATAGAGGCGAGTGGCGTTCCCTTGTGAAACGGTGGGGCAGAGGTAGGTGCGAACCGGAACTTTGCCAATGTCGTTATCGTTGGTTTCCTGCCACAAGGACTGCCGTTCGTGATAGGGGAGGAGTTGATACGCCCAGCCCCATGACTGGCTTTCGTATCCCGCCGGCCCGCCGCTGCTCATCACCCGCAGCGTGTCACTCCAGAACGTTCCGCCGGAAGGGAATGCTCGGAGGGTGTCATGGTGATTATGAAACGCCAATCCAATTTGCTTCATATTGTTCTTGCACTGAGTCAGGCGAGCCGATTCCCGCGCAGACTGCACTGCCGGCAGCAGCAACGCGACCAAAATTCCGATGATGGCGATAACCACCAGTAATTCGACCAACGTGAAGCCGCGTCGAGTTGAAGAAAAGACCATTGGAGAGTCCCGAAAAGGAAGAGATGAGAAGTCCTCTACAAAGAGGGAGTATGACCATCTGGGAACTTAGCAGCTTTGAACTGCTCCTCATTAAAAATCTGCACGTCGTTGAACTGGCAAACGTATCGTTCGCCGTTTAGCCCGGTGCGCTCATAAATGACGATCGGCATTCCTCCTTGTTGCCCCGCGGTCCGAAAGTCGACCCCCCACACGATTACAAAATCCTGGTTGTCGTTTTCCGAATGGGCAATTTGTTCCAGGTTGATGGAGGGATGCACGAACGGGCGGAGATCTTCCAGTTTCTGCGGCGGGCGATTATTTTTCTGCGTCGCCTGGATATACGCAGCCCCCAAGGTCTTCATGTTGTTGTAGGTCTGCGGGATCGCCACCGCGACCGGTTCAGACTCGCCACAGCCAACGAACATTAAGCCGCAGAGTGCAGCGGCACACGCACCAAACCAGATTTTGGGAAACGACAACATAGGTTTTCGGAGAGGACCCCGAGCGGGGTAGGAATAGGAATGCCGGAACCGGCCAAACGGGATTCTACTGCGAAATGTCGAGCAGAATCAATTGAACCGGGCTGAAAAGGTAGCAAATTGAATGAAAAACGTTTGACAGGGTTTTCGTAATGCGGAAAAGCAACTGTAACTATTGCGACTCTAAGGTGATGTCGTAGCGGTTTGTCTGTCCCGCTTTAACATCGAACGTCAAACCTGAGGTCGCCGCATCCTCATACCTCTTGGGAAACTGCCGAGGCGGTTCCCCCTGACTGCTGTCTGCCGGACCGAGTTGCCGCACGGCGACCTGGTAGGAACCAACTTTCGCACCGTCGCCGGGAACATTGGTGGATAGGGAATATTCACCGGCATCGTTTGCTTGCCCGGAAGCAGACAAGTGCAGGGTGGGTGAGTCGAAGGTGATCACTACTCCGGCTGCTGGTTTTCCATCAGGCAAAGTAATCTTGCCGGTCACCGATTGCATCTCACCCTTGCTACATCCGGCGGCCGCCAGCCATCCAATGAGCAGGGCTCCAGCGAGCGGCGAAAAAACTCTACGGCAGGACAAACTGTGTTCCATCACGGCGATCTCCCAAAGCGGTCAAAGTGGTCGTGTCGATATTTCGCTGAATCGGGATCACGGCGCCATCTCCCATCACAAATTGACAGACGCCAGGATGCCAACTACCAAACATGTGATAGCGCTCGGTGGACAGCACATCGTTCGCCCCGCGCGAGAGGCCGTTGGCATGATTCAGTTTGCGGACAGAGTGACATTCGTACCAGGCCGTCTGCGCTGTGATATACAAGTTGCCGTCCGCACTTCCTCCTTGTGACCCACCTTTGTTCAGGTCTTTCACGTTGATGTGCTTCTCGCCGGCAAATGCCGTATTGCTCAAGCCGTCCAGCGTATCTGAAAAACGCAAACGTCCCCGCCATTTCGTCTTATCGGTCGGATCGTAGCGGGAAGCACCGATCATCGCCCCCCGAAGCGTTACAGGGTCTTGATGTTGCCATTGAAAATTGCTGGTGGAGACACTGACTGCCGCGTAGTCTCCCGTGCCGCCGATCTGCGGTTGGTTGTCCGACATCTGCACGCCGGAACGCCGCGAGGGGCACTTAAAGACAGCGACACTCGAAGCAGTCAGCGCGGCAGCCGCCGGATTGGGGGCCGTCGCATACGGGAGGGCCGGATTGAACTCGCGAAACAAAGCCTCTTGCTCGATGAACGGCAAAATTAAGACGAACCAGGTGCCATACGCATCGTCGGGTGGCGGACCTCCCAAGTGAGTGGAAGGAAGCACGTTATTCACATCATGGAAGTTATGGATTGCCAGCCCAAGCTGCTTCAAGTGATTGATGCAGGTTGCCCGTCGCGCCGCTTCCCGCGCAGACTGCACGGCCGGCAGGAGCAAGGCGACCAACACTCCAATAATGGCGATTACGACTAGCAGTTCGACCAACGTAAAGGCCGACCGTCGCTTAGGGAGAGAAGGCATGCAAGGCTCCGCGAATCAATTCTTAGTTTGCATCGATGAGGGGAAATCAGAACGATTTTCCCGACCATTCGCCCGATGAGTTCGGCGACGGCCTTATACTAAACCGCCTCGGGCGGGGGATGCAACCAAAAACCGCGAAAACCCGGCATGCGGCAGGAAGTCATGGCAGTGGGAAGCGGGTCTCGAACGCTAAGCGTTCTTCGGCATGAAGGTCCGTTCCACGAAGTGCGTGTCGACCATGCCGGCTGCGAACGTTTCGTGGGACAAAATCTGCCGGTGAAAAGGAGCGGTAGTCTTGATCCCTTCGATCCGCAGTTCACTCAGGCAGCGGAGCATGGTAGCAATGGCTTCTTCACGGGTCGGTCGATGGACGATCAGTTTGCCGATCATCGAATCGTAATACGGCGGCACACTGTAGCCCTGATGGGCATGCGAATCGAACCGCACTCCGAGTCCGCCCGGCACGTACATCTGCTTGATCAAGCCCGGGCAGGGCTGGAAGTTCTTGGCGGGATCTTCCGCGTTGATGCGGCATTCAATCGAGGCCCCAGAAGGCTTGATGCTGTCCTGGGTGAACGGCAACTTATGTTTGGCTGCAACCATGATCTGGGTCTTGATCAAGTCGATGCCCGTCACCATTTCGGTCACAGGATGCTCGACCTGAATGCGGGCGTTCACCTCGATGAAGTAGAAGTTGTCTTCTTGATCGACGATGAACTCGACTGTCCCGGCATTATGGTAGTTGGCTTGCTTGATCATCCGCACCGCGGCCGCGCAAATCGCATCGCGTTTGTCTGCTGGCAGACGCGGGGCGGGGCTTTCCTCGATCAGCTTCTGATGCCTGCGCTGCGTGGAGCATTCCCGTTCAAACAGATGGCAGACATTGCCATGCTGATCGGCGATGACCTGCACTTCCACGTGACGCGGACGTTCGATGTATTTTTCGAGATAGACGCCGGCATTTCCAAACGCGGCCTGGGCTTCGTTGCGTGCCTGCGAAACGGCCGTCTTCAGACTCAATTCATTCGCCGCAACGCGCATCCCTTTGCCGCCGCCACCTGCTGTCGCCTTGATGAGGACCGGATAGCCAATGTCCCGTGCAATGCGGACGGCTTCGTCCTCATCTTCAATCAGCCCCGCGCTGCCCGGCACGCAGGGAACTTGAGCTTCGCGCGCCATCGCACGAGCCGTGTTTTTGTCCCCCAGGGATAGCATTGCTTCCGGCGTCGGGCCGATGAACTCGATATCGCAACTCCGCACGATCTCGTTGAAGCTCGCATTCTCGGCAAGAAAGCCATAGCCGGGATGGATCGCTTCGACGTTGCCGACTTCGGCCGCGCTGATGATCTGCTCGATCTTCAGATAGCTGTCTGCCGAACGTGCTGAGCCAATGCAAATGGCTTCGTCGGCGAGATCCAAATACTGGCTGCCGCGATCAGCCGTGCTGTAAATAGCGACCGTTTCGATCCCCATTTCCTTGCACGCGCGAATGATACGCAGGGCGATTTCGCCCCGATTGGCGATCAGGATGCGGTTGAACATAGAGTGTCACTGGCGGCGAACCACCAATGCTGTTTTCGGGTGCACTGGCCAATTCAGCGCCAGTGTTGAGGCCGGAAGTTACTTGCTGGTTTCGATCTTGAAGAGCGGCTTTTCGAAGTCGACAGATTCACCATCTTGCACGAGGATCTCCAACACCTTGCCTTGAATTTCGGCAGGGATTTCGTTGAAGACCTTCATGGCCTCGATGATGCAGACCACGGTGTTAGCATCGACTTGATCCCCCACCTTCACATACGCTTCCGATTTGGGGTTCGGTCGGCAATAGTAGGTTCCCACCATCGGACTTTTGATGTACGCGATGTTGGCAGCGGCGGGAGCGGACGCCGGTGCCGCGCCAGCTCCGACAGCCCCTGGGGGAGGAGCATAAGCCGGCTGGGACATCGCAGCGGCTTGAGGGGCGGTGAGCACCACCTGCTGGCCGCGACAAATACGAATGCGATGGCGAGATTCGCGCAGGTCGATTTCGCTTAGGTCGTGCTCTTCCATGATCTGGACCAAAGCCCGAATACGGTCGACTTCAAATACATTTTCCGCCGGAGCGGGGGGATCACTTTTTTCTTTCATCGATGCTTCCGGATTAGTACGCGGTTTGCGGGTCATTTCGTATCTGTCTAAAAACTCGCAAGTGGCGGGAAATCAACCCTGGATGCCACTATCGGGGCGGCCAAGGGTGGGAAGTTATGTAATCACGCAATCGTACAGATTCTTCGGCGTTGTGGTAAGCACCTCATTACCAGACTTCGTGACCAGCACGTCATCTTCGATTCGCACCCCCCCCCACCCGGGAATGTAGATCCCAGGTTCGACGGTCACGACCATCCCCGCCTTCAACGGCTGTTTCTGTTCCTTCGCCAAACGGGGTTGCTCGTGAACCTGCAAACCGATCCCGTGTCCCAGGGAGTGGCCGAACATTTTACCGTAGCCTGCACCCTCGATAACTTTGCGGGCTGCCGCATCTACGTCTTCCATGATGGCGCCGGGCTTAATTGCCTCGATTCCAGCTTGATTTGCCTTAAGGACCGTGTTGTAAATCTTCTCGAATTTAGGGGCTAGCTTCGCAGTTGTCAGCACCCGCGTGGAATCGCTGATATAGAAGTTGACTTTCGCCCCCCAGTCAATGAGGACGAAGGGACTTTCGCCCGCTTTCATTTCTGTTGGTCGACCGTGCGGCAATGCGGCCCGTGGACCAACGCCCACGATCGGCGGGAAGGAACAGCCGCTCCCGCCGAACAACCGAATCTGGTGATCCAACTCGTCGGCAATTTGCTTCTCGGTCATGTCGGGCCGAATCATCGCGCGGACGACGTTAAATGCCCGTTCTGCGACACTGATCGCGCCCCGAATTAGATCGACCTCTTCCTTGTCCTTAATCTCGCGCAGGTGCAGCACCAGTTGGCTCGTCGGCACGATTTCGACTTCGGCCAATTCCTTTTGCAGAAAAGTTGCCTGCCCGAGCGTCAAGCTATCTCCTTCCACGGCCAACTTCTTAACTTTGGCAGCTTGCAAAACTTCAACCAGTTTCGGCAGCATCTGCACGGGAGGCTCGCGTACCGCCAATTCCAGGTCGGGACATTCGGTCTCTAGCTGCTCGCTGTAGCGGCGGTCGGTGATCAGGATTTCTTTCTTTGCGTCGACGACCAGATAGCTTTCGTCCCCCTTAAATCCGGTCAGATAGGTCACGTTGGTGAAATCGGTCACCAACAGCGAATCGGCCCCCGTTTCTTTCAGCAGGCGGCGGAGACGATCGCGGCGTTGAGCGTAATCAGGCACGGGTGGAACCTTCAAAAGTAGGGGACAAAGATGGAGCTATGATAGCGAAAAAAGCACGTTGCATAGCATCCCCTGAGCAAGACAAATCCGCCCGCCATCCGTTCCGGTGTTTTTCTATTTTCCGCGGGCTTCCGCTTGGCGACGAATCTCGGCCTTGGCTTTTTGTAGCCGATCAGGCCAAACAAACGTGGGAGCAGTGGCAGGATCGTAGCCTGCCAGGTGCCCTTCCAGCCGAGTCGCTGGCTTGGTGTAAACCAGTTTGGTTTCGCCAAAAACTTCGCCGCATAGCTTGGCCAGGCCGGGATCGTATTCCAGCAGCTCGGCCCGTGTGTTCACATGGTTGTGGTCGTGGTCATTCTCGCGGTTATTGTCGAACCAGGATTGCACTCCCTCCGCAAAATACTCGTGATGGTTGACCGACGCGTACTTACCCTTCCACAGTCCTTCTTTCATCGCTGCGTCGTACGCCTCCCGCACGCGTTGGTCGAAAGTAGGATCGACACGTACTAAGCCGCGCAGGTGGATATTGTGAGCGAATTCATGGATCAAAATGCATTCGGCCGCATAGGGATCGCCCGGATAGCCCAGCAGGTTTTCTTCGCCGCAGGAACAATAGGGGTCCGATTCACTGCCGCCGGTGCCGCGGGCGCGAGCGTCCCAGTAGTTCTTGGCCCCGATTTCGGAAAATTCCTTCGGCGCGCGAAGTTTGGCAAACTCTGGCAGATCAGTGGTAAATTCGGAGGAACCGATAATGCACAGGCGCGACCCGCTGGCGATCATCGCCTTTTTCACGTCAGGTCGATGCGCGAGCATTAGATTGATCAGATAGGCCGCCTCCTTGAGGGCGTAATCATTGACCTGCTTGGAAGCCACGATCGGGTAGCCATCGGCATCGATGTACTTGGCATAAAAGTCCGGCGCCTTCAATTCGGCCGGCGGCGCGGTGACTTCGTATTCGGCGGCGGAAGCCGCATTTGTCAGCGTCATGAAGGCGACAATGACAATGCCGCAGAGAACAGATCGATTCATAGCGTCACATTTCCAGGGCGTGGAGGCAAGGGAGTGTTTAGCGTAATCTCCTTCGTCACAAGTTGCGATTGTGATGCACGACAAACCAGCGTGATTGTCAAATGTACTTTCATCTCCGGTTCGGCAAACTTTTTCAATATCCCACTAAAACTTTCTCTGGTTTCCCACCACAATTGCCCTGCGAAGTCCCCGGCCAACCCCTATAATTCATCCACCGGCTGACGGTAGTTTTTGCGGCGTGTACCTTTTCCGGGGCGCGTTCTCTTCTTTGCCCAATGCCGGCTTGCTAGGGGCGGCTCCGCGGCGCCAGTCGGACGATTTGGTTTGCAGCCAATCCCGTCTGCGGAATCTAAACTCGCTGCATGTGATTGATGAAAGCTCATGGAAATTCCTTCCGGCGTGATTGTGGTTCTCGTTCTGATCGGCATTCTGGTTTCGATCGCGATCCTCGCGATCATGATTAACTTCGGTGCGTTGTGGCTGCAGGCCCAGGTCTCGGGCGTGAGGATTGGATTTACCAGTTTGATCGGCATGAGCCTGCGCCAGGTAAAGGCCAGCGACGTTGTGCGAGCCCTGATCATGGGAAAGCAAGCCGGGCTGAGCATGGATGGTCGCGTGGGCATGAATGCGGCCAGACTAGAAGCGCACGTGCTGGCTGGTGGCGACATTTTGCGAGTCACGCAGGCGATTATTGTTGCGAACCGCGCTGGCATCGACTTGGACTTCGACCGAGCGGCAGCCATCGATCTAGCGGGGCGCGATGTGCTCGATGCGGTTCGAATCAGTGTGTCTCCCAAGGTGATCGATTGCCCACAACGAACGGCCAATTCCCCGCGCACGATTAGTGCCGTTTCTAAAGATGGCGTCGAATTAAAAGTGCATGCGCGAGTGACGGTGCGGACGAACTTAAATCAACTCATTGGTGGTGCCACGGAAGAGACAATCGTCGCCCGTGTTTGTCAGGGGATCGTCTCGGCCATCGGCTCTTCGCTCACTTACATGGATGTGCTTGCCTCACCCAATCGCATCGCACAGGCCGTGCTCGAACGGGGACTGGATGTAAGCACGGCGTTCGAGATCGTTTCTATCGACATTGCCGACGTGAACGTGGGGGAAAATATTGGGGCCCGCCTGCGCGTCGTTCAGGCCGATGCGGACATGCGTTCCGCACAAGCCGGTGCGGAAGGACGGCGAGCCGCGGCCATCGCCTGTCAGCACGAAAACATGGCCAAGATCACCGCCGGCCGGGCGCAGGTCGTCATGGAGGAATCAAAGATTCCCCTCGCGATTAGCAGCGCGATAGGGGACGGACGCATTCAAACGGCAAGTAAACTTGACTTCCATGTTGAGTATGGCTGGGAAGCGTTTACGCGGGTGGATACGAGAGCGGTGCCGGCGGCGTAAGGGTGGAGTGTGAGGCGTGGAGTGTGAGGCGGTGCCGCTGCTGGCCTGTCTAGCGGTGCAGATGTGAACGAGCGGGGTCTTTTCGCTTGCTCCCGTTGTCTGCTTGTTTCAGCGCTGCCATAAACTGAATTAATCTCAACGACGTCAATGGGAAACCGCCGCAATCTCCGAGCGTTCAATGGCGATTGACATTCCACTGTTTGACTGCCTTCGGGGCCACGCTCAGCCCTGTCGCAATTTTGGAGATCCGTTGATTTTTGAAGGCACACTCCCTGTCAACTACCAAGCGGCCGTCGAAATCTCACGAGCGCAGGTACGCGAAGTATTCGGTATTGAAATGACAAGTGCCGACTCAACCCTACTTGAGCTTGAGGATGTGATCACCACCATGTGGAGGCAGGATTGGGAGCCGACCGAATCGCGGCTGAATCTCTTTACAACGCACTTTGGGTGTCTGTTTACCGAAGCCCTGCGAGGAAAGTTAGGAGGAAGCTTTGTGACCCGATCGGAAGTCGATGTACTTCACTCTTCCCTTTGGTGGCCAGAGCAGAAGGTTGAAGCATTTCCATTTCACATGATGTACAAGCGACTTCTCGAAGAAGTGGGGCATTCACTACCATTCTTTGAGCGCGGACTGCGGTCGTGCTTAAAAATGACAAATGAGATCAGCGCCGAGTTCACCATTCAACAGATTGGCGGGGAACTCTAAAACGTAATCCCGCCCCGAATCAGCCATGTATCGCTGGGGGTAAAATCTCCCACGCCGGACGCATAGGATACTTCTCGGCCGAGGACGTAGCCCGCTTCAAATCGATAGCCGGCACCGCCGTCCAGTTTGCGTTCAACACCGACCAGCAAGCGGAAATCAGTCCAGGTAACTCGATCTTGTGTGCCGCTTAGTCGTTCGATCGAATAGGTGCTCCCACCCCACTGTGCTGTGAAGTACACCCAGTCTTCATAACCCATGCCGCAGTTGAAACGAGTGGCAAGCTTGGGTTGTGGAAAGAGGATTTCGTAGCGTGCCCAGGGGGCCGGGGTCCAGATCACGCCACCCGCGGGCAAAATGACCACGTCATCCCGATCGAGATACAGTATGCCGCCGACAATCTGCAGCTTACCTGGATTCCAATCGTAGATTCCAAATGCTTTTCCTTGAATGCGAAAGGCGTCGCTATCACTTTTTTGAAAGTCGGAATAGTAGCTTGGCGTGACGGCGAACAACCCTTGCCATCGCGTTGTGAACCGCGGCACCCACATGAAGTCCACATAGGATTCGTACAAGCGCGGCGGTAGATCCGTGATTCGCGGACCTTGAAACAAGCGAATGTTGAAGGCCGGGGTGATGAGCAGTGGCCATTCCCGAATCGGCGCAGGGACTGCGACCGTGATGTAGTTTTCGATCTCGGTGATGCCCAGATCGTCGATACCACTCCCATTTGCCAGCCAGGTGCCCGTGGTCGAAAGCTTCTGAAAAAAGCCTGATTTATAAGGGGATATTCCTTGTTGAGTGGCGACCGGTTCATCGTCGAATTCGTAATAGGGCTCGCCGGGCAGCATCATCGGCTCTTCCAGGGTGGGCATCGGAAAGAGTTCACGCGTGCCAGGAATCTGGGTTCGCTCGGCCACTTCCACCGGATCACGAGTGGCTGTCGCTGGCTCGGATCGCTTGGCTGGCGGAGGTTCAGAAACCACTGGCGCCGAATCGTCTGTTGCCGGCAGACGTTCGACTTTTGCCACTCGCGCTTCTTCTATCGGAGGAGGCAAGCGAGAGATTAACGGCGGAGCACCTGTTCCCGGTTCGCCCGCCGGCGGTGAGTTGATAGCTGCACTTTTGGTATCGTCCTGCAGCATTTGGGTCAGTGCAAAAAATCCTTCGCCGGGCTGCTCTGCAGGTTTGTCGTACCCGGCCTGCGCGAAAAGGGAACCTTCGTCAGCATTGGGATTGCGAGCCCTTCCGATCCGCCCATCCTGGCGTGAATATCGGCCGATCCAGCTTTCCAAGGTATCCGGGAATTGCAGCGGACGAAGGTGGGCAGGGCGTTTCTCTTCCCCCCGGGCAGCGACCGCACCGCACAGGCTCATCAGGCAGATCCCTACCTGAAACATTCTCCGCACAACGCGAGCGCAGCAACCTGTTCGCGTCGAGTTGCGGGGTTGTGAATTCATAATTCTTGCGTAGCCACGCGGTTGGCTCGGTTAGTACGACAAACCGGCTCGTAAGATGAAAGAATCCGGAGCATCGAAGGTGAGCGTGGGGTCCACGACATAGACCACTTCCCGATTGAAAACGTAACCACCTTCAATAAAGCCGTTCAAGCCGCGAGGCCCGAACCACTCGACGCCACCAGTGACACGGATATCGTTGATATCGACCCGCTCCACGCCGTAAGGCGAACTGATGGTCCAGTTCCCGCCACCGTATTCACCGGCCGCGTAAGCCCAAACTTGCGCCGCACCAATCGTCGATAAATAAATCGAAAGTTTGGGTTGCGGAAAGAAGATGTCTAGTTTCACCGTCGGTGTGGGCTGCCACAGGACACCCACCGCGGGGAGGAGCTTTACTTTGGCTCGATCAAGATATCGCACACCGAACTTGGCGGTCATGTTTGGTGTCACTCGCAATAACCCCAAGCCTTGACCTTGAAAGCGGACGCTGTCAGTCACCAGCGTATCGAAATCGCTGTGAATGCCGGTTTGGAAGTACACGTCTCCCCCCAGCACTGCGTCTGGATTCGTTCGCCAGGCAACGCCCAAATAGGCGCTGTACGCCTTCGATGGCAACTCAGCAGGGTTCGGCGGCCGGGGGCCATTCCACAAATGCAGAATGAACCCTGGCGTTAGATACAGGGGTTGGGTGCTGTTGAGAAAATTGGGGATGATGGCAATGCTGCTATGGACTTCAATGTCGTTGATGTCCAAGTCATTGGGGTCGTCGTCCCCATTGATCCAGGTGTAGCGAAAACCTGTGTCCTGAAAAACTTGTTCCCCTTGTCCTAAATAATACTGCTGCTGTTGCCCGTTGAACCAGCCATTGGGATAGAGCGATGCGCCGTTGTTGGGCGTGTAATACGGGCTGCCAGGGCCAAAGGGGTTAGCTGGCGTTGTCCCATAAGCTGGTGGTGCGCCGTAACCAGGCGGAGCGCCGTAGCCGGGAGCTGCGCCGTAAGGACTGGCACCGTAAGCGCCAGTGGCTGGGGCCGTGCTGGGCCAGGTTGAGGTCACCGGCGGTTGGGGAATTCCATAGGGACTAGTGACAGGAGGTTGACCGTAAGCGGATGGCGCGGGCGCACCGTTAAACATGGTGCCGGTTCCAGTCCCGAACAGGCTGCCGAAATCGACGGGGCGGCTGATCGTTCCTGCAGCACTGTAAGGATCGTAGGCGGGAGCCGGCGTACCAAAGGTCGCTGGAGGAGGTGTGCCGGGGAAAGCTTGCGGTGCAACGGGTGCCCCTGCATTCCCTTGCGGAAATTGCAGTGTCGGAACCTGCGCCGCGGCGGTCGTCGCCAGGGCCAGGCAGAGTGCGACCCCGCGCAGCCCAGCTACGATGAACGGCAGACGATGATTTTTGTGTGGTAAACTCACTCGACTTCCACGCTTGGTTCCCCCCAAACGCGAATCCATTTGCCAGCGTGCACTGCCTGAGGTCTGGGCACGCACAGCGGCAAGGGGTTAAGTACCAATTGGCAATTTTTACGTCAAGATCAGCAACGAAATGGCCGACAACGCGGGAACGACAAGCGGTCGATTCTCCTGGATTTTGGCGTTTTCATCCCCTCGCCGCCGGGTCAAGAGCTGGCACAGTGTATAGAATGCAACGGTCCGGAAAGTGCCGGCGTGCCTCGTTACGAGCTCCCGATATCGTTTTTCCGGCCTAGCCCCGTATTGGCGGCCCTTTGGCACCCCCGCCAGCTTTGGTTTCCTCGCACTAACACTCCTTGATGGCCTCTCCCCCTGAATTCGACGACGACCGCGGTTCCAACAACGGTTCTTCCAACACTAAGGGAAGCGGTTCGCCCAACCCGGCCAATCTGCTGAACGTCGTCTTTGTTGTGGTCGTACTGACGCTCCTGTTGTTCGGCATGCTGTCAATGTTTCCCTGGCAGCCGGAATCGGAGATTTCGTACACCTTCTTCTTGAGCCAAATTGAGGCCAAGAATGTGTCCGCCGTGCAACTGCAGGGTTCGGTCGCACGCGGCAAATTCCGGGATGCCCCCCTCGTTTCAGTCGCCAAGGCGGAGGGTACAGGGACTACTCCTACCACCGAAGAAGCGCCGCCGAAAGAACCGGCTGATAGTAAAAAGGCACCCGATAAGCTCTACCTGCACTTCCGCGTTGATATTCCTCCCGGCGCAAATAACGACGACCGACTAGTGGAAAAAGTCCGCGAGAACGGCGGCAGCTTTAGTTCTGTCACCCCCACGGACCCCACCCCGTCGCTGATGCTCGGAGCAATCACGATTAGCATTTTGATGTTCGTGCTGTTCTGGGTTTGGTTCCGCCGTGCGCAGAATCAAATGATGGGGGGCGGAATTTTTTCCAGCTTTGCGAAAAGCACTGCCAAGCGCTATGAGGGAAGCAAACAGCCGATCACGTTTAAAGACGTGGCAGGCTTAGACGGAGTTAAAGCAGACCTGATGGAATTGGTGGATTTCCTACGCCTGCCGGAGCGCTTCCAAAAGTTGGGGGGCCGCGTGCCTAAAGGAGTGCTCCTCAATGGTCCGCCGGGAACTGGCAAGACGTTGCTAGCGCGAGCCGTCGCCGGGGAAGCGGGGGTGCCATTTTTCAGTGTCAGCGGCTCGGAATTTATTCAGATGTTTGTGGGCGTTGGAGCCAGCCGGGTCCGCGATCTTTTCAAGCAGGCTAAAGACGCTTCCCCCGCCATCATCTTTATCGACGAAATCGACGCCGTTGGTCGGCAACGCGGTGCCGGGCTCGGGGGCGGACACGATGAACGTGAACAAACGCTCAATCAAATTTTGAGCGAGATGGATGGTTTTAATCAGACTGATTTTGTGATCGTCATTGCGGCCACGAATCGGCCTGATGTCCTCGACCCAGCTTTGCTTCGACCCGGACGATTTGACCGCCACATCACGGTCGGCAGGCCAACGCATAAGGGGCGTAAGGAAATTTTGAAGGTGCATGTTCGTCATGTGCCGCTGGCGGATGATGTCGACCTCGACAGCATTGCCTCGGGAACCATCGGCCTCACCGGTGCGGACTTGCGAAATATCGTGAACGAAGCTGCCTTGTGGGCTGCCCGACATGATAAGACCAAGGTGGACATGTCGGACTTTGAATTTGCCCGCGACAAAATTTTGATGGGCCCCAAGCGGGAAGAAATTCTGAAGGACAAAGAAAAGGAAAAGACTGCTTATCACGAGGCCGGCCACACCTTGCTTTCGTGGACCTTGCCCGGTGCGCATCGCGTGCACAAGGTGACGATTGTCCCGCGCGGTCGTGCGCTCGGTGTAACGCAAACGATTCCCTCCGAAGATCGCCTGAGTGTATCCCAGCCGGAGTTGCTCGATCATTTGGTCATGATGCTTGGGGGACGTGAAGCGGAAAAGCTGATTTACAACGAAGTCACCGTCGGCGCGGAAAACGATCTCGAACGAGCCACCGGCCTGGCGCGGCGAATGGTGATGAATTGGGGGATGAGCGAACGACTCGGCCCTGTGAGTTACAAGCTCTCGGAAGAAGATCCGTTTTTGGGTCGCGAAATGCACCAGCAGCGAGCGTTCAGCGAGCACACCATGGAGATGATCGACGGCGAAGTCGCCAGAATTCTTCGCGAGGCGTCGGAAACGGCGCAGAAGAATCTGAAAGCTCAGCAGCCGCAACTCGAAAAAATCGCCCGCGCGCTGCTGGAGAACGAAGAACTTGACGAGAACGAAATCACCAAGCTGATTGGCCCATCCATTCATCATGTGAATGGAAATGGAAAACCACCTGTGGAAACCATTATTCAGCCCGGCCCGATGTCTTGAACGCTCGTGCATCATGAGCAAAAAGAAAAAAATCCGCGCCAGCTTTCGGAAGAACCATCAAGGTAAAAGCCGGCGTTCGGATTTGACGCGTGATCTGCACCTAGAGCGGATCAATGTCGACGAAACCTTTGCCAACGAACGCGTGAGTGGCAAAGGGGAGGCGACTCGCAAGCGGACCATCATTGCTGCCGATTCCGAAAGCGATGCTTCCGGGAACGAAGCCGGCCAGCAGCTCGATGTCACATCGCGGGGCC
Organism: Pirellulaceae bacterium; assembly: GCA_041739545.1. Lineage (GTDB taxonomy): Bacteria > Planctomycetota > Planctomycetia > Pirellulales > Pirellulaceae > JBGSNR01. The sequence goes on along the minus strand of JBGSNR010000048.1, from coordinate 80,640 downwards.
TGTTTCGAGGGCGGGTCCTGGCCGTTTATGGTCTGTCGAGCCTGGTCGAAATGGAGGACGGCAAAGAGTATCGCTGTGCCGTCCGACGGCTACTCAAGAATCTCAGCACGGAGCAACGTCACATTATTGCCGCGGGGGATATCGTTCATTTTCGATCCGCAGGCAACGATGAAGGAATGATTGAAAAGGTCGAGCCTCGCAAAAGCATGCTTTGTCGCACCAGCAAAGGGCGGCTACATGTCATCGTCGCGAATGTCGATCAACTGGTGATCGTCGCCAGCGCTGCCGAGCCCTCCATCAAGCCAAATCTAATTGATCGGTACCTTATCGCGGCGGAGCAATGGCATATCCGTCCGATCATTTGCATTAACAAGATTGATCTGGTTGATCCTGCCGATCTGCAGCCCCTGGCCGGCGTGTATGGGCAGATGGGTTATGAAGTTCATCTCGTTTCAGCGGAGACCGGGCAAGGCATGGATCGCCTGCGGCGGTTATTGGTCGGACGCGAAAGCGTCGTTAGTGGTCAAAGCGGTGTTGGTAAGTCCTCGTTGCTTAATGCGATCGAGCCCAACCTTGGCCTGCGGGTCGGCAAGGTCAGCACCGAGAATCAAAAAGGGAAACACACCACGACGACAGCCCGGCTGATCCGCATGGATTTGGGGGGGCATGTGATCGACACGCCCGGCATCCGGCAGTTTCAACTGTGGGATGTGATCCCTGCCGAAGTCGCCGGCTTCTATCGCGATTTGCGTCCGTTTGTCAGTCTTTGCCGCTTCCCCGACTGCACCCATACGCACGAAGCCAACTGCGCTGTGAAAGATGCCGTCGCCGACAATCGACTCGATGCGCGGCGCTACGAAAGTTATTGCCATATCTTGGCCGGGGATGAAGTTTAAGTCTGCTGCCCGCTAACGGGAACAGGTTCAAACAATCCCTTTTGCAGCCGCTGTACCCGCTGGGTCGCCGTCATTGCCGTCAACTCGGCGCCGAATAGAAAAATCATCGTAGAGTAATAAATCCAAACGAGCATTCCTGCTAAGGATCCCGCAGGACCGTACGCCGATCCTAGATCCTGCGATGCGAGATACCAACCGAGAAACGAATTACCGACATTAAAGAGGATTGCAGTCACCACGCTCCCCAGCGCAATGTCGCGCCAGGCGATTCGGCGAGCCGGCAAAAACCGAAACAGGCAGCCGAAAATCAGGAACAGAACGAACACCGAGATTAGGGAGTGGGATAGCCATAGAATCAACTCTATCGTGTCGCCGCGGCTCACTTCTCTTAATCGATGCCCGGCAATCGTTAGGAGGGCATTGATAAACAGCGAGAGCAGGAGCACCAGACCAAACGCCAGGATCAGGCCCATGGTGAGGATTCTCCTCACGACCATGACTACTAAGCTATTTGAGTCTTGTTCTGAAGGAGAATTCCAGATCCGATTCAGAGCCAACTGCAGTTGTCCAATGGCGCCGCTCGCTCCGAAGAGCAGAATCAAAGTTCCTGCTGTCCTACTAACCCAGTTTGGCTTTGACTGGCTAACGCTTTGCAATAGGCCGCGAATCTGTTCCGCCCCAGCTGGGCCCGTTAATTCAGTGAGTTGCCGTTCCAGCCGTCCTTGAATTGCTTCGGGCTGCAGCACCAATCCGGCCAACCAGACGACAAGTGTCATGAGCGGAGGCAACGAGAACAGCGAGTAGAATGCGATCGATGCAGCCAGTGTGGGGCAATCATCGTCGATGAACTTGTTCACGGAGTTTCTCAAGAGTTGCCACAGTTTCATCTAGTTCCCCAGTAAAGCGCAGCTGTTGAACTGCATTTTTGGCTTGAGAGTGTTGCTCCGATTTCAGGGCGGTTTCCGAAAGCCAAAAATCATGTCAGCGATCTGCCGCGGCAGCACATCACAATTCAACAGGCAAATCGTTGCCTGATCGACTTACTCCACAAAGATCCGAGCGAGCGCAAATGGATTGCAAGTGGCATGCCAAATCGTTCAATGTCAACGAGCCTGTGCACCGTCCAGGCCGCAGCAAGAGAAGCCTTTACGACGATTTGCGTCTTGAGGGCTGATTTTAACAAAGATCGTTGAATTTATTTTCCCGGCCGAATTCACGAGGGCCGCGCAATAGATTGGTTTCCTGCGAGGCAGGCTGGTTGCTGCCGAGTGGAGACGACGTCACCATTTCGCCGGTGGGAGCGTTTCGACGGTGCACCTTCATGTGCCGGCAAGCGGTAGACTGCGTCGCTTCGTTACGCCCCTTCTGCCAGCTCTTCCAACAGAAAGACTTCCACGCGATCATTCTCGGCGATCTTCTCGGGCTGCGACGAATCGTTCAGCGGTTCATTCGGACCGGCGACCGAAATGCGAATTCGCAAGGGTTCGATTCGCAGGTCTTCTTCGAGAAACTGCGACACTTGTCGCGCACGGCGATAGGCTAAATCAAGCTGATCGGAAATTTCCCCTTGCGGCTCGATTGGTTTGCGCGTGGTGTGGCCACGAACTTCGATTTTCTGAGGCTTGCCGACGAGACTCAGTGCGAGCTTGCGAAGTTCGTCACGCTGCAGATCGTCGAGGTCCACTTGTCCTTCTGCAAAGAAGATTACCGAGCCTACTGCTGTGCGATTGCCGGGTCGGATAATCCGCACGCGTGGTTCTTCGCCGGCCACGCTTTTGGCTTTGATACCGGCGTCCTCGGTGTTCTTGCGACGACTGCGCCCCGTCATCGCCAAGGCTGCCAAAGAGGAATTACGTGGCTGACTTTCACCCGGTACGTCGGCCGGTGCGGTTTCGTAGCCGAAGTGTTCCTGAATCGAATCGGCGATTCCTTGGAACTTATCGTCCTGCTTAATTTCGCTCATCGAGACGAGCAAAATGAAGAAGGTAAGCAGGAGCGACATCATATCGCCAAACGTCAACACCCAATCGGGAATGCCGGGGGGTGGATCTTCGGGAATTGCCATGCGTTGTCTCGCGCGGGTCGTGCCCCGCTAGGTGGCCTTGGGGCGTTTATTGGGGGGCAAGTAAGTATTCAACCGCTGTTCAATCACGCGTGGGTTTTCGCCCCCTTGAATCGCCAGGACTCCTTTGATGATGATGTCCCGCGCCAGAATTTCTTGCCGTGAGGCGAAGGCCAGCTTGTCTGCCATCGGCAGCACCGACGCATTCGATAGGGCCGCACCATAAAGCGTGGTGAGTAATGCAACCGCCATCCCCGCACCGATGCTGGACGGATCAGACATATTGCCGAGCATGATAATCAACCCCAGCAGCGTACCGATCATGCCGAACGCCGGTGCATACCTTCCAATATTGTCCAGAATCATCTTCGCTTCCTTATGCCGGCCGGCCATCGATTCGATTTCGCTCGTCAGCACTTCCTGCACCGTCTCGGGCCGGGCTCCGTCGATGGCCATTTGCACACCGAGTTTGATGAACGGATTCTTGATTTCGTCCATCTTTTTTTCGAGTGCCAAAAGACCTTCGCGACGGGCCGTTTCAGCTAGCGAGATAATCTGCTTGATCAAGTCACCGACATTCGGCGGCGAGTTCAGAAAGAACTTGATAAAGACCGTGGGCGTTTTCATGACAACTGACAAGGGCAGTCCCATCGTCATCGCCGCGAAGCCCCCGCCGAACACCATGATGACCGAGGCCGTATCCCAGAATGAACTGAGTTGTCCGCCCCCCATCAAGATGGAGGCCAAAATCGCTGCCCACGCAAGGAGCAGGCCGACCAGTGAAGTAATATCCATAACGATAATCTCGCAGGAGAACTAAAGGCGACGGGTGTCGCCCCGGCTGACTTCAGGACCTTTCGCCGCGATCGCGCGCCAGGCGAGCGAGATTCGCGGGAGAAGCCGGTGGGTATAAGTACTTGCTTTGCTGATAGTGCAGGGTGCGTTCGATCACGACGGCCATGGATTCGCGCACGACAAGCCGCTCTCCGGACGTCAACGTCACGAACGTATCCGGACGGGATTCGACGTACTTAATCAGTTCTGCGTTGAGAATGAACTCTTCGCCATCTAATCGTGTGAGTTGAATCATGACCACTTACCTGTCTCACCAAAGACACAAACCGAAAGTTACTGACGTAGGTTCAACAATTCATCCAAGAGCTGTTGCGCCGCGCTTACCACGCGGGCGTTGCCGCGATACTGGGTCGTGGCGAGCACCAGGTCGATCAAATTCTTGCCGATATCCGTGTTGGAAAGCTCTTGCGCACCGGCAATGATGCCGCCAATGCCGTTCGAACCAGGACTGCCCAGAATTGCAAGACCCGAGTTCACCCCTTGCGCGAACAGGTTTTCGCCCCGCTGTTCCAGGCCAGAGGGATTGGCAAATCGGCCGAGCTGTAGTTGTCCCAAATCGCGAGTGACGCCGTTTGAGAAAACGCCGCGAATTAGGCCATCTTCACCGATGATGAAACTTGTCAGCGTGCCAGCGGACGAACCATCTTGCCGTGCGGCCGCAAGCGAGGCTGTATCCTCCGCCAGCCCGGAGACGGAGTCGAAATTCAAGGTGAATTCCAAGGGGTCAATCGATGGGACGTTCCGTCGAACAATCGACACCCGATCATTCGTCGTAGCAATCAAGTTCCCTTGACCATCGAACGTTACCAGCCCCGTACCGACAGAGATTTCTGATCCGGTCGTCGGGTCGTTGCCGGGAGAGTCTGCGAACCAGCGATAAGTTGTCGCCGATCCGGTGACGCTTTGAAGTACCGATGTGAGCCGGACATTCAGTGGGACGCCGAGCGAGTCGTAAACGACGAAATCGGCAACCGCACTTTGCCCTTTGGCAGCCTGAACTTGACCAAAACCTAGATTCGGGGTCGTGACGGCATTGTTGCCGGCCGTGACTCGAAACGAAGAGATATCGATCTCGATCGCATTGTCGACCCCGTTGTTGGAAACGATCCGCAGTTGTCCGTTGGTAATCGACACTCCCGGAGAGAGAACTCCGGATTCTCCCAAAATATTGTTCACCGAACCGGGAAACGGATTGTTCGGGTCGTCGAGTGAGGTCTGAATCCCGAGCGACTGATTCAGGAAGTTTGCCAGATCCTGCATGGTGGTCGTCGCAGTGATCGTGAACGTCTGCTCAGCCAAAGCTCTGCCACCTTTGCGGGCGGTAAACGTCAGTTCGCCGGGTGTGAATAGGTTCTCGTAATTGAGTCCGTCTCGCTTGATGACATTCACCAGCAGCGTATTGACATCGAGTTTAGGTCCGTCGAGGTCGATGCGTTCGTTTCCGACGACATTCAGGTCAGAGATGTCAGCATCACTGCGACTGTCAGTAAAGTCTGCACCCGGCGCTACTTCTCCGACAAGATAGAACTGGTTCGAGTCCGACGCTAAGTTGCGATAGATCTTCACCGTATCGTACTGTGGAAATGAGCCATCGCTGGGGGCAATTGGTGGCGTTGGCAGATTATCGAGATGCACGCGACCATTAACGACGTTGACTGGTCCGATGGCTGCCGACGGGCGGCTATCTTCTTCACCAAGCCGCGAATATACGGCTAAGTAGGTGTAGTTACCGTTAATGGTGTCGGTGTTCAGTGCAGTCGTAGATAGTGGCGTAGCGTTGTCGTCGACGAACGAACCGCCTAGTGCAGCGGTGCCAAGCTGAAAGAAAGCATTTCCACCCGCCGCCGTGCGATAGACGTTGATACTGTCGTAGCCGGCAGCCGTGGGCAAGTTGTTGAGGGTGATCGTGTTGTTTGCCAGCGTATCACCAGCCGGCACCGTGATTGAAACTTCAGCACTGGGAAGCGTTTCCAGGCCGCTGTCGTCGACGTAGGTGAAACGGTATCTGTAGGTCACCCCTTCCGGATGCGTCCCCCCGGCACCTTCAGTATTCGTCGTTGTCACGCCGGTCGTAGGGGGAAGTGGTGCCACACTGCGCGACACGCCCGAAACATCGGGACGCGGCACGGCACCGTCGCCGAGGATGCCGCTTTGAATCACGGCAGCGGTGTCGGCAATGTCGCCGGCAGGGGTTAAGACGCCCTGCAAGAAGACATTCTGCGTGGCTTGGGCAACGGCAGCCGAACCTAAAGGAACAGTAATCGGCACGAGCGTTGTAGACTGCACCGTGAAATTATCATCCACGCCGAAACCCAGAACACGCTGCCCTGTCGAGTTGACCAGTTCATTATTCGAGTTCGTTTTGAAAATGCCGTTGCGGGTGTACAACGTTTCGCCCGCGGAGCCTTGCACAATAAAAAAACCATCCCCTTGAATCGCGAGGTCCGACGGATTCGAGCTGATCTGGATGGTGCCGGGAGTAAAGTCGGGCGTGATCGCTGCGACCCGCACGCCGAGACCGATTTGACGCGGATTGGTTCCGCCTGAGGTGATGGTAGGACCTGAGCCGAGTCCTTGCGTCTGCAGGAACTGCGTAGCGAAGACGGACTTCGAGGCCTTAAAGCCGACCGTTTGCGAGTTCGCGAGATTGTTACCCGCAACATCAATCTGCGTTTCAGCAGCGGTCATTCCCGTCAGGGCGGTCGTCAATGCGGATGCCAAACCCATATTTTAATCCTTATGGAAAGCTATCATTTTGTTCATTCAATCCCACCAACAGGGGGCGCTTTTGCTGGGTGCTCAAGCGCTCGCTTGTATTCAGTGACTTACTCCCACTAGGGCGCGGGGTAAACCTCACGCACGTTCTTCAAGTCGATATCGTTGTTGTTGACATGAATGCGATAGGTGCGCGTGTTTGTTTTGGCATCGACGGCAACCGTCACGCGATCGGCGATCCCTTCAATCTCTTCCCCTTTATCGCTTAAGGCTTTCACCTTTTTGCCGATCATCGAAGTGGCAGTTGCCAGGTTTTGTCCGGTGGTGACAGCTTCGAGCGTGTCGGCAAGTTTGGTCGTGGCGGAGATATTGCGAATAGCGCTGATCTGCTCCACTAACTGCGCATTGTCCATCGGATTCAGCGGGTCTTGATTAGACAACTCCGTTAGCAGCAATTTCAAAAAGTCGTCCGTGCCGAGGTCGTCATAGCCCGATCTGCCAGCAGCCGTGGCACCATTGTTATTGGTGCCGCTAGTCCCAGTCGTATTGTTTGTTGCGCCAATTGACATGCTTCGTATTCCTCAATTATCGGGCTGCGTTTCGAAAGGCAAGAAAAGTGTTGATCCGCTTCAGAAGGCCGGCTAAAGTCACACGAGAACATTCAGTCCGTCACCGTCTAATGTCCCATCGTTGCGACGAAAATTATTCGTTGCTGGTTTTTTGTCTGGAACCAAGGCTGCCTGCTGTCGCGCGGATCGTTCTCGTTCGTCGCGTTGTTCTTGGGGCGATCCGGGCATCCCTTGCGACTGGCGGTCGGCAACGTTCACGTCGAATTTTTCGATCTGCATTCCTTGTTCGGCTAGTCGCTCGCGCAATTGTGGAAGGTTGTCCAGTAAGATCGTTTGCGCAGCCGAGGTTTCGGTTTCAATCGTGGCAGTAAGCACACCAGCCTTGATGGAAACTTCAAGTTGCATTGCTCCCAGTTCGGGAGGACTGAGACGCAAACGAACTTCCCCTCCGCGAGACTCTGCAGCTGCAAAAGCGCGCGAGACTCGCTGCAAAAATCGAGTCGTATCCACTTCCAGCTGACTGCCCCGCGGACCTCGGTGCATGTGCTGCCCACCAATCGTCACCTGAAAGCGAGATGGGGCATTATCGTGTGTGGGCGTTGCCGGCGGAGGGTTGACTTCGGATGACGTTGCTGCGGAAGTGGGAATGGATTCAACAAATGTTGCAGCCGCTGCCGCAGTTTTGTTCCCTTGCTCAGCAGCGCTTATAAGCTGATTCTGTTCCGTCGGTGAGCTGTCTAGATCTACTTCCTGAAGTGCATCGAATGACGTGGAGGTGCTTTTGGCGAGCAAGTTCGATTCAGCCAGCGACTCTGCAGGATCGGGTCTAGTTCGGCCTGCTCGCTCGGCAACAGGATTCTCTGAGCGCACAGGTGTTTGCCGTGAACGACGATCCCGCGCACGTTCCACGACGGGTCGCGCTGCGGTTGCATCATTGACTTCATCGGCAGTCTCTTGCGACTCAACGGCAGGCTCAGCATCCGGATCAATCCCCATAGCGGCTTGGATGGCCGTGATCTCATCTCCGTCCTCTTCCGAAGATGATTCGTCGGCCCCCGTCGCGTTAACAACCTCAGCCGAGAGGTTAACGTCTTCGCGAGCCGCTACCACCGGCTCCGCTGAGATATCTTCAGTTGGTAACTTTTCTTGCGTGGTCACAACTGGCACACTAGCAACGACGGGGATTGGGACGGTTCGAACCACTGCGGCAGTTGCAGATTCCCGAGCAATCGCCGTGTCAACCTCTATCGTGTTGGCGGATTCAACCGCTGCGACAACGTCCTGGATCGGCGCGGCTACGGTGACGGCCGCCAAGATTGGAATCGCCTGGTCAAGCGTCCCCTGCAATTCGTCTGTCAAGAATTCGCTTTGCTCTTCAACCTCAGGCAAGTCCGCAACGGGATTTGATTCAGCTTCATCGATCGATGTTTCGCTACCTTCCGGTTGCGAAGAAGCCGCGCTCAACGAATCTGTTTGCTGACCCATCGCTGAATCATCGGTTGGCTTGCTCTCTCGCTCCGCACTCCGCTTGCTCCCCGTTCGTCGCGTTGCCTCCGCTGTCTTCTTGTCGCGTGCAGGCGCCAGGTTCTGTTTCTCTTCACGAGTCGCCGGGTTTGCCTCGTTCTTGCCGCTCGTTGCAGCGGAATAGCGACCATTGCCACTTGGACCTGCTAGTTCGCGCGAAAAATCTCCATTGCCCGTCGGCGCAACATTGGCGGAGTGCGCTTCAAGCGCTGGCAATGGTCCTATAGCGGGAATGGAGTCAACGGGCATGAAACTTTCCTTATCGATTGCGATTGAGTTGTTGCTGAAGTTGCTGACGTGAGTCGCGCATCAACTCCGAATCGGGTGCACCCAGGCGAATCTGTTCCAGGATGTCGCTCAACTGTTCTGCTTCGTCGGGCGTCTTGAACTCTGCTAATATTTTCTTTCGTTTATCGAGAGGCATCGCCTTGAGCAGGGTTACCACATCGTCCATCGGTTTGTCGTTCTTCGATGTTGTGCGATCCAGAATTTTCAGAATCTGTTCTTTCGCTTGCTTAGGCTGAATGGCTTCCAGCGTCCGCTGTAGTTCTTGCAGTGCGACGTCTGTATTGTTCGTTTGCAGTTGTGCCAGTCGATTGTCGAAGGACTCTTTCCATTGATCGAGCCGTTTGCGTTCGTCGCGGACTTGTGATTCGATGTTTCTCAAATCCGCGATTGACTTGTCGATCGCACTTTCGCGCAGGTCGAGATGCAGGCTGGCCAGATTGCGACGTTCCAATCGCTGATCGAACGAGGGCATCTCTTCTTTAGAATCCGGCGCTGAAGCAATGGTCGTGGCCGTAGAACCTGGCAACGAAACGCCATATAACGCGGCCATCATGTTTTGAAAGCGCTCACCCGTAAGCGCTCCCTTCATCCCCAACACAGCGACGATCGCACCGATGGCGAGCACCGTGCCGATGCAGAAATATGCAAACAACGACCCCAGCAATTCCACGAGTTTCATGAGCGGGCCTCCAACTGTTGTCGGAAGACGACCAGCGAGGCCTCGTCAAACTCTTTCACTTCGCGACGAAGGGCGTCCGCGGCTTCATTTTCAAGCTGCTTTTCTCGTAGTTTTTCGAGTACGCGGACCTGGCGATCCGCTTCGACCAACACCGCGCGACGCCGCTCGGCTTCGGTCGTGACTTGTGCTAATTGTCCGTCCAACGCTCTCCGCTGACCTGCCAGTTGTGCCTGATAGCGATTGAGCTGCAACATCGCGTCGACATTTGCAGAGCCGGGACGAGCATGTTCATTCGCCAGGGAAAGGAGCGTTGTTCGTTCTGCCTCAATTTCCTCAATACGCTCTTCAAGAATCCGCTGCGCTTCCACCGCCTGCGCAAACTCCAGCCGACGACGATCTCGGTCGTCGATGCGAAGTTTCAAGAGTGTGGCCAAGCGGAATTGGGACATTTCGGGCGTTGTTGGGTCTGGGTGGTGTGGTTAGCGAAAGTATTGGTAGTCGGCTATCTTCCTCGCACAACGTTGGCACGCGGCGCAACTGCCGCGGGGACGGCAACCGGGGTTGTCATTTGTCGACGCTGCTCGCACTTCTGCGCCAGTGTGACCAGTTGCTGCCGAGCCTTTGTCACCGAGGATTCATCTTCAACTGCCTGCCGCAGAAACTGGTTGATCTCATCCCGCATAGCGATGGCTGCGTCGACCGTAGGATTCGCTCCTTGTCGATAGGCGCCAATTGAAATGAGATCTTCGTGATCACGATAGGCAGCCAGTAGTTCGCGAACGATTTGAGCTGCCTTGCGAACTTCAGCAGACGAAATATCGGTAAACAAGCGGCTGATGCTGGCGAGTACGTCGATGGCGGGGAAGTGTCCTTGAGAGGCGAGCTTCCGCGACAGAATCGTGTGACCATCCAAGAGCCCGCGCACGGTATCGCTGATAGGTTCGTTCGTGTCATCACCCTCGACCAGAACCGAGTAGAACGCCGTGATGCTGCCCAAGGCGCTTCTTCCCGCCCGCTCGACCAAACGTGGCAATAACGCGAAGACGGAAGGAGGATAGCCGCGCGTGGCAGGCGGTTCGCCGGCAGCCAGGCCGATTTCACGCTGCGCCATAGCAAAACGCGTCAAAGAGTCCATGATGAGGAGCACGTTCTTGCCGTTGTCGCGAAAGTATTCGGCAATCGCCGTCGCAGTGAGGGCGGCTTGCACCCGCAGCAAAGCCGGTTCGTCGCTAGTCGCAACCACTACCACGCTGCGCGCTACGCCTTGCGACCCTAGATCCCGCTCCAGAAACTCGTTGACTTCGCGCCCACGTTCACCGATTAGGGCAATCACGTTGACATCCGCGGACGTATAACGCGACATCATCCCCAGCAAGACGCTTTTTCCAACCCCGGAGCCGGCAAAAATGCCCATGCGTTGACCAACTCCCGTGGTCAGTAACGAATCGAGGCAACGAACGCCGGTCGACAGCGGTTGATCGATTCGAGGGCGTTCCACGGCCGGAGGCGGCTTACGTTCCAGGGGGACGCGGTGGGTTAGTACCGGCTTGGGAAGCGCGTCAAGCACATTGCCGCGCGCATCCACGATGCGGCCGAGAAGTTCGTCTCCCACATCAACAGTCCGAGAAGTTCGTACCAGTCGTACCCGATTGCCATGCCTGACCCCTGCCAGATCCCCGAGCGGATAGAGCAAGGTTTCGCCGTCGCGAAAACCGATCACCTCGGCCAGAATGGGACCATTCATTTGACGCTCGATTTCAGCCATTGCACCTACAGGCGCGGGAAAGCCGGCGACGGAGGTGGTCAAACCTTCCGTGCGGACCACGCGACCGCTAATCGCAGTCGGCATGATGGCATCGAGTTGGGCAGTCACGTCATTCATAGTGTTTTTGGTGGTCCGTTCATTTCGTAAGGAGTTCGTCTTCAAGCCGGGCAAGTTGGCTTTCGAGCTGCTGATCGATCACGCCAAACTCGGTTTGAGCCACGCACCCACCGGGCGAAACGGCAGGATCGGCAACGACTTTGCATTGAGCTGCCTTGCCGATATGTGCGGCGACGTCGTCAATCCGTTTGTCGAGCGCTTTCAGGTCGCTTGGATTCATTCGCAGCGTTACTTGTTCACAACCGGCCGCAAGTTCGAGCGCTTCTCGAATCCAGGCCAAAGTGATCTCGGGATGTTGAGCAACCTCTCGGCGAACGATGCGACCGGCAATGGCCAGTGCGACTTTCAAGGAATGCTGCTCCCAATGACGCTGCCAGGCATGACGAGCCTGGGCCAGTTTCTGCACGACCGCCTCCAGTGCGGGGCGGAGCGTTTTTAGTTGCTCTTCGACCTTGGATTGAATGGCCGTGTTCAGGGCTTGGGTGGAATCCTTTTTGCCTTGCTCGATCGCTTGCGCCTTCAGTTTCTCTGCTTCCACCCGCGCCTGCGCGATAATGCGATTCGCCTCTTCCCGGACTTTTCCCAGGTACGAGTTCCCCATGTCGTCAAAAGGAAACGGTTGTCCTGGACCGGTCATGCCGGCGTTCAAGTTTCCTGATTTGATCACGCTACCCATACGATTCCTCGTTCGTTACGCGATGGCTGACACGCCCCTCCGCGAGTTCCAGTTCAACAACCCTTCGTCCGCAAGTTCGGCAGCAAGTTGTGCCAATCGCGCCTGAGCTGCATCGATCTCCCGCAAGCGCACAGGACCTGGATGAGCGAACTGCTTCCGCCAATAATCGGCCTGTTTGCGAGAAAAGCCCTTCAACACGCGGTCGATGAGCCGCGGTTCGGCACCAGCGAAGGCGAGCAGAATCAGCTCCTCCTCCGCGGTCTGGAGCAACTGCTGCCAATCGCTATCGCTAAGTGATGCCAGATCGGAGAATTGTGGGGCCGGGATTGAAGATGTGCCGTGTGGCGGCGGCTTTGCATCCGATCGAATGTCTTCTAAGTTCTGAGTGAGCTTGCTGGGAGCAGCTTCATCACCTAGCTCGCTGATCGGTTCGTTGTCGAGTTCCTCAGCAAGCGAGTGAGGCGCGATTCGAATCGTCGCCGGTTGGGCCTCAATCGCTTTCCCAGCTGCAAGCAAAACATGATCGCGGCGTCCCAAAGCCGATTCGACTTTGCCACGTGTTGCCTGGGGCAGCGATTGCAGAATGGCTCCGACACGAGCGGCACCATGCGTGCGTGATTTTCGAGAGCGAAGGTAGGGTGCCAACGCGAGCTGTAACTGCCGTTCGATGTCTTCCAATACTTCGGCATGCGTCTCATCAAGATTCGCGATTCGTACCAGCACATCCGTCGCCATCCCCGTCGGCAAGTGTTGCAGAACCTGGGCGGCTTGCTCGGCAGGGAGATGGGCGAGCACGATGGCGGCAATCTGTGGATTCTCGCGTTGGAGCTGCGCACTCAGGGGCAATGGATCGGCATCGGCAAGAAAGGCAAAGGCGGCTTGAGTCGCCGGCGATGGTTCATCGCTGGGTGTCGAAAGCAGCACCGGTTCGGGAAGATCCCAGGTGACTTCATCCGTCTTGGCTTCCCCGCTGTTCTTGCCGCCGACGCCTCGACCAAGAAATTCCTGAATCACCTGCTGTTGTTCGGCCTCAGACACCCGATCGAGGTCCATTACTGCCCCTCGCACACGATCTGCAGCGGGCCCCATTTGTTCCAGGAGCGCGTCGGCTGAGGCCGTATCGAGCACGGAAACGAGGATCGCAGCTTTGCGGAGGTCGGCTTGGTTCATAGGAATGAAAAATACGAAGGGGAAAATGGTAAGTGTCTAGATCAAGATCAGGCAGCATCTCCAATCCAGGCTCGTAAGATGGTCGCGGCCGCATCTGGGTCGTCTTTAACGAGACCAGCTAGTTCTTCTTTCAGGTTCGGACCGTCACCACCGAGTTTGCGTTTGAGGATGTGACTCACTTCGGCCGGCGAATCTTCTTCGCCATCTGCACGCGATGTGGCAGCGGAAGAGTGAGACGCAGATTCAGCTTGCGCGAAATCAGCAGCCGGCGGTGGAGCCATGGCTCCCTTCGCCAGCCCACGAACGGTGAGCAGTCCGAACAAGCCAACGATAATCAGCGCGACGGTTTGCCAATTACTGGCGACCCACAGCATGGCCGTGTCTGCCAAGGAAGGCTCGGCCAGTGGCTCGGAAGCAAGATCGGTGTAGCTCGATACCACAATGTGCGGATAAGGGTCGGTCCCCTGGGCGACAGTTGGCAACAAGTTGCGGATGGTCTCGCGAACCTTGGTCACGGTCGCGGTTTCGATTTTTTCAAGTTCCACAGTGTCAGGTTGTTTCGCGGCACCCGCGCCCGCTGCCTGTTGCTCGCGCCAGACCTTCAAGTAATAGCTGCGCGGAATATCGATCGACGCGGTTACTTTGGTTGGGACGAGGGGAGCCTTCTGCATCGAAATCTGCTCATGCCCGGCAACGCTGCGAACTTCCGAGCGAGCTTCATTGTTCTGATTCGTTGGCCCTGCCACGGAAGTCGAATTGGCGAGTGAAACGGGTTGATTCCCCACGCCGTTGGGAACCGCACCAGGCCGACCAAGCTGTGCCGGTTGCGTACTGGTGTTCTCTTTTGTGAACTCGGTGGAAGCTACCGTCAGCGGCTTGGGATCGAGCTTGAGAGTCTGAGTCGTGTGCTGCAGTTCGGGATTCAATTCCACATTCACGCCAACAATGACGTTGGGGATCATGGCGAGCTGCGACTGAATTTTTTGCCGCCAATCGCGTTCGAATTTGTCCTTGTGCGATGCATAGATGCTTTCATCCGGCGACTGGCCATTGCCATCGGTGGATGAAAAGGAGATCCCGCTGGCAATGTCCGTGATGGTGATGTGGTTCTTATCGAGCCCGGCATAAGAGGAGGCCACGATGTTGCGAATCGCCTTAACGCGATCGGAATCAAGCGCCCCTGCCACGCTTTGAACGGCAACCATGGCAGTCTTTTGCTTTTCGCGGCGAAAGCGGTCAGATTCCACTTCATCGAACTGCACGGTCGCTGTTTGAATTCCTTGCATGCGCGAAATGATCAGCGCGAGCTCTTTCTGCTTGGCGTTTTGATGTTTTAGTTCCATCGAGCGGGACGAAACGAACGGATTGTCGATAGCGTTGGCTTCGTCGAGATACTTGTAGAAGTCTGCCGGCAGCGCATTGCCATCGGCCATGGCAGCGAGATAAAGATTCTTTTGGCCGTGGGGAATGCGAATGCGATTGCCCTCCACAATCGACAATCCCAGGCCGGCCTTGGCAAACGAGGCTTCGATCGACGTAAGTTCCGACGCGGAGAATGGTCGCCCATCCAGCAAGTACTCGGCACCGCCGGTTCCTTGGTACTGTCCCAGGTACACGATGCTCACGACGACAGCCACGAGGAGTAGCGCCGAGACCAGACGCGTCCCCGGCGACATTTGCCGGAACGTCTCAGAAAGTTGCGCGATTGCCTGATTAACGAAGTCCATATGAGCCGATCAAGGGGAGCAAAGTTGTAGCGAATAAGTTTCTTAGACGTGCCATGACAAAATCGAAACTAGATCCGAATCTGGCTAACCTCCTGATAGGCTTCCACCAGCTTGTTCCGAATCTGCATCATCATCCGAAACGACATATCTGCCTTCTGCACCGCGGTCAGCACTTCGGCCGGATTGACGTCCCCGCCGGTAACCAACTGATGAACGGCCTGGTCGGCATCCGCCTGCATAGTGTTAACTTCCTGCAAGGCATCGAGCATGAAGTCCTTGAAGGGCTTGCCACCTGCTGCCCCTTGCACGCCGCCGGCGGCATTGCCGGCGCCAACACCGCCGATCGACCCTGCGGGGGCGAGTTTCAAGGCCGGATTAATTGCTCCGATGGCTGACATGGCTGGTCCTCCTTAACCGCTGCCGACTAACCCAAAATTCTCAAGGTTTGTTGCCCCATGGCTTTGCTGATTTCAAGCACACCGACGTTCGCCTCATAAGCCCGTGTGGCGACGAGCGCATCGACGAACTCGGCCGACATATTGATATTGGGGTAGGCCACGTAGCCCGTCTTTGGACCCGACTGAATGGCATGCGGATGATAGGGCTGATAACGATACAGGGGTTCGACTTCGTCGGTCTCGACAGAGGAAACCTTGACCCCCGCGGCACCCGACGATGTGGCCAACGTCTCGTCTGTCTCGAAGACCACGAACTTCGCCTGATACGGCTGCATCTGCCCATTCTCGTCGCGCACCATGGACGACATATTCGCCATGTTGCCGGCGATGGCGTCGAGTCGCACACGCTGCGCGACTAACGCGCTGGTGCTGATATCAAGTGCACTGTTCATAAAGCCTCCTTGCCAAACTCTTGCGCTGGACAAATCCATTGCCCGGCGACTACATCAATTTCAAACTCGTTCGCTAATCGCCACCTGCAGCAGCTGGAACTGATTCGCCATAATCGTCAGTGCCATGTTGTGCAACGTTTGGTTCTTGTTGATCTCCGCAACCTGTTTTTCTAAGTCGAGGTTCGTGTCATCGTGGTACAGGATGTTCGTAAGTGATTCACGCACTTCCTTCAGTTTCGTATCCCCTTCCGTGATACGTCCCGGTGAACTTTGTCCCGGCGACATGCCTTCTAATGCCGTCACGCCAGGCAAATAATTGCCTGGTGAAGGGGAAGGAGTTCGTTGGTAGTTCGCGGTCACCATCTCCTGCAATCGAGCCTGAAACGTGGGCAACGACAAATCACGCGTACGGTAGCCAGGCGTGTTGGCGTTGGCAATATTCCCAGCCAAGACCTCATGGCGAGCTTGGGTAAAGCTCACAACCTCGGTCAGAGTGGGAATCGTCGTCGATTGCAGAACTTGAGGCAACATACGTTTTTACAACCTCTCTAAATTCGTTGAGCAACCTGTATGCCGTGGCGTGCTGGCATTCTTTCGCTTGGGAAGGCAGTTAGCAAAATCGGCCATAAACTGGGCTGTTTTGCGCGTTTTGGCGGAGCACGCTAAATCGGAATGCTGTGTAACAAGGGCAGACCTGTCTCCTGCTCCGGCAAGGTTTGCCGAATGGAACCGGCAATTTTTGCCGGTCCGTGTTCGATTATTTGGGAAGTTGCCTAGCATCGTGCTGACCTTAATTAAGCAGCCTTGTGGAAAGCTTTGGTTCGTGGTTCATAGCCGTAGGCTTTGAGTTTGTTCGACAAAGTACGAATTCCGATGCCGAGGGCTTCAGCCGTCTTGGCGCGATGTCCATCAAAATGATCCAACGTCGCTTCAATTAAGCGGCGTTCCATTTCGTCTAGTTTCAGTCCTGCCCATTTCACCTCGTGCGCGAGTAACTCCGCTTGGGATTCATGGCCGACCGTCTCGGCATCGATCAGCCAAGGGAGCAGATCATCCGCTTGCACGGCTTGCTCGGCAAACAGCACATTCGCTCGGGTGATAACATTTTCCAATTCACGCACATTGCCGGGCCAGTGGTAGTCAACCAGCAGTTGCAAGGCGGTCGCGTCTAACTGACAGGGAAGGCGGTTCAAGCGGTGAGCGGAACGCCCTAGAAAATGTTCAATCAGGAGGGGCACATCGCTACGGCGTTCCCGTAATGGAACCACTTGCACGGGGAGCACATTCAAACGGTAGTAAAGGTCATGGCGAAAACGCTGCTCCTGTACCTCCACTCGAATATCTCGATTTGTACTCGCAATGATTCGTACATCAGCTGCACGGGATACGCTCGAACCAACCCGTTCGAACGTTCGTTCTTGCAGAACTCGCAGCAACTTGGCCTGCAAAGTAAGTTCGATCTCGGTAACTTCATCGAGAAAGATCGTTCCTCCTTCAGCCAATTCGAAGCGACCGACGCGGGTCGCATCAGCACTGGTAAAAGCACCACGTTCGTGACCAAAAAGCTCACTTTCCATCAATTGGGGCGATAATGCAGGGCAGTTCAGGCTAATCAACGATTTGCCGCTCCGTTGACTGGCGGAATGGATGCAACGGGCGACGAGCTCTTTGCCGGTACCGCTTTCGCCGCAGATCAGAACGGTTTCTTCGGTACAGGCGACCTGGGCCAGTCGTTGCTTGAGAGCTTGCATCTCGGCGCTGTTGCCGATCAAGGCACTCTCTTCGTTGGTCAGCAACAATCGCTTGCCGTTCCGTTCATTCTGAGCCAGGGCCCGTTGCACCACTTGCTCGAGCTGATCTGTATCGAACGGCTTTTCGATGTAGTCGAAGGCGCCGATTCGCATGGCCTCGACAGCTGTGGTGACTGATGCAAAGGCGGTGATCATGACGACCGGCGAGTCGACCCGCCGTTGGGTCACATTCCGCATGAACTCCAAGCCGTCCATGCCAGGCATTTGCAAGTCGGTGAGGATGACGTCGAAGGCTTCGTCTTTCAGGCGGCGCAATGCTTCCTGCCCACTAGCGGCAGCCACCACCTGATGCCCCAAGCAGGTTAGCACCTCGGCCGTTGAACGCCGTGCGCCCGCATTGTCATCCACAATCAGGACATTTCCTGTGCGTAGTTCAGAAGTCATGGCAGCAGTCATGCAGCCTCCTTGCAGGGGGCGTTCTCGCGCGGCAAATGAAGCGTGAAAACCGCTCCTCCTTGCACGCGATTCGCCGCAGTGAGTGTTCCGTGATGGGCTTCCGCAATCCGTTCCACGATTGCCAATCCCAGACCGGTGCCCGTCGCTTTGGTCGTGAAGAACGGATCGAAGAGCCGTGGAAAAGCTTCTTCGGGGATGCCAGGGCCGGAGTCCGCTACTTCCAACTGCCAACCGGCCTCATTGGCAGCGGCAGAGAGAGTTAGTTCGCCACCGCTCGGCAAAACATCCAGTGCATTCAGCACCAAGTTGAGAACCCCGCGGCGTAGCATATCAGGATCAGCCGCCAAACTTAGGTCGTCTGGCACGTCGGTCCGTACATCAATCCGTTGAGCTGCAAATTGTGGTTGGAGCGATTCGACGATCTCTTGCAGAAACCCTGCGCAAGCAATCTCGCATGGTTGAATATCGCGATCCGCGGAAAAGTTGAGCAGTTCGTTTACAATTGTCTCGAGCGCTCCAACGCCCGCGGTAACCTTGTCGACAATCTGCACGGCTTGTTCCGCATCGCCAATCTTGCGACGTAACAAGCTCAAATAGAGCTTGATTGGCAAAAGTCCATTGCGTACCTCGTGGGCAATGTGCGAGGCCATTTGCCCTAGATCGGCTAATCGATTTCGCCGAGCGAGCTCTCGATTTTTTTCTTCCAGTTCATCGGTGAGCCTGCGCACTTCGTCCTGCAGCACCTCGTGCGTCCGTTGCAAACGATCGGTAGCTTCCGTCCACGCAGCCAGAATGATCTGGAGATCGGCTGGCTCAACGACGTTCACTAATGGAATCGAATTGGGGGACATAGCACACCTTAACGATCGGCAGTCAGGTCGATTTGCGAAATACTCACTTCCTCATAACCGCCGCCGTAGGCTCGATTGGCGTATTGGGCAGCATCAAGTTCTTCCAGCTGTCGGGAAGTTTCGTCCCGTTGCGCCACGAGAGCTATTTCGCTGGCTTGTTCCGTCTTCAAAAGTTGCGTCAGCAATTGTTCACAGGCCTGTGCATCGGCCTGGCATTGCTGTCTTGCTTGCGGTGACGACCAGCGTCGGCTTTCGGGGGCTTCTTCTCGATAAGGAGTCAATTCGCCATCAACGTGATTTAGTTCTTCCGCCAGGGGCTGCTTGGCCGATAGGACTCGGAGCAAGCGAGTGGTATCGCGGGCTTCGATTACCGATAGCTGTGCGCGCGCCAGATCTCCTAGCAATTGCAGGATGTGCCGTTTTCGTGCCATCAGTTCCGCGAGACGTTTCGTCGACATGCACAATTCCTTAGACGTATCCTTACAGGGTGGCGAGCCAATCGATAACCTGACCCCATTCGTCACGAGTGAAGCGTGTGGTCCGTTTGAAGTTGGCATCGGATCGAATTCGGTTCAGGACGATGCGAGCTTGCTCGACGGTGCCTCGCGCTTCCACATACCTATTCAGCCGACGGTAACAGGCTGCGATTTGGACGTAGGCTTCCAGCGCTTCAGGCTCGGTTTGATAGCGGTTGGTCGCGGCCGAATAGGCGTTGACGGCATCTTCGTAGCGTGCCAGGTCGAAGAGCGCATCAGCGCGGCCGAAATAGCTGTTGCGAATAATCGCCAGTTCCACGGGGGAGCGGTACTGTCCCTGTTGATCGTCGTCGATTTGCTGCAGTAGCGTGGCGTATGCCTCTTCCGCCGCAGTCAGATCGTGTTGTAGCTGACGATGCAGAGCTACACGCGTCGTTTCGATTGTTACCATTCCCAGTCGCTGCCGGGCAAAGCGAGCCGAATGTCGCAGGCTTTCTGCAATTCGGTACCGAGCGCTAATCGTTTGAGGGGCATTAGGAAAACGTCGTACTGCCTCCGAGAGATTCTGAATTGCCTCTTGGAACAAACTGTAGCCTTGCTCCATCGCGGCAAATCCGGCGGCGTTCCGTTCTTCATTTCTATCGCCAACGCCCGCCAATCGAGCGGTTGCTTCCTGCTCAAGTCCCGCTCGATACAGAGTTTCTCCCAAGGCAAACAACGAGTCTCGCCATTCAGGACTACGCGGCGTGAGAGCATGGTTGTAGAGATTATCGATCAGCAACTGTCGGGCGTCTTCCATTCTTCCCAGTTCCTGCAAGGCCTGAGCCGACTTGAGCCGGCTCCGATAGGAAGCAGGATGCCGCGGGTACTCCTCCAAGCACAATTGAAAGACCTGCACAGCTTCTGCATACTCGCCCTGCGCCAGCAGGCATTCACCGAGTGTGGCCAGGGCGTCGGGGCGACGCTTGCTGGATTGTGCCGCCAGAAACGCCCGGCATTGCCGCGTGGCGGCTCGATAGGCCTGCCCTTTAAAGTAGCCTTCCGCGCTGGCCCACAGGTCATTCTCGAAATGCGAAGTCGTCTGTCGCAGTTCTGCGAGTTCTTCATTCACTTCGCCGAGCAGCCGATACTGTGCACGGGCGCTGGCCAAAATGGCTTCCCGATCAACGGCTCCTTTGCCGACCACTTGTTCCTCAAAATGGGCAGCCCAAGCTTTGTGAGCCAGGGAACGCGCCTCGATGCACTGGTCCGGCGGCAGGAACGGCGTCCAGGCCTCGGCAAAGGCGATCGCGGTTTCAAATTGTTGAGCTGCCAGAACCGTTTGATAGGCCTCTTGCAAATGGGTTTCAAATTCTGCGCGTGACAACCAAGGGTTTTCATAAACGGGCATCGCTGTGGCTTCCGCGATTCCGCGGCGGAGTAGTGGAAGTCCTTCAAACGGTCGGCCCACGCGCACCAGCAGTTCACCCAGTCGAACAGTCGACGCCAAAGCCTCCGCCGAGCCAAAATACTGCCGGCGAATGCGAACCCACAGACGTTCAGCTTCTTCGAACTCTCCCAGTCGCTCGTGAATCGTGGCCTGGAACAGCAACGACTGTGACATCAACGCCAGATCCGCGCCATCGCGGCTTTGAACTTCCTTCAAGCACTGCAAAGCAGCGTTATATTTCATGCCAGCCGGCGAATCGACGGCCAGGGTTTTGAGTGTGCCGCGAAGTTGATCTCCCTCGGCAATCAGCAATTCGCCTTCAATCAGAAGGCGCTCGTTCCTGAGGGGCGTTTCGGCCGCAATCTGTTCGACGGCTGCTCGGCAGGCCAGCAAGTCGGCAGCCTGCAATTGCACGCGGGCAATCCAAAGCAACCCTGCGTCGCGCTCGCGCGGAGAGAGAGTCGAATCTTGCAAATAGGCAGCGATCTCCCTCGTCGCCTTGCCGGGCAATGAAGGATCTTGCCCCAAGTAGGCTAAGGCTAGCAACCGATGAACTTCGGTTGCCCGGGGCTGAGGATCGACCGTGAGTGCCTCGCGTAACACTTCTGTCGCATACGCAAAACGACGCGCTTCGAGTAGCGAGTAGCCAAACAGATACAAGCCCTCTCCTTCGCGATCTGCAGGAAGGCCTCGATTTCTGGCTTCTTCGAAGTAGCGTGCCGCCACACGAAACAGAATCTCTCGCTGCCGCGGGTCTGCATAGGCCGCTGCATCGTGGGCCATCACCGAACCAAGGACGAACATGGGGCCGGCAAGTTTGGCATCGGTTACCTCCGGATCGGTTCGCAGTTCCGCAGCCAACTGTCGCGCGCTGGCGAAGTCACCCGCATCGAGCATTTCGAGAGCGGCACTCAGCTTCTGATCAGGGCTTAAGACAGTGGACGGAAAGACAAGCCAGGAGATGATTGCTGAGCCGATAACGCTTGCCAAAACCCCTCCCAAAATGCCGCCCCGCATAACCGGTTTGTGCATCACCCAGCCCAGCACCGCGCGCTGCAAGCCCAGCAGTCGCCCCATCAGCGATGGAGCTGCCAGAGTTCCAGGGGTGGTTTGAGGTGCGGCCATGCTTGCGCAGCGTCAACTCGTGGGTCAAGAACGGACTTGTACGCACGGGACTTGTAGTGCAGTGGGTGGGAATGGTCAACGGCGAATGCTCGCGAAGCGTGCTAGCGAAGGAATTCAGCTCCTCTTTGTGTCCGTTAATGGTCGATATCACCGTGAGGTCCGTAGAATGCAAGCGCTAGTCAGATCCCCAAAGCCTGTTTTGCTTGCAACCTGCTCCATCCGTACGATGCATGCCTACTAAAACTACAATAATGCGACGGCCAATCTTGCGTCGGGGCTTTCTCGGTCCCTCGGCAATCGTGCTAGCAGTTTGCTGGTCGATGCTTGGAGCTTCTTTTTCAACCAGCACGCGAGCCGAACAGCCGACTCCACTGGAAAAAGCCTTCGTTCCCTCGGAAGAGTTTCAGACGTTCGTGACAGCACTCGCGCGCGAGAATATCCCCGCGGAGTATGAGCGAAAGAAGAATTGGGGAGCAACGAAGGCGGTGATGGATGGCTTGGATGTCGATCTGCGCGGCTTGCGACTGGATACCAAACGTCGCTGGAAAGATGTCAATCATGGTACGTGGCAGCAGTATCGCGTCACGCAAATCGATCCGGAGCAGAACCTTGCGGTGCGGATCGAAGAAGTGCGGGAAGCAGACGGCGGACAAGTGCAATGCCGCATCTCGGCCACAGCGCGCATGCACTGCTTTGGCCGGCAAACGCAATGGGAGCGAGGTGTGCAGGTCTATAGCATTAG
Organism: Pirellulaceae bacterium; assembly: GCA_041739545.1. GTDB lineage: Bacteria > Planctomycetota > Planctomycetia > Pirellulales > Pirellulaceae > JBGSNR01. The sequence goes on along the minus strand of JBGSNR010000048.1, from coordinate 57,917 downwards.
TGCGGAAGCCGAGGCCGCGGTGAAGCTCACCGCGCGTGCGATTCTCAAGCCGCGGATTGACCCCAGTTCATTTCCGCCCGATCTGATCCTGCTGGTCTCCATCGATCAAGCGGATCTCGAAATCCAAGACTTTCGTTTGCAGCGAGTGAGCCACTTTGATGGCCCAGTGGTGAAGTCTCTCAGCAAGACGGTGCGTGAGGTCATTGAGGATGTAGTTGCCGAGAAACGCCCCGAGCTTGTGGCGAAGATCAATCGCAAGCTTGAGAAGGAACAAGACAAACTGCGCCTGAAATGGGCGGATGTTTTGAAGACCCCCTGGGGCGATTTGGCCGAGAAGCTTGTTAGCGAGTAGCAGACGCGGCAGATTCAGGAGCTTGCGCTGGCAGTTTTTGCGCAGCCTCTAGCAGCAGCTTGACGTAGAGATTCAGAAACTCCTGCGCGGCATCGCGGCCCAGTTCGCGGCGATCGAAGGTGGCACCGATCCCTAGTTGATCGCGATAGGTAGTCACTGCCATCGCCAGACGTGTGTTGGGCCGAACCGGGGGAGCGCCAATGAAACGATCGACGACCATTTCGCCAGCGAGCATCTGCCCTACTTCACGTCGCACGCGTGCCGTCACTCGCCGTGAGGGGTCACCAACATAGCTTAAGACCGTGGTGCTCATCCGCGTCTTGCGGCGGACATTGAATCGGAACCAACGTGGGAAGCGACAACTGTTCTCTAAGAACGCCAGAAACTGACGGGTCAGATCGTAACGTACGATGGCTTTCGTCGCGTGGGCAATGCCGGGGAGTAGTTTTTCCCCATCGGTACTTTGTCCCGTCGATCGATCGAGAAACGCATAACTGATGCAGTTGGCAGCAGGTAAGGCTCGCTCTCCCGCTGGACGCAAGTTAGCGGGGACGGTGACGCGGTAGGTTCCCCAGGGCCAGAGGGAGCCACATTGTTGACGCCATTGCTCGAGAGCGACGAACAACCAGGCCAGGAGCACGTCGTTTAGCCCCCCAACATCCTCGGCGAGCCGTCGAATCTGCTCGGTTTCTTCGCGTGAAAGTACTACCGAAAGAAACGGACATTCATGAGCACCCGTATGAGTGTTTGCAACCTTGTTGGGCCTTGGGGCGGTGCGCGGACGGGCCATTAACTTTGGCCTGGTTGTTGCGAACTTCAAGCCTTCGACAAATTCATACCACCACATGCTCCACGTTCTGGAGGGTGGCGGAGGCGGTGGCGCTGCAGTTGCTAAAGAAGGCACCGCCACTGCAGCGGGTGCCGGTCGTTTGCGGAGGGGAGTTAGCGCGCCGCGTTCCGCCAATCGCTCCGGCAGAAGAGGTGCCAGAACAGCGTCCGGCGCCTGGCCACGAAGCAAGCAGTCATACGTTGCCAGAATGTCGCCAATGACCGTACAGGACGCGATACCATCCGCGGCCGCATGATGAAATTGAAAACGGAAGCGAAAATCGCTGGCCTCCTCAACGAGCGGCACGACCGTCAGTCGGAAGCTCAAGTTCCACTGCGGCCCGACCGGAAAGTAGTGGTCGTCATCGTTGGGGCGTCGAATCACACATGGCCCGGGATGGGTCGGTGCGTCTGATTCGCTTTGCGGCTGAGTCCAGTGAGGAAAGTGCTGAACATCTTCTACGCCAGCCGTCAGCAACGGATGCCGGAGGAGAACCAAGTCGACGGCTTTCTTCAATGCGTCCGTTTCGAGCTTCCCGCTCACGTCTAATTCGACCCAGAAGACCATCGGGTATTCGGGGCGGTCATCCCATAACATGACCGCTTCGAATGGCGTTGCGCGGAGCGGAAACAAGGACACGACTATTCATTCCCTTCGCTGGTCGGCCGCCGCACAACCGCGGGTGACTTGGTGGCGGGTTTGGTTTCTTTTTCTGCGGGCGGGACATTCATCCCGATGCAGATCCATTCTCCCAGATTGGCGTAATACTTGATGGGGAGATCGTCTCCCAAACCGCCGCTCAGGTGTGTAATTTTGGCCTGCTCGGGTAGCGCATCCTTCAATACATTCACTAACAATTTGCGCACTACCAGCTGGGGACCGCTTAACCTGCCACCAGCGCCGGGAACAAAGCACTCGGGCCAAGCTTCCAAGGTCTCACGAATGATCTCCATGCCATTTTCGCCGCCGCTTAAGCGGTAAGTAAACTTCACCTCCATGGCTGAGTAATCTTTGCCGTCGGCACTGAAACCGGCGAGATGAGCTTGAGCGGTCAACAGACCATTCTCCAGCGTGAACTCAATCGGCCGCCGCAGAGGAAAGCTCAGAGTGCGGGCGGCACGCTGCGCTAGCACGGATTCAGAGGGCTCGACATTCTCTGGCGAGGATTCAGCCCCTGGTTCTGCGACGACTGCCTCGGCCCGATCGGCTGCATCTTCCATCCCCAGATCCTTCATGATCTGTCGTAGCTCGGTGACGGTCAATGTTTTGCCAGCCAATCGCCGCCAGCCATAAGCGTCGAACGAGCTGACATGCGACTTCACATAGGCATCTGCATCGAACGGGGCGGGGGGGGCAGGATTTCTGGCCCCCATCGATTCCGGAGGTCCGTCGAGCATATCCATCACGATCAAATCGTTTGAGGAATGCATTTGAAACTGCTGAGGCCAGGCCAATTGCCTCGCTCGCGGATAGACAAAGTTATCTTGATACTTCTGATTGTATTTGCGAACGTACTGGCTCCCCTCCAGATTGAGACGTTGCGTGATGAAGTTTTCCGTAGATCGTTCGGCTTGATACTCCGAAGAGCCACGATTCGCATACACGCGGCTTTGGGCATAGCCGGCATAGCTTCCATACGAAGACGCATTAATGCCGTTGTAGGTGATCGACGAGTTCGCGGTCGCAGTGGCCGGCTGGGAACGCATGCCACTGGCATCCATGATGACATTCTTGAAGGCCGACACCGTTGTGTTGCCGGATGAGTTGACACTAACGCCACTCCCGTAAGCTTGCGTATTGGAGAGTGTCTGGCCATCCATTCGCATTTCCCAGATTGCCTGATTGCTGCTGGGGATTAAGCGGGCTTTCACTTTTCCGACAAGCTGCCCGCGACCCGAAACGCGGGCTCCGTTGTAAATGTCGTTCACGTCAAAAGTTTCGCTGACATTCTGGTTGACGTCCCGTTCGATGACACGAGCTGATGTCTCGTAGCGAAAGTTCGGATTGCTGAACTGTTTCAAAATGGTGGGAGCCAACTCCTTTAATTCGCCACGTTCTTTGAGCCAGGCCACGGGTGGCCCGATAGAGATACGCAGTTCATTGCTTGGATTGTCCGCATAGCTGGCAATCAGGCTTGCAAGTTCGTTCAGTTTGACTTTCCGCGATTCAGGAAAATCCTCATCGGTCGCGATGGCTGCCTGAATCGCCGCCTCGTTGATCGCCTTCTGCAAATCTCGCATGGCCTGGATGTCCCACACGACGACTCCGTTCCGCAGGACCACTTGCAAATGTTGGAGGGTTTCCAGCGGCAGCGGACCGTCGCCTCGCGAGAGTTCCTGTAAGGTGTCCCAGAGCAGGAATCGTCGCCAATCCTTGGCACCTTGAGAAGTGAAAGCAGTCAATCGGTTCTGCACCTCTAGAACGGCAGAACGAATGCGCTGGCGATAAATCTCGGGGCGGTTCTCACTTGTCGCCGGTTCATTGTAGGCTTGGCGGCGAACATTCGCTGCGAGTTGCAGATAGTTCTCGCGAATGGCCATCGTTTTCCAGCGTTTGAAACTCGCCAGAAACGCGTCGTAACGTGAATCGTTGAAGTTCGTAGCATATTTTTCGAAACTCTGTTCGAGGTCCTGGAGTGCCACAGGATCGACGCCAGTAGTTCTATTCCATTGTTCCAGCAAAACCCTCTGCTTGAGTAGCATCATCCATGCCGCGTAATAGGTTGGTTTCAGTTGGAGCCAACTATCCAATCGTTGCCAATCCGCGCGAGTGACTCGCAGCAGTTCCGCCGCAGTGGGGGCGGCTTCAGCGACCACTGTATCTGGCAGCGTGTTTTCATTCGGTAGGTTGTTCTGTTCGTTTTGGGCATGCAGCAGCGAGCCGTTCAACAACCAGGCGGCAGCGAGGGATCCGAGCAAAAGGCTCCAACTACACATTCGCCGGAGAGTAAGAAAATCGCCATTAAAATTGATCACGAGCGGGCTCCTAACGAGCAGATGGATATTCGGAGATTAAGCGAAGGGACCAACCGTCCGCTTCAGGATAAATGGAACCTCGCGCCTTGCCGAAATATTGGCTAATCGCAGCAAAGTCGGGCAGTTTACCGCCGTCGACGGGCTTCCAAGAGGCATCATCTTTACGCTTCGCTACTAGCAGTCGATACAAAACTTGTTGTTCCAGGGAATCGTCGGAATCGAGTTGGGATGACTTGATTCGCAGGAAAACCGGTTCAGCATCGAGCATCGTATTTCGCCAGTATCGGCCACAAGAGACGATCTTGGATTCACCGCTAAAGAAAAGTTGCGTCGACTTCTCCGCAGCAGGAACTCCTCCCTTTAACAACGAAACGAGATACTCTTTATCGCTGGCTGCCAGAACGAAGCCCCGAGCAACACAGAGTGCTGCGATCTCTGGTGTCAGAGGTCGTTCTTCTCCCTCAGCTCCTTTCTCGCCGAGCATCAAGACATTGGGATCGGCACTGAGCCAGAGAGTCACTTTCTCGGCACCGGCGGTCAGCACTTCGTGCGTGAACTCGGGGTCCCCGGTATAGAACTTTTCAAAAGCTTGAGCGGACTTTGCCGGATCACTGGTGGGCGCAATCCAGACCGTACGTCGTTTCTTGAGCTTCGTACTGCTCCCGGTCATCGGTCTGGCTTCCCCACCCCAATCGCGGGCCACCACGAACAGTGGGCCCAATCGTTGCAGCACATCCCCGCGCAGTTTGGCTTGAGGCCCATCGGTCGCCTCTTCGATATCCGTCAGGGTTTCGTCAAATACGCCTTGGTTGCCGTCACCATAGGAATCGTCGTAAACGTGTCCGTAAGCCGTGATCGCGCTGGGCACATCCCAGTGGTAGGTCGTTATTGAACTGACTGATTGCGGCAGCCAATCGGGAAGAGAAAATTTGTTCGCCGTGACGAGACTTAGCAAGCCCGAACCTTTCAGCAGCGGCCCTGCACGGACAATGCGAATGCTGTGATCGGCCTCTCCGGTTGACGAGCCGAAAGTCATCCCTCCGCCCATCGCCTTGATGACGCCGAAGCCTTGCTGCTTGTAGAAATCGATCCGTTTCAGAATCTTAAGCGATTGCGGACTGCCATCTTGATGAATAGCTTCCCAGTAATCGAAGGGGTTCAAGTGCCAACGAAGTTGAGCCGTTGCTGGTGCTGACTTCTGGGTGGTTTGGAACTCGGCACTGTCCGCCAAGGAGTTCTTGGCCTGCGGAGTTTGCTGCTTAATTAGTTCCGCGAGTGCATCGAGTTTATCACAGAGGACGATTCCCGCCGGCGCTACTGAGAAATAGCTTTTGCGAGTGGGGGAACTGGCCTCGACCACATTCGCGTTGCCCACCTTCACGCTTCTGATTGCAGCGCTACGTTCCTTCCAATATTTCTCGAATGCCGTCTGGCATTGATTCGCAAACTCACCGCTGGACGGCTTTAGAATTAGAATCGTCGCGACTTTGCCGCCGTCTTGGGAGGGCATCGTTGACCAGAGAACTTCTTTGGCCCCAGCGTCGAGTAGTGCCTGCCACGTTAAACCCAGCCAGACGTGCGGCAGCACACCGGGTCGCTTGATTTGTAGATCGTCCCAAAACGGCTTCATCGCCGGTTCGCTGTACAGTGCGTAGCCGGCCGTCTTTTTCCAAGCTGAATCAAAGTCGCTTAGATTCGAGGTTTCTGCCGACCAGTACGCATTAGCGGGAAGCAATTTCGTCAGTGACTGAGCATGCGATACATCCGGGCACAATGCTCCCTGCACAGCCGCGAGCACCGCCAGAAACAGCACGCGTCCCTTCAGCCAAGATTTACGTTGTGGGAACATCTATTCCTCCTGGACCGCGCTGAGAACAGGTAACTGTGCTGCCCGGTGGGCGGGAATTCCGGCGGCCAGACAGCCCAGCAGCAACGAAACACCCAAGCAGCCAGCAATGAGACCGGGACGCAGAATAAACTCGACATCTCGTCCCAACAGAGGCCCCGAGCACCAGTGCATCAAGTAGGCACTTGTCAAACCGGCCAACAAGCCCAGCACCACCGCCAGCAATCCGAGAATCAGAGCTTGCGCCATGATGGTGCGCCACACCTGCCGGCGCGACATGCCCACCATTCGCAATAGGCCGATCTCACGAGTTTGTTCGAGCACATTCATGGTAAGGGTGTTAAAGGTAGCAAACGACGCCACGATCATTCCTAGACCGAGTACGACCCAGAAAGCGGCTTCGACTCCCAGCATCATGCCATCGAGAAATGTTTTCAATTCTTCCTGCGAATGAACGCGCAAACCCTTGCCGGCTGCCAGTGTATCGATCGCCGGCATTAGTTCGCTGGTCTTCCCAGCGGGAAAATTAAGCACGAAAACCTCGACGCCATCCAGCCCTAATTTTTTCAAGGCAACATCACGATCCAGACTTACAGTCAGACCACCTTCATAATAATCGGTGACCAGGCAAGCGATGCGAAAGCTGCCCGATTGACCGGATAGTTGAATCCTGATTTCGTCTCCGACCCTTACGCCTAAACGCTGCGCGAGAACCGTGCTGACCGCGACTTCCCCCGCTTTCATCCGTTGGCGGATCTCAAAATCCGAGACATCTTTTACATCCCACGGCAGTCGGCCATCCTCGGGAAGCCGGCGAGCAATTAGATTGCCAGACTGCTTATCGACGAGAACGCTGGCGAAGCGCATCGTTTCGACACTGGTTCCGACGGCTAACGAAGCGAGTTCGCCTTCCGTGGTTCCTTCCTTCACGCTGAAGGCCAAGGGAGAATCGTTCACCTGCAACAGGACATCGCCGAGCATCGCGCGCTGGTACCAGCGCCGGACATCTTCCACGTTATTGAGCAGCGAATGCCCCATGCCGATTCCATTGGCCAGGGCCACAATTAGCACAGCCACCGTTAGCGATGTGCGAATTTGATTGCGACACGTCTGACGGACTGCGATTTCACTTTCGCAGCGCCAGAACGAAAGCAGGCGGGACAAGAACCGAGCAATAAAGGGGAGCAAGGGAGGAACCCACAGCGCGAAGCCCAGCAGCATCGTCACTCCCGCCAGAATGCACGTGGCGGGAGGCAAGTAGCCGGCCAGGGAGATGGCGATGATCGCGGCCGAGATGCCCCAAATCACCAGGGCCGCGAGAGCAGCGGCCAAAGGGAAATTTTCGGTGCGAGTGGCACTCGTCCCCCGCATCCCTTCCAGCGGCGAAACTCGTGCGGCTTGCAAAGCCGGAATCCAAGCAGAGATCACTGAAACAATCGGCCCTAATCCGGCGAGGACCAAAAGCCAGAGGTCCCACTCGAGCGGTACGTCAGTCACTTGCAGGACATATGCAATAGCTTTGGATAGCAGTCTCGCTCCAGCCAGGCCGACCAAAATCCCCAGGATCGAACCTAGGATGCCAAGGGATAGTCCTTCGAAAAGGATCGTTCTTAGGATTTGTGTTTGCGTCGCCCCGATTGCACGCAAGATGCTCCATTGACGGCGACGTTCTCCCACGCTGATCAAAAATGTGTTCAAGATGGTGCAACCGCCGAGCACGACCGCGAGTGCCTTAGCGAATAGAAGTCCCAGATCGACGCTGCGCAGAGTTTCTTCGGCAAAGGGGGTGTAGCCTGCGGGGCGGCGAACGGCGACCTCAGCCGGCACGAGTGTTGCCAGTCGCTCCTTGACCACCTCGGCCTGGTCGGCATCTTTGAGAACGATGCGAACGCTATTCACTTTGCCAACCGCGCGCATCATTGGTTGGAAATCTTCCAAACGGAAGAAGGCGGCATCTCCGCGAGCCATTGCACGGGCGTTGCGGACGTTGACGATGCCGACCACCTTGTAGGGTTGCGGACCGCGCAACGTGGCGAACAGTGCTTTGTCTCCCACGACGCGGTTCATCGCCCGCGCGAGCCCTGCTTCCAACACCACTTCCTTGGCATCACCCCCTTGGCTCCAGAAGCGACCTTCTTTTAGTTCCAATTGCTCGATGGCTGCCGGTTCGGGGGGTAAGCCCACGGCATGCAGTTCGATCTTCTTGCCGTTATAGTTGTAGAGTCGTGTTCCGCGGCGAAGCTCCGCCACGGCCTGCACGACCTCGGGGTCTTGCTTGACAATGTCCGCTATTTTGTCGTCGAACAGGCTGCCATCGTCAGCCGCTACTTCCAGATCGGCTCCACCAACGAGCGATTGTTCCAGTTGCCGGAACTTCTGCTTCGCACCACTGGACGACATGTGAATCGACGTCACTGCCGCAACCCCGGCGGCTACACTGGCAACGGTGAGCAGCGTGCGCAGCACGTGCCCTCGCAAATCGCGCCAGGATAGATTCCGCAAACTGTTGTTCATGTCGTGGTACGACGGACCCACGCAGTACTAAACGTGAATTCCCGCTCCTCCATCGACGGTGAGGGTTTCCCCCTGCACCATGTCGCTCAAAGGACTACAAAGATAGAGAACGGCCTCGGCGACATCGTTCGCCTCGAGCATGCGTTCTCCAGTCATGCTTTTGTAGATCCGTCCGTTGAACATCTCCTGCGCGCCAGGGAGGTGCTTCGTCGAGTCGGTTTCTACCAGCCCGGCCTTTACGACGTTGAAATTGATGTTGCGACCACCCAGTTCAAGCGCGAGATGTCGCACCAAGGCTTCCAGAGCGGCTTTGGAGGCACCAATTGTGCCGTACATGGGCAGGGCCATGTGCGAACCATGGCTCGAGATCGCGACCACCTTGCTCCGTTCGGATTTGTCCGCCAGGAGTTTGACCGAGGCTTGCACGAGGTACAGCAGCGCTCGTGCATTGGTGTTCATCGCCGCTTCAAAATTGCGATCGGTTGCGGCGAGGAGTGGACGGAATCCCCCCGTGGCAGCGTTGCTCACCAGGATATCCAATCGGCCGAAAGTTTCCTTCACGAACGCGAGCATGTCGTCGACATCAAAGCGCTCGGTCACATCCGCGCGGACCACGGCCGCATTGCGCCCTAGTTGCCGAATTTCTTCGGCAACTTCCAGCGCCGGCCCCTGTGCGGTGACATAATTGATCACGACATCGGCACCAGCATTTGCCAATTTCAAGGCACATGCACGACCAATGCCCCGAGCACTGCCGGTAACGAGGGCGACTTTTCCTGCGAGATCGATCATCTGAGATGCCTCTTTAGTTGCGAGCCATGCCAAGCGTAACTAGTGTGTCTGAGATTTCTTTCCAAATCACGTCACAAGTCTGTAACGGCGAATTCTGGTGTTGATAGGAGGCCCGTCCCTGGCCTGCCGATAAGATTGTGACCTCAATCTGCAACGGATCGAATGCTTCCCCACTTTGAGCGGCTTTGTAGGCAGCTTCCTTGGCGGTCCAGATGCGGATTGCAGCATCGGATATCGTTCCGGCGGCTACTATCTTTTGTTCCGCAGGCAGGAACCAGGTGGCTGCCAACTTCGAAGTATCGAAGTTGATATCGGCAAGATCGATTCCGATGTCATGGTTGGATTCGGTCCAAGCCACTGCCACGAATTGATCGGTATGGGCCAGCGAAAGTCGTAGCGACGCAGAGTGGCCACTCAAAAATACTTCCGGACGATTGCGTTTGCCGCGAGCATCCAACGAGAGAATGGAAATGTCGGTAGGTGTGGTTGCGAAGGCAGTCGCAAGTAATTCACTCTTTGCCAGCGCTCGTCCAGCGAGCCACGCCGAGGCGCGATTGCGATGCAGCGAGGCCAATTCGTCTTGTTCCGGTGCCGAGAGCCATGGTTGGCTGGCGCAGGCCAGTTCATCGAGCCAGGCGGAGCCGCGATCTGCCACGCACCAATGCAGAGTGGATCCACAGAGCAACACCGACTGCCGCCCGGCCTCGCCATTCGCTCGATACTTCCTTGCACTAGCTCCAACTCCAATCTTTGGAGCGGGATGCATGGCAGAGATCAAGCGTCACCACCATCGATGAGGATCCCGTGATAACCTTCCACGGTAAAAATCATGCGGCCATCGGGCCCCACTACATGAAAATCGAAAGTGGAGGAGCGCGACTCGGTTTTCTTCAGGAAGAATCGCATGCGGCAAAGCTCACCTTCCCGCGGCATGGAGTGGAGCCGCAAATGATCAATCCGATGAGGGATCTCCAGGCGCCGCTCCAGCATGAAGTACGAGTAGCAACCACACGCGACCAGACAGCCATCAAGCAACGCGGACGGCAGGTGCCAGGTTTTCCCTGGGCGCGGACCGGTCAGCTGCAACGGTGGCGGGACCACCAACCGCACGCGGCCACCATCGTGTTGGAAAGCCAGTTCGCGGAAGGTACGGAAGACAGGGCCGTGATACATGACGGCGCCGTCAGGATAGTAGAACGGTGTCCATCCGAAGGTTGGGTCACCCACCGGCTGCTTAGGCACTGCAGGATAGTCGTCTGCAAACAGGACTTGTCCTGTGACCAGCGGCCCCCGGGCATCGGTGGGAGAGGCGAACTCCGCATCAAACTGCAATTCGCCGTCAACATAGTTTGCCAAAGATGCTTGAGCTTCAAACGATTGCGCGGCATCCGTGACAAAGGTCCAGCCGTTCTTCAATTCGAAGTTTTTCAGACCGACAAACTTTTTGTTGCCGGCCAGGCAACTCGCCGTTTCGATGATCGACTCTGCCGATACGACTGCCGGCATAAAGGGACGACGATGCAGTTGATGCTGCTGCAGGAAGACATCCGTTTCGGGACGAAGCTCAACCGTGGCGATGGCAGAGCTTGGCTTCGTCCCTGCCAGGATCGATTCCAACATTGGGAGGTCCGAAATATTCGTCGACAGGACCAAGGCTGGCAGTGATGATGCAGATGGAACTGCTGACGGCACGCCTCCGACCGGCGTTACAGCCGCAGCGATGCCGCGGTTGTGAGCTTGCAAAGTCACGGCAGAGACTCCCGATCCCGCTGCGATTCCTGCCAGCTCTTCGGCACTCGTCACCTCTCGCACGTATACTATCGGCGAGCCAGGCAACGGTTCAACCGTTGCTCCTGGGAGCGAATCCGCAACTGCGGCGACAAACTGCTGAATTGCGTGCCTATGCTGCGTTCCATATTGCAGCCCGCGAGCGTAGTCGTCAGTCAAGGCCTCACCTTGAGGCGCTTTCGCCTGGGGAGCAGGGGCAGGCTTGGTGAACGTCGTCGGCTTGGATAGTTGCAAAGGCGAATCAACGTCTTGCATCGTCACGTGTTTGCCCGTGATCAGGCCGGGGTGATCTACAATCAGGGCTTCGCAGGAATCTGCTTCGGCCTGCAGTTCGTCCAGGAGATGATCGACTCCTTCGAGGGCGGGCATGTACTTCACTCCCATCGCTTCGAGTGCAAATTTGCTCTCTGGGCGGGCTGCCATGCCAACTTCATCCCAGGCCGTCCAGTCGATGGCGAAGGCTCGGCAGCAAGGGTTGGAGCGCTGGTAGGAAGCGACAATTTTCGCCAGGAAGTCGTTAGCCAGTGCGTAGTCTGCCTGCCCCAAGCCGCCGAAACGACCGCTGGTGCTGCTCAGTCCCACAAAGTACTGCAGTTCGTCGGCCGGAATTGCAGCCAACAAGTTGGCAGCGCCATCCGCTTTGGCACCAATGGCCCGTTCGACCACATCCCGTTTCTTCTTGGGAAACTTACACGCCGCTTCGACACCGGCCCCGTGAATCACGCCGCAAATTGGTCCCTCTGCTCGCAGCTTCTTCACTAGCCGACTTACGGCTGCGCGATTGGAAACGTCGCAGACGTGATAGGTCGCATCAACTCCCGCTTCAGCCAAGACCCGCAGGGACTTATCGAGCTCGAGTGATTTCTCAATCCGGCTCCAAGCATCGACAGGTGATTGTCCGGCAGCGCGTGCTTCGGTTGCAATGCGGGCTTTGAGTTGTTTCAAACCTTCGGGACTTAAATTTCGCCATTCCGGTTCGACTTTTGGGGCAGGGCTGGAACCAAGCAGATGGAGTTTCAACCCCAACCGCTTCCCCAGTTCGCGAGCAATGAAGCCCGTGACACCGCGCGCACCACCGGTGACGATCCACGTGCTGCCGGCCGGAACCATCCGCACGCCATACTTATTTGCTGCGATCCGCTTGCCGCGCAGCACACGCCTGCCCGCATCGCGGCTATAGGCGATTTCTTGCTCGGCATGCGTCGCTGCAGTTTCCTGGCAGAGGCGTTCCACCAAATCCGCCGCCTGATAATCTGGCGAGAAATCAACGATCCGCGTTTTGATTTTTCCTTCGGACTCTAGACCAATCGCCTTCCCTAAGCCTGTCAGTGCTCCTCCTTCGGGCGAAGTCACTTGATTCTCAAAACCCAAGCTTCCTCCCAAGGAGGTCACCATCGTTAGGCTAAATGGCGTTCCTTGCGGAGCACTTGTGGAGAGTTCGTACCACTTCTGCAGAATCCAGAAGGGCAATAACACGCCATTCGTTCGACGAAGTTGCCAGAGGTTGCTGTCCTGCCAGGTCATGGGCATGCCGTCGCGGGCGGTCAGCACAAAGCAATGATTCAATGGGCCATCGTTCCAGGCGATTTCGAGACGCTTCAGCAATCGCGATTCTCCTTCCGCAGGATCGAGGACGATAACGTCCACGCCGCGCGAGGCCAAGCGCTGTTGCAGGGTTCGCGCTTCGGCATTCGCCCCCAGAATGACTGCACGCTTCGCCCATTGTTCAGTCACAACGGCCAAGGGCATGGGCTGAAGACGCATTTCGAAGCGCTGCATGATCCGCCGCGTCGAATCGGTTGTTTGGTACGGTGCTGTTGGCAGAGCCCTCTTGGGGACGGGCTTCGCGACGGGTGCAACGGTTACTGCTTCCGCTGCCGGTGCGCCAGCCGATGCTGTGGCTTGAGCTTGCGGCACTTGCACAGGGGGCGATTTCTGGGCCGGTGCTGCATTGCCGCCATCCACGGCCGTCACTAGGAAGTTCAAAACATGACGTAAAGTGGGGAAGTCATCCAACGTGACATCGCCGGAGGGAGGTGCCACTTTGAAGTGCCAACCAATCTCACCAAACATCTGCGCCTTTTTAATGCTGTCGATGCCCAGATCGGCTTCGAGGTCGGCATCCAGCTCCACAAGATCTTCCGGATAGCCCGTTTGTTCGACCACAAAATTGGTCAAGAAAGACTGAATTTCTTCAGCCTGTCCGACAGCCGTGTTCGACTCGACAAGGGATTCAAGCGTCTCTAACTGAGGAGCTTCTAGTTCCTCCGCCAAACTTGACCCAGCCACTGGATTGGTTTGAGCGAAAGTCGCAGGGACGTGAGCTTTGCCTTGTCCCAAGGATTCGACCAGGAAACCCAGCACATGACGCAGCGTGGGGAAATCGTCCAGTGTGACATTGCCCGACGGCGGAGCCACCTTGAAATGCCAGCCGATCTCGCCAAACATCTGCGCCTTTTTGATACTGTCGATGCCTAGATCGGCTTCGAGGTCGGCGTCCAAGTCGACCAGTTCTTCTGGATAGCCAGTTTGTTCCACGACGAAGTCAACCAGGAAGCCTTGGATATCGCCGAGTACGCCGGTCGCCGTGGCGGGTGCCTGTTGTTGTTCTTCGTTTCCTGCCGAAACTGCCAGATCCTCGTCTTCGTGTTCCGCATAGCCGCCATCGCTGCTGGACTCGTCCTCTGCCAGATCAGCGGACGTGAGGTCCGCAGCGGACGCGAGTGGACTGTGCTGATTCAGATAGTCGCAAACGTGCTGCAACGTTGGGAAGTCGTCCAACGTGACATTGCCGGTCGGCGGTGGCACTTGAAAGCGGTAGCCAATCTCGCCAAACATCTGTGCCTTCTTGATGCTATCGATCCCCAGGTCGGCTTCGAGGTCCGCATCGAGTGCCACAAGTTCGGCTGGGTAGCCCGTTTGCTCGATGACAAACTGCACCAGAAAGTCACGAATTTCTGAGGCCGCATTGCGAGTTGCGGTAGCCACTGCGGCGGTTGCTGCAACCGTGGAAGTCGCGGCGACCGAAATCTTTTCCGGACTTACTTCCGGACGCTTCGTTCCGCTGGCTTTGTTCGCGCCGCTGGTGCCATTCGCGCCATTGCTTCCCACATGTGCGGGACCATGAGAGCCGTTGCCGTTTGAATTGCCGTTCGCAGCATGCTCGCCATTGCGAGATACCTTCGCGGGCTTGGGCTCTGCGCCGTTGGTTTTGGGATCGATTTTGCGATTGAGATTGCGACGACGTTCCGTAGCGTCGAACTCAAAAATCTTGCCAGGCTCAATCCTCTTTGAAACTTCCACGGTGGTGACGTGTGCGGCTGGCTGCTCGAGCCAGGTGCGCACCGCTGCTGCCCCCTTTTCGACGGCAGCCAGGCCGGGCTGACGTGGCTCGTCGACCGACACGATTCTTGCCTCAGGGCCCAGGATCTTTTGACACAGTTTCGTCAACACAATCTGCGGACCAATCTCCACGAAAACCGTCGGCTGATCGGCATGCAGTTTCCGCACCATATCGACAAATCGGACGGGGAGTGTCAGTTGGTGGGTTAAGCTCCAGCGAATATCTTCCACATCAAGCATGTACCGTGCGGACGCTGTGCTCAGAACCGGAAGACGTGCGGAACGGAGCGAAAGTCCATTGCATTTGGCTTCGAACAATTCCGCGGCGTGCGACAAAAGTGGTGAATGAAACGGACAAGGGACAGGGATGACCACTCCCTGCACGCGCTGCCCGCGAGCAAATTCACGTAATCTCTGTACCGCCAAGGCCTCGCCAGAAACCACCGTTTGTTCCGGTGCGTTGATATTGGCGATATAGAGCTGCCCGCCCACTTGAGCAATAAGCTTTTCCATAACCTCGGCTGTTGCGGCAAAGGCGGCCATCGCACCAGCAACCTGCACGCCGTCGCGCAGGGATTCGAAGCGGATGCGAGCGCACCGAATCGCGGTCTCCAAGTCCCAAGCGCCGGCGGCAACAAGGGCGACATACTCGCCAAAGCTGTGACCGGCGACCACATCGGGTTCGATCCCCGCGCCGACAGCAGCCCGATAAGCGATGTAATCAGCGAGCAACATACCGAGCTGTGTCTTCCATAGATCGGTGCCGAGTTCTGTGGGCTCACTCCAAGCAATTTCGGCGAAGCTTTCATAGCCGTATCGGGCCAGAATTGCATCGGCTTCTTCCATGGCGTCCCGCGCGGCCGCAGACTGTTCGACAAGCGTTTTGAACATCCCGGCATACTGAGAGCCTTGACCGGCGAAGAGGAATGCCACCCGCGTCTTGCTCGATTGCTTTCTGGTCGACAAAGTTGTGTACGGCTGCGGCTTTACTTTCGCCGGCGGCCTTTGGGCTGGGGCAACAGCCGGTTTGCCAACGGTATCCGGATGTTCCAGAATCGCGTGGTACATCTGCCCACTCATCGCGCCCGAACTGACGGCCACCAGTTGCTTCGTCGGCAATTGAGAAACATTCCACTGGGCAGCTGTGCTTTGCAACGTCATCAAATGCTGCTCGTCGGCCAAGTACGGCGCAGGTTCGGCAGCGTTCGACTTCGGCAGATGCTGATGCTTAAGCTCCAAAGCACCCTTGATAATCGAGGCCATGCCGCTGGCGGCACCGCAGTGACCGATCTGCGAAACGAGCGAGCCGACTCGCATTGGCTCACCGAGTGGCGAGTCATAGGCGCTGGCAGTCCCGACAATCTCGGCTGCTTCAGCGACATCCCAACCGCCAAATGTTTCGAGGACTACCACTTCTTCTGGCTTGGCTTGCGCATTGGCGAGTGCCCGCTGGATGGCAATCGGCGTCGCTTCCGCTGGAGCCTTCTGATTGGAACAGACACCGACTCCCCGCAGCACGGCAAAGATCGGGTCATTATCTCGTTTCGCATCTGAGAGACGTTTAAGGAGCACGACCCCGACCCCTTCACCGGGCACGACACCGGCGATGTCCTTACCGAAAGCAGCTTGCGGAGTTTGCGTGGTCAGCAATTCCGAATTCGTTGCTCCCGAGTATGCCATTAAGTCCATGTTGCGCTGCCCGCCGCAGCAGATCATCATGTCGACGGAACCACTGCGCAGTGCATCCATGCCGCCATTGATCGACGCCAGGGCCGAGCCGACACCGGCATCCAAGGCCAGGGCGCCCCCCATCAGGTCGAATGTCTTCGTGATTCGCGAGGCGAGCGTGCTGCTGGTGAAGCTCCCCGTTTCGTCCAAGAGCGCTGGCATCCGTTTTAACAGCAAGTCGCGGTACTGCACTAAAACAGTCTCGATTTGATCGGCAGGAACACCATGCTTTGCCAGGATGGGACGCATGAGCTTGTTCCACTCCGGCAGACGCAGTCCCATTTGCAATTGAGCCGCGAAGTCACCGCCAAAAATGGTTCCTACAATGACGCCGACGCGCGTGCGATCGAATTTCCGCTTGTCGTAACCGGCACTGGCCAAGGCCTGATCCGCCGCATCGAGCAACATGAATTGCAGCGGGTTGGCATTCGCAATCTGCTTCGGCGGAATCTTGTTTCTGCGCCAATCGTATTCCCAATCGCGGATGTACCCGCCGTTGACCGTGCAGGTATGCCACGGCTCCGTGGGATGTTCCTGCAACGAGAGCTCTTTGCTCAAGCGATGATTGGGGGCTTCTGAAATTTCATTCCGCCCGGTCTTGATCAGATCCCAGAATTGTTCCAGCGTATAAGCGCCCGGGTAAATTGCCCCCATGCCAATCACGGCAATCGGCTCATTGACCCGCGCTGCACGCTCTGTTTCCAGCTCCTCGGGGGAAGAGGAAAAGTAGACCGAGGTTGGCTTCTCTTTAACGAATTCATCGACGACGACGTGAACGTTCAAGCCGCCGATGCCGAAGGCGTTGACCGCACCGCGACGGGGCTGGTCACCGGCCCGTGGCTCCCATTCTTCGGCTTGGGTCGGAACGTAAAACGGCGCATGCTCCCAGTCGATTTTGGGATTCAGCTTGCCGATGTTCGCGGCAGGCGGGATGACCGTATTTTGCATCGCTAGGAGGACTTTCGTAAGCCCGGCGACCCCGGCTGTTTCCAGCGTATGGCCCACGTTTCCTTTGGAAGCACCTAAAGGGATTTTCTGTCCCGGCGCGAGTTTGTCTTCAAAAGCTTCCATCAAGGCGCTAAGCTCTGTCGCGTCGCCAACCTGGGTTGAGGTGGCGTGTGCTTCCAGGTACTGAACCTGCGATGGGAGAATGTCATCCTGGTAGGCGCGATGAATCGCGACGATCTGTCCCTCTTTCCGAGGCGCCCACAGGCTCTTGCCTTTGCCGTCCGTCGAAGCGCCCAAGCTGCGAATCACGCCATGAATGGGATCCCCATCGGCAAGGGCTTTATCGAGCGTCTTTAGAACGAGGGTCACGTAGCCTTCCGAGGTGATGAGCCCATCGGCATTCTCATCGAAGGGACGGGACTCACCACTTTCGCTCACGGATTGTGCGGCCGAGAAGAGCACCAGACTATCCGACTTGCAGTAGGAAGCCGAACCCACCAGGGCCATATCAATCCGCCCCTGCTGCAGCGCATTGATTGCGAGCATACCGCCGTAGAGCGACGACGCGCACGCGGCATCAATGGCCATGTACGGTCCATTCAGACCGAAAGCACGCGAGATGATTCCCGCGGACATGTGGGCGGCCAGGTTCATTCCCTTCTTGAACTTACCCTTGTACTGGCTGCGCACTTTGGCGGTGACGTCTTCCACGGCTCCTTGCACGATCTTCTTGGCATTGACCGTGAGCGGTCCATCTTTGAAAATCGGCAGATCGCGTAGATAGGCGGCAGCCTCTTCGATCATGTAACAGAAGACCAAATCGCCGGCCCATTCTGAGCCGCCAGTGCCGCCGATGTATACGCCCACATTGCGGTCACGAAGGTTAAACGGATCCATCTTCGCGTGGCGTAGCGCTTCACCAGCCACATCGCAACAAGTGAGATGGCAGATATCGACCAGGTCCGCCACGTCGTCGATGCCCAACTTCTTGGTGTCGATTGGAAGGTTCGGGATCAGGCCGCCGCGCGTGGTGTACGACTTTCCCAGCGCGAATCGATCGGTGGAAAAATACAATTCCCGATTCAGTCGGCTTTCAGGCAGTTCTGCGTAAGAGCTTTTCCCTGATTGCAAAAGTTTCCAGTATTCCTGTAATCCTGCCGCGCCAGGCAAGCGGCATGACATGCCGACCACAGCGATGGGAGGAAAAAATCTTCGTGATTGCGTAGGCATAAGTTGCTTCCAGCCAGTCGTAGGTTCAGTGAGCGGGTTCAGTGGTGAATTAAGTGTTCGTGAGCGGCAGTGGTGATCGAATGGATGACGCGGATGGCCGCTTCCAAAGGAAGATTTGGTCCCAGCATGACGATGCGGCCGGTCAGCAAAGCATCGCGAACAGAGACTTCGCCTCGTCCGATGGAGTCGATGGTTGCAGCGGAAATGCGGATCAGGGGGGCATTTTGCGGCGGAACTCCAGGGCGGACGTTGGTAAAACCTACGTCGCAAAATTGTCCTCGCCACCAGCCCCCGTCAACTCCCGTAATTTGCAGCCCAACTTCTTCCCCGGCAGTCACTTGCGCATCGCTGGCTTGAAAGCCATTGACGGCAAAAAGCCGAGAAAACCGCTGCGGCGTGGGGCGAGACCGCTCGGGGGGCCAGCCAAAATTCGCTTGGGCGGCTGCTCGCACGAGCATGTTAACGCGCTCCGCATCAAGTTTTGGACAAGGGAGGTCCGGCAGGGCGGCCTCGATATTGGTGCGATCAAAATCTGGATCGTGACGCCAATACTCTTCGTAGGTCTGGAGCTGCTCACGAAAGTAAGGCAGCAAATCTTCCAGACGGACATCTAACGCCTGAGCAGGATCGAACATTTCGCCAAAGACTTCTCGGCCGGCGTCGATAAGCTTTCCAACCGGGAAGGGCTCGGGGGTCGTTAGATGATAAGTCGCGCCATGCAAGTCCGGTTCGTCGAAGATGCGAACCAACGCTGCCGAGCACCAGTCGACTGGCACAAAGTTTTTACATTCCTGTCCGCGTAACCCCAGCGCGGACAGCAGCACACTTAGGTCTAACTCCCCAAGATCTAGCCGGGTCGCCATCAGATGCGTGGCCCGAAACGGCGCATAGAACCCGTGATAGGTCGTCGTGTAGCCGGTTTGCGAATCACCCACAATGATCGAGGGGCGATAAACGGTGATCGAAGGAATGCCTGATGCGCGAACTAACTTCTCGGCAGCAACTTTGCTAATTTCGTAGCTATTGCAAAGCGTTTGACCAACATCTAGCTCATTCTCGAATACGCGTCCGCTCCGCATTCCGGCGACATAAGCGGTGGAAATGTGATGCAACTCTGGCACCTGCAAGTCGCCAAACAGTTCCAGCAGGTGAAGCGTCCCCTGCAGATTTGTACGAGTCGGCTCGCCGTCTTCGGTGTCACGAAACTCAAGCGAAGCGGCGGAATGGATGACCCGCGGCGACTGTTCACGAAGAATCGATCGATTGGCTGGGGAAAGCCCTAAGCCGGGTAAACTCAAATCACCTTCCATCACAATCGGTCGGGGGAGCGATCGGCCGGCTTCGCGCTCCCACCGCGACATGATCATTTCGATCCGATCCACGGCTGATTCCTGCCGGGATGAGCGCGCAACGACCGCTACAGCGTGTCCTGCCGCAAAAAGATCGCGTAGCAGATATCGCCCGAGAAGTCCCGTCGCACCTGTGAGTAGAACTAAACTCATTCCCAATCCACAGTGCAGCTGGATCGCTTAAGTCCAATCTGCAATTGAGTTTCCGACCTATAACCGAAACAAAACCCGTCACATTGGCAGGCTTTCGGCCGCGAAATGCGCAGTTGTTAATTGTAAATCTGGGTTATATGGTTGCAATGGGCAAAATATGCACAGTGCGCGAAAGACCGCGTAAAGTATGCTGGGAGAGCAGCAAGTATGGATTATAGGGCAAAAGTTCAATCGAATGGCTGGAATTTGATGAATCAAAGATTAAGAAAATTTGCACTGCAAATTGCAGGCCCGATCGATTTTGCCATCAATTTCGCCATCAATGCCGCATGTCCCGTTCTTTTCTTGGGTATTGCCGATACCGTTCCGATTTTCGGAATTCCATCGGTCGCTGTTTTCGTTGTCCCGATGTGCTTTTTTGTCCTTTTCTGTGCGACCTTCTTTGGGTTTCGTAACGGCGTGATCCAACGCAACCTGGGAAACGGCGTCGGCCCTTGGCCCAGTGGCGAGTCTTGGATGAAGAGAGCGCTGCTACTGGGTTTGAGTTATGCCATCGTCGGGCAGGTCATTATCTGGCCGATACTGTTCGCCGTTCACTGGTTGAACCCTGACCAACGGTGGTCAACGTTGCAGTTGTCACTGGTGGACGGGCTTGCTTCCGGTGTGTTGGGCTATCTCACTCAAGTCCATGGCATCTGGCGAGCCAACGCTTGCCGGTTCCACTAAAGACTGTTGTCGCAACCGCCCGTTTGTTCAACGAGCGTTGCGACTCGATTCAGGAATCAGCCCAGACTTAAAACTCGGCAAAGATCTCATCTTCAACAGCGCCAAGCTCATTCGCGGATGCCCCGGATTGTCCGGGCCCACCAATTTCAATGCGCCCCTTCGGTGACAAATCCCGACCATTAAACGCCGAGTAGTTCAAGCCATAGCGATACGCGCGGAACACCAGATTGGCATTCGCAATCGACCCAAGTATGCCCTCGGTTTTTGGAATCGTTTCATCCCAACGTAGAATTCCTTTCGAGGTTGCCGGATTTACGTACTGCCACACAATCTTACCAGCAGCGTTCACTTCGAAGATGCGGCCGGTCGTTCCCTCGTCGATCAAGGTATTTCCGTTCGGCAGACGCTGTGCACCTGAAATAATCGGCGCAAAGAAACTTGAGCGTGGAGTGCCGGTGTAAGTCGAGGTGGGAGTGGCTGGGCCAAAGGGTTTACCCGGTGCACGAAGATACGTCCCATACAGAAATTTCTTGTTGTACAAGCCAACAGAATCTCCCCCTTTGCCATCCCAATTGCCGACAATCGGCGCGAATTTTTGGGGAAGCTTAGCGCCGGTGAACTGGACACCTTTCGTCGGTGCAATGAGTTGGTTGACTAAGAACCAGCGATTGTTCGCTGGATTCCAAATTCCCGGCGAGTCCTTTCCGTTATTATTCCAATCACCAACCACTGGTTGAAAATTGTTAGGAAGTTCTGGCCCTTGGATAATCAAAGTGAAGGTTGCGGTACTGCCGGTCCCATTCGTGAAGTACCACTTTTCACTTAGATGTGCGTACATTCCCGGCGAATCTTTGCCGTCGCCATTCCAATCACCGACCAACGGTGTCCCCGTATCTGGCGCTCCGGGAGTGTGAACTACTAGAACATTCGTTGCAGAGCCATCGTTTCTATTGTTGAGGTGCCAGGTTTTGTTGGCGCGATCATAAAAGCCAATAGTATCCCGCCCATCGCCGTCCCAGTCGCCGGCGATTGGACGCCAAGTTTTGGGAACATTCCATCCGGAAACTTCGATGACGTTCGTCGTGCGTCCATTTGAATTGTTGTTCAGGTACCAGGTCGAGGTATTGGGATTGTAAAGGCCGGTTGAATCTTTCCCATTGCCGTTCCAATCTCCGGTGACTGGAATCCAACCCGCTGGCACTTCGCCGGTATTGAAGCCGAAGGTCGACAGGGAGATCCCACTATTCTGATTGTTGAGTAGCCACTGTCTTTCCTTCAGCGGTGCAATTTCATCGACCGAGGAATAGTTCCCGTTGGGGCGAACCCAACCATTATTGAAGACCAGGAAGTTCCCCTCCCCTCGAAGTCCCGGCTTGATGAACTGAGTATCGTGCTGGTAGGACAAAACTTGGTCTTGAAAGGTTCCCTGCTTGTAGGCCGCCGGATTGCCCCAGCGGTACAGCAAGTCGCCCCCCTTCCCGTGTTTACCACCTTTGCTGCCGCGGGCCTCGGCGGTAGTCGTACTGTGGTCGATCACCCACAGTTCGCTAAACTCTCGTGGCGACAGCATAATTTGGTCCGTGATGGGGTCGTAATCGATCGCATTCGTGTGGGCCCAATCGGCAGGAAAGCCCCCTTGGCCGGTTCCTTCGCGACGATAGTTGATATCGATGCGCTCGGGATGTTTGGCGGGGTTCATGTAGTTTGGCTTGTTCGGATCGCGGTTCTGGAGCATGTGATCCCATATGCTCCATTTCCACACTATGTCCCCGCCGCTGCGAGGTCTCGGTTTAATTTCCAAAACGACATCGGGCCAGAGGGAACCCTGCTCAATCGTTTTCGGATCTCGCCCATTGGCGATGGCATCCGCTTTCGTGTGATATTCCCACGCAATCAGCAGAATATTTCCGTTAGGTAGCACTTCGAAGTCGTGATGCGAGCGGTATTGGTTTGTATTGAGTTTGTAGAACCAGGTTCGCTCCCCTGCCCAGTTGAATCGTTCTAGGATTCCTGAACTTCCGGATGCGTGCATACGCGGATTCGCTGGCAGCAACCCTGCACGCAGAATGTCTCCATTGGGCATGAGTTCAGCCGTCATTGGCAGGTAGTCGCTTTGCCAACTGTGAACTCGTTCGCCGTTTTGGTTGATCAGATACGTTGTCTTCGTCGTCGAGGGAGCGAAGAGTGTGTAACCCGGATACGATTCCGCAGTATTCACCATCAAGCCCGTTGTCCGGGCCATCATTTCACGCGTTTCGAGCTGTTCCGTCAGCAAACGCCGGGACTGGCGAACTTTTCGACTCGACTTTACTTTCCGGGAAGTCTTGTTGAGAGTGAACATCAGATTCTCCGTCAGAGGTGAGTGGAAGGCCCGGTGCGACAATGTTCAAAGCTCAAATCGAAAATATTGCCAACAATGACATTAGTTTCGATCTGTAAATGCAAAAGCCTGGGCTGAAACAACCCAGGCTTTGCACTGTGTTAGTCAATCTTGCGTTTGCTCATTGGCACGACTGGACTCCCTTCAATCAGGACCGATGCGAGCTTGACATCAGTCCCGAGGCATACGCCGCGATAAATCAGTTGCTTAGGTCGCTGGCAGCTCAATCACACCTTGCGACGTCAACGTCTTGCCGGCAAACAGTGGATCGTTAATTCCGTAACGATAGGTGCGGAAGGTCAAGTTCGCGAACGTACCCGGGAAAACAAATGGAGGAGGATTGGTTCCTTGACGCAGGGGTGCGAAGTTCGCGACTGGGTTCTTATATTCCCATACGATTGCTCCAGCCGGTGTTACTTCGAACGAACGTCCATCCGTTCCTTCGTTGATGAACGTGTTTCCGTTCGGAAGCCGACGCGCACCGGAAATGATCGGAGCAAAAAAGTCTTCTTTCGGAGCTGGAGCTGTGTAGCGATAGGTTACTTGATTGGCCGTCGGTCCGTAGACGCCATTGGCGCGAGTCTTGTAATACTTCGTCACGGTTGGGTCGTACAATCCGATCGTCGACTTACTATTCCCATTCCAGTCTCCAGCGATGGGGATGAAGGTATCCTGAGCCGAGTTCGGGCCGTTGACCGTCACCAGCGGATTGGATGCCGAGTGATTCTCTAACTTGTTGTTGAGGTAGTAGTCGTTATTGATGGGGTCGTAGATGCCAAAGCTATCCTTGCCATCTCCATCCCAGTCCCCAGCGACCGGACGCCAACTATTCGGAACCTTGGGGCTCACATAACTGATACCAAAGGTGGCCGAATTCGTGAGCGAGTTGGTCGCCTGCCAACGCTGGGTGGCCGGGTTGTACATCCCAATGGAGTCCTTGCCGTCGCCATCCCAATCTCCCGCCAGAGGACGCCCATTGGCTGGCGCGGCATCAATCTTGAACTTCGGCAGCGGAGTGAGGGTTGCCGAGGCAAAATTTCCCGGAGTGAACGTCATGTTGTACAGTGACCAGACCTTCGTCGACGGGTTGTAAACACCGATCGAGTCTCCTTGCAAACCGTCCCAATTGCCTGCCACGGGACGCAAGCCATTTCCGACCGGAGTAGTTACCACGAACATATCGGTAAAGGATCCATCCGATTTATTGTTCAGATACCAGGTTCCGGTTTTGGGATCGTACAATCCGGTCGAATCTTTGCCGTCCCCATCCCAGTCTCCCGAAATCGGAATCCAATTGGCCGCCACGACCGGCGTCATAAACTGAATCTCGTAGTTGGAGTCTTGCTGATTGTTCAACAGCCATTTGCGGTTCAGTGGTGCCTTCAACTGTTCCACCGTGGAGTAGCCCCCAGTCGGGGCATCGGGCCGAACCCAACCGTTGTTAAACACCATGATCTCACCCGCACCGGGCAATCCCGGCGGGATCCAGTTCGCATCGTGCTGATAAGAAAGAACCTGGTTGTTGAAGGTCCCCTTACTGTAAGCGGCTTGATTGCCCCAGCGATAGAGAAGGTCGCCACCTTGATTCGAGTTTCCACCCTTCGAGCGCCGCGCCTGGGCAGTCGTGGTGCTCTTGTCGATGATCCAGAACTCGCTGAATTCACGCGATGAAACCATAATCTGGTTCAGATCTGGGTTGTAGTCGACCGAGTTGAAGTGATTCCAGTCTTGAACGATGCCTCCCGCTCCTTCGCCCGTGCGGAAGTAGTTGATGTCAATCCGCTGAGGATTCTTTGCCGGATCGCCAAAGTTCTTCTTCGTTGGATCAAAATTCTGAATCAAATGATCCCATACATTCCACTGCCACACAATTTTTCCGCCACTGCCTGCGGCAAAGTTTGGCTTGATTTCGACAATGCTATCCGGCCACAGCGAGGCTTCATCAACGGAGGTGTTCGGATCATCGATCGCCGGAAACGAATTTGGATCGCGACCATTCTCAATGGCTTCAGCGCGAGAGCGATACTGCCAGACGACTGCCAGAATATTTCCGTTCGGCATCACTTCAAAATCGTGATGCATTCGGAGATTCGGTCCATTCAGGTCGTAGGTCCAAACGATGTTTCCGTCCCAATCTTGGGCTTCCAATTGTCCGCCAAACCCAGGTGCAACCATTCGCTGCCCCGCATTAGACAAAGCATTCATGCGAAACAAAATCGGCTCGGCTGCTTTGGGTCCGGCGCCGTCGGTGTCGTACATCTCCAAAACCGTGTCCATGGGCTGATAGTCGTGCGTCCACTGATGGACCTTTTCACCTTCCATGTTGATGAGGTAGGACGTCCTCGACAGTGTTGGTGCAAACAGGGTGTAACCGGTGAATGCGGCTGGCCCGGCAGTTTCAATCAAACCGATCGTGTTGCCGGTGGCGGCAAAAACTTCACGCGTTTCGAGTTTTTCGGTGGTGAGGAACCGGTTGCGAATTAGTTTCTTTTGAGCCGCCTTCGTGCGTTTCTTGCGAGAAGTTCCTGAAAAAAGGAAGGATTTCAACCACATAATGCAAATGCTCCAAAATGGATTCAGTTAACTAACGAGGGAACCCGTGAAATTCCCGCAACAAAGGGTCTCTGCCGGTATAATCAGAACTTACAGGGGCCGCAACCGATTGGCTGCAGAAATACCCCAAATTGCCAAAATTAACGATTTGGCTGATTTACGCCGTTGTCGATCAGGTTTTTCTTCCTGGTTTCACAGGTGCTTCTGAGGGGCTTCGGCTGTCCTTCTTTCAACGCCGCCGAATAATGCAGTTAGTCCCGGCTGCTCGAACGTCTCTCTTTCGGAGGTTGAACCATGTTCCACTCACTGTTCGCAGTCGCGATTGCGGTCACGACATTTCTTCCAACGCTGAACCTGGCGCCAGTACCGGCCGATGTTTGGTCGGGGAAAGTTGTCGAAGTGCAGGCAAGCTCGATTTCAATCCGCAATCCAGCGGATGGTCAGAATGTCGAGTTCGTGGTGAACTCCGCAACCGTCATCACGCGGAATGGAAAAGTTGCCGCGCTGAGCGAAATTCAGCTTGAGGACCGTGCGGAAATTATGGCGGTCAAAACGGGCGACAAGTTCGTTGCTAAAACGGTGAGAGCCCTGGCGCGAAAGTAACGTTTGCCAGGGCTACCTTGAACTCTTGTGGGAATGCGCCTGGTATTATCAGACCCGGCGCAGAACGGTTGATTGCCGTTTTGATTAGGTTTCCAACAGCTTCAACACCACGGTCTGCAAGATGCCGCCATTGCGGTAGTAATCCATCTCGACGGGGGTGTCGATGCGGACTTTGGCTCCGAAAACTTTCTCAGTACCGTCTGGAGCCAGGGCACGCACCTTCAATAGCGAACGTGGTTCGAGCGAATCATCCAGGCCGAGAATCTCGAACGTTTCCTCCCCGGTCAGCCCCAGAAACTTCCATCCCTGACCTTCTTCGAACTGCAGCGGCAGCACCCCCATGTTCACCAGATTCGACCGGTGAATTCGCTCGTAGCTGGTGGCGATGACCGCTTTGACGCCCAGGAGGAACGTTCCCTTGGCTGCCCAGTCGCGCGATGACCCAGTGCCATATTCGGCCCCGGCCAGAATAATCGTGGGGACCTTGGCTGCCTGGTACTGCATGGCCGCATCGTAAATCGGCACGACTGCGGTGCTATCTGCAGTGGGCAACAGGCAACGCGTGACGCCCCCTTCGGTCCCTGGCGCGAGGAAGTTGCGGATGCGAATATTAGCAAAAGTCCCCCGCACCATCACTCGATCGTTTCCACGACGCGCCCCGTAGCTATTGAAATCAACCGCGTTGACACCGTTATCCTGCAGAAACTTCCCGGCCGGGCTCGACTTGCTGATGTTCCCTGCGGGGCTGATGTGGTCGGTAGTCACGCTATCTCCCAGCACTGCTAAACAGCGAGCACCGGTAATCGGCCGAATCGGCTTTAACTCCCGCGACAAGCCGGCCAGGAACGGCGGCTCTTGAATGTAAGTCGACGCCTCTTCCCAGTCGTACAAATCCCCTTCCGCCACTTTGATCTTGTTCCACATCTCGTTGCCGCTAAAGGCCGCGGAATAGCGGTCGACAAACATGGCGGGGAGCACGGAGCTGGAGATAGTCTCTTGAATTTCTTCGCGCGAGGGCCAAATATCCTTCAAATAAACGGGCCCTTCCGCGCCTTCGCCGATGGGATCGTTAACCAGATCGATGTCTGCCGTACCAGCCAAGGCATAGGCAACCACGAGCGGAGGGCTGGCAAGGTAATTTGCCTTCACATGCTGATTGACACGACCTTCGAAGTTGCGATTTCCGCTGAGTACAGAAACAGCGACCAAGTCCCCTTCCGTCACCGCGGCCGCCACGGGCTCTGGGAGCGGTCCGCTATTGCCGATGCAGGTGGTGCAACCGTACCCTACCGTTTGAAAACCCAGTTGATCCAGCGAATCCGCAACCCCTGCCTTCTCCAGGTAATCGGTGACGACACGCGAGCCAGGCGCCAAACTGGTCTTCACATAGCTAGGAACTTTCAACCCTTTGGCTACCGCTTTCTTTGCGAGCAATCCTGCCGCGAGCATGACCGATGGATTGCTGGTGTTCGTGCACGAGGTGATGGCCGCAATAACGACCGCGCCGTGTCCGATCGAAGCGCTCTTGCCGTTGTTCTTCACCTCCGCATGACGGGACAGGGCCACGTCGTCGAGCTGAAATCCACGTTCGGTGAGAGGTGCTTTGAGAGTATTGTGCCAATTGGTTTTCATTTCCGACAACAGCACCCGATCTTGCGGTCGCTTGGGGCCAGCGAGCGAGGGTTCGACGGAACCCAGATCGAGCGAGACCTGCTTCGTGAATTTGGGGACGGAACTGCTATCCGTGCGAAACAGACCTTGCTCCTTGCAATAGCGTTCCACCAATTCACAATCCTGTTCGGTGCGGCCAGTGCGACGGAGGTAATTAATTGTTTCCGAATCGACCGGGAAGTAGCCGATCGTCGCCCCGTATTCGGGAGCCATGTTCGCAATCGTCGCCCGATCGGCGAGTGACATGCGTGAAACGCCGGCGCCGAAAAACTCCACAAACTTGTCGACAACCCCCACCTTGCGCAGCAGTTGCGTCACAGTCAGCACGAGGTCCGTGGCAGTCACCCCTGGCTGCAACTCGCCGGTGAGTTCCATGCCGATCACTTCAGGCAACAGCATATAAAGCGGCTGACCCAACATCACCGCTTCCGCTTCAATACCGCCGACCCCCCATCCCACAACCCCCAGGCCGTTAATCATGGTGGTATGACTGTCGGTGCCGACCAGCGAATCAGGGAAGGCAACGGGGCCCGCGTGATCGTTACGGACAAAGACACCCTTGGCCAGGTATTCCAGATTCACTTGATGCACGATGCCAACGTTCGGCGGCACCACGCGGAAGTTATTAAACGCCTTTTGCCCCCAGCGGAGAAACTCATAACGTTCGCGGTTGCGTTGGAACTCGAGTTCGACGTTCAGTTGCAGAGAATCACCCGTGCCGAAATTATCGACCTGTACGGAGTGATCGATCACCAGGTCGGCGGGAATTAGCGGATTGATCTTCTTGGGGTCCCCTCCCAAACGCTTCATCGCCGCCCGCATGGCAGCCAAATCGACTACGCACGGCACGCCGGTAAAGTCCTGCAGCACAACCCGGGCGGGCTTAAAGGGAATCTCCAGCTTCGCGGGCGCTTCGGCATTCCAAGTGGCCAGCGATTTAACGTCTTCTTCGGTGACGATGTAGCCGTCGCAGTTGCGAAGGGCAGATTCGAGCAGCACTCGAATGGAAAACGGCAGCTTGTCGATGTCAGAAAACCCGGCAGCCGCCAGTTTGCTCAGCCGATAGATGCCCAGCGGGCCTTGGCTGGTAGTGAAGGTTTCGCGGGCTCCAAACGGATCGGTCTTAGTGGTTGGCATGAGCTTGAAAAATGTGCTGGTGAAAATCTAGTGCCTGGCGTTTGTATTCTACAAGAGAGCCGGGCAGGAAAAAGGTGCTGCCGCCCAGATGCGTACTAGCGGTGAATGGCAAACGAATGACGCGGGACTCGTTTGCCAGCTGCCGCGAGGTTGCGTCGTCCAGTTCGACCTCAATTCATTCCACGGGCAGCTTCACCGCCGTCCCGAACCCTGAAACTGCCGGCGGTCGTTGTTTCCCTTGGTATTCGCCCGTGGCTTCGCAATCATCACCTGCAGGTTGCCGGGGCCAAGATAGTCTTCCAGCCGTTGCCGCAATTCGCGTGAGATCTCGATACCGCTGCGGGCGGTCTTCAGCAAAACACGCGTGCCGCTTTGCAGTATGAGCAGTAGCTGTAACTCGCCATTTCCTGGATGAGCACGCACAATTTCTCGCACCTTGGCGAGCGCATCAGGCCCATGCTGCTCTTCGCTCACGCGGACAACCAGACCGGTGGTGTAGCGTGAATCGAGTTGATCCAGAGGTATCAATTCATTGACGATCAAATTCGCTTCTTCACCGCCACGCCAGTCGAGCACCCCGCGAATGATGAGAATGGTATCGGCTTGCACCAGTTCCCCCTGCTGAGCGTAACCGTCCGGCCAGATGATGCAGCGGATAATGCCATTGGTATCTTCCAGATCGAAGTTGGCGTAACGAGTCGGCGCGCCCGGCTTACTATTCTTAGTATTCGCCAGCTTGATCGAGGAAATCACCCCCCCCATGATCACTTCCGCCCGTTCGCCAAGGCCGGCAATGTCGGTCGTGGTATGGGAACAGTAGGTTTGCAGTGTCCGCTCGTGCTCCGCCAGCGGATGACTCGAAAGATAGAAGCCGAGCACTTCTTTCTCAGCCACCAGTCTCTCACGCTCGGGGAGTTCAGGAATATCCTGCAGCGTCGCGGCCGGCGATGCGGCAACTTCTTCTTCCTCTAGACCGCCAAACAGACTCTTTTGGCCACTTTTGCGATCGGCATGAGCGCTCGCACCCGAGGAAAGTGCCCGCTCGATCGCGGCGAGTAATTGCGAACGGCGACCAAAACTATCCATCGCGCCCGCTTTGATCAGCGTTTCAATGGTGGACTTATTCGCGCCGGAAGAATCGACTCGTTCACAGAAATTGAAAATGTCCTTGAAAGGCCCCCCTTTTTTTCTCGCAGCCGAGATTGCTTCTCCTGCCGAACCGCCGCACCCCTTGATGGCGGAAAGCGCAAAGCCGATCTTGCCGTCGACCACGGCGAAGTCGACATCGCTGGTATTCACATCGGGAGGCAAAACCACGATCCCCATCCGCTTGCAGTCTTCCAAGTGTTCGACGAGCGAATCTTTCGTCTTGAAGTTTCGCCCTTCAATGTCGCCGGACAAAAGCGCGGCCATAAACTCCACCGGATAATGAGCCTTCAAATAGGCCGTCATGTAGGCGATGAGCGCATATGCGGTGCTGTGCGACTTATTGAAGCCGTACCCTGCGAACTTGATGATCATGTTCCAGAAGTCTTCAGCCTGAGACTTCGAAATGCCTTTTGCCTGTGAGCCGGCGAGGAACTGATCTTTATTCTTCGCAATGATCTCTTCTTTTTTCTTACTAATCGCTTTGATGCAGCTGTAGGCGCTCGATAGTTCGATCCCCCCCAGTTCATTCAAAATCCGCATCACCTGTTCCTGGTAGACCATCACGCCATGGGTCTCGCTCAGGATCTTTTCGCAGATCGGATGAATGTACTCCGCCTTCTGCCGGCCGTGCTTCACTTCGACGTAGTCGCGGACCATGCCTCCTTCCAGCGGACCGGGGCGGTAGAGTGCATTCGTCGCAATGATGTCCCGAAAATGATCGGGCTTCATTTTCTGGAGCAGATCGCGAATGCCGCCACTTTCAAGTTGAAAGACTCCTTTGGTTTCGCCACGCTGCAAGAGGGCAAAAGTTGCCTTGTCGTCGAGCGGAAACTTCTGCGGATCGATGCGTTTGCCCGTTGTTTGCTCGATCAAATCGACCGCTTTGCTGAGGATCGTCAAGTTGCGCAGGCCGAGAAAGTCCATCTTCAAGAGGCCGGCCGCTTCAACATCGTTCATCGACCATTGTGTGATGATGTCGTTCTTGCCGCTAACCTTGCTGAGGGGGACATAATCGGTGAGGGGCTTGTCGGCGATCACCACTGCGGCCGCATGAGTACCGATGTTGCGCGCCAGCCCTTCGATCTTGCGCGCAAAATCGAGCATTTCGCGCACTTCGGGATCGCTGTCGTACTCCTTCTTTAAATCGGGTGCGGTCTCGAGCGCTTCTTCCAGAGAAATATGCAACGTTTGTGGCACGAGGGCCGTGATCTGATTGACCCGCACGAGCGGAATTCCCAGCACGCGTCCCACGTCCTTAATTGCCGCCCGCGCCGCCAGCGTGCCGAACGTGCCGATCTGCGCCACGTTGTCTTCGCCGTACTTGTCCTTCACGTATTGAATGACCAGGCCGCGGCGATCCTTGCAGAAATCGATGTCGATATCAGGCGCTTCCTTGCGGTTCAAGTCGAGGAATCGCTCGAATAGCAAGTCGTACCGAATGGGACAAACGTGGCTAAGATAAAGCGCATACGAGACCAACGCCCCCACGCCGCTGCCGCGCGCAGTGGCGGGAATGTCATTCTCGCGGGCATGGCGGACAAAGTCCCACACGATGAGGAAGTAATTCGGAAAGCCCAGCGTGTTGATGACGTTCAGCTCGCGGTCGAGCCGCGCTTGCACGATGGGGGAAGGCTCACCACCGGGAAGCATTTCTTCATCACCGGCATAACGTTCTTTGAGCCCTTCCAGGCAAAGTTCTCGAAGATAATCCTCGGCCGTTTTTTCTGGCGGGATGGGATAGACGGGAAAATGCCGCTTGCCAAGTTCGAGATCAATGTCGACGGAATCAGCAATTTCCTGCGTACGACGACAGGCATCTTCCAGCCCCGGAAAGGAACTGTACATGTCTTCGGGGGAACGGAGATAGAAGGTATTTCCCTCCATCTTCATGCGATTCGAGTCGGCCCGGAATCGCCCGGTGTTGATGCACAGCAACACATCCTGCGCTTCGGCATCCTCGGCATCGACATAGTGTGTGTCACAGGTCGTCACCAACGGCAAACTGAGTTTTCTCGCCACATCAACGGCAGCCTCCAGATGCTGCTTCTGAATCTCCAGCCCGTTATTCATCACTTCGATGAAATAGCGTTCGCCGAAAAGCCTGCTGAACCAGGTCGCGACTTCGATCGCACCCGTCAGATCGGATTGGTCTGCTTGCCCCCCTAAAATCTTGCTACTGAACTCGCTCGACACGCACCCGCTGAGGCAAATGATCCCCTCGCTGTAGGCTTCCAGAATTTCTTTGTCGATGCGGGGCTTGTAGTAAAAGCCTTCGAGCGAAGCCTTGGAGGCCAGCTTGATCAGGTTTTGAAAGCCGGTGCGGTTCTGGGCGAGTAGCGTGAGATGGTAACTGGCTTCCTTGCTGCTGCCGGCATCCTTCTTGTCAAAACGACTGCCGGGGGCGATGTAGGCCTCGTAACCAATGATCGGCTTTACGCCAATATCTTTCGCCTTCTTGTAGAATTCCAGCGCCCCGTGCAGATTGCCGTGGTCGGTGAGCGCCAGGGCATTCATGCCATGCTCTTTGGCTCGCTTGAGCAGTTTGGGAATCGGGCCCGCACCATCCAGCAAGCTGTAATGGCTGTGGCAATGAAGATGGACGAAGGGCTTGGCAGTCACGGGTCGCTCCGTCGCGGGGAGAAAGATAGCTTCGTGCGTCACGTCTATTGTAAAGTGGGAAGCGTGAAGGCAGAGAGGGGGCGGAAGTCGAGTATCTGGGGTCGGAGAGGCGAAATGACGAAGCTCGAATGACGAATAGCGAACCGGGTCAACACTTTGCGTCGAACGCCCTCCCTTGGTAATTTTTTCATTGGTCATTTGACCTTTGCCATTCTGCCCGTTTGTCCTTCTGGTTTATCCTTTTTTTTGCCCCTTGACCCCTGATTCCTGATCCCTTCCTCTCCCCTCATAATGCGGCAATTGCACTTCCAGGGAAGAAACTGCCATGTCCCAAGACCCCGCTGCTCCTGATCCGTTCCTCTACCAACAAGGGGAATGCAACGAAACCGCTGGCTTCTTGTTCGCGCATCGCTGCGGCAATCCGGCCATGAACCAATGCGTGCAATGCCAGAAGCCGATTTGCGAACGGCATACCTTCGTGAATCCGAGTGATCAGGCCGAATTGTTCTGCACCAGTTGCGGCAAGAAGTTTGTGCAGCAACAAACGCAGAATGCTCCCCCCGGGCAAGGAAACAACGGCACGAGCGGACCGTTCTACGACTACGGCTATAGCCCGTATTTTTATACGGGCTACTACTACAACGACTACCCGTACGGTGGCTATCACCGCACGGGGCATTCAACGTCGCCACACGATTTTACCGATGCCGACGAGCGCTCGCTGATGGGGAATGAACCAACGCGTGAAGCGGCCGGGCAGTTTGAAGCCGATATGGGCGGCAGCTAATGCGCACGCTCTTTTACGCACTCGGCGGCGGATTGGGGCATGTAACACGACAACTGGCGATCGCTCGGAAGTTAATGCCACTGATTGGCGGCGAAGGCTTGCTGATAACCAACTCGCAATTTGCTGCAGCCGTGGAAGGGGAATCGAAACGCTGCGCTGGCTTGTCACTGCAGAGAATCTCCGCAAACGCAGCGAAGAACGAAGTTGCCCAATTCGTCAGCGAGCAACTGGCGACGTTTAATCCGGAGTTGATGCTCGTCGACACATTCCCACGTGGCATCGCCGGTGAGTTGGCAGAAATCTTCGCCGCGAAACCGGGCTTTCTAAAGACGGTGCTGATCGGGCGTAATTTGCCGCGAGAGTACGTGGAGACATACGACCTATTTGGCTTTGCCCAAGCGTACTACGACCTGGTGTTTGTCCCCGGAGAAATATCGGTTTGGGAATCATTTCCGGGTCGAAAATATGTTCCGCCGATCGTTTTACGCGGTACGGATGAGTATCTGCCTGCGGAGGAGTCGGCGAAGATTCTACGAATTTCGCCGAACGAATCATGCGTGCTCATCATTGGCAGCGGAAACCTGGCGGAGATTTTTGAACAGGATGCGCTTGTCGCAGAGCTTGCCGCTTGCTGGCCTCAACACTGGCCCTACTTACGGTGGGCAATTCCGCCGGGAATTGAGCTTGCTCAGCTTCCGTTTGCCAACTCGCGACCGAATCTTGTCGTTCAGCATTACCCGCTGAGTGAATTATTCGCAGCCGCTTGGGTGCTTGTGGGGGGAGCAGGATACAACCTGATTCACGAAGCCCGCAGTCATGGGCTGCCACTGTTCGCGAAAGCACATCCTCGGCTGTACGATGACCAAGCGCTACGCGCAGCAGAGGCTGGAGGATTGATCCAAACCTACGAGTCGCTCGGCGAATTGCACAGCATGCTGGGGAAGCTTTTTGAGTCTGAGCGACTGCCCGTGCGTCAACTTGATCGCATGCAGGATGGTGCAAAAGAAGCCGCCAAAAGAATCGCCGGGCTTCAAGCCAACAGCTAAAACTACCGCCGCTTCGCGGTTTGAATCTGAGCCCGCAATTGGGCAACTTCGCGATCGCGGAGGTCCAAAAGTTCATCGGTATTGGCGGTCTGCTGCATCAGGGCGTCAATCTTTCCCTTGGCAGCGGTCGCATCCAGCTTGTCTGCCGTCAAAGCGCGATTGGTGAGGACCGAGACGACATTGTCCGCGACTTGCACGAAACCGCCGTCGATATAGTAGTGCTGCTCGGTGCCGCCGCTCTTAATCCGCATCTCGCCGTAACCGAGCCGACCGATGAGAGGGGCGTGATCGGGAAAGATGCCGATTTCGCCATCATACAAAGGCAAAATCACGGCCTCCGCCTGCTGCTCCAGAGCCGTTTGCTCGGGAGTGACGACAAGACAAGTTAGTGATTTAGCCATGATTTCTCTGCTCTGCGATGGCCCTGGTTGGCCGTCGATCGTGCTGACTGATTTTGCAAAAACGAACTTGGGAGCCTGACGTCTCAAATCAAAACAACGTACGAACTTCTACGAAGCTCGCTCCGCGACGGCCTCGGAGGGCCGTCGTACAGAATGACTTTACTTGTTGACGGCAGCGGCCATCTTCTTGGCCTGTTCTTCAGCTTGCTCGATCACGCCAACGTACATAAACGCATCTTCCGGCAGATGATCCCACTTGCCGTCACACAGTTCTTCGAAGCTGCGAATGGTATCTTCAATCTTGGTGAATTCACCCGGCTTGCCGGTGAAAACTTCCGCGACGAAGAACGGTTGCGACAAAAAGCGTTCGATGCGGCGAGCGCGATGTACGACCAGTTTATCCTCTTCGCTTAGTTCGTCGACGCCGAGAATCGCGATGATGTCTTGCAGTTCGCGGTATCGTTGCAGCGTGGTTTGCACCCGACGGGCGACCGCGTAGTGACGAGCACCAACCACTTGTGGATCGAGAATTCGGCTGGACGAAGCGAGCGGATCGACCGCAGGGTAAATCCCTTTTTCGGAGATCGAACGTTCCAGGTAGATGAACGCATCGAGCTGACCGAACGCCGTAGCGGGAGCAGGGTCAGTCGGATCGTCGGCAGGCACGTAGACCGCTTGCACGGAGGTGATCGCACCCTTCTTTGTCGAGGCAATGCGTTCTTGCAAGGCACCCATTTCGGTCGCGAGGGTCGGTTGATAACCCACTGCGGAGGGCATACGACCCAGCAGCGCGGACACTTCGCTACCGGCTTGCGAGAAGCGGAAGATGTTGTCGACGAACAACAGAGTGTCTTTACCGGTCAAGTCGCGGAAGTATTCTGCCATGGTGAGGGCCGACAACGCGACGCGAAGACGTGCACCTGGTGGCTCGTTCATCTGGCCGAAAACCATGCAGGTTTGCTCGATGACTTTACGACCGGTGCTGCCGATTTCGGTCTCCTGCATTTCGAGCCACAGGTCGGTTCCTTCGCGAGTTCGTTCGCCAACGCCGGCAAACACGGAGTAGCCACCGTGCTGTGAAGCAATACGAGCGATGAGTTCGGTGAGAATAACCGTTTTCCCCAGACCCGCACCACCGAATAGCCCGGCCTTACCACCGCGGACGAACGGTGTGAGCAAGTCGATCACTTTGATCCCTGTTTCGAACAACTCGGTGCTCGACGACAGATCTTCCAGGGCGGGGGCTTCACGGTGAATCGGCCAACGCTCGGCAGTGTTAACAGGGCCGCGGTTGTCGATCGGATCGCCGACCAGATTGAAAACCCGCCCCAGTGTTTCGAGTCCTACCGGAACCGACACCGGAGAGCCGGTGTCTACGCAATCGAGGCCCCGATACAAGCCGTCCGTGCTTCCCAAAGCGACGCAACGCACACGGCCGCCCCCCAAGTGCTGCTGAACTTCGCCGGTGAGCTTCAGATCCATTCCTTTGTGCTGCGAAGTGACCTTCACCGCGTTGTAGATTCGCGGTAGCTGTGATTCGGGAAATTCGACATCGAAGGTGGAGCCGATAACTTGAGTGACTTTGCCAACGTTCGAAGAAGTTGCAGTTGCTGTGGCCATGATTGCGTGGGGAGTAATGTGTTGTGGAGTGTGGTCTGTGAATTAGGTGGTGAAGGAGGCGAAGACTAGCCCTTGAGAGCTTCCACGCCGCCGATGATTTCCATGATTTCGCCGGTGATCTGCCCCTGACGAGCGCGGTTGTAGGTCATCGACAGGTCCTTGATCATTTCGCTGGCGTTTTCGGTCGCCGACTTCATGGCCACCATGCGGCTGATCTGCTCGCTGACGGCAGCATCCAGGAAGCACTTGAAAAGTTTTACTTTGAAGCTGGCTGGGACAACTTCTTCGAGGATGCTTGCTGCCGAAGGAAGGAAATCGTACATCGAACCCGAGTTGGTCGCATCCTCTTCCTTCTTGGCGGTGACTCCCTCCAGTGCGCCCAAGGGGAGGAGAGTTTCGACGACTGCCGTTTGACGTGAACTGGAGATGAACCGCGTATAAACCACATCCAAGCGGTCGATCTTGCCGGCGATGTACCATTCGAGGTACTTTTTCGCGATTTTCTCTACATCTTGGAACCGGGGCTGATCGTCGAACGCGGTAAAGGTCTCGTCCACGTGTACTTTGCGGAACTTGAAGTTCGCAATGCCGCGCTTGCCGGAGACTTCAATCCGAGTATTGATCCCGGCCGCCCGCAGTTCTTCCAATCGCAAGTAACCGGCGCGGAGCACACTGCCGTTGTAACCGCCACACAAACCGCGATTGGCAGTCAGAACCAGCAGTACCGCGTTCTCCGTCTTTTCACGCCCTTTCAGCAAAGGGTGGGAGACTTCCAACCCGGCTTGAGCTAGATCGGAGACGATTTGCGTAATTCGCTTCGTGTACGCGGTAGCAGCAGACGCCCGGTCCATCGCCTTCTTAAATTTGGCGGTGGCGATCAACTCCATCGTTCGCGTAATCTTGCGAATATTGCGAATCGACTTGCGACGTTTATCGAGGGCACGAGCCTTGGCCATGAGGCACTACGTATTTTCGAAGGTTGGGAACTAACTGATAAACCGAATCGTGTAGGGATAGCGGTAGGCGATCCCTTTGTTGGCTTCCATTGCCGCAATAATCGAGTAGATCACCATGCCGACCAGAACAATCACAGGGCCGATACAGGTGATGGCCGACAACACGATCACTAGGAAACAGGCCAAGTGAAAGTTGAGCGCCTCGCGTGCCTGATCGGCAACAAATGCCGACTGATCCTTCTTAATGACATACACAATCAACGGACCCAAAAAACTCAGACCACCCAGCCACATCGCGATCAGAGCGGAGACATGTGCGAGCATGCCCCAGGTACGATCGTCGTCGGTTGGAATAAAAGTTTTCTCGGGGGGAGAAACGACATCGTTCGACATCGCAACCTCCTTCTGCCGGGTTAGGCCGGCTTCCAGGTCTTGTTAAAGTCAGCCAAAGCTCCTTGCAGAGCCGACTTGATTTCGGGAGTCAGTTCCTTCTTCTCCAATATACTGGTGCGAACGGATGCTTTCGCCGTCTGCATGTAGGTGAGGAAGTCTTTTTCCCACTCACCAACTTGTTTGACCGGAACCTTATCAAGGGCACCTGTGTTCCCCGCGAAGATTACCATGATCTGGTCGACCACTTCCATTGGCTTGTATTGCCCCTGCTTGAGCAATTCCACCATGCGATAGCCACGGTCGAGCCGCTGCTGGGTCGCTGGATCGAGATCGGTTCCGAGCTGGGCGAACGCTTCCAATTCGCGGAAGGCGGCGAGGGCCAAACGCAAACCGCCGGCGACCTGCTTGTCCTTCATCGCTTTGATTTGGGCCGCACCACCGACGCGCGACACCGAAATACCCACGTTCATCGCAGGGCGAATACCCTTGAAGAACAAGTCGGGTTGCACGTAGATTTGACCGTCGGTGATCGAAATCACGTTCGTGGGAATATAAGCGGAAACTTCCCCTTCGAGCGTTTCGATAATCGGCAACGAAGTCAGCGAGCCGCCGCCAAGTTCCTTCGACAGCTTGGCCGACCGTTCGAGCAGTCGGCTGTGACAGTAAAACACGTCGCCCGGGTAGGCTTCGCGACCTGGTGGACGACGCATCAGCAAAGACAGTTCGCGATACGCGGTCGCTTGCTTCGACAAGTCGTCGTAAACAATCAGGGCGTGCTCGCCTTTGTACATGAAGTACTCGGCCATCGACGTACCCGAGTAAGGCGCGACATATTGCAGCGGAGCAGGGGTGCTCGCACCAGCGAGAATGACCGTGGTGTAGTCCATCGCACCGTGCTCTTCGAACACGCGGATCGTATTGGCGACGGACGATTCCTTTTGACCAATCGCGACGTAGAAGCATTTCACGCCGGAGTTCTTCTGGTTCAGGATCGTATCGACGGCGATGGTCGTTTTGCCCGTCTTGCGGTCGCCGATGATCAGTTCGCGCTGCCCACGGCCGATGGGGGTCATCGCGTCAATCGCTTTGATGCCCGTCTGCAGCGGCTCCTTAACAGGCTGGCGGCCGGCGATGCCTGGGGACATGAATTCGACCGGCCGCGATTCGCTAGTAGCGACCGGCCCTTTACCATCGAGCGGATTGCCTAGCGGATCGAGTACGCGGCCGAGCACAGCGTCGCCGACTGGCACGCTGAGCAACTTGCCCAGGGAGCGAACTTCGTCCCCTTCTTCAATATCAAGATAGTCGCCGAGAATGATCACGCCGACGCTGTTCTCTTCCAGGTTGAAGGCGAGACCGGTCACGCCGCTCGGGAACTGGACCATTTCGCCAGCCATCACTCCCGACAGGCCGTAGACCCGGGCAATGCCGTCGCCGACTTCCAGAACGGTGCCGACCTCTCGAACATCAAGTGAGCTTTCAAACGTCTCGATCTCTTTCTGAATGACCGAGGCAATTTCGTCCGCGTTAAACTTCATGGAACCCCTCGCGACCGCACCCGGCGGTGACTGCGATGTGATTTGAATTGTAAAAATACACGAACCCGAACCGCCAGCGAGGAAGAGCCGCAGCTCACCCCCAGCCTTCTAATTGGAATTAACCAGCCGACTCGAAGCGAGACGCAGTGCCCCGCATCGCGCTGACCGTTTCTTCGATGGCATCGACCCGCATCCGCTCCAGGCGGCTGGCGAGACTCCCATCAAACAAAGTGTCCCCGACCTTAACAACGAGCCCGCCCAACAAGTCGGGCCGCACTTCGCTCCGCAAGTCCACTTCGCGCCCTAGCTTCTCTGTCAGCTTGGCGACGATATTTTTCTGCAAGGCCGGATCCAGGGGATGCGCTGTCCGCACGACGACCTCGACGCGACCAGTCTGTTCGTTGTATAGGTGGCGTGCTGCTTTAGCGACCGACGAAAGACAGTCGAGCCGACCATGCCGAGCCATCACTTTTAGCGATCGCAACAACACAGGAGACATCTTCTTGCCGAATGCCTTATCGAGCAGCCGTTCCTTTTCAGCAACGTCGATCCGCGGTGAACTAAACACCATCCAAAGCTTTGGCACTTTGACCAAAACGTCGCTCACCAACGATTCCAACTCTTCAACAATCTGAGTCGCTTCTTTCCCGGAACCTGCGGCACCCAGAATTGCCTGGGCATAGACCTTTCCCAGGTGTTGCCGTCCGGCATCAAAGCTGTTCGAGCGTTCCGTTGCTTCCGCCATGGTGATTGCTCCCCGCTGCTAGTTTCAACAACTAGTTCGCGCTAGGAAATTTCTCCATAGCATCGCGGATTAGTTGGGCATGATCGTTCGGCTTGATTTCCCGCTTCACAATGTTCCCCGCCAGAGCAACTGCGGTGTTCACACTCTTCTCTGCGATCTCCCGCAGAGCAACATTCTTGGCGGTGGCAATGTCTGCCACAGCTCGTTCCCGTTCTCGCTGCGCCAGTGCCTTGGCTTCGGTCAGCATTTGCTCCTTGGCTGCCTCCGCATCGGCCCGCGCTTGCAACGCAATCTGCCGAGCCTCTTCGTTGGCGGCAGCCAGTCGGGCTTCGTACAGTCGTAACTGCTCCGCGGCTTTTTCCGCACTGCGAGTCGCTGCGTCGATCTTTTCTTCAATTCCCCGCTCGCGCTTTTCCAATCCACTGGCGATCGGTCCCCAAGCAAACTTGCCGAGGATTATCACCAATAGCAGAAAGACTACAAACGTCCAAACGGCCAAGTCGAACCGGAAATCAATTGGCGAACCAATAGTTGCGGTCCCATTACCATGCCCTAAGTCGCTGGGATCATGGTGCCCGCCTGCTGCATGATCATCATGCTCGGTAGACAACTTCTCCTCGGCAGATTTGGCATGTGCTGTATCTGCCTTTTTATCGGCCGGCTCATCAGCAGCTATGGCGACCGTGGCGGCCAAGAAAACCCCAAGCCACGCAAACGAAAAAAACGAAGACGAAGTGCTCACAATAAGCCTCGCGTAAGCGGTCAAACACCGATGCGAATTGAAAACTAACCCTTGATGCCCATAAAGAAAATCACGAGTGCGAACAGTGTGAAACCTTCGATAAGAGCAGCAGCAATAATCATTGCGGTGTTGATCGCCGGAGCCACTTCAGGCTGGCGGGCCATGCTCTCATATGCGCTTGAGGCAAGCTTACCGATTCCATAGGCAGCACCGATCACAGTGAGGCCTACGCCGAATGAAGCACCGAAGTTGATTGAAAAGCCACCGCCTGCAGACTGCGCCATGGCCGGGGTCGCCAACGCCAGCAATGCAAACACGCCCATCCCGAGATAAGAAGCCAACTTGTACACGTGGGAAACTCCTCTACAGATACTGAAACAAAAAACGTAAATGCCCTAGGCGTGTCTTTAGTGCTTATGCACTGCGGACCCGATAAAGAGCGCTGACAGCAAAGTAAACACATACGCTTGCAGAAACGCAACAAAAATTTCCATGATGCTCAATGCCGCCGATCCAGATACTGAACAAACGGCGGAAATCCAGTACAAGATCCCCGGCGTATCGGGCTGCGTGAAATAGGCGGCAGAGGCCGTGCTAAACGTAATGCCCATGATTCCCAATAGCACCAAGTGGCCAGCCACCATATTTGCTAAAAGGCGAATGGAGAGCACGACGTGCTTAATTAATAACCCAACTACTTCGATGACGAAAATCATTCCCTTTATCAACCACCCAAGCGGGCCTTTAATGTCCATCGTAGGAACAAGATTGAACAAGAATCCGACTGGCCCGAACTGTGAAACACCAGCGATGACAACTGCCGCAAAAGTCGTTAAAGCCATGGCGAGTGTCACACTCCATGAACCAGTCGGGCTACCCATCCAAGGTAACATCCCAAACAAGTTGCAGCCGAGGATGAACATAAAGATCGTCCATAGCAACGGCACATAACGATCGGCGAGTGCATAGGAAGTGTGGTGAGTGTCATGAGCATGAGTAGATTGAGCATGCCGATGCCCGTCACCCGCGGTTTCCTCATGGTCATGGGGCGGACCATCTATTGCACTCGAATGGCGGTCATGGCTGTGGTCGCTGTGGTCGGCCCCGATTGCCGGGCGAGCCACGGCATCACGAATAAATAGCAAGAAGACTTCCAGCAAGTTCCACATCGCACCCTTAG
Organism: Pirellulaceae bacterium; assembly: GCA_041739545.1. Lineage (GTDB taxonomy): Bacteria > Planctomycetota > Planctomycetia > Pirellulales > Pirellulaceae > JBGSNR01. Next base: position 15,825 of record JBGSNR010000048.1, on the reverse strand, counting down.
GGGGCTTACCAGTGCGAACAAGATTCCCAACCCAGCCGAACACCAAGATGATGATCAGAGCCACAAAGAACTCGATGATCATGAATTTGCTGATTGCTGGCGCCAGGCTGTGGGTGTAGTCCGGCTCATACAAGTTACGGAGTTTCGCGCCGAAAACCTGTGGGATCAAAATCTTCCCGGATAGGTGGCTATTGTAAGCGTCTATTTTGCCTCGACTCCACTCAGGCGCGTTCTCATCAGCAACATAGGCTTTCCAGTAAGCAGACTTCGCGAGCGTGTCGTTCCACTTCTGCTCTTTGGACGCATCGTCCATGGCAATCGAAAACCACTTAAGTTCAGGGCTCGCAACACTGACGCTTGCTGCATCGTCTTGCAGAAAGTCCGCCAAACTCATTCGGGAGAGTGTTTGCGAATCCTTTCCAGCAGCCAATTCTTTATCCTTCCACGCTTGAAAGGCGGCTTGGTGCGACGCACGCCCCTCGCGTAAATACTCGTCAAAGGGCTTGGCAAAATTAGCATGATCGGCATGCTGCCAATGCTCCCAAGAATGTCGCAGCTCACTCTCACCTGGAATCGTACCTACGATGCTAGTAAGCGAGTGAATCATCTTCTCAAATTCCCAAGCCTGAAACTCGGGATCGAGTTGTCCCCATACTTCGGGAAATTTCTCACGCGTTGTGAAGGCAGCAGGGTAAAGAAACTTCGGAACATCGAAGTAGTAGCTGTCTTTGATGTGAAGGACGGGGTCAGACATCAGATCATCCGCTGCGTTTGTTTTCTATGCCGACGACGCGAGTTTCGGCTTTGACAACCGAACCGCGAGAACCGTTTCTACCAATAGAACGACCAAATACAGAATCAACACCATCGTGACAAATCCGGCATTCTCTAACTCGGGAGCCAATCCGCGCACAAGCAACAACCCGAGCAGCGGACCGCCAGTGCGAAGCCCTGTCCCTGCCAATGTCCCGCCAAGTGCTAGTGGCCCACCTGCGAACCAAACCGTCACCACCAAAGCCGCCAGGGCCGGAACGCCACAAACCAATCCCGCCACCACCGCAGCAATAGCGCCGCGAGCCTGATACTGAGAGTAGCCATAGGCTGCCGTCAGGAGCACCAGCGAAAACAGGATCAGCCCCAGGATCAAGCAGGCCTGCACCAGCGGTTTCACTGGCGGACGGACCTGGAGCGGAACTTTATTTTCGCCGGCCAGACCAAACTCCGGTCATCACTAAAAGGGAAGTAAGCCCTGCCACAAATCCGAAGATCAGGCCGATCATGCCAAGAAAATTGGTCTCCCACCATCTGTCCAGATAGTTGCCACCCAAAATGGGGAGCACCATCAACAAGCCGATTGCCACGATTCGTCCGACCCATTCCAGGGCCAGGCCGAGAGGCGAATTTTTGTGCGGGGGAGGAACTTCCAAGGAGCAAGCTAGGGGCTGATTATCGCGCCAGTCGCCCGAAAATTACGAAAATAGCATCTACGCACGACTGGATAGCGTGAATGTAAACCAGGGTCCGCAGGTGGTCAACGGAGTGGCGGGGTAATTCGTGTTTTTTTTCACAATGTCGTGTAAGGTTAGTGTTGGAAACGATTTACGGCGAGAAATAGGGGGCGGGGATCAGGGGTCAGAGGTCGGAGGGAGAAGGCGGCAGGCAGGCGGAGGAGGTTTTGATTAAAACTGGTAACTGCCTTGCTGCTATTTCTTTTCCGATCCCTGCCCCCCGACCTCCGACCCCCTTCCTCCCCTATGGGCCAGATTTTGCCGCCACGACCTGTCTTGCCCCTCTTGGCACTCTTCAGTCGTCACGACGACGCGCTGCAGTGGGGACGCGAACGGGCTGGGAAGTATTTTGGCAGCGAAGCGCTGGCCAGCGACCTGTTCGATTTTAGCGAGACGGCCTACTACGAGAAAACAATGGGGCCCAGTTTGAAGAAGATGTTTCTGGTGTTCCTCCCCCTGCTAGACCCGGCGGCGTTGGCCGACTGGAAAATCGCGACGAATGGCTGGGAAGAGGAGCACAAGTTATTGAACACCCATTTAGAAGACAGACCCCTGAATCTTGATCCCGGCTATCTGACCGAAGCGAAGCTGGTCCTCGCCACCACCAAGGACCGCGACCATCGTTTGTATCTGCGCGATGGCATCTATGCCGAAGTGACTTTGTCTTTTTATCACGGCCGCTGGGAGTCTCGCCCGTGGACCTATCCCGACTATCAACGCGAGGACTATCATCAGTTCTTCAGCCGCTGCCGGGAACTCATGCGGGCGAATCTTTAATCTTGATCGCCAAGGGGCGTTGTGCCAAGCGTCGCCTGATTTGCACAACTACTGCAATATTTATTATCTTTTATTGGAAAAATGAATGCTTGTGAGTACACTTCCTGTGGGAGTTCGCGGCTTTTTTGGGGCGTATTGATGTTTGCGGGCGTTGTTGCAGCACTGGAATTGAGCAGCACCAAAACGTGCAACAAATTGCACTAAAACGACCTTATGTTGCAATAATTGTCGCTAAAACCCGACGAAAACCGACTTTTGCGACAAAACGGGGCCAGAAAAAAGCGGTGTTTTTGTTGCAATATTCCTGTGAACGAATGCCAGCGGTGAACCATGATCGCAGCGGAACTGGTTTTCTTCGTGTTTGCCGCGTTTGCCTTGGCTGCGAACTTATCGTATTTTCTCGGCTGGCTGGCCCGCGTCTGGGCGCCGAGGATCGGGTTTGTCGATCGCCCCGGGGGACGCAAGGCGCATCGCCGGCCGACGCCTCTGGGAGGTGGCATCGCCATTGCCGGCGCGGTGCTGATGGTTTTCGGGCTGGGAATCATTGGATTGTGGTTGGCTGAGACTTCGCCATCCGTGGCCCAGGCCATTCCCGAGTTTGCGAAGCCCCACCTGGCAGGTGTTTGGTCGCAGGCAACCAAACTATGGATTCTGCTGGGGGGCGGAGCGGTGTTGGCCGCACTAGGTTTGTGCGATGACATCCGCGGGCTCAACTGGCGCCTGCGGCTGTTCGTGCAATTGATGGTGGCGGGAATTTGCGTGGTGCTGATTCCCAACTTGCGTTTGACGGCGTTCATTGCACTGCCGCTCTGGACCACCGCGATGTCGGTCTTTTGGATCGTGGCGCTGGTGAATGCTTTTAACATGCTCGACAACATGGATGGCCTCTCGTCGGGCGTGGCCGTGCTATGCGGTTCCTTTTTAGCGGCGATCTTGCTCGTTGGTCCCAATCCGGACGCAACGGGCCCGCAACTATTTGTTGCGGGACTGGCGTTGGTCGTGGCAGGAGCGGCCTTTGGTTTTTGGTGTCACAACTGGCCTCCGGCAAAGCTCTTCATGGGGGATGCCGGGAGCTACTTCATCGGCTTTCTCCTGGCAGCGGCGACACTCCTGGCTAGTTACACCGGTTATCAAAGTGCCCACAAACATGCGATTTTGGCCCCGCTATTTGTGATGGCGGTGCCGCTGTACGACATGCTCACGGTGATTGGCGTCCGGATCGCCAACGGGAAAAGTCCCTTCGAAGGGGATCGCAACCATTTTTCGCATCGATTGGTGGACCTGGGTTTCACCCGTCCGCGGGCGGTGCTTGTCATCTATTTAGTGACAGCGATTAGCGGATTGGCCGGTTTTCTACTACATCGCGTCGATACGTTCGGAGCCGCGATCTTGACTTTGCTCATGTTGTGCCAATTCTCGCTCGTTGCGCTGCTGGAACTGACCGCGCGGCGGACGATTCGCAAGTAGCGCAGTGTCCCAACGGAACGCTACCGCACCAGGCCGCGGCGACGGAGGTAGTTGCCGATGATCTGGTCGACAGGGGTCGCGGTGCTGGTCATCAGGTAGGTCATGCCGCGGCGCGTGCAGAAGTCGCGGGCTCCATCGATGAACGCGGCGAGTGTGCGCTTGTAACGATCCAGGAGAGGCCGACTGACGGTGATCTCGGCCATGTCGTTGTCCTCAACATCGACCAGTTTGAGATCTCCTTTCAGATCGGGATCGAGCTCTTCAGGCGACATTACATGCAGAACGTAGACATCCATTTGCTGCGCAACCAAATAGCGGAGCGCCTGATCGTAACCGGCCTTATCCATTAGATCGGTGATGAGAACGAGCACTCCTTTGCCGGTGTTCCGCAGGCAGAAGTTTTTGACTCCTTCCAGCAGAGAGACGTTGGCACCGGGTTCGATCTTGTTGAGATAGTCGGTCATCCGCCACAAGCTTTGGCGACCACGCAAAACCGGACCGGGGGTGCGTGGCGAAGTACCCAAGGTTTCGATCCGAACGCGATCCGCGCGACACAAGCCGATGAAGCCGAGCGAAGCGGCCAACTGCTTGGCGACTTGCAATTTGCTTGGCTCGCCGAAATCCATGCTAGCGCTGGTGTCGATCAGGGCATAGAAGTGGAGGTCTTCTTCTTCGAGAAAAAGTTTGAGGAAGAGTTTGTCGAGCCGGGCGTAGAGACTCCAATCCAGAAAACGCAGATCGTCGCCAGAGACGTATTGTCGGAAGTCGGCGAACTCGACGCTTTGCCCTTTCCGTTTGCTTTTGCGTTCCCCTTTCATCCTGCCGCGAAAGATCTTGCGGCTGACCAACTCGAGGCGTTCGAGTTGAGCCAGCAGCGATGGCGGCAGCAGATCGGTGGAGATGGTAGGGGGCATGAAGCGAGCAAGTGTGTAGTGAATGACGAAACGAAGTCGCGAATAAGTGAGCTACGCCACCGAAGCACGCACGGGTGCATCCTCCCCTTTTTCCGGCAGCTTTTGCAGGATTTCGAGCAGCACTTGGTCGGGCTCCATCCCTTCGGCCAGCGCTTCGAAATTCAGGATGACGCGATGCCGCATCGCCGGCAGGAAGACGCGCCGGACATCTTCGAAACTAACGTTGTAACGCCCTTCGAGGAGAGCACGAACCTTCGCCGCCAAAGCCAGTGTCTGCGCACCGCGCGGACTAGAACCCCAGCGAAGATACTGATTAGTGATCGGCAAGGCGTACGGCCCTTGCGGATGCGTGGCCAGGATCAGGCGGACGATGTAGTCCTGCACATGCTGCGCGATGATCACTTCGCGAATCAGCTTTTGCCACTTCCGAATTTCACTGCCATCCATCACTTTCGTTGGCTGGATGTGAATCCCTTTGGTGGTGCGATCGATGATCGTCGTCAGTTCATCCTTGCTGGAATAGCCGACGACAAGCTTGAACAAAAAGCGATCGAGTTGGGCTTCGGGCAGGGGATAGGTTCCCTCTTGCTCGATGGGATTCTGCGTCGCCATTACGAAGAACGGCTTATCGAGTTCATACCGTTTGCCGGCGACGGTGATCGTTCCTTCCTGCATCGTTTCGAGCATGGCCGACTGCGTCTTTGGCGTGGCTCGGTTGATTTCGTCGGCGAGACAAATCTGGGTGAAGAGGGGCCCTTTTTGAAACTCAAAGACACGGCGACCGGTCGCATCTTCGTTGATGATGTTCGTGCCGAGGATGTCGGAGGGCATCAAGTCAGGGGTGAATTGGATGCGATTGAATTGCAGGTCGAGGACTTCTGCCAGGGTCCGGACCAGCATCGTTTTGCCGAGGCCGGGCACCCCTTCGAGCAGGCAGTGGCCGCCGATGAAGAGGGCGGTGAGGACGCCATGCACGACATCGTCGTGCCCGACGATCACTTTGCCGATTTCACCTCGGACGGCGTTGTACCGGGTGCGGAATTCTTCCGCTTGCTGCTGCATCGTTTCGCCAAGACTCATGGGGTAGGGCTGGGGCTAGAGTTGGAGCTGGGAGTTTAAGTTGGGTTGTCGTCGCTCTTCGGCAAATCCTTCTTTGCTTTCTTCTTTGCCGCGAGCAGTCGTTCGGTATATGTGTTTTCTTCCGGGCCATGCGGGCCAGATTGTTGCGTCGTTGGTCGCGGCGGAGGGGCCGCGCCTCCTTCGGCGCCGGCATCGGCGAGTGCTTCGTCCAGCGAGCGCTGCGGAACGTCGGCATCGGCCTGGGGATCGAAGCGAGTGGCCGCACGGCGGGTATCCAGTTCTTCGCCCACCTTGGCCTTCAGGCTGCGAAGTCGATCCATCCGCGTGTCGGCGGAGACTTCTTCGCGGCCACGCATTCGATTCCACAGGTGAGCCAAGCCAGTACCGATCCAAGCGACGTGCATCTGGACCCGCCGGACAAGAACATCGCCGAAAAACAGGCCGGCCGCAATCAGGAGGAAGACGGGCCAGGCATCGTGACTGCTGATCGCTTTGGGCAAAGTCGGGCGGAATGTATCGATCTTCAGCATCTCTTCCAAGCTGTTGTTAGCCAAGTCACCTTCGATCACTTGCCCCGCTTCGCCCCCCTTGGGTTGCAAGCTGGCCAGCGTTAACAGCAGAGCCTGGTTCGATTCTCGCTCCCGATATTCCGAGGAATAGGGAACCGTAACGCCGCTCAGAATCGGAGCGTAATCATTCCCTTCCGCATCCCGGCCCGGACTGATCGCCAGCAGATAACTGCCTGCTTCGTCGGCAGGAAAATCACCCACGTATCGGCCGGGCCCTTCTTGCTTGATCGGGAAGCGAATTGTTTCCAGCTCCGGCCCGCTACCGACGACATTGAAATTCAAGTTGTCGAGGTACTCATCTTCTTTGTCACGCGCGTTGATGACCACACGCACTCGGCCATCTTTGTATTCACTGGCGACTAAAAACTTCCCTTCCTGATTGACGGGGCGCATCGCCCAGCGAACCATTTGGCTGAAGAACTTTTCATAGCCATCCCATTTCATCCATTCGTCGTTCCACTTGTTCCCGGCATCGGAAGTGAAGACAGCCGTGCGACCAGCGCCATAGGTCCAAGTTGCTAGATAGGTGGAATTCTCCGGGCTATTCGCCGGTTTGGGTGATTGAATGGCGACTTCGACGAGTGGATTCTCTTTCAGCGTCGTCATTACGAACCCGCGCGACGCGGGCAGGCTGTCGATGCTGTTCAAGATTTCATGCGACCTGTCAACGATCTGCGGCTGCAGACCACCCTCCGGTTCGAAGACCAGCGGCTTCGCAACTTTGCGAGCTTCGATCTGGAAGATGCGAGGCAAAGCTTTGGCATTGGTAACGACGTAGTACTTGCCCCCGGTGGAACTGGCAATCTGTTGCAACGGCGTGCTGCCCGCCGGACCATGCGTGCCGACCGCAACGGTGGTGATCGGAATTTTGGCGGCAGAGAACAGGCGAATCGTTTTTGGATCGGGAGGGGAAGGATCGCCGTCGCTAATGACAATCGCCAACTTCACGGCGGCGGGATTATTGAAGAGAGCTGTATAAGTCTTGCGCATGGCAGGGTCGAAATCGGGCATGTCCCCCGGTTGCATCCGCTGCATGGCGGCGAGCATTGATTTCTGCTGATTGCCGATGCGCGTCAGTCCTCCCTTCCACAACCAATCGTCTTTGGAAGTGAAATCATCCCAGTGAATCACGCCGCAATAATCGGCCGGGCTAAGGACTTTCAAGGCTTCTTCGCCGATTACCTTCTGCCAATAGTTTCCCTGTGCGAGTTCCGACGCGTGCATCATCATCACAAGCGCGCCGACCGCTTTGACTTTGTCGTTGCGGATTTGAAAATCGACCGGCATCGCTTTTTCAAGTTCCGTATTGGACCAGCCGCCGGCACCAAAAGAACGATCGCCGCCAACCATCACGATGCCGCACCCCATTTGCTCAGTATTGCGTACGAGCATACTGACCTGCTCATCGCTGAACGAAGCCGCGTCGTCTGCCGCGCCGCCACTTGCCCGCGGAAGGTTGGCGAGCACAACGCAGTCGTAACCTTGCAGTTCGGCCAGACTGGCATAAAGCCGATTGCTCTGCATCACTTCCACTTCTAAATTTTGCTTGCCGAGCGCATCGACCAGCCGATTGAACTCGCCCGGATGCTCCCAATCTTCAATCAGCAGCACTCGCCCTTTGCCCCGCACATGGGTGAACGCGGTGGCCGAGTTGTTCTGCTGCATGAAGTCCTCGGCCGCAACGTCGGGCACAAAGTCCGCCCGGAACGTGTAGCTCGAGGGCGCTTCAATCGTGTGCTGAAACGGAAGTACCGTTTTTCCCGGCGGCAAGGTCGCGGGAACTTCCGCCAGCAATTGCTCCTGTTGCCCCTGCTTCATGGTCAGCCGCACACGCCCCGTCACGGTTCCGCTGTCGGTCGCGGTCGGCTCTTTGTAATTGTTCACGATCACGCGCAGTTCGCTCGGCGTGCCACGGCGAATGTCGGCCGGGATGCGGACGGCCTCGACGGCGATTTCCGAGCGCGAGTCGAGACGAATTGGAACCACGTCGATGCCAATTCCTTGTTCAACAAGCGACCGGGCAATGGTTTGGGCGTCACCCAGATTTTCGTTGCCGTCACTGATGATGACGATGCGCTTGGCAGTGTCTTCGGGAAACGAAGCCTGCGCCTGCTTAAGCGCCGCCCCGATGTTGGTGGCATCGGTGCGCAGATCGATCAGACTATCGAGCTTGCCGATGGTGCGGATTTCGTCATCAAACGGTGGCGACTCAATCAGGGCTTCGCGGCCGAAGATAATCACCCCCGGCCGATCTCCTCCTTGGCCGTCAACGCTAGTTCGGCGATGGAGTCGCACTTCTTCCATCACGTAGTTCAGCATCGCTTCACGCGTCGGCCGCGGAATACTTTCCGATTGATCGAGCAAGTAGAAGACCGTTAGCCGGTCGCTCGCCCGCTGCCATTGCACTTCGGCCAGGCAGCAGATCATCAGCACCAAGACGAGCGTTCGCAAACCTAGTGCGAATATTCTTCGGACGGGCCCCAAACCTGACAGACTGCGATAGCTAAATAGCCACAAGAGCGGCAGCAAGAAAAGCAGCAGCAGGTAGCTGGGTTGATTGAACGCAATCTGATAGCCGTACATAGTTTGCTGACAGATGCTGAGGAGCTAAAGTCGGAACCGCTGCACTCGATGATTATAGCTGTCTAAAACGTGAACGCGCCCCCGTGAGTCCCGAACCATTCCCCACGGCTGGTCCAGTTCTCCCTCTTTCCGGCCATTTCGCCCCCACCAGGCAACCGATTGGCCGTCCCGCGTGAATTTTTGCACCCGGTGATTGCCAAATTCACAGAGGTAAACAAATTCGCCTTCTAGCAGAATATCGTACGGATATCGCAACTGCCCTATGTCGTGCCCTTCTTCGCCCCAGATTTTGATGAGCTTCGCCTGCTTGCCACGAGCGTCGAAAACCTGGACACGATGATTGGCGGCATCGGCAATCCAGACGCAATCGTGCTCGTCGATATCCATTTTCTGCGGCCTGAGGAATTCCCCGGGCTCTTTGCCGTGAGCACCCCAGTCGAGCAGAAACTTGCCGTTCTTATCAAATTTTTGAATGCGGTCGAATTCGCCGTATTGCGAAATATAGAAGTTTCCTTGGGAGTCTTCGACAAAATCAGTGACGAACTGAAACTCGCCTGGTTTGAAGCCGCATGTGCCGCCGACAGTGAGCTTTTCGAGCAGTTCCCCTTGCGGCGTGTAGGCGAGGACTTGGAAGTAATGCGTGTCTGCGACACGGAGGTTGCCTTGGCGATCGAAGGCTAAGCCAGAAGGTCGCCCGTTCGTCGAATCGGGGGTTTGCCAACTGCGAAGGAACTTGCCGTCCCGATCAAAGACCTGAATCCGGGCGGTCATATCGACGATGTAGAGGTGATCTTCTTTATCAATGGCCACGGCCCGGGGCTTGAAGAACTTGCCGTCGGATTGACCCCGACTGCCGTAGATCAATTCGGGCGGCTGATCGGACGGGGAACGGGAGAGGCAGCCGCAAGCCAAAAGAAGCAGTAGGACAGAACTGTGAACAACAAGTGATTGGATTTGGCGAGGTACGAGCATGAATGCGTCTTGAAATTCGTAGAACCTATCCTCGCACTGGGCAGTTGCCCCTCTTTCCATGGTCGACGCCTTGAATCGCTAACCTGCAAGATTCCTGAATGGCTGATAGGATAAACATAATGTACAGCACACCCACCCCCGTCGAAACTTCCGTCCCTGCTGCCGCGGCACGTCCGGAACTCCTTGCGCCGGCCGGTGACTGGGATTGCCTCAAAGCAGCTATCGAAAATGGGGCGGACGCGATCTATTTTGGGCTCGACTGCGGCTTCAATGCTCGAGCGCGAGCCCATAACTTCCACGCCGAGGAACTACCAGAAATCGCCCGCACCCTGCATCGTCGCGGCGTGAAGGGTTACGTCACCCTCAACACACTCGCTTTTCCCAGCGAGTTGCCGGCAGTCGCGGAATTGATCCAGCAGATCGCGGCCGCGGGGATCGATGCGATTTTGGTGCAAGACATTGGAGTGCTGCGACTGGCCCGTGCGATCTGCCCGGAATTAGCCGTCCATGCTTCCACGCAGATGACGCTCACCAGCAGCGAATGCATCGCGCTGGCAGAAGAATTGGGCTGCGAGCGAGTGGTGTTGGCGCGTGAATTGTCGCTCGACGAAATTACGCAGATTCACTCGCAGACGGCAATGCCCATCGAGACGTTTGTGCATGGGGCGCTGTGCGTCGCCTACTCCGGCCAATGCTTGACTAGCGAATCGCTCGGCGGTCGCAGTGCGAACCGTGGGCAATGTGCCCAGGCGTGTCGCTTGCCGTACGATCTGATTGTGGACGGCGTCGATCGCGACCTGGGAGAGCAAAAGTACCTGCTTAGCCCGCAAGATCTGGCCGCCTTTGATCTGGTTCCGCAGTTGATTGCCGCGGGGGTTTGCTCGTTCAAGATTGAGGGGCGGTTGAAGTCGCCTGAGTATGTTGCCAACATCACGCGGCACTATCGCAAGGCCATCGATGAAGCCTGGCAAGGTCGGGCGGCACAGTTCTCGCGACAAGATGTCGAAGAGATGGAGCTTTCCTTCTCGCGCGGATTTTCGCACGGCTGGCTGGAAGGGTGCGATCACAAAATGCTCGTGCCGGCGATTAGTTCTTCCAAGCGCGGCGTGCTCCTAGGATCGATCTTGGCGGTGAATCATGGCCGGGTGAGATTGAAGTTGGAATCGACGATCAAACGCGGCGATGGACTGGCGTTCGATAGCGGCAAAGCGGAAGACAACGAACAGGGAGGCCGCGTTTACGATGTGATCGTGCAGGGACGTTCGGCCGAAGCGGGTGCGATCGGCAACATCGTCGAATTGACCTTCGGGCACGATTCGCTCGACTGGGAACAGATTTGGCCGGGGCAACGTGTATTCAAAACCGATGATCCGGAACTGACGCGCCGCTTGCGGAAATCGTACACGGGGGAAAAGCCGGTGCGACGCCAGCCACTGGTGATCGCGGCGGAAGCAGAGGTGGGGCAACCGCTACGTTTGGTTGTCCGGTTACCAAATGGCCGCGAGGTTCGTCTGCAATCGGAAGAGCCTTTGGCGGAAGCGAACAAGCATGCGCTGTCGGCTGAAACACTGGCGGATCAATTGGGTAGGCTGGGTGGCACGCCGTGGGAACTGGAGCGAGTCGAGGCAAACATTATCGGCAAGCCGATGGCACCCTTCAGCGTGCTGGGCAAGTTGCGACACGCGATGATTGAAGCATTGGAGGCGTTCTCGCAAGCGTTACCGCCTCGCAGCATCAATTTCAATGCACTCGAACAACTGCGGGTGGAATCAACATTTAGTGCTAGTGCTGCGGACGGCACACGGAGTTTGCCTGCTACTTTGTTCGTTCTTACGCGTTCTCTTCCGCAACTCGCCGAAGTTCTTGCCGCCGGCATTCGCGATGTTTACGCCGACTTCGCCGATATTCGTGAGTATCGCCAGGCCGTCGAACACGTGCATGCCGTCGGCGGCCGCATCTGGCTCGCCACGCCGCGAATTCAAAAGCCAGACGAGATGGGGATTTTTAAGCTGATCGCGAAGAAGGGAGCGGACGGTGTGCTCGTTCGCAATCTCGCCGGGCTGAGTTACTTCCCGCAACAAGGCTTACCGGTCGTCTGCGATTTCTCGCTCAATGCCGCGAACGAGCTGACAGCCGATTGGCTGTGGTCGCGCGGTCCGCAGCGGATTACGCCCTCCTACGATCTCAATCGCGAACAGCTTTTGGAACTGGTCGACGCAGTTCCGCCGCAGTGGTTGGAGGTGGTGCTGCATCAGCACATGCCGCTGTTCCACATGGAGCACTGTGTCTTCTGCTCGGTGATGTCGCCGGGGACAAACAAGACGAACTGCGGCCGACCTTGCGATGTGCATCGCGTGGAACTCCGCGATCGCATCGGCGTCGAGCATCCGCTGAAAGCTGATGTCGGTTGCCGCAACACGCTATTTAATGCGGTGCCGCAAAGTGGTGCCGAACTAGTGCCGCAACTGCTGACGCGCGGCGTGCGATCTTTCCGCATCGAACTGCTCGAAGAAACCGGCAGCGAGCTAACTCAGGTGCTCGATCTGTATCAGCAACTGCTTGCTGGTAAAGTCACCGGCAAAGATGTTTGGAGCCTGCTACGCGCGACCAATCGCGTCGGTGTGACGCGCGGCACGCTGGAAGAGCGAAAGAATCCGCTGTCGATTATGTAAAGGTCGCCTGCAGCTTTCGAGGCTCTACTCTTCGCCTAACGTATCTTCATCATGCAGCGAAACTCGTCGCGGCTGACGCGACTTGATAACAATGCTCTTGCCGGCACTCGTCGCTGGCGCCGATGCCCCAGCGGTAGATGTTCCTCGAACCGGACGGCGATGCGGTGCAGGCGGGCCGATGCCGGGCATATCCATCGCGTCGCCGAAGTACAACCGACGGACGGTTTCGTTCGAAGCCACTTCTTCGGCACTGCCGTGCGCTTCGACCTGTCCCTTGATGACGATGTAGTTGCGATCGGTGATCTGCAACGTCTCGCGGACCTGGTGGTCGGTAATCAAAATTGAAATGCCGCGGGCCTTCAAATCACGAATAATGGTTTGAATGCTCTGCACCGTGACGGGATCGATTCCCGTAAAGGGTTCGTCGAGCAGGATGATTTTGGGATCACTCACCAGGCAGCGCGCGATCTCCAGCCGCCGCCGTTCACCGCCAGAAAGCGATCCGGCTTTCGACTTGCGAATGTGCGAAATCTTGAACTGTTCGAGCAGTTCGTCACAACGGGCTTTCCGCTGCGTGCGTCCAATCTGCAAGAGTTCCATCACGCAGAGCAGGTTCTGTTCGACCGTCAGCTTGCGAAAGACCGAGGCTTCCTGAGCGAGGTATCCCATGCCCCCTTCGCGTTGGCAGCGTTTATACATCGGCCAGTTGGTGACGTCGATTCCTTGCAGCGTAACTTTGCCCTGATCGGGCTCGATCATCCCGCAAGTCATGCGGAAACTGGTTGTCTTTCCCGCACCGTTAGGGCCAAGCAAGCCGACCACTTCCGCTTGATCGACGTAAAACCCCACCCCATCGACAACGCGTCGCGTGCCGTAGGTTTTTACCAATCCTTCGCTTCGTAGAATCTCCATGACACATCCGTGTGCTTGAGTTGTGCGGGCAGGTCCGTCAGCGAATCCATTTCATGCGCGAGAAATTGGGCCACAAAAAGGGGCGATTCCAAGCGTGCGGCCAATAAACAATCATTGCTTTTCCCACCAGCAGGTCACGATCCACAAAGTGGTACAGCGGATTGGGAACATTGCGATCCAGGGGGGAACGACGATAGGGATTCGCCCAGACGCGTGCATCCTGGCTTTGCGGGCTGTTGTCTCCCAAGGGAAAAAACGCGTCGTCCGCAATTTCGAACTCCACGGTCCGCCGCATCAGGAACATCTCGGCTCCGTCCCAACTGTCAGGCTGCGAAAGCGTTGCCGAGATCGGTAGCTCCCGGCGGTCCTGAATCAATTGCTCTAGCGCACCGGTGTAATCGCCGTTATGCGCATTGCTATCCGTGGCGATGTAGTATTTGTCGCGCAGCACTGCGAGCCGTTCGATTTCAGCCGTTCCGCCGCGCAAGCCAATCAATGCCGGTTCGGAATCACCCGGATCTTGCGGCGACCAATAAGGCTTAATCAGTTCCGGGCTGCGATAACTGGTGGGCTGATCGAATTTCACCTCTCTGCCATCCACCTGCAACAACATTTGATGATCAACGTTGGATAGCCTCAAGCAATACCTGCCAGGCCCTTTGACCGTAGTCGAAGCCGTCGGATGGAACGCTTCTTGTGCTCCTTCTTCGTCGCCGACAAACGGCTGCTCAGTTCCATCGGCAGCGATGATCGCCAACTGCGCTTTCCCCGTCGCTAGGTCGATCGTGCAACGGTGATGGGCCCCGCCTCGAATCAGTTCCAGCGCGAGTTCTCCACTGCTGCTTTGCACGTTCACATCGCAATCGACGGCCAAATCATCCACCCAATGCATCCCCATCCCATCTGGGAACAACGCTTTACCGACAATCTCCATCGGCGACTCGCTCGGATCATAGGCACGGGGTGGAAGGGTCGGCGAATTAGCAAAAATCCACATATACGCGTTGTATGCGTAGAAGTCCGTGACTAATCCCGCCTGCGGAAGTTCCGCGGGCAAGCTTCCATTTTGCAGCGACTCCCAATCGTTGGAATCAGGAAGCAAATGCCGATAGCGTAGCCAGCGAAAATCATCGCTCGCTTTTGCCAGGCGAAACTGGTGCCCCCCGTCAAGCACTTCCCAATCGGATGTTTCAGCGGAGGATGCTGTTCCTTCGCTGGCAACCGAAGCGGGAGGAGAGTTTTCTGGCGGAACCGAATACCAATACTCGGGCCATTTCAGATTGCGCATCGTCTTCGAAACATATTCCGAATCGCAGATCGGCTGCAGCAACACGTTCAGCTTATCTGCCGGTTTCCGCGCGATGCGAAATTCGTTCGAGCCCTTCGGCTTCGCGTAAATGTTCCCACCAACAATCCGAATGGTCTCGCCGGGAAGTCCCACGAGCCGCTTGATGTAATTGTCTCGTGCGTTGCCAGGAAACTTAAAAACAATCACATCCCAGCGTTTCGGGTCTGCGAAGTCATAGGCAAACTTCCCCACAATGATCCGATCGCCGCTGAAGGATGCATCGTTCGGCTGATCGTACAGATCCAGCGTCCAGGGCAAACGACATAACGGACAAGTCGTGGCAATCACGAACTGCCCCGTCGAAGCACCATCTTTGGTCAACTCGTTGCTCGCCCCGGACTGATAACGATGGCCGCACTCGGGACAGAAAACGTCCTTATGCCGACCGACCAGCGTGGGAGCCATCGACCCCGTGGGAATCACAAACGCCTCGGCCACAAAACTGCGGAAGACGAGGGCCAAAATGATCGCCATCGCGATCGACTCGATCGTTTCGCGCGTACCATCCGGCGGCGGCGCTTTGGTGGTCGCCTCGGCCGTCTCGTTAGCCTTGCCAGCTTTATTCCTGGATTTATTCATAGCGGGGTAGTTTAGCAAAGGGGCGCAATGGGGTCATCGGAGATTGGAAGTGCTAGCAAACCGAGTGAACAGGGGGTGACGGATCGCAAATGGAAACCACTTCGCGCGCTCTCCAACCACCCGTAACTTCTTTCAGATCAGGCTCTTTCGTCAAAATTCCGCGACAGGCCTGTTAACTACCCGACTAGGTGGTCAAATCCTGGTTTGAACAGGGTGTGCCTACCAGGAAAAAAACGGCGCAGCGTCCCGACGACAACTAATCTCAATATAATAACAAGTTATTAATTATTTGCCAAGTACCTTGGCGGCGCTGTCAAGTTACAAGTGTCCGCTGGCAGTATTCGGTGAAGATTTCGTCGGGGGTTTGATAGTTTAATCGCTTGCGTGGACGTTGATTCAGTAACTGCTGCACTTCGGCCAGCTTACGTCGATTCAGGCCGCGAA
>JBGSNR010000045.1:0-53352 GCA_041739545.1 Pirellulaceae bacterium | reverse complement strand
CCAGATTTTCGATGCTGCCGAAGCGCACCGGCAGTAAACCGCCAGCAAAGGTCCAGTCGCCGGACCCGGCACACGTGAATACTGAACCGGGAGCGCTGAGCGTCGCACCTAATCAGGTGACGTCCATGCTGAGCACATCGCCGGGTGCATCGGGTGGGTCATCGCCAAAGATGCGGACCTCGGTCGGGCACTGCGGAGCCAGATCGAACGTATCGGCCTCGATGTTGCCGTTGAGGCACGTGTAGTTCCCCAGCGGCGTGGTGATGACCGCGTTGATGGTGGCCGTGGCGCCCAGCGTGTCCGCGGTTAGGTAGTCGACGTTGATGGTGACATCGGTCGCCGCAGTGACCGCCGCGTTGATGGTGGCGTCGTCGCCGGCGCTGAGAAACACGTCTGCCGTGGTCGATTCCACGGTCGCAGCGACAATCAAGTGATCGACATCGTTCGTGGCAGAGTCACTGGCGGTCAAGGTCACGGTGCCGGCCGCGATGACTGGGGCAGCAATCGTAAGCGGACTGCTGTTGACGATCGTCACCGTGCCACCAACTGCCGAGTTGACCACGGCGAAGGGGCTGGTCACGGGTGCCAGATTTGTCAGTGTGAGGAGCCCACCGGCGCCGTTGTTCACCAGAATGTTACCGCTCGTTGTGTTTTCGGCAGAGAGAATGTTGACTGACGTTGCCAACGAGATTCCGGTACTGGCAGATGCCGCAAGTGAATTTCCGACGACCTGCAACGGATCGCCAAGATTCGTATCGGTGATTGAGCCGGCCGTTGCGCTTAAAACAATGTTTCCAGCAGTTCCGGCTTGAATGCCGTCACCGATGGTGATGTCCCCTGTGACGGCGACAATTGTCACGTTTGCGCCAGCCGGTGAGGTGCCCCCCTGGGTCGAATCGACAGTCGAGGGAATCGTTCCCTGCACGTTTACCACCACATGCCTTTGTGCGGTGAGACTAATCGCTCCGCCCGCCGTCGTCAGCCGTGAGTTGCTGCCATCGTTCAACAAAATGATGTCGCGGCCCGCGTTGACAGTGTTTGAGCCCGCGCCATAAACATCGAGAAACGAATGCTGTTGCAACACAAAATCGCGACCCGCCGTCACGAGAATCGCACCGGAGCTGTAGATGTCGCCGTAATCGAGTGGCGTTGCGGTGCCAATGTTGACATCGCGGCCAGCCGTTACGGTGACAAGCGACGTCGGCCCCAGGCCGTTGATCGACCCACTGCCGAATCCGCCCGCGGTGCCGGTGTTTACATCGCTCGTCGGGCCCACGGCGTTAAGTGTGATGTTCCCCGGGCCAGTCATGTCTTCATTGAAAAGGGACACGCTGATGGAGCCGGTTGCCGTCAGGCTGATGTCGCCGGAAGCACCCGTGACATCAACTCCGCTGAGCGTGCCGGTCACATTGCCGATCTGCAACGCGCCGGTGTTGCTGATGCCGATTCCACCAGTCACGGTGAGTGCTTCGAGGTTGGCAACCGTGGTCCCCAGTGGATTCCCTACGCTCGCAATACCCGTACCGGCTTGCAGCGCCAGATTGGCAGCGGTGATGTTGTTGGCGTTCGCATTGAGATCGAGAATTGTGCCGCCGACAGTGATCGAGATGGTGCCACTCGTCGTACCCGCAGTGAGCGTATCGAGCGAGGCATTTCCCGTCCCGCCGACTGCGATTCCGATGGCAGCGGCCGTGTTGTCCGAGGTGAGGATCGCAGTGCCGATTGTCTGCAAAAAGCTTTGAGCCCCTAAGCCATCGGCATTCGCGGAGATCGCAACCAGCCCCGACCCCGCATCGATGTTTCCGATTGCGACCTGATTCTGCCCAGTGAGAGTGACGTTGCCTGTGGTGAAGACGTCATCCGAAAGGGTAATGCCATTCCCGATGATGTTCACACTGGCAAGCGCTGTGACGCCGCCCATGGTGCCAGTGACGGAGATATCTCCAGTGTTACCGGCATTTACCACCAGGGCGGCAGCACCCGCGGCGTTCTCGATCGAACCCGAGAAGTTGATGTTCGCCCCGTTGTTCGAAGTGAACGTGGTGGTTGGGCCGGCAATTGTAACATCGTCGCCATAGCTTTGAGCAGCGACAGTGCTCACACTTCCGTCCAGGAGGAAAGTGATCCCGCCAGCGTCGGTCGCGAGGCTTGTAAGGGGAGTCACTCCGCCGACAGCACCTTGAAACGTCGTATTGCCGGAGGTATTCACTGTCAAAGCTTGAGCACCATTGACAGTTCCACCGAATGTGACTGCGCCCGTGACCGCTGAAACAGTGGAGTCGGCAGCGAGTGACAGCGGGCCGGAGAAGTTGACGTTCCCACTTCCGCCGAGCACGCCGGGTAGGGTCGTCACATTGCCGGCGAGGGTGGTCAATCCGGTGGTCGTAACATTGAGCAAGGCCAATTGATTGGTTGCCGAACCCAGGTTTCCGTTTAGATTCACCGCACCGTTGCCGGTGCTGACATTCAAGCCATACAGACCGGCGACGGCACTTGAAACGTTGCCATTGATCGTTACGCCGGCGTTGGAAGTAACCAGTGAATTGCTGCGCGAGGCAGTTTGTCCGGCAGCGAAACGTGCCATGACATCGGCAGCAGTCAAAGGAGTGAGAGAAACCTGGGGCTCGTAGAGTTGGCCATTGAAAAAGTGCCAGCCGCCATTGCCTGCAGCCCAGGTTGCGGTGAAACCAGTTCCCAGGTGGTAATCGTACGCAGATGTATAACCCACGACGGGCAATGTTTGTGAACCCACCGCAAGCCCATCCACATACAACGTCTCGACGCCATTGTTGTAAACGGCGGCAACGTGATGCCATTGACCATCATTGAGAGACGTTGGCGAAGCAATTCGAGCAGCTTGACTACCGTGCCAGAACATTGACGAACGCAAAATACCATCCGTCCCCAGGTGAAGCGCGGGAACGAAGCCGCCGGGGCTTGGTCCGCCGGGGACGCCGCCCGCGACGTTTTGTCCTAGAATCACACCGCTCTGGGTGGAGTTGAACCACGTTTCAAAGGAAACCTGATAAGCATTAGTGCTGCCGCTGGTTGGATAGGCACCAAATTGAGCTGCAGGCAGGCGAATGGCATCCGTGGTTCCGTTGAAGGTCTTGGGGCCACCAACCTGGAAACGTTGTGCAGCTTCGGCGTCAGTGAGCGCCCGATTCGAAACTACAAACTCGTCGACGGCCCCGTTGCCGAAGCGACCAGCCAGATTGTTATCGAAGCCGACCGCGGCCACGATGTTCCCACTAACGCGGGGGATAGCTGCGGTCGTGTTGTTAACCACCAGGTTGCCATCAACATAGAACTTGGCAGTGGTGGTCGCCGGATCGTAGCTCAATGCATAGTGGTGCCAGCCTGTAATTTCGGTGGGGGTGTACGCACCAATCTGGACCACTCCTCCGCTTGAATTCACCACAAACGCACGAACCTGCCGCGATGACTGATCGGGATGAATGATGAAGCCATTCGCCCCCCGAGCACTTGCAATCCAGCCGTTTTGATTCCACGTAGCTGTGTTTGAGCGAGCCCAGAGGTCCACGGTGAACGCTGGTGTGATTGGAATGGTGCCCAAGGCGTAGTCATTCACTCCATCAAGATTCAGTCCGGGATTAGTATCCGAACCAAGGGCGCCATTTCCGCCGAGCGCAGGACTTCCGAAATACGTGCCGTTGTTGCCATTCCCGGTAGAATCGACGGCCGTTGTGCCGGACGTTTCACCGAACCGCCAGTAGGTGGTGGGGTTGGTCGCCAGAACCGCCTGGGCGTAGCCGCCGAGTTGCACATTGCCGTTGAGCGTGACGGTGCCGCCGGTGGAATTGAGATTCGCGCGGTTGAGCTGAATCGATTCAGCCGTGAGAACAACGTTGCCACCGATCGCAAGCTCGCGGTTGATACCCACGATGTCTGTGCCTGTTGCGCCGTCGATCGTGAGTGCAGCAGCGAACGTGGGCTGAAGTGAATTCACGGCAATCGTGTCGTTCGCGGTGCCGCCGTTGATCAATACCGAGCCGCCGGCAGCCGGATTGACGAACGACGTCATTTCAAAAGTCGGAACGGCAGCTGCACTGCGCAGCCGAGACATACCGCCGCCGGCATCTTCTAACGACGCAAAGTTGGCAACATTGGGCAGGTTGAACTCCAGGTTGGTCGCCGTGCCGGTGTTGAAGATTGGGTCGAGACCGGTATAAGTGATTGTGGATAACAACACCGTGCCGGCCGCATCCTGATAATTCTGGATGTCGCCATCCGTGCCGTTGGTGTAGTTGTAAACCACCCGTCCAAACGTTCCCCCTTCCACGATCAAAGTGTCAAATCCGGCCCCCGCATCAAAGACGATATCCTTCGCAAAGAAGCCACCACTGGCGGCATAGTTGACCGTGAGCGTGTCGTCCGCGGCGGAACCCGTGAGCTGATAGGAAGTGAATGCCCCAATCGGCCGTGAGTCGATGATCGCCCCCCCTTGCAGCAACTGCAGCACGTCGGTGGGGCCTGAAGTAATCCGACGGACCTCGAGGGCGCCTGTTCCGGCCAGTACCGGATTACCAGCGGCCGTGAGCGTGAAATCGTTTCCGTCGAAGCCAGCATAGGTGTAGATTGCGTTCACTCCGTTTACTACCGCCGTGCTTCCCTCTACCGCATTCGTCAGCGAAGGATTGCTGATGGGATTGGCGGTGAGGTTGTCGATGAGCTTGAACACAGTGGCCGGACTGGTAACGCCAGACGCATTCAGACTGAAAATGCCTGCCGCACCGCCGTTGACATTCACTGGACCGTTGCTGACAAGAGTGTCGGACGTGTTGCCGACCAGGTCCGCCACATAGGTACCGCCATTGAAGGTAATCGCGCCGACTTCGAGAGTGCCGACAGCGCCGGTCGTTCCGCCGGTGATACTGGCACCCGTGTTGAGGGTCACTGTCCCCGCGATTTCACCGGTTCCGCCAAGAGTGCCAGCGTTGACCACGACGGCACCCGAGCCCGTACCGGAACCGGCCGTGTTGTTCACCAACACGGTGCCACCATTGATGGTGGTTCCATTGGTATAGGTGTTGGCACCGGTTAGCGTGAGCGAACCGCTGCCAGTTTTCGCAACTGAACCGCCGGAAGTGATCGAGGCAGGTAAAGCCCGGACATAAATTTCCGTGTAGGGAATGGCATGTTGCTCATTGCCAAATTCCCACAAAAAGGAGGTGCTGTTATTGGCTCCGTCGACGACCGAACCACCGAAGCTAAACCCTTGAACGTTATTGTGGCCACCCCAGGCCCAGGTAAAGATCCGCTGGAATCCGTTGTCCGAACCACCATCTAAGGTATCGCGCGTGCCGCTGGTAGCATCCAAGAACGGACTGCCGGTTCCGGATAGAATCTGATGCTCCACCACAATTGAACCTACCCCACCACCTTGATCGAAATCCCAGGTCCAAGCTGGAATCGCAAAGTTGCGCCAGCGAGCTTCCTGATAGGTTGTGCCCGTGGGATTGAGCGCCCGACGAATGCGAACTTCGACATTGGTCTGGTTGATGCGGGCTTGCGAGACCAGATCATTGATGATGCGATCGGAGTAGTTGGCGGGAACAAACGCCGCGGGTGTGCCTAAACCTTGATTGACGGCCGCCGTATTGCTGCTGCCATCCTGATCAAATTGCCAGCCTTCGCGCCCCCGACCGACGAGTAGCCAGCCGGTCGAACCATCGTGATCGACAAAGCCCGTAAATGTTTCGCCAGCAGTGACAAAGTTGTAGTTTCCATCGGACAGCAGACTTAAGTCCCCCAGAGCGCTGGCGTCATACACCGTGCCATTCACCACGGTATCTCCAGCACCATCCACAACGAGTTCGGTGCCGTTCAAGGAAATGCTGCCGTCGATCGTCAACGTTCCTGAACTGGAAAGAACTCGAACATTGCCGACGGTAGCTGTGCTGCCATTCCAGGCGATGGGGCCCGTCCAACCGCTGGCACCGGTGGTCGACAAATGGGCCTGCCCAGTCGTCGATTGCGAATCGATGATCAAAGTCTCACCGACGATGGTGACATTGTCGAGCGCTAACGACCCCGTATCGCGGACGATGGTCCCTGCGCTATTCGACCCCAACGCGCTTGCCGAACTAGCCCGCAGAACGCCTTGCTGAATCGTTGTCAGGCCTGTGTAGGAGTTAGCGCCTGCGAAGGTGATGGTTCCCGTACCCAGTTTTTCGATTTGCACGCCGCCACCAGCCGTGCCACCCGCAGGAGGATTGCTCGCCGCGTTATCGCGAATGACGCCGTCAAAGGTGGAAGTCCCGCCAGCCACACCGATGTAGAGTCGCTCCAGAAATGAGGCAGAGCCCGTTTGCCCACTCGTATTGCCAAAGCCGTTCTGAATGATCCCGCTGCCGGTCAGCCGGTCGACGTAGATCGCGTCGGCATAAAGATCGAGAATGGCACCTGCGCTGATGTCCATACTGGCCGTGTTGCCCGACCAATTCACCGAGTTGTTATCGTTCTGCAGTGTCCCCGCTTGAATATTGAACTGCCCACTGGCATCGATGATCTGGTTGGCACCATTGAAGCGCAGGGTCGCCGCACCGGTTTTGTTGTAAACGCCAGGTCCGGTAATTCGACCTTGAGCGACGGAGTTCACCAGGGTATTGAATTCCACGATCGCGGAATTATTGAGCGGACTTCGAAACGCGGTTGTGTTGGTGAGCCGAAGCGTTCCACCGCTAATCGTGGTGTCACCCGTGTAACTGATGCGGTCCCCGACAAACGTCTGCGTTCCGGAACCGGTCTTATTGATGAACATCCTGGTTCCTGCCGGAGATTCGTCTCGCAGGAAGCCATTGAACGAGTAGTTTCCTGAACCCGAAAGATTGAGGGTTCCGGGAACGATTGTCGTGGGTGCGTTCGGCGCGCCGGTCTGCGAGTTTTCGACGACACCGTTGCGATAGGCATCCGACTCGTCGATACCTGCCAGGGTCTGAGTCGTCCCATTGAGTAAGAACCAGCCGTTACCAACCGCAGCGTTGACTTCGTTGCGGAAACTTAACGTTCCGGATCCGCCGAGCTGATTGTCGGTCGTCATCCAGATGGAGGGGCTCAGACTGTTGACGATCGTAATGTCGCCAGGAATGGAGACCACATTGGCTGGCTTGGAGAGGGTCAGCGAGCCTTGCCGGAGAATCGTGGGACCGGTGAATGTATTCGGAGCCGAACCAGCCAAAGTTAGAATTCCTGTCCCAGCCTTAGAAAGACTGCCCGTGCCGGTAATCGTGCCTGAGAACGTTGTGCTGGTGTTGTCCTTGCCTGTTGTTAGCGTTGCTCCACCCAGTTTGATTTCACTGCCATCGACGCCCGCAATCGAGCCAACGGTCTGATTGACTCCGTTGAGATCCAGCGATGCGCCCGCGGCCGTGATGTTGATCGCCGTCGTCGCAGGCAACACGCCATTCCACTTGGCTTGCAAATACTGAGTGACCTGCAGGCGTTGAGCGACAGAAAGGGCTGTGTTGAAGACGATCAGTTCGCCGACGTCAGCATAGGATTGCTCGGAAGGAGTTGCACCCCAGCCGCCAAGTTGCAAACCATTTGGGCCTTGTGCGGCACCACCCAAGGGACGCGTATCGAACAGAACCTCAGTTCCATCGATGTTGTAAGCATTGGCCGTCGTGCCATTTCCCGTCGCCGCGTAGATATGCGAATTGAAGTCGAGGGCAGTGCCGGCCAAGTTTCCGCCGTTGTTCCAGTAGTCGCGATCCTTTCCTCCGCTCCAATAGCCGAGCAACCAGTTGTTGTTGACTGAAGCGAGTACCCGCTGATTACCACCACCACTCATCCGCCCCACATAAAAGACAGAAACATTGTTCCCGAAGTTGGTCAGATTGCGGAGAGTGCCTCCCCAGAAATGAACAAGGGAGTTTCCGTTCATCGTATCGCCGGACGTATAAACGTATGGCAGCGAACCGTTGGCATTGGTGAAGTCACCGGCACCCGTCGTGGCTTTGTTAACCCAAGTGCCGATCTGTGAACCGTTCGGGGCATTCGTTCCGGTGTTATTCACATCGTTCGCATCGAGCCAAACGACATTTCCCCCAATGCTGCTAGGAAGCGTTACCGTCGGTGTTTCGAGCCGGAGGGAGCCACCGGCGATGTTGGTCGGACCGGTATAGGTATTAACGCCGGAGAGAGTCTGTGTGCCGCTGCCATTCTTGGTAAGCACCACCTGGTTGCCCACCCCATCTGCGATGGTGCCAGAGAAAGTACCTCCACTGTTGTTGTTGCCGATCCGAACGCGAGTTTGTCCTCCGGTGGCTGTAAAGTTACCAACCATCACGCCGGTGCCGCTCAAGCCTCCCATGAAGAAGTCGCCCGAAGCAACATTGGACCAACCGCTCCCTCGATTAAGCAGCTCCATAGTTCCGTTGAGTTCGATATTCGCATTCTGCAGACCCGAGGTATTGCCCCCAACACTGATGCCGCTGCCAGCGTCGACAATCGTGCTTGCGATCCCGTTAACAATCATCGTGCCACTGAAGTCGGTGTTGTTATTCCGAAAATTCGCCCCGGCTCGGGCAGTCGTGGCGTTGATGGTGGTGGTGGCACTTCCCTTCAAGCCGCCATCAAAGAATAAGCCTGTGTTGGAAGAGTTGCCGGGCGAAATGTTAATCGTCGAGGGCGCGCTGGCGGTAACAGCACCAGCTAGTACGACCCATGTATTGGCGAAATTGGTACTCGTGTAAGTCAGCGTACCTCCATTGAGGTTGATCGTCGCTGCGGCGCTCAACGCTAGGCCAGTTGAGCCGGTTGTATATTCATTCGCCAGCTGGAGCGTGCCACCTGAGTTAACGATCGAAGCAGACACGAACGCGGTGGTGTTCGAAAGCTTGAGGGTACCCGCGTTGACGTTCGTTGCCCCGGTATAGATGATCCCTGCCCCACTGAGTGTCTGAATGCCGCCACCATTTTTAGTGAGCACCACCTGGTTGCCCGTTCCGTTCGCGATGGTGCCGGTGAACGTTCCGCCGCTGCCGTTGTTGCCAACTCGAACTCGGGTCTGCCCTCCAGCTGTAAAATTACCAATCATCACGCCGGTCCCGCTCAAGCCCCCCATGTGAAAATCGCCCGATGCAGTATTGGCCCAGCCGATCCCCTGGTTGAGCAACTCCATGGTGCCATTGAGTTCAATGTCGGCATTCTGCAGGCCCGTGGTGTTCCCCCCAACGCTGATGCCGCTGCCAACAAAAGCCGCAGTACTAGCGATGCCATTGACAATCATCGTGCCACTGAACGTTGTATCGTTATCGCGAAAGTTGACGCCGCTACCAGCATTGATGGCGTTGATAGTGACCGTGGCGTTAGCACCCGCGTTCTTAAGCCCGCCGTCCAAAAAGAAGCCTCGGCCCGCAGCGCCGGTGGAATTCGAGTTCTGATTGATCGTGACACTCGCTCCTGCATCGACCGTGACCGCCCCGTTGATGACCGTCCAATGACTGGGATTGATATTTTCGAGAGTGGCTCCGTTCTTCAGGAGGGTGGTAGCACCCACGCTGTTATTCTGAACATTCGTCGTGCCCGTCCAAGAAAGCGTAGCCCCCCCTTCAACGGTCGTGGCTGAGTTGTAGAGCGTGGTATCTGACAGGACGAGTTGACCCGCGTTGACGGCTGTAGTACCGGTGTGACTGACCCTGGTCGTTTGGCCAGCCACGTTGTTTAGCGTTAGCCTGCCTGCTCCATTTTTCACCAAATTAAGAACGTTTCCTGTTCCACCGTTGCGGAAGTGGCCGCTGAAAATGTAGTCCGTGGCGTTGTCGATGATGAGAGTCCCAGTCTGAACTGCAGCCCCTTCCCGATTTTGAATCACACCGCCGCCCGACACCGAATTGATCCCTGCCAGCGTCTGGGTGGTTCCTTGCAGATCGAACCGTGTCCATTGACCCCATGGATTGACAAACGACATGACGGAGCTCGAAGCAAATTGGTTGTTCTGCGTTGCCCGGATGTAGGGCTGCCCGGAGACACCATTGCCGAAATCTACATTCCCAGGGACCGCGATGGCACCGCCGGTTTTGCTGAGGTCCAAATTTCCCAATTGGACGCTGGTGGTTCCGCTATAGCTGTTCGAAACTGCACCACCTAAAGTCAGCGTACCCGCACCTAGCTTCGACAAACCGCCGGTGCCACTGATCGCTCCCAGCAGTGTGCTCGCGGCACCGGTATTGGTGACCGTTAAACCGGTGCCGGTCGAGATCGTGCCGGCCGCAGAGGAAGTAACATTGGTCGCGGTTAAATTTGCCGAACTACTGGTTGAAAAAGCCGCGTTGAAGTTGATGACATCCGCGGTAATGACCAGCGAGCCAGGGCCGAGATTGGTCGCGTTGGTCTGGAAGTTCACCACATCACCGCTCGTGGTGATGGTCAGATTGGCATCGAACTGCGCATCCAACCCCTGAACGTTAACCACGTCGGCACCAGCGCCAGTGCCAAAGTTGGTCGTGATGGTCAACGAGACATTTGGGGTGCTGAAATTTAGTATTTCACCCTGGGTCGAGACGGCGGTGGAAATGTCGTTGTTGAGGATGCCATCATCCGCAAGCGTTATCGTCTCACCCAGTGCAGATGTGTAGTTCAAGACGAGGTTGTCGACATCGGTTCCGGCCATGTCAATTGGCTCGAGTCCGACGTAGGTAATTAGTGCGTTGCCCGTCAACTTGATGGTGCCGTCGTGGGCGTTGAAGAAGTCCAGCGTGGCGGTGTCAATGTTGCCTCCACCTGTCACAGCCAGAACATCGCCCGTCAATGAATTCTGACTGCCGCCGTTGTAGAGGATCTCGTTGGACAGGTGAGTGGTTCCATCCCCCAAATCGATGGTCAGTGTGTCGTCGCCACCACCGGCATTAACAATAATATTGCCGAACACTTCGGCCAGCGGAACAGAGAGCGATTTACCGTCATTGCTCAAAAAACTTTCCGGCGTCGGCGCTGCCAAGAACGGCACCAACGGATCACTGAAGATCAAATAGCTCCCATCACTGGAAACAGACAGTTGATTGTTGTTAGGACTGATTTCATCGTCGGCAATGATCAAATTGCCTGCGTCGTCAATCGTGGCCGAGATCGGCGTAGGAAACGCAAGTTCGTACTGCAAATTGTCGAGCACACCAAACGAAGCCGTCGTGCCGAACTCCACACTCCCGATGTTGCCGAAGGGGAATGAAATTTCTTGCAGGGCGGAGGTTAACAAGATCGTCTCGCTCCCGAGCACTTCCCCTTGAAGATCGAACGCCGTCGCCGTGAATTGGCCAGCTTCGGTGGAACCGACCTCCAGAGAAAGGTTCGACGCGGGCAAGGCGAAGTCGATTCGCTCCGATGCTGCGGTCACGTCCGTATTCCAGGCCACGAAGTTAGGGCTGCTGTACCCGGCGATCCCGAAATTACCGGAATCGTTCAGCACTTCCCAACCGGCACCACCAATGCCGCTGAAGGTAGCGCCTTGCGAGGCATACTGCGTGGTCAATTCAGTTTGCTGCGAAAATGCCTCTGGCGCGAATGCGTCATCAAAATTCAGGAACTGCGTGGTCATCACGCGCCGTTCTTCGAGGGGTTCGAAGAACATTGTGCGGCGATTGTGGTTCGACTTCTTAAGACGACGTGAGACGTGAGGCCGATTCAGCTGGCGGTTGAGCACGCGCGGAACTCCGTGAGAGTACGAACAGAGGCGTTTAGAGGAGTAGTGGCTGGAGGCAACCCCAACCGGGGCGGGCTTGCCGCCTTTATTGTAGCCGCTGGGTGGACGTTCGCAACGATTTTTTCGATTGGGAAACCAAAAACCCAACTAGACAACCTATTTCGAGGGGTGTCTTCCTCCCCGTCGCAGACAAATTCTCGTCCCAGCATTTCTGATTTGGGCCGACTTCGAAGAAACTCAAGCTCGCTGGGCCTCACGATTTAGCTTGTTCATTTTCTGCTTTGCTCGGCGGGGGTTCATCATATTGCTCAGTAGTGCTCTCCTGACCAATTATGGAGGACACTGACGATGATCTGGGAAGCCGTCCAGCATTCGCTTCCGGAGGGGGCATGATTCGTACTGAAATGCTCCCTCACCCTCATTTAGACTAGTACCCACTTGTACCCCAGCGACACACTTTTCAACCGTCGCGCGCTACACCATTCGACCGCCGTCCACATTTTACGTTTCGCGGGCATGCGGCGGCATCTTTCCCTCTCAAGGTGATAGAACAAACGGGCAGTAACCACGTTTTTCACCGCGCTGTCGATGGCCGGTAGACTCTGCGAGTCGAGTCTCGGCAATACTTTACCTCTAGTCGGGATGACAAGAGTTGAACTTGCGGCCTCTTGCTCCCGAAGCAAGCGCTCTACCAGGCTGAGCTACATCCCGAATTTTTACCTAAACAGATCATAGAATGGTTCAAACCATCAAAACAGTTTAGGGTCCGCGGCGATCAACGGCAATACCGGGCGAATGGCCCAAAGACGACCTGACAGAAGGGACAAAATGATCGACGGGGCAACGAGTTACGTGCCCCATGAGTGGTTGTGCTGAAATGCACTAAGGATCTGCCGCAGCGACGAAATTCGAATGATTGTGGATTACCCGCTCGTCGGCGGTTACTACGCGCCCGGCGGTTTCGTTTCAGCAAGATCGCTCTTCATGATCGTGAGTTAGGGCTTGGGCTGGGTGACCTCTGCGTTGGCCTTGATGGCAGCAGCGTTCTCTTTCGACTTGGAAGCCGCAGCCCTCGCGTCGGCCAGTTTCTGCTTTTGCTCCGGAGAGAGCAGGGCTTCAATGGCTGCGGTACGCGCTGCTTGCAACTTTTTGATTTCCTCGGCAAGTACCGAGATTTTCTCGTTGTATTCTTCCTGCAATGCGTAAATTTTTGTCTTCTGTTCTTCGGTAACAATCTCTTTGAAATAGGGAGGAAGCCGTTTCACCGGCTCTTTATCAGCTGTTTCTTTTTTCGCAGTATTCTCTTGGGCCGATGAAGGGGAAGACTGCAGCCAACCGGCCGCTAAGAAAGTCGCCAGCAGCAGCACCATCAGCAAATTGAATCGACGCATCTCATCACTCCTTGGCAAGTGAAGAAGTCTTGAACGGACGATGAATGCGACTCCTTTCCAATTCATTGCCGACGTGCACAAAACACGCGCGTCCAATTTAGAAAGTGCCAACGCCAAAGTAAAGAAGTGACGTGATCGGGCACAGAATCAACACGAACGAAGTGCAATTCTTGTTAGACATGCTTTTACGACTAGCAGGTCAGCAAGGCCGAGCAGCCCAGGCCGTAAAATGTGTACTCCACATCGCACGCCGGATCCCATTCGGCTCCATGAAATCCCCCTTCTTCTCGTTCTAGGGAACGGACGAACCGGCGGACGGCGTTCAAATCAAGCAGACTTTCTGAGCCGAGATCTTGCAGAGTCAGCAGTCCCGTAAATGTGCTTAATAAATCTGCAATTGGGATTCGCGTATTGGCCCGTATGCCACCGTCGTCGGTTTGCATTTCGGCCAGGAATTCTGCGGTCGAGATGCGCGTGGCGTCGTCGACCGCATCCAGGATGCGCAGTAGCCCGATGGCTGCGGCAGTAGGATTGGTGCCAGCGCGTTTGCTAGCGCGGATTTCGCGAAAGCCCCCTTCGCCGTCTTCCTGGGAACGAAGAAAGGCAATCAACCGCTGAGGTTCATCCACTTGCGACTCCAGCAACTGCAGGCACAGAACTACCAAGAACGAATAGTAAGTGCTGCTGGCCGCTCCTTCGGCACCTTTAGCGAAACCACCGTCGGCGCGACGCAGCGAATTCAGCATGCTGCACACGGCCGACTTCCAATTGGTATCAGCGGCACGGAACGCATCGACGCCTCCCATCCGCAACAACATGCCGCCATAAACCAGCGAAAGCAAATCAACGACGGAGGCCTGTCCGCTCATGCGGCTCGCCAGAAATGCGCCTGCTCGTTCTGCCGGTTCGCCGTAAAGTCGTCCCAGCATAGCGAGGCCGCGCAAGGCAAAGCCGGTGTAGTACAGATCACTTCCGCCTTCTCGGCCTGCAAAGCCGCCATCGGGTCGTTGCTGAGCGAGGAGATAGCTCGCATGACGCTGGCGAAATTCGTCGGGCAACTGTGTGGCACCCAGTGCCAGTCGCTGCGTCAAATCGTTGAGGTAGGTCATGTGTGCTACTGGCGAAGCTACGCGTCCTTCGCCCCGAAGCAGTAGATCCAGCCGCGATCCGTCGCGACGACGAGCCGACCCTGCGCTACTGCTGGCGAGCCAGTAAAACCACCCTTGGCTTCGAACTGCCACAATTCCTTACCATCGTGGCGATTGAGCGCATAGAACCGACCATCTGCGGCGCCGATAAAAACACGATCCCCAACGATCACTGGCGAGCTATCGATCCGCTGCTTCGTGGTGAAGCTCCATAGTTCCTTGCCGGTCAACGGTTCAAATGCCCGCACCCGCTTGCTGCGGTTGCCAACGATGATCTGTTGCTCGGTCACCGCGGGCGAACTGCGAAACGGGAGCGTTCCGGCAGGATCTTCAAACTTCCAGGCGACTTCCCCTTTCTTCCAGTTAATTGCAAACAGCACGCCTGCTTCGGTGCCGAAATAAACCAGGTCGCCAAGGACTGCCGGAGTCACGCCTGTTGGTGCTTCGATCGGCACGGCCGCGACTTCGGTGCCGTCATTCAAGTTCAATATATGAAATTTACTATCACAGCCGGCAACAAAGGAACGATCGCCGACAACTGTTGGGGCGCAACGAATTTGGTCTTCGATCTTGAACTTCCAGACCACTTCGCCACTTTGGGCGTTAAAGCAGTACAGGTTTGAGTCTTGCGAGCCAATCAGGACATTCTCTTTCCAAAAGTTGGGCCCGCCGCTGATCTCGGCATCGGTGGAGAACGCCCACAGTTCTTTTCCATCGGCTGCGTTTAGGCAGCGGAACTTTCCATCGACGTCGCCGATATACACACGCCCATCACGAACGGCAGGTGAGGCGCTAAAGTAGGTTTCCGTTTCGATTTTCCAACGCTCTTTGCCGTCGGCCAAATCAAGGGCATAGAACCTACCGTCGAGGTCGCCGATGTAGACCACTTCATTGACGATGCAGGGGGTGGCGTCAAACGCGCCGTTGGGAATCTCCTTCCTCCACAGCACCTCCAGCTTGTTTGGCAATAAGCTCTGCGCGACGCCGCTGGCTAATGGATCACCCCGGTACAAAGGCCAGTCGACGGCAACGGGTGCATCCTTGTGGTTTGGCGATTCTGAGTCTTCCGCAGCTAGTCGTGAAGCAAGATCGCTGGTGCTCATGGAAGCCGCCACGAGCGCAGACGTTTGTAACAAGAATTGACGTCGACTATTCATCTGTGACCTCCGGCCGAGAATGCGACTAAGCCTGCCAGTCGCAACTAACTTTCAGTCTATCAAAATGCCGCGCGATACAACGCTAAAAGCTCGGCTTCTGTGGGTTGCCGCGGATTGAACTTCGCCGTCCACTGGGCAGCGGCTTCGTTCGCCATTTGCGGCAGGAGCTTTTCATCGACCCCCAACTCACGCAGTGTGAGAGCGAGTTCCGCCTTGCCAGCTAGATAGCTAACGAACTCGCACAATCCTTCACTTCCGTGCCGAGGATGTGGAAAAACATCGTGCCCCCCGGTCATTTCCAGAAGTTCGCAATAGTGCTGTCCGATGGCCTGCGCGTTGTACCGAATAACATGGGGCAACATGACAGCAATCGCCTGTCCATGCGGCACTTCAAAATGTGCGGTCAGCGGGTTCGCTAGTGAATGCGTGCAGCCGAGCATCGAGTTTTCGATGGCGAGGCCAGCAAAACTGGAACCTAGCAGCATCGAACCACGCGCTTCGAGGTTCGTGGGATCGTCCAGGACGCGGGCGAAGTTGCCAGCCAGCAGTTGCCACGCTTCGCGACTGAATGCGAGTGACACCGCGTTCCGCTTGTTGCAGACATAAGTTTCGAGGGCATGCGAAATGGCATCGATGCCAGTGAGGGCCGTGACGCGCGGCGGCATTGTCACGGTCAGTTCCGGATCGAGCAGTGCTACGCGACAGGATGCCTTCTTGTCGCCACAGGCCATCTTCACGTGTGAATCGGCGTCGGAAATGAGTGCAAACGATTGGGTCTCGCTCCCCGTTCCGGACGTCGTTGGAACAGCGATCATCGGCAGCATCGGCTTTAGCGCCTTGCCGACTCCCCAATAATCTTTCATTTCCCCGCCGTTGGAAAACAAAAAGTTGATTCCCTTGCAGCAATCCATCGAACTGCCCCCCCCAAGGCCGATCAAGATTTGGGGTTCGATGCGCTTTGCGAGCTTGAGTCCCTCTGCTACGTCTGCGGTCGAAGGGTTTTCGTGGACTCCTTCGAAGACATGGGCCTCAATGCCCGCTTTTTCCAGGGCAGCAACGCCGCGAGCAGTATGCCCCGCGGAGATGACACCCGGATCGCTCACCACTAGTGCCGTTCGTCCGCCGATCTCGCTGGCGATTTCGCCCAGAGAGTCAATTTTCCCCGCACCAAAAACGATGCGAGTGCGAGGGTGGAAGTCGAATGGGATCATGGGGGCGAAAGTTGAATGACGAATGACGAAGTCCGAATGACGAACGAGCCTAACCTTGCGATGAACGAAAGATCTTCGAAAATATCAAGTTCAACTCCTTAGCTTCCTTCCAAAGTTCTCTCGCCTGCTCCCGACACGATTCGTTCGCCGCTGAGATCATCCTCAACCAGTATTTTGTCTCGCGTGATTCCTTACGACACAGGCAAATCTTGCAACGGAACTCTTTGCGGGAAATCGAATCGTCCGCCTCGCAGTAGTTCGCTCCGACACTTGTTGCCGATCTTACCAGCTGCGAAATCAATGGCTTTGTCACAGCATCCTGATGAATTCCCTTAACAAACCGAATCACTGCTACACCGAACCGAGAAGTCCGCTCTTCCAAATCGAACGGCCTTTTACCAGTTGAAGTTCCATCGTCGTCACTTGTTTCGTGCTTCGTCATTCGTGCTTCGTCATTTGACGTCAAACTTCAGCCCTTTAGACTTCCGCCTTTTGATACGCCCGTCCCTTAAACAAGAAGTCAATAATGCTCCCTTCGTGCGGTTGCAGCCAGTTCAAGCGGTTGGTTGCAATCGGCCCGATGTTGAGCCGGTCGATATGCGTTGCTTGCGTACACTGCTGGATTAGCTTTTCATTCTTGGTGATGACCGTTCCAACCAGTGTGTAACCGATCTTTTCGAGCATCTTTTCTTGCGGACATTCCACCACGGTGGCGAAGGGGAACATGAATTCCTTCTTCACGATGGCGGGTTCAGGAGAGGTGCAATGCACGATGGTTGGTCGCAGGTACGAGCAACGTTCCATCTCGACGAGTCGCGGTCCATATTTCGCCGTCATGTCGGTCACGCCGCTTTGCTTTAAATCCTCTTCGATCATGCCCCAGACCGCTTTGCCAGTCCCTGCCACGGTGAATGCAGCGAGGCCAGCTTCCGGATCGGTCGGCGGTTTGACTTCGATAGGACCCAGACGCTCGGCCAAGGCTTGAGCGATCTCTTTCGTATGCCGCGAAGCCCACACGCCACTGGCGTTGATACAACCGCGACCCGAATTGCAGTAGATGCTTTCGCACATCAAGTCGAGATACTTTTCCCACTGATCGACGACGTCGTCCGCCAGGATAATTTTTGAGAACCCCGGACCATGCACGGCCACGCGCGGGTTCCCTTTGTATTTTTCAATCGTCTGCAAACTGCCGAAAATCATCGAGCGTTCGCAGGCTTCCATCAGCGCGCCGCCGGCATCGTGTCCGCCGGGGTACAGCCCGAAAGCTTCCTTGGGCAGTCCCGCTTCAATGAACGCCGCAATCATGCGGTAGGGAGTCCACGGCTCCTGCGAACCGGGCTTCAAAACCAAGCCGACTTGCAGTGCGACGGCCGGAAGCCACAACGTATGGACGCCCGGTGAATTCGATGGCAGTACCGCGCCCAGTACGGGCGTTTGACATTGAAAGCTGACAATCACGCCGCGCTCTTCCATGCCCCAGCCTTGGCTGAGAATGTCGAGCGGCAGGCCGCGAGTTAGGCAGTCGAGAATCTTGTCCATGTTCCGCAGCACGAAGCTGCTTTTGGACATGTTGCCGATGCACATGTGTTCCGGCAGGCCGGTCGTCGACGATTGCTGTCTGGCGAATTCGGCCGGACTTTGCTGTCCGTCCCCCATCGGCAAAGTGCCGTGCTCGTAGAGATCGGCCGCTTTTTTCAACCGTTCGACGATTTCCGGAATCGACATCTGAAGGAGGGCTTCGCGGGCCAGATGCGACTTGCGCATATCTCGCTTCAGGATACCGCCGTTGGCTTGGCCGACCTTAGCGATTGTCTCGCCAGTGAAGAAGTGTTTGATTTCTTCCGAGTCGAGCGATTCGTACGGTTCGCCCCAACGGAGGACGGGAATGGTGAGCATAGGATTCAATCTGCAGGAGGAGTTTTGGAGCGGTTAGGCGGAGTGAAGCAGGGCATTTGCCCAGTCGGAATCGGCTGAACTTAATGGCGGCTGAGGCGGCGAGCCGTAGGACAGTTCTTCCGCATACCGGCCTTCTTCAAAGGCCCGATCGAGGCAATCTCGTAAGTTCAAGGAGCACTCCGTGTCACCAGGCAATAGCGGCACGGGGACGATCGGAAACGGATCGCGGACAGAGAAAAACCACGCGTCTGCGTTTGGCCATTGCGTAGCGCGCGCGACAAGCACGTAATAGTGAGACGACTCGGGAAACGGCTGGCCAAGTGGTAGGCGAATGCCTCCGCGGAGCAGATCGATTTCCACGAAATTGACGCCCGCGGTTAGGTAGTCAATTCGCTTAGATAAATAGGCTTCGCGATCAGGGCCGGCATGCTTATTCGACGGACTCAACAGTTCAACTACAGTTACCAGACGACGCGATTTTGATTCGATGATTTTAAGGAACTTGTTGCCCTCGCGTTGGATCGCTGGGAGTACAACGGTCGCAGTTGCTGGTGTCGCGCCGCTCGCAATCAGCGATTGAGTTGCAGAGGTTTCGCCGCCACGATCAACAACATAAACATCCGGCGCCACAACCCGCGCTCGCTGCTCTGCCTCGGGTTCGTGAATCCAAACGTAGCGATCTGCGGCAGCCAAGTAATTCTTCGGTAGCACGGCGTTCAACTGGGCTCGCATCGCAATCACCAGAGTCAAATGGCAGTCGCGCCAAATCTCCGGCGATTCGAGATAAGGATCCATTCCCGGAAATGGGCTAGGCATAGTAAACTCCCGCGTGTCCACGCTTTTAATACACTCCGACCGTGGTACTGGAAGCAATCCCGCGCCACGGCTTTACGCCACTCACGCCGTCCCACGGATACTTCGCATACGGCAGTTCGCGTTCTCCCTCATCCCGTTCCATGAAGCCTGGGACAAAAAATTCTTGGGTCAGCGTCGTCAATTTCACACGACCCGATTCACCGTACGGCACGACCTGGTTGTAGTCGTCGAAATTGACAACCTCGACCACCGCCCGCGGCTGCGGCGCGTAGTAACTGATCTTGTACCCTTCTTCTTTAGTCACTGGCTTCGAGCAAGCGAGCCCCATTAGTGTGTTGCCGTAGGTCGGCGTCATGTAGATGCCACTCTTCTCGGGTGGACCGCCAAAAAGTTCTTCGACGCAGTAACGCGTCCATTGCGGGGTGAACTCGGTGCCGCCGGAGAAAATGCCGGTGATCCCTGTTTCCGAAATGTGCCGGCCACGCTTTTCTAGCTCGTTGCAGAGCGCGTCCAAGAGCTTCGGCGTGGTGAACATGCATTTCACGTCGTGCCCCGCATCGAGAATGGTGATCGCCTGGTCGATGCAGTGATCCTTGTAGGCTTCCAAATGATCCATCCAGCCCTTCTTAATCAGCTTCACTACCCACCGTGGGTCGAGGTCGATGCAAAACGAAATGCCGCCACGATGTTGCGCCAAGTGCTCGACCGCCAATCGCAACCGCCGTGGTCCACTGGGCCCCAGCATCAACCAATTGCATCCTTGGGGGAAATAATCATCGGGCAACGTCTCGCTGAAGTTTTCGTAGTCGATCCAGTGGTCCTCAATGACCATGCGGCTTTTGGGCACGCCGGTGGTTCCCCCGGTTTCAAAAACATAAACAGGCTTATCTTTCAGACCGTTCGGCACCCAGCGGCGAATTGGTCCGCCGCGCAACCATTCGTCTTCAAACAGCGGGAACTTTTTGATGTCGTCGTAACACTTGATTTCTTTCAAGGGATCGAACTTCAACTCCCGTTTCTTTTCGAGCCAAAAAGGACAGCCGGTCGCATCATTGAAGTGCCATTGAACCGTTTCGACGGCATGGGCATCGAGCTTCTCGCGAGCGGCCTGCGCGCGGGCATTCAGTTCGGATTCGCTGACGACTTCGGGCTTCATCGGTGGGGACATACGGCAACCTGGAGAAGGAAAAATATTCAGGGGGAGGGACAAAGGCAAGTCTCGGCGGCGAGACCCTTTACGATAGTCGACTGGTTTAGGAGCGGCAACCGCGGGCGGGACTGCAAAGGGAGCGGAAAGACCGTCAATTTGCGGGCCGCCAGGCGTCCGCGCTGCAGGTGATCTGTCGCCGGCTTTCGCCTTCGCCCCACGGCTTGTGACCGCACTCTACAATAAGCGTTCGGCAAGTATCCTCTCCTCGCCAGCCAGGATCGATCCATGGAAACCGAAGCAACCACTAGTCCGGAAACTACGAAGCGAGCTCCGCTCTCGTCGAAACAGCGACGGGTGCTGGGCGTTTTGGTAGAAAAAGCCAAAACGACCCCCGATGCCTATCCCATGTCCGTCAACGGACTGGTGGCTGGCTGCAATCAGAAGTCGAATCGCGACCCGATCATGAATCTGAACGACGAACAAGTCGAGCAGACCCTGAATGAACTGCGGGCCATGGGGGCCGCTGCCGAAGTGCAAGGTTCGGGTCGAGTTCCTCGCTATCGTCACTACTTCAAGGAGTTCCTCGGGGTCAACGGGGCGGAAGTCGCTGTCATGGCCGAGCTTCTCCTGCGTGGTGAGCAAACCCTTGGGGATTTGCGAGGTCGTGCTGCCCGCATGGACCCTATTCCCGATGTGAACGCTTTGAAGCCCATCGTCGACGGCCTGGTGCAGCGAGGCTTGATGCTGGAGTTGACTCCCCCAGGCCGAGGTCAGATCGTTTCACACAATTTCTACAAGGAACGGGAATTGGTCGAACTGCAGGCGAAGTATGCCGGTCATAGTGGGGCTGGAGATGGGGCTAGGGCTGGAGAAGACGAACCGGCCTTGCCACCTCGCCCTTCTCCTACTGGCGCATCTGCCCTAACTCCAGCCCCAGCACTTCCTCAGATTTCAGCGCCGCGAGCTCCCGCCGGCGTGCCTGCCGGTGGCTATGTCACCCGGGATATGTTCAACGAGTTGGAACTGGAAGTTGCAGAATTGCGAGCAGAAATGTCCCGCTTTCGCGAAGCGCTCGGCGATCTGCTCCCCAAGCGAAGTGGTGAGGCGAGTCAATAAGTAGTACGAAGGGCCTTCAAGCCCGTCGAAAACGGATTTCACCTTTTTGCAGGTGACTTTTTACCAACGCGGTGAATTCCGCAACGCATAGAATGAATTCTTCCTCCGCAACGAGCCGCGACCACTAAAGGGCATCGCGTTCCCTGACTACCATCCACATTCGACGGCCTCGGCGGGCCATCGTACCGAGAACCACCCATGGCCAAAACTTTTCCATCCATCAACGACCTTCTCGAAAGCCCGCAACTCAAGCGAATGATCGACCAGGTAAGTCGCAGCACCGTCGCCACCAACGTGGGACAGTTTCTGGAAAAATTCAGCGGCAACGTGCAGGCGGCAATGTCCGCAGCGAAAATTCCCACGCCGCAGGAGTTGGCGCAGCGGATTGCGGAATGGATCGCCGCCCAGCAGCGCACGCCCCTCAGACCCACAATCAATGCCACGGGTATTTTG
This sequence comes from Pirellulaceae bacterium, assembly GCA_041739545.1. Lineage (GTDB taxonomy): Bacteria > Planctomycetota > Planctomycetia > Pirellulales > Pirellulaceae > JBGSNR01. The sequence goes on along the minus strand of JBGSNR010000045.1, from coordinate 31,349 downwards.
CTCGATCCGCGGCTCGGCGGCCCGCCGCTCTCTGCCGATGCGGTCGAAGCGATTCGAATCATGGCAGCTGGCTACGCGTGCGTGCCTCATGAGTCCGCCGCGGACGCTCCATCGTTTGCCACGCTCCCCGAGGAATGGCTGGTGCGGCTCACCGGGGCTGAGGCCGCCTTTGTTGCGAATCGACCTTCGTCTGCCGTGATTGCCTCGCTGGCCGCAGTCGCAGCCGGGAAAGAGATTTTGGTTAGTCGTGGTGAAGTTCTGGCGATCGAAGCCGGGACCAACCTGCCACAACTGGTGGCAGCCGCGGGAGCCACTTTAAAAGAAGTCGGCACAACGCCAGTCACTCGCCTTGCCGACTTCGAAGTTGGCATGAGTGACAAGACCGCCGTCTTCCTCCGTGTTCGCACGGGATTGAATGCCGCCGTCGGCTCCGTGGAACAGCCCCAGTTAGAGGAATTGGTTTCGCTCGCTCATCGTCGCAGCTGCTTGCTCGTGGACATCAATCCCGGCGGCTTGATCGACTTCACTCGTTATCAGATCGGCGGCGAGACGAGCGTGAAGTCCACGCTCTCCGCTGGCGCCGACCTGGCAATCTTTCCCGGCAGCGATTTGCTCGGCGGCCCGCTGTGCGGAATCGTGGTTGGGAAGCAGCAGCTGGTGCAGAAGATTAAGTCGCACGTTTTGGGGCTCAGCACGTCCGCGAATAAACTTACGCTCGCCGGTCTTTCGGCATTGCTCCCCGCCTACGCCGAAGTGGAAACGGCCGAGCAAACTGTGCCCCTTTTGTCGCTGTTGGCCACTTCGCTCGAAAATCTCCGCAATCGGGCTGAGCGACTGGCTCCGCAACTGGCTGCCTGTTCGCTCGTAGCTTCCGCGGAACCGTTGGAAGACACTGTGTTTCTGCGGGGAGCAAACGTGGCCGGCCAGGAAGTGCGAACCTGGTGTGTCGAGGTTACCGCCCGCGAGAATCAAATTGCCGGATTGTCCAAAAAACTGGTCAGCAGTTCACCGGCCGTTCTAGGTCGGATCGTCAACGGCAAATTGCGGATCGACCTGCGTTCGGTGCTCCCCCGGGACGACATGGCGATCGCAGAAGTGTTCGAATCCCTCGGCTGCGACGCGGCCAAGCCCACGTCTCCCCTGCCGGAAGAAACCCAAACCTAACTTGTCCTAGCTCCTCAAACGAAAAAGCAATCCTGCATAAGTTTCGCCGGTAAGGTAAGTTGAGCATAAGGGCCGCGTAAGTTTTTTGGTCCAGGCGGCAACTTAAGTTGGGCGTTCGATGGAATTCTCTCATCAGGATGGCGCGGCATGCTTGATCGCTTCCTGCGACGAGCTGAAACAACGAGCGCGCTTCGATCTTCCTGTCGGTGAAGTGATCCGGCTGGGGCGTTCTCCTCGGCATGGCCTGGCAGTTCCCTGGGATCGGATGATCTCTTCCGAGCACGCGGATCTGATCGTGAGCGATGGTGCTTTACGCGTGCGTCAACTAAAGACCGCTCGCAATCCAATCCGAATGCTGGGGAGCGTGGCCAGCGATTTCGAAGTGACGTCGGGCGAAAGCTTTCAGATCGGAATGACCGAGTTTCGATTTGCGGATGCCCTGCCGAGAGGGGATGACTCCTCGATGAGGCTGCTCGATGAGCGGTCATATAATCGTGCTCAGTTGCGGCAATTCGGGTTCGGCAATGCAAATCAGCGGCTGGAGGTCCTGGCGGAGTTGCCGAATTTGTTGTCGGCTTCCAAATCGGAAGAAGAAAACGCCGTCGGACTGGTGGAACTGTTGCTGAAGTCGATTCCGCATTCCACGGCCGTCGCGATTCTGCAATACGATCTGCCGGTCGTCTCTCCCAACGCTCAGCCGCGTATGATGCGCTGGAATTCTCGCCCAGATCAAATCGGCCGATTCCGACCCAGCAATCGGCTCGTTTTTGCGGCCATGAATCGGGGCGAAAGCAAGCTCTATATTTGGCCGCAGATGGCGGCCGAGGATAGCGGGCGTTACACCATGTCCTTTGGGCTCGGCTGGGCGTTTTGCATTCCGTTTATTACCAGCCGCGAACGAGGCTGGTGCTTGTATGTGGCTGGCACTGGCGGACCGAATGGGGCGTCGACCGTCACCGGTGATGATTTGATGGTCGAGGTGCGCTTCACCGAGTTACTAGGCGCGTTCTTTAACTCCATGCATCAGGTGCAACGCCTCCGCAGCACGCAAGCCGCGATGAGCCAGTTCTTTTCGCCGGCCGTGATGGCCAAACTGGTGGCCGAGGGGGCAGATACCCGCTTGGAACCGCAGGAAGGAAATTTTTCGGTTCTGTTTTGCGATGTGCGTGGGTTTTCGCGCCGGGCGGAACAAGAGGCCCAGCAGTTGTTGAACCTGCTCCGCCGCGTCAGCGATGCGCTGAGTGTCATCACGCGCAACATCATGCTCCACGAAGGAGTCATCGCCGATTTTCAAGGTGATGCGGCCATGGCGTTTTGGGGCTGGCCAGCCGTCCTGGTCGATGGTCCGATCTCGGCCTGTCGCGCGGCACTGGCAATGCAGGATGAACTCAAGCGGGCCAATCTCGATCCGACCCATTCGCTCCACGGGTTTGAAGTGGGAATCGGCATTGGTCACGGTCCGGCCGTCGCTGGTAAAATTGGCCCGCCCGAACAGGCGAAAGTAGGGGTGTTTGGCCCCGTCGTGAATTTAACCTCGCGGCTGGAAAACATGACCAAGCAATTTCGTGTGCCGATCCTGATTGATGAACCCACGGCAGGCTTTGTGCGAAATTACCTTCCCCCCGAAGAAGCCCGCTGTCGACCTCTCGCACGAGTTATCCCCGTTGGTATGCAGACCGCGGTGACGGTTTACGAGTTGCTCGGCCCGGCAAACGCGGCTGGGGCAATTCCCGATTCGCAACTTGCCGAGCATGGACTGGCACTGGATTTATTCAATCGTGGAAAATGGCATGAAGCGATGGATCGCTTCGATAAGCTGCCGGTAACGGATCGCTGCAAAGAGCTGTTGATGCAGTTCATGGCTCTGCATCATTTCACTCCACCCGTGGATTGGGACGGAGTCATTCCCTTGCAAAGCAAGTAGCGCAAAACGACAGCGTTTACTGCGGCAGAATGAAGGCTTCCTCGGTTATCTCAGGGGGAAAGTTTTCCTGTGGCGGATCGATTTTCACCGTCCATAAAATCGACTGCGCGATGAATCGTTGGTACTCACTGCGTTTCCAATTCGCGTGAAAGTGCCCGCCACTGAAGCCTGCCGAACGCCCACCATCGGGTCGGTCCCAGCCCCAGGCAACCATGTGGGGCTTCTTCTCAATCTCTGCCGTGAGGAGCGGCAGTAGCTTCTCGTGCTGCGGATTGGTCTTGAGCTGATAGTAAAACTCATCGCGAATCTTGAATGCTTCGATCCCAGACGTGATCGCATGCTTCGCCGGTGTGACGGTCGTTTCGAGGACTTTGTATTTGCGATCGGGGCCGCCATGACAGGCACCGAACAGCGTTACGAATAGCTCGATATGCTTCGCTTCTTTTGTGCCGATCGACCAATGGAGTGCGAACATTCCACCGCCGCGTTCCGCCAGTTTCGCAAACGCCTGCTGCTTGCGTTCATCATTGCCGATCCACTTCGCTCCCTCGGCCAAATACAGGGCCACCCCATCGGCGGCGGCGATATCAGCATCCAATTTGTCGTCTCCGACTTTGGCTTCCTGCTCGACGTGCCGCACCTCAACCTTTAACTCGGGGACCGGCTGCAGGAGCATTTTCAGGATCTCGCCCCCGGCAACGAACTCATGCGACTGGGGTGGATGACCATCCGGTCCTTGGACCAGAATCAACAGAGTTTTGTTGGTTGTGTCCGCAGCTTCGCAGGGAACGAAACAGAAATTCAGCAGCCAGCCAGCGAGCAGCAACATCAAGCCAGGGGCGCGATTCATGAAATCCTCTCAACGAAGCAAGAGCCAGTTTTTGGTCAGCGGTTGCGCAAGAAACTTACAGCGCTAATCGTAGCAGACAATCTCCGTCTGCCGTAAAGATTGTGAAGTCCGCGTGGCTCGTAAGCACGAAACAGCAAGCCGCGTATGGCCCGCTACTTCGCGATACAAAACAACGCGTCCCCGCGGCGGATGAGCAGTTTTTCGCCGACCGCGATGGCGGCATACAAAGTTGGGCCGCCTCCTGGTGGGCGACGTGCTCCTTCGGCCATCGGCGGGGGAGCTTCCACCGCCCAGGCTGCATTTTCAGCCAGTTTCTCGAACTTGCCGCCACTCGCAACGATCACGGTTTGGCCACCCTTGCAAGGGAAGTAAATGCGTTCACCAAGCGGCAAGGGAGTTGCCCACAGACTGTCGCCAATACGGCCGTTATAGACTTCGTCTCCCGTCTCAAGATCCAGGCAGAACAGCACGCCTGTTGCATTCACAGAAGTAAGCATGACCGTGATGCGCAATCGGCGAACCAAAGGAGGATGTCGCCTTCTGCGCCCGCCAAACGTAATCCGCCGAGAAACTGCCATCGCTCCCTTTCTTGATTTCCACCAGTCCGTTCGATTCAGCAGCCTTGCCTCCTCCTCCCGATTCTTCACCACGGCCTTGCGTCGCCCCGATCAGAAATCGTCCTTTGCCGACCGGAAACGGCGTAGGGGTGGAGTTGCCGGTGATCCCTTCCAGTTTCCAGAGCGACTTGCCCGTTGCCGGATCAAGGCCGGTGATACTGCCGATGCCGCTGAGGACAAGATGCTCGCCTCCATCCACGGGGACGAGGCGGGGACTAGCCCAACTCGTCGCGCCGATGCCAGGAACTTTCCACACGTCTTTGCCGGTGGCTTTGTCGATCGCCAGGACATACGGTTCGGCCGAGCGTTCCACCCAGATGAAGGCGACGTTGCCCGATTGTTCGATCGAAGCAGATAGTCCATGACGCGATTCGATGGCGCCGAATTCGGTGACCAGATTCCGTTCCCAGCGAACTTTCCCCGCATGGTCGAGAGCGACAATATTCCCACCCTCGAAGAAGCAGATCAAACCGGCGTCATCGACAATCGGCGTAGGCGCCGCCTTGCTGATGTAGTTCGTATTCTCTGCTTGCGTGGCGGAGTCGAAATCGTGTTGCCACAGTTTCTTGCCGCTCGCCAGATCAAAGGCGGCGATGTGGCATTTTTCCTTGTTGGGGCCAGAGATCGAAGTGACGTAGACCTGGCCTTGCCCAACGACCGGGCTCGATTGTCCGTAGCCTTCGATCTCTGCCTGCCAGGCCAGATTCTCGGTGGCCGACCAATTTAAGGGAACCTCGCCAGATTCGCTCAGGATGGGCGCTTGAAAGCGGGGCCAACTGCTGCTCGCGAGTTGGTCCTCGGCGATCGCGAATGAGGTCCCCAGAAGCGTAAAGAGTAGAGCGAACCGGATCGATTTCATGACTTCCTCAAGGCGAACCTGCCGGCGACGCGGCTGTCTTTAGAGTTGCTTCAACTTGACCGGGTTGCACAGAAGCTTTTTTCCGTTCGCTACTCGGCCACACTTTTCGCACAGATGAGTTGGCTTCCGCACGAGCTTGGCATACGCCTTGAGCTCGGATTTGAGCCAGGATTTCAGGTCGCAAAGGGTTTTGGACATGGGAAATAGGCTCGAAAGCGACTATTGAAACACAATCTCAATAAGGCTTCGTTGTAATCTGGGAAGAGGTGGGATGCAAGGGGCGACAGCCGAGCGAAACAGGCGTGGGATGGATTGGCGGAAAAGATTGCGTTGTTACCAGCCACACAAATTTCTGTAACAAACTTATCCCTCCTACGCCTGAGGTGACTGAGGGACGAGTTTTCCCCTCCGAAGTTTTCGTGTGAGGAGTTTGGTCATGAAACGCGGTTTGATTTTGACTTGGGGTTTGTTGGCTTACGCCTTGTTTGGCATCACATCGCTCTACGCGGCTGGTTTCTTGATTGGAATCGGCACGCCCACCAGCCTGGATGGGCCGGCGCGAATGTCGTTTGGCGAAGCGCTCGCCGTGAATGTCGCGCTGTTGTGCGTCTTCGCCTTGCAGCACAGCGTGATGGCGCGGCCGGCGTTCAAAGCGTGGTGGACGAAGATCGTTCCCGCGGCCGCGGAGCGGAGCACTTACATGGTCTTTTCATGCGTCGCGCTGGGGCTCATTTTTTGGCTCTGGGAGCCGATGGGGGGCGACATCTGGCAGATCGAGCAGCCAGTACTGCGCGGCATGGTTTGGGGGCTCTACGTGATCGGCTGGTTGACCGTCGTAGGCTCCAGTTCATTGATTAATCATTTTGATCTCTTCGGCCTGCGGCAGTCGTGGCTCCATTTCCGCGGCGAAGAGTACACGCACTTGCCCTTTCGCACACCGGGGCCTTATCAACTGGTGCGGCATCCGTTGTACGTCGGCTGGTTGCTGGTCTTCTGGTCGACACCGTCGATGGGGATCGCCCACTTTTGTTTCGCGATCGGAATGACGGTCTACATCCTCGTGGCGATTCAATACGAAGAGCAGGATCTGATCAACGTACACGGCGAAGACTACGAACGGTACCGCGAGCAAGTGCCGATGCTCTTGCCGCGATTAGTTCCGCGAGGAAAAAGTTCGATGCAACCTAGCGCCGAATGATCAAGCCGATTTTTCCTGCGGCTGCGTGAACAAAGAAACGACCACCAAGACCAGGAACCCTAGCGGAATCGTGACGATCCCCGGCTGGCTAAACGGCACCAGGGCGTCTTCTGGCTTGAGCCCGTAAACGTCCTTAAAGACCTGGGCACTAAGCAGGATCCAGGTCAACGAACCAACCATGCCGGCGACGATGGCAGCGGTGATTCCATGCTTGGTGGTCCGCTTCCAAAACAGGAGCATCACTAGTGACGGCAAATTGGCGGAGGCGGCCACATTGAACGCCCAACCCACGAGAAACGTAACGTTCATCTTCTCGAACAAGATCCCGAGCACAATGGCGATCGCGCCAATCACGATGGCAGAGAGTTTGCCGACGCGGACCTTGTCATGGTCGTTCAATTTCATCCCCAAAAAGTTACCGACCAGATCGTGCGCCACCGCGCCGCTGGCAGCCATGATCAAGCCGCTCACCGTGCCGAGAACCGTGGTGAATGCAATCGCGGAAATGATCGCGAAGGGGAGTTCACCGAAGGATTTGGCGAGCAGCGGAGCGGCCATGTTATTGTTGGTCACGTCGATATGCCCGCTCGTCATTGCTCCCAGTCCGAGATACAGCGTGAGCACATAGAAAAAGCCGATGCTCGCGATGCCGACCACCGTGCTCTTCCGAGCCGAAGCCTGGTCCTTCACCGTGTAGTAGCGAATCAGAATGTGAGGCAGCGACGCTGTCCCCGCAAAGAGGGCAATCAACAAGGAGATGAAGTCGAGCTTGTCCCACCAGTTCGCGCTGCGAATCCCCTTAAAGGTTGGGCTGGCGCCCGGGGAAAGAACTTCTTTGCCAGTGACGATCTGCGGGTAGTAGATCGTGGTTGCGAGTCCCTTCGCGTCTTTCAGCGTGACATTGCTCCAGAGTTCCACGTCACTATTCTGCAGTGTGGAAAGATAGGTCCAAGGATTCAGCGGACCCGTCTGCTCGACATCGCCGGGAAGATGCACAAGATGACCGACGGGAACAAAGTCATTCTCGCCAACTTTCTCCCCTTGGGGCAGTCCGTTGACGAACCTCTTTCCTTCGCGAACTTCGAGGGTCTGCGTGAGTCGGGCGTTACCATCACTTTGAACGTGCCAAACACGCACCCGGCCGAGGTCGTCTTGCACCGGCACGAACTTCTTCCCCTTTTCAGAATCCCAATCGCCGCCGGGTTGCAGGACTTTCTCTTCGGCATTCCCCAAAATGAGTGAATCTGCGGCACGAACCGGAAAATTCTCCTCCGTCTTCGTCACCACGAATCCGCGCGCAATAATCATGCAAGTGAGGACCGCGCAGAACATCACCAGCAGCGCCCCTTTGATGAACTGCACCCAGGTGGTTGAAACCATGCCGGCCGTCGAAACAATCAAAATCACCACCACGCCGACCGTGATCACGCCGACATAATGCGGAAAGCCCAGCAGCGGCTGAATCAGGGCCCCGGCACCGACCATTTGCGGAATCAAGTAAAAGAGACTCACTACCAGCGTGCTGATCGCGGCCGTCAGTTTAATTCCCTGCGAATTGAACTTCCGATCAAGCGCATCGGCAAACGTGAATTTGCCCATTCGTTTGAGTGGTTCGGCAATCACGAACAACGCGACGATCCAGCCGGCGAGAAAACCGATCGAATATAAGAAGCCGTCGTAGCCATAGAAGGCAATCATTCCGCAGATGCCGAGGAAGGATGCTGCTGAGAGATAGTCTCCCGCAAAGGCGACGCCATTCACGAACCACGGGATTTGCCCGTGAGCCGCGTAGTAGCCTTGCGCCGATTTGGCCTTCGAGCCGAGATAGAAGCTAATCCCTAGCACGACCAGCACGAAGAAACTGAATACGCCGACCGCAATCGGTGTTGGCTCGTAGATCATCGGCGGGCCTCCTCGGGAGCCGACTCTTCGCCCCGACAGAGGAACATGTAGAGGATCGCCAGCAAGAACGCGCCGACGATTAAAGCCAGTCCGTACAGCAATCCCCAGTTCACCCCAATCGGCGAAGCTTCCGCCATCGTCGGTAAGGCGAATACCGCCATCCCCATGAAGCCGGCATAAGCGGCCGAGTAAACCAGGAACAAAATCATCCCCAGCCGAGCGTTGGGAGAATGAATTTCAGGAAGTTCGTCTTCCTGCAACTTTTTCGCAGAGGGCATTTTCAGTTCAAACAATTCGGGAGGAGAGGGGAATCAAAGTCGGGCGTTCAATGGCACGCATGGGGCTGAACTTCCGATCCGATTTTTTCTGGCCAACTTAATTGGCCGAAGGTGGAGTAGAGCGTACCACAACGGGCGGCGCTTTTCCGCTGGAATACCGATCCTGCAGCCATTCAAAGGCCCCGATTGCCGCGCCAGCCGTCATAAACCGAACCGGCACGATCGATAGGGGGGAAACGCGGAACGAAACTCAAAAATGCCAGGGATCAGCGGCGCAACTGCGTCAGCGGGAACCTATCTTTGCCAGGGCTAATCTGGGGCAAATACAGGCCAGCTCGTACCAGCAAAGTTAGATTGACTATGAATCGTGACTATCGAATTCTGGTGGTCTCCGACCATCCCGCGTTCACCAGCCAGGTCCGTGACTTGTTTGGCAAGGTTACCGCGTCGACGGAAGAAACGCCTGCGAGTGCAGCAGGGTTCTCCCCCCAGTTGCCCGCTGTTGGTGCGGGAACGAGTCCATCCGTTTGCCCCACCCTGCAATGCTGCACCTTGGCCGAGGCGCAGGATGTCTTGCAAAGCGCGCGGGATGAAGAACAGTCTTACCTGTTGCTGGTATTGAATGCGGAGGAAGAATCCGGCGGCGAACCGGCTGCCTGCCTGGAAGAGTTCTGGAAAATTCAACCTGAACTGCAATGCCTGGTTTGTGGACTTTCCGATATTGGTCGCGAGCAAGTTTTTCGCCGTTTAGGTCCACGTCCTTGCTTGCTCTTTTTGCGTGAACCGTTTTCTGCCTCGGAGTTGTTTCAACTCACTCTTTCCTTGGCAGAGCGAGCGAACATTGCCGCCGCCGTTTCGAAGCGATTGCAGGTTCTGGAACGCAAGCTTTTGGAAAGAACCTTGCAGGCCGAACGCGCGAATCAGGCCAAAAGCGAGTTCATCGCGCACATGAGCCACGAAATTCGTACACCGCTAACCGCCGTCTTAGGCTACACCGATTTGCTCCTGGCCCAGCCCCCTGCCGGCATTGCAGCCGAGCAGAGTGAATGGCTGCAGACCATCCGACGGAATGGCGAGCATTTGCTGACCATCACCAACGACATTCTCGATCTGGCCCGCGTGGAAGCCGGCAAATTGGAAGTCCATCCCGTACGCGTTTCCCCGCTGGCAGTCCTCAAAGAAGCTTGCGACCTGGTTCGATTGAGAGCCGAGCAAAAGGGGCTCGCGCTGCACGTTCGCTATGACAGCCTCATCCCCGAATTCATACTGACCGATGTCACGCGGCTGAGACAGATCTTGATCAACCTACTCAGCAACGCCATTAAATTCACATCGGATGGAAGTATTGCCGTACACCTTTCGTGTCCGCAGCCGGAATCGAGCCAGCCACAACTCATTTTCGAAGTCGTTGATACGGGAATTGGACTGACTGCCGCTCAAATCGATCGACTCTTCGAGCCGTTTACTCAGGCAGATAGCCAAACCACGCGCAACTATGGAGGCACTGGTCTGGGTTTGGCGATCAGTCGGCGACTGGCCAGTCTGCTAGGAGGAGACATTCAAGTCACCAGTGAATTCGGCAGCGGTAGTACGTTCACGCTGTCGATCGCAACCGGCCCCCTAGTGGGCGTCCGCCTGCAATCCCCCGGCTTGCCAGCGCGAAATACCTCGCATTCGCCGCACTTAACGGCGGAATCCCAGGCTGAAGTGCTGGCCGGGTTGCATATTTTGCTGGCTGAAGATGGTCCGGATAATCAACACCTGATCCAGATGATCCTGCGTCGTGCTGGAGCAGAAGTCACGCTCGTGGAAAATGGCGAGCAGGCTCTCGACCTGCTGCAAGTTGCGGATCTGGAAGAAGTCCCTTTCGATCTGGTTTTGACCGACATGCTGATGCCGATCATGGACGGCTACACTCTTGCCCGCAATTTGAGATTGCTCGGAAAGCGTATCCCTGTGATCGCAATCACAGCCAATGCGATGGAAGGGGATCGCGATCTGTGCCTCGCTGCCGGCTGCGATGATTACTTGACGAAGCCGGTCGATCGCTGGAAGCTTCTCCAAATGATTCGAAACTGGACCTACGACCGCTGCCGCCTCCCTAGCTGCTGATCGAGCCTTGGATTGGATCCGCTTTTTCTGAACGTTCTGCCAACGTGCGTAGTTTGGCAATCGCGCGAATTTCCAACTGGCGCACGCGCTCTTTGCAAATACCCAAATCGTTGGCCAGGCTTTGCAACGTGCGAATGTTATCTGGCTCATCCAAGCCGAACCGGAAGCGAATGATCGAACGTTCGCGAGGATTGAGTTGATCGAGGAACTCGCCCAATTGTTGACGCAAACGCTGGAACCGAAGTTCCGTTCCTGGCGAAGCAGCTTCCGCTGCCGGGCAATCTTCCAGCACGCTCTGATCGGAGCACATGAACCGAGTCCGATCCTTCTGCACCGCCTGCACGTACTTATAAAGCGTGCGGCGGATCGCCTGAGTCGCATAAGTGCTGAAGCGAAAGCCACGCGTAGTGTCGAACTTTTCAACCGCTCGCAGCAGCGTCGCAGTTCCTTCGCTGAGCAGATCGTCGAACGAAGCAACCCCACCCGAAAACTTTTTGGCGAGCGAAACTACTAAACGCAAATTCGCTCGAATGATCTCATCCCGGTCGGCCACGCTCATTTCGAACAACTGTTCTACTTCGTCGGCCAGTTCTTCGTCTGGGCCTCCTCGGAACAGTTTCTGGCGGAGCTTTTCGGCACGGAACTTGGCAAAATTCATCCGGCGGAAGTAGGCCTTCTCTTCGGCCGGGGAAAATAGCTTCCGCTCGCACATGCGGACCAGATGACGGGGCACATCTCGGCCGGGAGACCACGCGGCAACGCTCGAACCGGAAGTAATCACCGGGTCTTCCAAGATCGACCGCGGACGAGCCTTGGCGAACTCTTCGTTCGAAATGTGTTCCAAGTTGAACTGCTCGATGCGTTCCAGCCGGGGGCGAAACTTTTCGAGGGCATTCGTCGGCGTGGGGGCCTTCTTCGCGACTGCCCGGCGGGGTCGCTCCGGTAAGCAAGCAGTGACCATGGTCAGGAACCTCCAGCAGAGGGTGAAAACGTTCAAAACGTTATGTTTACACGTAATCTACCGCAGTTCCACTAGGCTCACAACAATAAAATCGTTCAAATCGTTCTTTTGTGTAAATAATCTCATCAACCTGACCTCGCCCAGGGCCAAAACGCCCAAACTGCCACTGGTTGCCTAACTACAGTGCAGCTGGAGAATTACGATCATGAATCCTGCTTCCGCCGACGCACCGTCCCCGAGTGACCTATTAAGTCCGCGACAGGCCGCTGCTGCCCTGGGAGTAAGCGAATCGTCGCTGAAACGGTGGTGCGATCAGGGGATGATCCCTTCCTTGGTGACCCCAGGCGGACATCGCCGCCTGCCGCTGGCAGGCATTCTGGAATTCGCCCAGAAATCGCAGCATTCGTTTGTCAGGCCCGAGCTGTTGGGGCTGGCTGCCGTCGCCGGGCAACAGAGATTTTCGTGGGAAGCAGCCGTCGACAGCCTGGTGGCAGCGTTGGTTTCCGGAAACGAATCGGCGGCCCGGCAGATTGTGATGGATGCTTTCCTGCGCGGTTCAACGATCGCCGAAATTGGAGATTTGCTCTGCGCCCCAGCCCTGCATCAGGTGGGAGAGCGTTGGCAATGTGGCGAACTGGAAATTTATCGGGAACGCAGATCCTGTCGCATCATGCTACGGATCATGCTGGAAGTACGCGCCTTATTGCCTCCGCCGCACGCGGATCAGCCCATCGCAATCGGCGGAACCTTTGAAGGGGACTTTTACGATCTACCGACCACGCTCGTCGAGATGGTTCTCATTCAAGCGGGTTGGAATGCTTCTTCCTTGGGGGCATCCCTCCCGGCGACGACGATGATCTCAGCCCTGCGAGAATACAAACCCAAACTGTTTTGGGTGAGTGTTTCGAGTGCCGAGGACGAAGCAGCTCTGCAGACCTGGGTCTATGAACTAGCCGCTGCCGCCCACAGTTGCGGAACCCGGCTCATCCTAGGTGGCCGAGCGTTCGTGGCAGATCGCATCGGCGAACTGGAGTCTGCCGTCTACTATCCCAATTTGGCAGAACTAGCGGCAGCAGAGACAGTGAGCGGCTCGGCGAGTACAGACGCTTAATGTCCCTTTTTGACCATCTCGCGGATTGATTCTAGCGGCGTGCAGGTTTTGAAAACCATCTGCGGATCGGCAATCTCTTCAGACACAATCTGCGACAAGATGTCTGGCGCGGGAACAGGTTTTAGCTCCATTTCGGGCGTCTTATCCTTCTTCTTCTTTCTCTTCTTTTTGGGAGCGTCCTCGGAATCAGCCGGTTTTTCAGCTGCGTCGGCATTCGCCTTCGGTTTGGCGACGCAGGGAAGTGATGTCACTTGCAGCCGACCATCGGTCGATCGTGTCACGCGGCGGCGGGAGACGATCGGATCTTCCACAGGGGTGCCGCCGACGGCGTAGAGCGTCAGCGTGCTCGAGACTTGCCCGACCACATTGCCGCATTCGTCAAAGGCCGGAGCTCCGCTCGAACCTTGACCAAAGTCGGCAGTCACATTCATCCACCGCAGCCCCGTTTCATCTTTGAAGTAATTCGCAACCTGCCCGGCCGAGAAGAAGTAGAAAAAGTACCCCGGGTGACTGACGATTCGCACGCGTGAACCGGGCATCGGCGAATGCTTTGCAATCGGCAGGGGCTTCAAATTCTTGGCCGGGATGCGGAACAGGCAAGTGTCCATTCTTGCTTCGGAACAAAGGATTTCCGTGACGGGGTAAATTTTCCCTGCCGCATCAGAGACCAAAACTACATCGCACAATTGCGGGTCGTCGAAGAAGTGCCGGCTTGTCGTCAGCACTCCGTCGGCACTGACCGCAAACGCGGTGGCAAAGGCGGCTTCCCATTCTTCGCTCCCTTCAACCTTGAAGAGTCCGCAAATCACAAAAATGCTTTCGCAGGCTTGCGAGTAAAGTTCGGCATCCGCAATCGGTTTCTCGCACACGGGGGCCAGTTCGAGGTCGGCGATCGGGCAAGCCAGTCCGGTGTTCAATTCTTTGCTTCCTTTGCCGGTCCCTTCCTCGATCATTCTCACTCCTGCCTCGGTTAGACGTTCCAGGAGTTCAAGATCGTTCAGCACCGGATAGCCAAGCTGGTTGTCAGGTTGGCGTGGTTCGGTCGGCGAGTTTTCTGCGGCAGAAGTTTTCTCGGCCGGAATTTCGGGCGGAGCGACGGGAGGTGTTGCGGCAGGCTCTTCTCCTTGCACGCCCCAGACGGCAACCAGGGCTGCGATCAACAAACTCGAACCCAAGACGACAAAGTTTCGGCTATTCATAAACAATTCCTACATACCCTGCCATTGAAATCTTGTTTCATTTAACCCGCAAATTCGCACCGCGGCTACAGCGATTTCCACTCTAACTGCTGCAATTCGAAAGGCAGATCATCAATCGCCGTGGATTGCTGACTTTTGCCGGCTTCGCTCGCCGCGTGCCGAAGTTAGCGACTGGCAGGTTCTTTCAGCACAATTGGCCTGAGCTGAGCTGCTGCCAATAACGGCACTTAAATGGCTTTTCGCTGCGGCCGGCGGTAGAGAACTTCGCTGAGTAGTTCCGGCGAGCCGCGCACGCCGCTCCGCTCAAAGTGCCAGTCCCGATGCGTCGGAACGAAATCATCGGGCAAAGGCCAGGGAACGAACGGGTCGTAACCGAGCGCACCGGCCAGCTTGCCGGAATCCATCGTCACATCGCCGGCCCGCGGCGGCAGCGGCCCAGCTTCAATTCGCGGGCAGCCATGGAGAAGTTCGGGATCGTACCCGCCGATTCGATTCACGATCTGAGCGATTTCATACAGACTCAGTCGACGCGTGCCCCCCGCATGATAAAGTCCAGTCAAATCGGGTCGGGCCAAGACCGTAGCGAAGACCTCGTTCAAGCAACAGCAGTAGGTCGGCGTGCGGATTTCGTCGAAATACAGTGTGGCCGGCTTCCTTTGCTTAAAGCGCGATTGAATCCAGTCGATCGCTCCGGCATGGCCATTGAAGCTCACTCCCATCGGGAGCGAGATGCGCAGCAAGCAAGCGTCAGGACGTTCCCGCTGCAGCAGGTTTTCGGCAACGACCATTGTCTTGCCGTAAACCGTGACCGGATCGGTGGGATCGGTTTCGCGATGCCCGCCATCCTTCGTGCCGGAATAAACGAGATCTATGGACAGATGCACGAGCCGCGCATCGCTGCCGGAGAGCATGTCGAGCAGCACCTGCAGGCTGGTGACGTTGATCCGCTCGGCCATGCGTGGATCAAGCTCGCAGGACTTCAGCTTGCACGTGCCTTCGCAGTTCAAAACGGCGCGGAACTGGTATTCATCCATCAACCGCCGCATCGCGTCCCGGTCATCACCGTCACAGGGGATGATTCCCTCCCCGCTGAGAGGCCAATAGTCTTTCCGCCGCGTCGCAAAGACCTGTCCCGGATAAAGGCTGCGGAAATGCTGAAACGCGTTGTAACCTGCTACCCCGGCAATTCCGGTCAGGAGGAGTGGAAGTGGTGGCGGAACCAACGACATGAAATGCTTTTCTTTTATTCGTAAATCGACGCTATTTTTCCTGCTTCATCTTAGTCCGCAGGTCAATGTTTCTCCAGGAGTAGGCTTTGCTGCCAGCACTCGTTCTACGCCCGAGTTTCCGCATCCTAACAGAGTAGGAGTAAGATGAAGATTAGGATTGGGAAGAGTATTAAGAGCACGAGTAGGATTAAGATTACGAATTCTTTAATAGGAGTCTGGCCATGGCCTCAACTTCCGACCAACTTGTTCAGAAAAAGTGCGTCCCTTGCGAAGGGGGGCGTTCCCAAGCTTTCCGACGCGGAAGCTCAGGAACAGTTACAGCAACTCGCCGGCTGGGCGCTGATCGCTGGCAGCGTGCCCAAAATCCGGAAGGAATGGACCGTTAAGAACTTCTTGGCCGGGATGAAGTTTTTTGAAGAGATCGCCCAGTTGGCAGAAAAGGAGCAGCACCATCCCGACCTGCATCTGACCGGCTATCGGAATGTGGCCGTCGAGATTTTCACGCACGCCATCGGGGGGCTGAGCGAGAACGATTTCATCCTGGCAGCGAAGATCGACGAGCTACCGGTGGAAGTGAAAACGAAGAAGTAGAATCTCCGTGCAACCCCGCAGCGGGGGCGAATTGTGTCGAAATATCGCAGTAGCGGTGCTAATGATAATGGACAAATAATCAATCGTTTGTCATGTTTTATTGCGCAGTTTTGCGACGTGTCCGGCAGGCTGCTGCTGGCAGGTTGACGGGAAGAACGAGCAAGTTGCCTGGCACGGCTTAGGGACGATTGCCCCGCACAACGCTTTCCAGCAGTCCCCTGTTCAAACCCCCCGATCGAGTCGTTAACGGCCAGGTTTTGGAATTAATTGTTAAGTTGTTTTGGCCAGTGTATTTAGTGGTGATTGAACGGGCGTGGAACCCGTTTCCAAAAACCAAGCGTTTTCCCCTGTTCACTCGTTTTTGTTCGCCGACTTCCAACGGAGTTTTAAGGAGCCTTGAATGAAAGTGCGAATGCCAAGTCCGATCCCAGTTGGCCACACGCCCGTTCCAGGTTTAGAAACGTATGCCAGTCTCCGTCGGTCGTTTGTTAACATCAAAGATATTCATGCTCCGCACGGAGCGAAGCTTGATTTGCCTTTCCCTTTTGCGAGGGTGCACATGACACGCTGGTTCCTTCTGCCGCTGTTCGTTTTGTCACTCCTAACCCTGCCAGGAAAGTTCCTTATGAGTGCTGTTGCTGCCGATGCCGCGCAGGTTTTTGAAGCCCGCGAATTCCGACCGGAGAAAGAGGGGCCGGTACTGAAATACCGCTTGCTCACGCCGCTCAATTACGATCCGAACCAGAAGTACCCCGTCGTCCTCTTTCTGCATGGAGCTGGTGAACGAGGGGACGACAATGCTGCGCAGCTCAAGCATGGGATGAACGATTTTGCGTCTGACGAGATGCGCAAAAAGTATCCAGCCTTCGTCGTTGCTCCGCAGTGCCCCACCGATAAGAAATGGGTGGAGGTCGATTGGGGGGCCGAGCAGCATGCGATGCCAGAGCAGGCGAGCGAACCGCTGGGGCTGACATTGCAACTGTTGGAAAACATGAAAAAGCAATACTCCATTGATGCCGACCGGATCTACATCACCGGCCTCTCGATGGGGGGCTACGGCACGTGGGATGCGATTCAGCGCAAGCCCGATTACTTCGCGGCCGCTATTCCCATTTGTGGTGGCGGCGATTTGAAAGGTGCCAGCGCAATGAAGGACGTGCCGATTTGGGCGTTCCACGGCGATCAAGATGGGGCGGTGAAGGTGCAGCGTACGCGGGGGATGATCGAAGCGATCAAGGCCGCCGGAGGGAAGCCGAAATACACCGAATATCCGGGGGTTGGGCACGATTCATGGACGGCCACGTATAAGAACCCGGAAGTTCACGAGTGGTTATTTGGGCAGGGGAAAAAGTAGGGGGCGGGGATCGGGGATCAGGGATCAGGGATCGGAGGTCGGAGGTCGACACGCAGAAGCACTGCATTCCAAGCTGTCTTCTCCAATCCCCGACCCCTGACCTCCGATCCCCTTCCCCCCCTTCCTCCCATTTGAGCCGCGCGGCAATCGATGCTAGACTAGTGCTATCCAGTGCTGTTCTGCCTTTGGTTGTCGCCGGGGAGGGATCGCGCGTCGTTGACGCCACGCTTCTTCCCCTTCTCGCAGGCTTGATGCCCCGACAATCGCCGTCAGGCTGGAACATCCTGACGACCGGTTCTGTGAAGAAGCCTTCGACACGATCCGGAATCTTTCGCCCTTTCGCGACCCCAGCGAGGTGATGCTATGGCCGAACAAGTACCCCATGACGATCTGTTTGAAGGTCCGGCGATGTCGTTCGGCGAGCACCTGGAGGAGCTGCGCACCTGCTTATTCAAAGCGGTGATCGGGATTGCCATTGGCGTGCTGTTCGGCCTGTGGATTGCAAATAGCGTGGTGCGATTCTTTCAGTCGCCGCTGGAATCCGCGATGAAGAACTACTACCTGCAAACGGCGATGCAGGACCTTGGCAAGGAAGAGTTTCCCGACGGTGTTCCGCCGGAAGTTGCCACGATGATCCTGGATCGTCACTTATTACCCGAAAAGGTTCCCATTGATGTAGGTCAATTCATTTCTGCGGTGCGGAGCCAGTTTCCCGATGCGTTACCGGCGGGAAGTATGTCGTCGTATGTTTATTCGGCGAACGATTTTGAAACTCGGCCGCAGATTTACGAACTGTGCCGCAAGTTGGCCGCAGGGAAGTCGGCAGAAAAGTCGCCTGCCGGTTGGATTTGGAAGTCCCTGACGGAAGCGGATCAGACGGAACTCGCACGATTGGCGGCGAAAGACTCTTTCAATTCCAGTGAGGAACATCAGTTCTTTGCCGTTTTGAATCGAGTGATTGAAAACCCGGAACTATATCAGGCGACGGAGTTCTCGGGCCAGGAATTGCCACCCCTGCCGCAAGCCGTCGAGAATGCGCGGGCAAGCGAACTAGCAACCAGCGAAGAGCCCGTAACGGAAGACAGCCTGCAAGGGGAACCGCCGCTTGGGCCGGGAACCTCGTTGGATAAGACGCGTCAGCGCAATAAGCGGGCTCTGGCGGCGGCTTTTTCCGGTCAACTTCGTCGCCCCGGCGTGACCACTGTTTCGCTCTGGCAATGGAAGCCGGTGCGGGTGAAGTTTCAAGTGCTGAGTGCGGAAGAATCGTTCATGATCTGGATGAAAGCGGGCGTTGTGACCGGGATCGCATTGGCCAGTCCTTGGATCTTCTTACAGATCTGGACCTTTGTCGCGGCCGGCCTTTATCGCCACGAAAAGAATTACGTTTACATTTATTTGCCGTTCAGCATGGGGCTGTTTCTGGCGGGAGCCTCGCTCGCGTTCTTCTTTGTCTTCCAACCGGTGCTGGATTTCTTGTTCAGCTTTCAGTCCGGCATGAACGCCGACTTTGAGCCTCGGATCGGCGAGTGGATGAGTTTTGTACTCATCATGCCGCTCGGTTTCGGAATCAGTTTTCAGTTGCCATTGGTGATGCTGTTCCTGAATCGGATCGGGCTGGTGGATATCTCGCTTTACACCGCCAACTGGCGAATTGCGATCCTGATCATTTTTATCGTCGCGATGATTCTGACCCCTGCCGATCCGGTGAGCATGATGTTGATGGCGGTGCCGCTTTGTTTCCTTTACGTGGCGGGCATTTTGATGTGCAAGTGGATGCCGCGCGGGCGCTCGCCGTTCGAAGCCGCATACGAGCCATAAGGGTGAGGGACAGACGAGGAGTAAGCGTGGAGAGGACGCTCCACTGCTGACTTGTTCAGCAGTGCGAGCCGGCAAGCGGCACCAGTGTGAAACGCGCTACGCCCAAACCGCTCCCTGCTCGCCCGCCGCGATCTTACCGATCGTCCAGGATGGTAAGCCGATTTCGTCAAGTTGCTGCTTGATCGTTGCCTCGGCAGCCGGATCGACGACGAGCACCATGCCGATTCCCATGTTGAAGACACGATCCATTTCGTCGTCTTCAATGCCGCCGAGTTCTTGCAGCCAGGTGAAGACCGGTTGAACTTCCCAACTGCCGCGAACAACTTCTGCTCGCGAGCCGCTGGGAATAATTCGTTCGAGATTACCGAGCAAACCACCGCCCGTGATGTGAGCAATGCCGTGCAGATGACAGGCTTCGCGTGCAGAACTAATCGCGCGCAGTGCCTTGGTGTAGATGCGTGTCGGCGTGAGCAAAACTTCCCCCACTTTTTTTTGCATCGAGGCAACGACATCATCGACCCCCAGCCCCGCCAATTCGAAGACAACTTTTCGTACCAGGCTATAGCCGTTGGAATGCAGTCCGCTTGAAGCGATGCCGATTACTGTGTCGCCAGGCCGGATCGCAGAGCCATCGATCACTTTTGCCTTATCCACCACGCCGACACAGAACCCGGCCAGATCGTAGTCGCCGCGGGAATAAATATCCGGCATGATCGCCGTCTCGCCGCCGAGCAGCGCCACGTCTGCTTCAATGCAACCGTCGCTCACTCCCTGGACGATTTGCTCGAGCCGAGTGGGGTCATCGTGCGACATTGCAACGTAGTCGAGAAAAAACAACGGCTCCGCGCCGCAGCAGAGAGCGTCGTTAATCGACATGGCAACCAGGTCGATGCCCACCGTATCGTGGCGATCGCAGAGGACGGCGACTTTCAGTTTCGTTCCGACACCATCGGTACACGAGACGAGGACCGGTTCCTGATAGTTGCGGGCAAAGAGCTTGCTGGCGAAGTCGAGATGGAACATCCCCGCAAATCCGCCGTCGAGTCGTTTCACACGGGGCGAGAAGGTGCGATGCATGAGCCGCGGCAGGCGGGCCATGGCTTCGTCGTAGACTTCGAGATTGACGCCTGCATCCTGGTAGGTGACTTTGCTCATGGCTTGCCTTGGTACGATGGCCCTCCGAGGCCGTCGAATGTGCGTTCCTGAAAAGTCCGACTCGGCAGTTGATTCCTAGCGGAAGCAATTTTCAAACTTGGCTACCGCGAACTGCGACGATTCCTTTTCGATGGCTTCGGAGGGCCATCGACCAGGAAACTACTGTACCGCCGACGTCTTATCCAGCATCTGCCGAAACTGTTGGAACAGATAGCGGCTGTCATGCGGGCCTGACGATGATTCCGGATGGTACTGCACGCTAAATGCGGGAAACTCTTTGTGTCGCAAGCCGGCTACGGTGTTGTCGTTCAGATTGCGATGAGTGATTTCCAGTTGGTCCGGCAAGGTTTCTTCGTCGACCGCGAACCCATGATTCTGAGCGGTAATCTCAATCTTGCCGGTTTGCAGATTAATCACCGGCTGATTCGCACCGCGATGGCCAAACTTGAGCTTAAATGTCTTCGCTCCGCAGGCGAGACCCAAAAGTTGATGCCCCAGGCAGATACCAAAGACGGGTACTTTGCCGAGCACGCCCCGAATAGCTTCCTGGGCATACACGAGCGGTTCGGGATCGCCAGGACCATTCGACAGAAATACGCCATCTGGATTCTGGGCCAGAATTTCTTCGGCCGTCGCATTGCCCGGTAGCACGGTGACGCGGCAACCTTCGTCCGCGAGGTGCCTGCCGATGTTCCATTTCATGCCGAAGTCGAGGGCGACGACATGCCGCTCGGCACGTTCCTGCTCGGCTTCCCACTCGAGCGGCAGCTTGGCCCATTCGCTCAATTCGCCCGACCAATTTCGTTTGGCGGGTGGTACTACTTCCTGCACCAGATCTCGACCAACGAGTCCGGGACTCCCCTTGGCTTTCGCCACGAGGCTTGCGTCATCCAGGTCGGTGGTCGAAATCACACCCTTCATCGCACCGCCATTACGCAGGCGACGGACGAGCGCGCGGGTGTCGATGCCAGCGAGACCGATAATGTTATGCTTTTGCAGGTAGGCATCGAGAGTCGATTCCGAACGAAAGTTGCTGGCACGGCGACTAATTTCTTTGACGATGAATCCCGCCAACCAGGGGCGACTGCTCTCCACGTCGTCCTCGTTGATGCCGTAGTTTCCTATTTCAGGATAGGTCATCGTGACAATTTGCCCACGATAACTGGGATCGGTCAGGATCTCCTGGTAACCGGTCATGGAGGTATTGAAGCAGACTTCGCCGTCAATCTCTCCTTCAGCACCGAAGGAGATTCCGGAAAATACCGTTCCGTCTTCCAGGGCAAGCTTTGCGGTCTTGGTCATATTTGATAGCAACGCAGACGGATAAATACGAAAGGATCGCGCCACTCGCGACCGGCAGTTTAAAGTCAACTCAAGCTTTGTCCCGATATCCATTTAAGGCTGTGGGTCTTCGGGTGGAAACATCCGAACAGCCAATTCGGGAGGGGCCTTGTTGCGGCGAGCAGGGTCCCTCCTTTTTTCGTTCTTGAAATTGCGCTGCCGCGCACCGATATTCTATCAAGATTTCCCTGGATGAGGACGAGCGGAGCAGGTCGCAGAAGTCGCTCGACGAACGGCTTTCTGCTCTCGGAGGTGGCATAAAGATCGGGAAACGTAGCTCTTTGCTCGCAGCGCGATTGAAGCCGGCACAGCCGAAATTCGGACCACCCCGAGGTCTGGTGCTGCGTCTAGGACTTGCTTTCCGCGGGGGAAGTTCGGGAGCGACGGAGCGGTTGCTCGGAACGATAGCCAGCGAGCGCTGCGGCGATTGCAGCCCGCTTAGTTTCTGACCAGCCGCTGTTCTCGGCCACGGCGAGCGCCGTTTCTGCCGTCGAGGTTGCGAGTTGGAATTCGCCGGTTTCTGCTTGCGCCGCTGCCAGGACTTCCATCAGCCGCGGATCGCTTGGTCGGGAAGCTTGGAGTTCTTGCGCAATCTGTAGTGCCTGCTGGCCGTTCCGAACGTGCTCATCCGTCGAGGTGGCGAGAACCCAGGCCAGTTCCCTGCGAGTGACGACATGTTGAGGGTTGACCTTCAAGGAGGCTGAAAACGCGTCAACCGCGTGCTGGTCCTCCCCCAGTTCCATGAAGCATAGGCCGCGACAATACGCGGCCGCTTGATCCTGTGGCTCTAATTTCAAGCTCTTCGAAAAGTAGTTGAGAGCCGTGGCGAAATCCCGTTCCTCGGCTGCCATCAGCCCAAGCTGGTAGTAAGCATGTGCATGCCGCGGTTCCAGCTTGGTGGCAATTTCGAAATGCTGGCGCGCTTCGTCTCTCAGGCCGAGTGCTTTCAACTCCACTGCCAGATTGTTGTGCGCGCGGCGATTCGCCGGATTGAATTTGACGTTCTGAGCGTAAAGTCGAATCGGCTGACGGTAATCTTCATTCCGAGCGAAAGTGCGCAGGCTGAGGAACACAACTGCCACCGCTGCAAGTGCATAGGCACACCGCTGGCGGGCAGATTCAGAGGCAATCATGCGTGCCAGCCACGCGTGACCCAGCATCACGGCCGCGATGCAGACCGAGATCAGCGGCAAGTACATGCGATGTTCAACGGCGAGGTCTGCAATCGGCATGAAGCTGGAGGTCGGGCCCAGGATGAGAAAGAAACTCAAGGCTGCGACCCCCCATCGCGGACGTTGCATGTAGAGCAAGATCGATCCCACAAACAATGCCAGCACGACCAAACCTGAGATTCCAACTCGAATCAAATCGTTCTGCACGGGCCAGGCGTAGTCGAAAATGAGTTGCCGGGGAAGGATCGAGATTCCGATGTAGTGCAGAATGATTTCGGGCTGTGTGCGGAAGTATTCCCAGGGGGTAACCGATTGCAAACCAAATCCTGCCGACGCGAAAGCGGGGCCTAGTTCGGCATTGATGGCTCGCTGGAGCAAGAGCATCAGAACTAGCGATGGCACGATGCTGGCATAAACCCAGCCACGTTGCCGGACAACTTCTTTCCAAGTGCTTGCCAAAAAAGCCCGATCAAACAGAGGCCCAACAACGAGCACGGTGCACATCACTTCCTTCGTCCCCATCCCGAGCCAACCTGCTGCAATCGCGCCAACATACCAGCCCCATTTCGAGCCTTTTGTTGCCAGCGATCCGCGCGTCAAACAGTAGATCGTCGTCAGGAAGAACAACCCCATTTGTGATTCGTAACGCTGGGCGATGTAGGAGACCGCCTGCGTGTTCAACGGATGCACCAGCCAGATCAGCGCAACGGCAAACGCCAACCCTTGGGCTTTTAGCGCGGGGAGTTGGTCTTTTCCCGGCAGGCGCAGCACCAGCGACAGCAGCAGGAACAGCACCCAAGCCGATAGCACGTGAATGGCAGTGTTTGTCAGATGAAAGCCAGTCAGGGAAAGTCCCGTCAGCTGATAATTCAAGGCAAAGGTCAACGAACCAGCCGGTCGCGATTCATGCAGCAGCCAATCCGCGGGCCACAGGTGCATGATGTTTTCGTTCAAGCTGACCGTGCGGTCGTCGTCGAAGATAAACGGCGTCTTGAAGGAAGGCCAATAAAGACAGATCGCAGTCAAGGCAAAGATCAGCAATACCAGCCAGCTATGCGACTTAGAGCGGTCTTTATCTTCCGAAGTGGTCGATTCGGGTGAAGTTGGGCTCATGAATTAATCTCGTTGCTGTTCCAAATGATGTGAGTGCGAGTATCACTTTTAGGACCGATTGAACTCGCGTTCGGCTGCCTCGCGTCGCAGTGGATGTTGGGCGAGATATCCGTTCAAGGCGGCCGTCAACGCGGCACGCTTCGATTCCGACCAGCCTCGCGTCGTGGCCCGTTCCAAGGCATTTTCTGCGAAGGCCGATGCGCGATCGAAGTTTCCGACTTCAGCCTCGGCAGCGGCGAGGACTTCCAGAAGCCTTGGATCGTCGGAGCGTGACTCCAGCAACGACTGCACCAACTCCAGCGCTCTTCCGCCATCGCGTATGTTTGGATCGGCAGAAGTCGCCAGTACCCAGGCCAACTCACGTTGCGCCGCATCGAAGGGCTTAATCTCCAAGACCCGCTCAAAGGCAGCGACTGATTCACGGTCGCGCCCTAGTTCCATGTAGCAAAGCCCACAACTGTACCCGGCACGCTGATTGGTGGGCTGCAGCGACCAATACTTGTTGAAGTACTCCAGTGCTGACGCGAAATCCTTCTTCTCCGCGTCGATCATTCCGATGAAGTTGTACGCGTAGGGTCGCGAGGGCCTCACCTTAGTCGACAACACGTATTGCTCGCGCGCTTGGTCGACCAATCCCAATAATTCAAGCTGGCCCGCCAATTGATCGTGAGCGCGAGGATTCATTGGATTGAACTGGACACACTGGGCAAACAACCGGACTGGCTGCCGGTAGTCTTCGTTGCGGACATACGTTCTCAGTCCCAGCAGCAGCACCGCGATGAATGTCATCGAGATCACACATCGCTGACGGATGCTTTCGGTGGCAATGAGCCGCTCCAGCCAAGCGTACCCCAAGAACACAACACCCACGCAAACCGAAATCAGAGGTAGGTACATCCGATGCTCGAAGGCTAGATCGGCGATCGGCATGCAACTGGAAGTCGGGGCGAGAATTAGGAAAAAGCTCAAGCCGGCAATACCCCAACGTGGCCTTCGCAAGTAGACGAACGCCGAACCAAGCAGCATGGTTAGGACAACTGCCCCGGCGATTCCAGCCCGCACCAGATCTCTTTGCACCGGCCAGCCGTAATCAAAGATCAATTGCCGGGGGAGAATAGCGAGCCCGATGTAATGCAGGATCACCTCTGATTGACTGCGCAGATACTTCCAAGGCGTGAGGTTCGTCATGCCGAATCCGGCAGAGGTGAATTCATCGGGGCTGAGTCGCGACAGAGTTTGCCAGTCCAGGTACACCGTCCCGATTAGCGCCGGCACGAGTCCAGCGTAGATCCATCCACGTTGACGCCCGACCTCGCGCCAAGTGTGTGCAAGAAACGCACGGTCGAACAGGGGGCCGACGAATAGGATGGCAACCATCACCTGTTTTGTTCCCATTCCCAACGAACCGACCAGTAGAGCGCCGAGGTACCACCACTTTCTGAACCCGGTTTCGGCTTGCGAACCTCGCGCGAGACAGTACAGCGTTGTCAAGAAGAACAGCCCCATCAACGATTCGTAGCGCTGGCAGATATAGGAAACGGCCTGCGTGTTCAGCGGATGGACTAGCCAAATGAGCGCTGCGGCGAACCCTAGAATTCTTGCAACCTTGGGGTCGAGCGCATCTTTTCCCGCTAAGGGGAGAACGTACGATAACAACAGAAATAGAATCCAAGCAGCCAAGACGTGGATGCCCGTGTTCGTCAAGTGAAAGCCAGCGACCGACATGCCGGTGAACTGATAATTGAGCGCAAACGACAACTGCCCGACTGGACGTGATTCTTTGGTGAGCCAGTCCGCGGGCCAGAGGTACTTGATGTGCGGGTTCGTGCTAACGTTGTAGCCGTCATCAAAAATGAACGGCGCTTGGAGCGAAGGCCAATACAGGCACACCGCAATTACGCTGAATACCAGCAGTACTTGCCAGCCATGTGATTTGGCGGTAACGGTTTCGCTAGTATCGAAGTCGGCGGTGATCTGGCTCATGGGTTCGGTCCCCTGGCAAGGAAGAAAGAAAAACCTTCGTCTTTAGCGGGCCAGGACAGGGTGAGTCGCGTATCGTTCATCCGTTTTTGAATCGGATGGCTGACTCTCGTCTTTCGTGTCTGAAGCTGGTTCAAATGCCGACAGCGGTCCTTCGCAGAGAGGTGTCTTGGGGACAGCTCGCAGGTCTTCGCCGATCGCGGAAAGCAACAATTGAAAGCCGAGAATGATGAGCATGGCAGGAATCACTACGGTGCCAGTAGCTGCTGCTGTGCCGTGGAGCATGTTCAGCACCCAGGCGCTGCAGCCGTAGATCACTCCCAGCAAGAGCAGCGGCAAGCCGGTGACCAGGAAAATGCTCTCCATCGAGAAGTCGTAGAGAAAATTCTTCAACACAAGTCGTCGCAACAGGCAATGCAGCAACTTCGGCGGAAATTCCAGCAGCACACGCGTGATCGAAAGGTGCGAAACTTCGTTGCCGTAAACGGCTGGCATCGGTATGTCGCGTACGACTGCCCCCAGCAGGTAGAGTTGCGACAGTAGCGAGGTCTCGAAAAAGTACGAGCGATGTAGCGCCTCGAGTGGCACCGCAGCCAGCACTTCACCCCGAATGGCGAGATAGCCGTTGCATGGATCAAAGCAGTTCCAATAACCGACAGCCCCTTTGGTCAAAAAGCTCAATCCCATGTTCCCGGCCCGCCGCAGTAGCGGCATGCGGGCGAGAGCGCGGAAATCGTGAAAGCGATTTCCCTTTGCGAAGTCTGCTTCGCCGGTGAGCAGCGGCCGGACCAGTTCTTCAAGATACCGGGGATCCATTTGGCCGTCGCCGTCCATCTTTACGACGACCTGGGCTTCAAGCTCCAAAGCCTTGCGCAACCCGCTAATCATCGCGCCGCCAACTCCTTCGTTAGCAACATGCTCCACCAGAATCACTCGAGGATCACTTTGGCTGAGCTTGGTGACAACTTCTACGGTTTTGTCCCGACTGGCATCATCGACGACGACAATCCAGCGCACGAAGGTGGGAAGCCTGGCAATGACATCGGCGATGTGATCGGCCTCGTTGTAGGCTGGGATCACAACGACGATGTTTACTTCCGCCAGGGTGACCGGCAGATCAAAGCCATAAGAATGAGACGACATGGGGCGCTCGCAGGAGGCGACAAGTTCTTTTCAATCCCCTAAATGCAAAGCCCGCGCCTGAACTTGCGGTGTTCCGGGTTTCCGGGCCGGCAAATCAGGCCGCAGCGGCTAGGGGGGAAATTCTTGCCAAAGCCCCTGAGAATCCGGGCGAAAACCTTCCTACCTCGACCAAAGAATCGGTCGCAATAAGGGCGAAATACCACCGCGACGCTGGTAAATGTTGAGAATTGGCAACGTGCCCAAGGGCTTTCCGCTCCGCTTGTTTCGATTTCTTGACACGCCGTTTGTCAGCCCCAATCGGAACCAACCTACCCCGCGGCTGCGTGCATGTAGAGCACGAACCGTGTCAGGTGAAAGAAGATTGGTGCCGCGAAACAGAGCGAATCGATCCGGTCGAGCACTCCGGCATGACCTTGCACCAACGTGCCGTAGTCGGTGACTCCACGATCCCGTTTGATGGCCGACATCACTAAGCCGCCGGCCGATCCCATCGACGCCGCAATCCCTGCCAGGCACGCACCTTCCCAGGGAGTAAACGGAGTGACGAACCACAGGGACGCACCGATCAGCATGGTGCTCAGCACGCCGCCGATCAAGCCTTCCCACGTGCGACTGGCATTGATGTTCGGCGCGATTACTTGTTTGCCGAGTAATTTTCCCCAGCCATATTGCAGCACATCATTCACCTGCACAATCAAAATGAAATAAAACAACAAACCCGCGTTGCTATAATCTCGTGCCGCCACTGCCGGCTTGAGTATGCCATTGTTTGTCGTCGCCGCCGGCTTCTCAACAGGCGGTTCAACAATCGAGCCATCCATCGGAATTTCGTTCGTCTCTGCAACGCTGACAGCCGTGCCACCGTTCTCAGTATTCGACACCGTCCCCTTCGCGACAGGTCGTTGAAATTCTTTCAGGTCCAGTGACAACAGGGCCGGGGCATGGCTCAGCGAGTAAACGCAGATCAACAACCCGGCTTGAATCTTTGCGACCCGCTCCAAGAACCGTTTGGGATCGCCGGAGAGGGCAATGCGTGCGGGAATAATCAACGTTGCATAAACGGGAATTAGCACCGTGTAGATCTGGTAGCAGTATTCCCCAACGCCAACCAATACATATTGCAGCGGCGTGAACACTACGAACGTCCAGAATAATGTCCGGTGATCGCCGCGACGGGTGGGAGTCATCGTGATGAACTCGCGCAGCGCCCAAAACGAAATTAGCCCGAACAACGTCACCGTTACGCCATAACCCAGCAAGAAACTAAAAATCAGCACACCGAACATCAACAGCCAAGATCGCACGCGCAGATTGAACGTACGCACCACGGCTGGGCTGGCGGTGCTTTCGGGCTGACGCTTCAACGCCCAACCGATGCCCCAGGCGGCGAGCAATAATCCCAGCACGACGGCCAACAGCACCTTCGTGCGGAAGTCGAGCTCGGTCCCGCTCAATTGCGTGAGCTGAGACAACTGCATCAGGGGTAAGTACCAACTCAGGTCCATAGTTTGTTACAAGTCTTTCAAGCGCCGTACGGCTTCGCGAGCTCGTTTCAAAAACTCCACTTTGGGTTCCTTCGGCTCCAACCACATCGGCGGGCCAAAGGTGATGCAACTCAGGAGCGGCACCGGCAGGAATTCCCCGCGCGGCAACACGCGATTCAGGTTCTCAATGTATACTGGAACTAGCTCCAAATCGGGACGCTTCTTCCCCAGGTAATACAACCCGCTCTTAAAATCTCCCATCTCTTCGTCGATGTTTCGCGTTCCTTCGGGGAACACGATCACCGAATGCGTATTCCCCATCTCGCGCAGCATCATGTCGATCGGGCTTTGATGCACTTTGATCTCTTCCCGATCAATTAAGATCGCGTTGAACTCCCGGGCAATGTACGGCCTGAGCCAACCTTTCGCCCAATAATCCTTGGCCGCAACAGGCCGGGTTAGTTCGCGAACTTCCCTTGGCAAACTCGACCAGACAATCAGGGCGTCGAGATGGCTCGTATGGTTGGCGAAATAAACCCGCTGGCAGGTATCCGGCTGGCTATCGAACCAGCGCACGGTGGCGCCGCTCAAAAGCTTGCCGATCGTCGCCAATAGGGTCGCGGTAAACTGCATGAACTGGAGCCGGCGTCCGGGGTGGAATCAATCATCTTGGTGCGGCCTGCAAAGGGAAACGCCCGCCCTAGCCATCGTAGCATGCGACTCGTAAAATCGGCGTCAATCGCGGGGAAAACGCCGAGTCTGAAGGTAATTCGCGGGAGGGTGGCGAAGCTTGGGCACGGAACACCGGCTGCCGGTAGCCGTCTGGTTCCAAGACAACCCATTCCTCTGCATATTGGTCAGCAACGGAATAATCGTTAGCACCCCATCGGCCACTCACTTACGGAACTTCCGTCCCCTCACTTGGCGCTGCTTCCGTTCCCGTTTCGCTGGCAGTTGTAATTCGCACTCCCACATCGGTGACCGAATCTTCAACCAGTCCGCCGTTGTCGACTTTGTCTTTCCCCAGCGAATAAACCACGTAATTGTCGTCCCCCACCTGGTACCGCAGCGTGCCGCCTGTGAAAGGATCGCTCGGTACGGCAGGAAGGTAATCCGGCACGAGCTCCATCAATGCACTGGGTCGTTCGCCGGTGCGGGCCCGCATCGTTTCAATAGCCACTGCCACTCGCAGGGCATCCCGCACAGCAAGCGACCGCGCGGTCGCAACGGCAACGGTGGTCATGGCCGGGGCCATCATTTCGGTCAGAATGTTCCTGTTCCACGGCAGGGAGGACTGACTCGCACTGTTCATCAGTTCATCGTCCAGTTGCTGCATCTCTTGCAGGACTTGGGGAAACTCGGCATCGGCAGCCTCGATCATGGCCGACTCGAACTGCAATAAGGCCGCAGTATCTCCCGGACGAACATCCTTCAACGAGCCCATTTGCGGGATGTATTGGGGGCCATCACTGCCGCTCAATTGTCCCAAATGCGATGCATCGTGCATCTTCAAGGCCAGATAACTCATCGAACGTTCGCCGACTAACGCCCGCTTCAAGCCGTCCTGAAAGTCAAGGTCAGCCAATGCATCCTTTAAAACCTTCAATTCATCCTCCGTGGCCTTGCCATCCGCCAAAAACTTCTCGCACCCTTTCGCAAAAATTCCGAACACTGCGTACCGCACCAACTGTGAAATTAGGAGTGGCTCACCGCGCAAGGTCTCGCCGGTCTTCAGCAGGGTAATCAGGTCCGCCAGCGCTCTTTCCCGATTGCCGGCCAACAGCTGCAGATCAAAATCAAGTTGCAGGTGCCGGGCAGCATCTCGAATCGCTTGGACACAGGGTAACAAGGCTGCGATGTTGTCGGAGAGTTTGACGGGATAACGGACGGCTCCTGGTCGCTGCGACAAAGCCCGAAGTTGATCGAGCGAGGTTTGGGAATCTTTCAGATAGGTTTCCGCTGCGGCGCGAAGATCCCAATCGGGACCGACCAGGGCGTCCTTCGCACTGCTCCCCACATAAGGCAAGCTGGCTTCGTCTCCTTGGACTTGGGAGGCTCGGCTCTGCCGGGCGAAAAACGGGGAGAGAGCCTGTAAATACTCTGCCGTTAAGTCGTCGGTTCCTTCCGGCAAACGGTAATAGGCTTCGATCTCTTCCGCGTCGAGCGGTCCGCCGGCAGCTTTGATCTCGTCGACCGTCTGGGCCAATTGTCGAGTGTAGTGGCGATGCTGCACGAAGTACCAGAACGACAGCACCGTGGCGAGCGCGACGAACAGCGTCAGTGCCACGAGCCCGCCGCGCCACAGGTAGTCCCACGTCGACCACTTTCGTCCGGCAGCTGGCTGATCGCTGGTTTCGTTCGACATCAAACAATCTCCCGAGAGGTGGACATCATCTTACCTCACTCTTGCTTCACGCGCCTCGTCCAAGCCCCCCCTGTTAGCACTGTTTTGGAAACCGTTTCCATCATCTTTGAAACAGGTTCAAGTCCTTGCTCGGACTGCGTTTAACCTTGTTTTGCGCGAGTGCTAGCGTTAACGCCACAACCGGGGGGTGAGGTTGCCAGCTTTATTGCTGCCAGTGGATTCTTCGAATTTTAGACACTGCTGATAGATAGTCAAGGTTTGGTTGAAAATTTATTAAAGTTTTCAGTGGGCGGCGCTGTCAAGTTACAAGTGTCCGCTGGCAGTATTCGGTGAAGATTTCGTCGGGGGTTTGATAGTTTAATCGCTTGCGTGGACGTTGATTCAGTAACTGCTGCACTTCGGCCAGCTTACGTCGATTCAGGCCGCGAA
>JBGSNR010000013.1:0-271208 GCA_041739545.1 Pirellulaceae bacterium | reverse complement strand
ACCGCGGGGCTGCGACTTGGCAGATCCTCGTCAGTCTGGCGACGACCGCTTATCAAACTGGTCGCGACTTCGTACGCGAACTAGCCAATGCCATCGTCTTCGAACCAGTACTTGCACGGTAAGCACGTACTGGCTGTTAGCTGCTCTTGTAGGGGGTTTGGTATGCATTTGAACAGGGGGCGAATGAGTTGATTGCGGCACGGCGACTTGTGCTGCGGTCATTGGACTGCACCCTCGCTTCCAGTTCCACGAACTCCTGTCTTAATATTAACAAATTGTTGATTATATGCCTAGCAATTTTCAGGCCGATTTAGGTTGCAACATGGTTTGGCCGAAGGCCAACTAGCACCGTAGCCTGGGCAACGCCCCAGGTAAGCAAAATACGAGAATTTTCATTGGCCGAAGGCCACAGACACAATATTTTGGGAATGCGATTTCGTTCTCAGCACCGGAGACATCTCGTGCCTCAATCGCATGCAAGGCTCTACGTCCATCTGATCTTCAGCACCAAAGATCGACGCCCGCTGCTCGACGATGCAGTCCTACCGCGCGTGCATGCCTACCTTGCGACTGCGCTACGAGAACTCAAGTCGCAATACGTCGTCGTTGGCGGAGTGGCCGATCACGTCCATCTTCTGTTCGACATGGGACGGATGAATTCGGCAGCCGATGTCGTAGAGGAACTGAAACGCGAGTCATCCAAATTCATTAAGACCCTGGGGCCGAAATACAGAAGGTTCTACTGGCAGCGTGGGTACGGAATATTCTCAGTCAGCCCGACGCATCGACCGGCCGCAGAAAAATACGTTCGGAAACAAGCGGAGCACCACCGCAAGTAGACTTTCCGCGAAGAATATCTCGACTTCTTGAAACGGTACGAAATTGAATACGACGAGAAATACGTCTGGGATTAGTTGCCCGTATCTATGGCCTTCGGCCAAACCATTTCTTTATCGATAACCAACCTGGGGCGTTGCCCCAGGCTACGGTGTTCAATGGCCTTCGGCCAACATTCAACCTTGGCCGACCAATTTCGATCATTGTTGTCGGCAAATCGATCGAAGCTTCGCGCCCCTTACTTCCGCTGCCACTTGTCCTCTTTTTCCAACACCTTCTTCGCCCCTTCACCATCCAGCCAATCTTTGGCGGCTGAATCGTCTTTCAAATAGGCATCCCAAAAGGCGGTGCTCAAGGCGAGAATCGCCTTATGGTGGTTTGGGTTTCGCTTGTTTCGTTCTCCCGGCAACGCTCGTTCCGTAAAGACCGAATGCTCGGCTTCATTCAGAACGAGTTCATACTTCTGGCCAGCGGGCAACGCGGGGTAAACAGCCAGCCGAGATTCCACCGTCTGTTCCCCAATCGGCGATGTGTCCTTCGTACCCGTCATCACCATCCACGGAATTTTTACGGTGCTGAAGGCTTCTTCGGCACTGGTTCCCTTGGGCGTGCTGCAACTCATTGGCAGCGCTGCTTTGATTCGTTTGTCGGTGAAACTAATCAAGCCACGGGCAGCCGATTGGCCACTCACCGCTTGGGTTGTCACGGCCCCGAAGGAATGCCCCGACATGCCGACATGTTC
The DNA here is from genome assembly GCA_041739545.1 of Pirellulaceae bacterium. Classification (GTDB taxonomy): domain Bacteria; phylum Planctomycetota; class Planctomycetia; order Pirellulales; family Pirellulaceae; genus JBGSNR01. Next base: position 269,629 of record JBGSNR010000013.1, on the reverse strand, counting down.
CAGATCAACACGCCCCTTCAACGCGTGCCCTGCTTCCTTGTTCCACTTTTCCAATTGGTCGAGCACGGCCGGCACATCTTTCACACGGAGCATGAAATTCTCCGCATTGGCAGCTTTCCGGAGCGCTGCCATCCGCTGCAAGGGGCCCACATCTTGCCAGACATCAACGTCACTTCCGGGGTGTTGAAGGAAGACGCACAAATAGCCGCGCGCTGCCCAATGTTTGCCGATAAACGGGGACATTTCCCGCGAACCGCCTAACCCATGGCTAAACAAGATCACCGGCGCAGGTTCCTGAGGGACGGGCAGATAGAGCTTAATCGGTATCTCGCGCGATCGTTCTTCGTCGCGGACGGTCAGCAATTGCTCGGCGACTTTCACTTCTGCTTGAACGGCCAACGGATCGTAATCCGCACCGTTTACGGATTCACTGAAACAGCCGAAAAAAGCTATCGCCCCACCTAGGATGATGGTAATGTAATTGAACTCGTAGGTCATTTTTGATCTATTGTGAGGCGTATTCCGGTCTCGTCCTTGATTTGAGGCGAGTCAAATCCGAACTCGCACATCTACTATTACCCCTTTGCCGGGAAGTTGTTTCGCCAGCCAGCTTCCCGCGACCCCTCGCATGCATCGAATTCATCTTCTCCCGATCTTAGTACTTGCCATGGCCTGTGGTTGTGGTGATTCCAGCCGCATCGCCACGGTGAAAGGGGTCGTTACCCTCAACGGCGAACCTGTGCCGCGGGGCATGGTTCAGTTTGTGCCGATTGAATCAGTGTCGGGGGAATTATCGACTGCCACCGGCGAAATTAAGTCCGATGGTTCCTATCAACTGCAAACCGATAACCAAGCTGGCGCCGTTGTCGGGCGCCACAAGGTGCGAATCGAGGCGCGGGCCGTTCCAAAGAACGAGATGGATACTCTCCCGGCTTCGCTGGTTCCAGAACGCTATACCTCGGAATCGACTTCTGGACTCGAAGTGACTGTCGAACCAGGGAAGTCGAATGTGTTGAACCTGGAACTGACGGCGCCTTAAAATTCTTCTCACGACGGAATTCCTCCCATGCAAACTTCGCAATCAACTGGGTTCTGCCGCACTCGCCGCCGCTCTGCTTTTACCTTAGTCGAGCTTCTCGTCGTGATCGCGATCATCGGCGTGTTAGTAGCCCTGTTGTTGCCAGCCGTGCAATCCGCCCGCGAAGCCGCTCGCCGCACGCAGTGCAAGAACAACCTGAAGCAACTCATCCTGGGAATGCATAATTACGAATCCGCCCACAAGGTGTTCCCCGCGGGTGAGATTCATGGTGGTAGATGGAATGCCGGCTATGCTTCGGGCCATTCAGGCGCAGACCATTGTGAATGGGACGGCCAAATCGGAATTTGGGGAAATCTCATTTTCCCTTTCATCGAGCGGCAAGCGGAGCACGACATGCTCGACTTCAATGCTCGCAAGCAATACACGCCGGTCAATAATCAGACCATCATGCAAAAGAAGTTGAAGCAGTTTCTGTGTCCTAGCGATCCGTACGACGGGCTAACTTCCGTGTGGGGCAATGCGGCAAACGTTGCGCGAATTCAACACTACTACGCGGTGAATGGGTCGATTGAAGCGTCGACCATGCCCCATCCCGATGGCACCACCAGCTATTCACACTGCAACGCCAACAACGGCATGTTCTTTAACGATTCGCGCATGCCGATGGCCAGCATTACCGATGGAACTTCGAACACGGCCGCACTGTGCGAGGTTTGGGGTCGAATCTCGAAAGATGGTGGTGATTCACGCGGGATGAACTTACATACCGCCGTCTACTTCGACTGGACCCCCAACAGCAATCGCAGTAATCCATGGAAGCCGAACAGCTTCCATCAGGTGGGAGTGCATGTCGCCTTTGCGGACGGCTCGGTCCATTTCATTCGAAACAACATTACCAAGGCGATCTTTCAGGCGGCCGCCACTATTTCTGGCGGCGAGACGGTCGATTTGGGACTGTAAGTTGACAGTCCCAACAAGCCAATCACTACTCTGACTGCAATTCCGCTTTGCCACCCTTCACCGAATCCACGGCGATAGTCACGGGGCCTTCCCCCAGGACCAACCAACGAACATAGACGACGTTTTTTCCGGCAATGCGGTCGATCTTGACGACGCCTGGATCGAGCTTCTGTTCGCGGGCTGCTTTGAAAAACGGCTCATTGGATGTGAATGCGGTTGCCACCGTTAGTCCGTCCCCGGAAATAGAAACTAAGTTCGGGCGTGTGATCTTGTTTTTCACATCCGACATCAAATGCGTGGGAATGATCTTCGGATTCTCCACAATCGCAGTTACCTGTCGCAGGCCATCGCCAAGAGACTTGATGTCGATGCTTTGCACCTTCACCAGCGGCATTTCATCCGCGTGGAAGAGGGTGAAAGCCATGTTGCGATGGCATTCTTCTTCCAGTAGGAACGACGGCGGTTGCCGGATCCATGATTTCTTGAAGCCGCCAATCTCGATCTTGCCGTATTCTGGATGATCGAATTCGTGCCACGGAACCACCCCTTCGTTCAGCAGCAGGTATTTGTCGAACGTATGCTGCAGTTCGTCGCGGCCAAAAATTTCCCCGCCATGTTCAGCACTGCGGAACATGTTGAAAGGGGTCCACAGCTCGTTGGTGAACGCAACGACTCCGCAAACTTGATGCAGCCAATCATTTTCGCCTCCCCAAACTTCGTATAGATCGACGGCCGTGTGCATGTAGCGATAGCCGGGAAGCAGTTGCGCGCCGCGCTTGCCGAACTGGTCATAGACTGCGACATCCGCCCCTTCGAATTGATCTTCCTTGGCGCCGGGCCCGCGCAGGATCATTCCACCAGCATTGTGATAAGACTGGGCACCAGCAATGTTTGGATGTGCGGCGATAAAGTCTGCCACCAAGCGGTTTTCCAGAATCGAAAACGGATAGCGATAGGCTCCCCGTTGGATATGCTTGGGCTGCCATAACCAACCCCAATCCCGGTTCGGATCGTAGTAGCCATCGCCGTCTTCGTTGACTTCACCGTCGCCGTCGCTATCCTTCCCTTCTTGTCCCAGCAGGCGGTACTCCCCCTTTTCATTTTCCTTGGCAGCGATCATCAGGGCCGGAAAATCAGGATGCGACTTATAGCGTCCGTTCGGATCTTTGACGCGCATCATCGTAATATGCCCATCGCCGTCCAGGTCGTCGGCGGGATCTTCGTCTACCAGCCCATCCATGTCGTCGTCGATAGGACGCTGGCCGCTACGCGGACTGTGCGTTGTATTCGGCTCGTAGAAGTGGGCGTCCCGCGAGTCGGGACTCATCATCGGCATGAGGAAAAATACTCGCTCATTGAGCAGTCGCTTGATCGTGTCGTTGTCGGCTTCCGATTCCAGCAGAAACCACGCGGTATACAACACTACTTCCGAGGCCTGAATTTCGTTGGCATGAATCGCGCCGTCGATCCAGAAGGCGGGGCGAGAGTTTTCATCTCCTTTTTCGAAATTCGTTACCGTTAATACCCACATGTCCCGACCGCCGTAGGACTTGCCGAGGGACTTCAGCTTCGCGAACTTGGGGTGTTTTTCCGCCAACTTCTTCAGCAAGTCCGTGGCTTGCGCGTAATCGTGATAGCGGTTCCAATGGGCCTCGACGACAGGATTTGGAGGAGCGCCGAGCGAAGGGTAAGGGAGTTTCTTCTCGGCCGCGAGTTCTTGCGCAACTAGCGGGAGTCCAACCAGCAGCGTGGCGGCAACAGCAACGATTTGTAACAGTGTATTCATAAGAGGCAGAAGTTGATTCTGAAAGTTTGCGAAGTAAACGACAGGCAAATCCATTACTGAGGTAAATCGATGCTGGTTTCCACCTGTCCGACGGCCGGTGCCCAAACGCGAATCGTGATCGATTTGGGAACTTCTTCTGAAAAACGAATGAGCCAAACTTTTTCTTCCTTGTCCCCTTGCCCTTTGAGCCGGCGCACGGAACCTCGTTGATGACCAAGCAGGAACTCCGTTTTAGTGGGCAAGCTGAGGACAATCTGCAAAGGATAGGCTTGCTCAGTGATGCCCCCAATTTCGGGCATCGTGGGGAGTGGTCCGCGATTGACAACGTTAGTGGTAATGCGAAAGGTGTTTCCGCCAAGCGCTTCCACCTTGGTGTCAACGAGGGCTAATTCCGGCAACTGCTTGACCAGTGCCCCCAGGAACTGGACATGCCTGTCGGCCAGTTCGTCGATCGCTGCCACGGGAGGCTGTGTGCGAGCAAAGGGCTTAAAGCCGCCGACTTCCACTTTCTTCCCCGGGAAATCCGGATGCTCAATCGGCTGCCAGTCGACAAAGCCCTGAATGTCTTCTTTCGCAAGCCAACGCAAAGCGTTTAATTCTTCGGCACCACGTTTTTCTTTCTGTTTCTCGTCGGTCGGTTTCTTCTTTTCGTCCGCCTGCTTGATTTCCTCGGCTTTAGGCTGCTCATCGTCCGCTTGCTTTTCTTCTTCGTCCTGGCTGTCTTCTTCCTTTTTCGGCTCATCCTGCTTCACGTCTTCGGCCGGCACTTCTGGAACCCACCAACCGCGCGAAGCCAGTGACCAGCGTCCGAAATGAAAGTAAGCCCATTCGCTGAACGATCCTCTGCCGGACGATGACGGGGGGCAATTTTTACCGCCGTGCAGTTCGCGGAACTCCTCTGCCAGGCGATTGACCACAGTTTCGTCCTTCGCAGCAATCGTTTGACGGTTGCGTCCTTTGTCCTTGCCGCCATCATGCTTCCACGGATGAAACAAGTTGTCTTCAGTGGAAAATGTCAGCACTCCCGCAATCTGCGGTCGATCGAACAGTAAATCAGCAAGCGCTCGCGATTCCGGCTCCGACACCGCATTGGCTCCCGTGTTCGGCTGGAACGGTGCATAACGAAAGGTGAAGTTGCAATTGAGATTTACCCCTCCCGAGCCGTCTTCGTTGAAGGCTTCATCGTGGTCGTCATCGATGCCCTCGCTGAGAATTCGAAACGTTGCCGATTCATTCTTTTTGGGATCAATCTCGATCAACACGCGCGGATCATCCGGATGCAGGCGATGCGTTCCCGATTCATCAGCGACTCGCAATTGAGTGATCCAGCCATCCCCATTCAGATCATTCGCGGGATCTTCGCCGAGCATGAAATCGCGATCGTCATCGGTGGCTGCCCCGTTTCCAACAGAAAGCTGCCTCGGCAGTGCGAAACATTTCTCTAAACCGTCCGGATCGGGACGGGGAATGATGTAGACGGTGCAGCGGGCGAGCAGTTTTTGGACCCCCTCATCTTCCGCCGCTTGCGCTGCAATTTTCTCCGCCATCCGCAGCGCCATTTCACTGCCGAGGGGATGGTCGGGCTGAATTGACCCCACAACAACCCACGCGGGCTTGGTCGATAGGGGAGCTTCCGTTACGGGTTTCTTGCCGGTCGGCTTGGCATCCTTAGCTTGCTCAGTCCCACCGAATTCGATGACCCATAAATCTCGATCTTGGCGACTCTTCCCGTAGGAAGTGACGCGCGCGTGCTTCGTTTCTCCCAGCTTTTGCACGCGCGCGAGGAAGGCCTCGTAGTCAAGGTAACCTGCGAGTGGCTCCGCGGCCTGTGCAGATCCAGCGGCGATGAGAAAAGCGAGCATCAAAGCCCAACACGTTCGCACGAACATTCCAGCCTCATGGATGCGGCATTGAAGGGGTGAATATCAGATGCATTCCAGCATAGTCAGAAGTTTACGTCAGCGGGCCTGTCGGCGCAGTAGCTCGTGAGGAAATCCGCGGCTTTTCCTACCATTTCTCGTGCTTTAGCCAGTTCGAAGGCCTGACTCACGCCGTTCACCGGGTTTGCTAAACGCCATCAGTGCCTCGTGAGTTAACCGCGAGAAGACTTCACGCATGCTCGAACTCCACCAAACTCGTGGAACACGCCTACAATTAATTGCCTCCCTCCTTTAACGCACAGGAGTGCTTATGGATCGCATTCTGATGTGTCCGCCGGACGGTTACGGCGTGAACTATGTAATTAACCCGTGGATGGACGGGCAGGTCGGCCGCGTTGATCTGGCGCGTGCTCGCACCGAGTGGGAGCGATTGCATCAAGAAATTACTGCGCGGGTGCGCGTCGAGCATGTCTCGCCGCCGAGCATTGACGAAAATCTGCCCGACATGGTCTTTACGGCAAACGCCGGTTTAGTTTTAGAAGAGGCCGTCGTATTATCGCAATTTCGCTTCGCCGAAAGACAAGGGGAAGAGGCCCGCTTTCGAGCCTGGTTCGAAGGCACGGGGAAACGGGTGATCACACTCCCCAATGATCGGCCCTTTGAATGGGAGGGAGATGCACTGCTGCAGCCTGGGCAGCCGTTGCTCTGGCTCGGGCATGGCGTCCGTTCGAGTCTGGAGGCGGCACCGCTTTTGGCTGAGGAACTACGATTGGAAGTTGTACCGCTGCGGCTTGTTGATCCGCGTTACTACCATCTCGATACCTGTTTTTGTCCACTCACGCAGGGGCGCTTGCTGTGGCTGCCGGCCGCCTTTGATGACTACAGCCGGAAGATGGTCGAACGCCGTATTGCTCCAGAATTGCGCATCGAAGCGAGCGAACGAGACGGTGAATTATTCGCCTGCAATGCGTTGCAGCTCGGCAAAGATTTGCTGCTCAACGATTGCACGCCGCAGTTAGAAAGTGCGTTAGCGGCAGCTGGTTTGAATGTCGTTCGTTGCCCGGTGCCGAGCTTCTTGCAGGCTGGCGGCGGCGTGAAATGCCTGACGCTTCGACTGGTACAGCGAGATGTGCCCGCGAAACGCTCGGCAAAATGCAGCGTCCGCACGTCGCGTGTGATGCTCCGTGGCCATTTGTTCGACACGGGGCTCCTCAACAAAGCTATCGCCCGCGTGGCCGACGCCGGGATGGGCTGCCGCGTCGAGAAACTTGAACCGGGACAGCGGCACGATCAACATTCGGTCGCCCAACTGCGCATCACGGCACCAGATTCGGACCTGTTGCAGGTGGCACTCAGCGATCTATTGGCCCTGGGTGCGCAGCCGCTCGATCCGGAGGCAGACGCGGAACTGCACGCGGCACCGATGGACGGCGTCGCCCCGGAAGGCTTTTATGCCACGACGATTTACCCGACGTTCGTTCGCGTGGAAGGCGCTTGGCAAAGTGCCGCGGATCAACGAATGGATGCCGTCCTGGTGGTCGGCGGGAATGAAGGTACTGGCGTGCGCTGCCGCTTGATTCGAGATTTGAAGCAGGGAGATCCCGTTGTCTGCGGCATTGCCGGGGTTCGTGTCGAGCCGACGGCCACACGCGGCAGCGATAATCAAGACACCTTTGGCTTCATGACCGGCTCGGCCAGCAGTGAACGTCGCGTGGAAACCGTGGTGCGCGAACTGGCCTGGGAAATGAAGAAAATTCGCGAGCGCGGCGGGCGAATTGCTGTTGTCGGCGGACCAGTGGTGATTCACACCGGCGGCGGACCTTATCTCGAACGGCTCGTCCGGGCCGGCTTCGTGCAGGCGCTACTTTCTGGGAACGCGATTGCCGTGCATGACCTGGAAAGCCAGATGTTCGGGACCAGTTTGGGCGTCGATCTTGCGCGCGGCAAAGGAGTGCACGAGGGACACACGCACCATCTGCGAACGATCAACCGCATTCGCCGGGCGGGTTCCATCGCGAATGCCGTGGAACAACGACTCGTCACCGGCGGGCTGATGCATGCCTGCGTGACCAATAACGTCGATCTTGTCTTGGCTGGCTCGATTCGTGACGACGGGCCGCTCCCCGATACGCTGATGGATTTAATCGCCGCCCAGGATGCCTACTCCCAAGCGCTCCGCGGCTGCGAGATGGTATTGATGCTCTCCACCATGTTGCATTCGATTGGTGTCGGCAACATGACACCTGCGGGAGTGAAGCTTGTCTGCGTAGACATTAACCCGGCCGTGGTCACCAAGCTCACCGACCGCGGTAGTTTAGAGAGCGTCGGTATCGTGACCGACGTGGGGTTGTTTTTGAATTTGCTGACGCGGGAGTTGTTGCCGTAGGAAGAGTCTACAACTACCTCGTCATCGCCTCTTCTGCCCGTGCCAAAACCGAATCGCTCAGCTCACCCACCATCGGCTGCAGGGGGTCTTTTCGTTCTGAGCGTTCACGCGACGGAGTGGTTTCTGTCCGCATCCAGGGGAGAACAACGCGGAACGTGCTGCCTTTGCCCAACTCGCTTTCCACGCTGATCTCGCCACCGAGCAGGCGGCAGAGTTCCTTCACAATTGATAAACCCAGCCCGGTGCCGGTGAATTCGCGGGTGAGGTTGTCCTTACCGACCGGACCCGCCTGACGGAACTTTTCGAAAATGATTTCGCGGTCGGCCTCGGCAATGCCAACGCCTGTATCAGCCACCCGCAGTTCGATGTTGCCGCGACCATCTCCCTTCGCGTTCACCGTGATGCGCCCTCCTTCGGGCGTGTACTTGATCGCGTTGGAAAGCAGGTTGGTCAGGATCTGCTGCACCTTCGATTGATCCTGGAACAGTGGAGGTAGTTCGTCCTCGATTTCCATCCGCAGATCGATGTGCTTTTGCTCCGCGAGGGAGCGAACGAGGTCGCACTGCGCGTTAATGATCGCTTCGATGTGGAACTCGCTCAGGCGGATATCCATCTTCCCCGCTTCCATCTTTGCGAGGTCCAAGATGTCGTTGATCATATCGAGCAGATCGCGCCCCGATTTCTGAATATTTTGAGCGAATCGCCGCCGCTTTTCGATCGGAATCTCGGTATTCGTCAGCAAGTCCGAAAAGCCGATGATGCTGTTCAGCGGCGTGCGCAATTCGTGGCTCATGTTGGCCAGAAACTCTCCCTTAAGCCGGTTCATTTCATGCAGCCGCATATTGAGTTGCGCCAGTTCGTCGACTTTGGCATCCAGGTCGCTATTCACCATCCGCAGTTCTTTTTGGGCATCGGTTAAGTGTCGCAACATTCGATTGAACGAAGCAGCCAGGTCTTCGAACTCATCGTTGGTGTTGATTTCGGCTCGCAGAGTCAGATTGCCGCGACTAACTTCGTCGCTCACATCGCGCAAGTGAGCCAGTGGCTTGTTGATGACGTACCGCACGACCAGCCACAGTCCGACCATGGAGAGTGCGACCGCCAGCAGTGCTACTGTGATCAGGATTGCCCGCGTTCCATTGATTGCAGCCCTTGTTTCGTCGTAGGGCATGACCACCTTGATGACTCGAAATGGCATCGAAGGGTCTTCCAGTAGCGGCGTATCTGCCGCAGAAACAGCGAACTTCCCGGTCATCCCTTCGTGACAGAGCAGACAACTCTTTGACCAATAGACGGGCTGATAGTAGTAGTACTTGCCGTCCGTCGGTGAACGGACCCCTTCAAAGACCGGATCAAAACTCGCGCCGGTTACTTCAATTCCCTGCCGTTGCAAAACCACCTCTGGCAAGGCCGGATCGGGAGAGGCGGCCGGATCATGCTTGGCTGCCTGCACCGCCTCCGCTTGAGCCTCGGCGTACTGCTTCTTCAACTTCTCTTCCAGTCGCACCAGGATTTCTTCTTCCAGCTTGTTGCCGGGAGGGACCGTCGAATTGGTGGGAAAGCGGTTCGCTAAAATCTCATAAGACACACCGCTAGGGCGAAAGGGATCGTGGACTCGGGAATAGAGTTCACGGTTCGCATCGGTGATCCAGTGATCCCAGTGAATCTTGATGAACACGATCTGTGCCCAGTCACGGCCTTTGCGATGGGTCGTTTCCATGACCAATCCTTCGCCGATCCGATCGACTGACCAGAACGCCAAGCCGAGCATGGCAAACAAGCAGGAGCCGAAGAGGAGCAGAATCTTCCGCTCCAGATTTGTTTCCCCCAGAACACGTTTCAGAGAGCGATAACTCAAAGGGGCAGCCTCTGGACGAACGGAAACAAACGAGACCTATTAAACTGGGAAAGGAGGGGCAGCCTTGCCGCTCCGCTCTATTCTATATCCCTCAACCCGCGTCGGACCACAGCAATTGCATCCTGTTTTCCATCAAAAAGAGCCAAAAATTGAGACGAACCGCCGTTATGCGATCGAGAATCTTCAATTAGACTGCCTGCACAGAGAAAGCGCGGCTTCCTCCCCGCCGTCAAACCGAACCGATCCCCGCGGCGTTTCGATTCTTGGGAACCTATGGAACTTGAACTCATTGATTGGTTGCGAGAGCGCTGCCCACCTTCGCCTCGTATTCCGCTCTCGGTTGGTGATGATGCCGCTATCTTAAGAATCTCAGCAGGCAGGCAAGCGGTTGTCACTACCGACATGCTCATGGATGGGGTCGATTTTCTGCTGGAAAAGCATTCGCCCGAGCAAATTGGCCGCAAAGCGCTGGCTGTGAATCTCAGCGATCTCGCGGCCATGGCCGCTCATCCTGTGGCGGCGTTCGTTTCGTTCGCCCTCCCCAAAAGCGCCGGCCCAGAGCTTCCCCGGGAATTAATTAACGGCATGCTCCCGTTGGCGGAACAGTTTGCCTGCCCGCTGGCGGGCGGCGACACCAACACTTGGAACGACAAACTAGTCATCAGCGTGACGGCGATTGGCGAGGCCGAACCAGGCAAAGCGTGGCGACGGTCAGGAGCCCAGCCTGGTGATATCCTGCTTGCGACGGGTTCATTCGGCGGCAGTATTTTGGGGCATCATTTCGATTTTCAGCCGCGATTAGCCGAGGCTCAATGGCTGGCGGAACGTTTCAATGTTCATGCGGCGATTGATGTCAGCGATGGCTTGTCGCTCGATCTGTGGCGGATGACGCAGGCCAGCGGTTGTGGGGCGGAGTTGTGGCCCGAAGTAGTGCCTTTGACCGCTGCCGCGAAGGAAGTAGCGAAGCATGACGGCCGAAAACCATTGGACCATGCACTGAGCGACGGCGAAGATTTTGAATTGCTGCTGTGCTTGTCGCCAGAGGACGCCCATCGTCTGCGGCTGATGACCTGGCCCTTTGATGTGCCCCGCACCTGCATCGGTCAGATCGTCCCTCAGCCCGGATTGTGGGTCCGCGAGCAAGGAAATCTGATATCTCTTTTGCCGCAGGGTTTTGTGCATGGCGGCTGAAGATGCAGCGGATCGGCAGACCTTCATTTTTCAGGCAGCGGACGAAGCAGCGACCGATCGCTTGGGAAAACTCCTCGCAGATCACGTTCCGCCGGGAACCACGATTGCTTTGTCCGGCACACTAGGGGCGGGAAAAACCAGGCTGGTGCAGGCGATCGCTATGGGGTGCGGCATTGATCGCAGCGACGTTTTGAGCCCCACCTTTGTCCTGGGGCAACATTATTACGGCATTCGCACGTTGCATCATTTCGATCTTTACCGGTTGAAGGACGAAGACGAATTCCTGGAACTTGGCCCTGAAGAATGCTTCTATTCCGAGGGGATTACCCTCATCGAATGGGCAGAACGATTTCCCGACGTTCTGCCGGAAGATCGCTTGGAAATCGTGATCCGCGTTACCGGTGAGCTAAGTCGTGAGTTTGTGGTACGCGGGACGGGAGTCGCCACTCGAGCAGTGGTAATTGCGCTTCACGACTGCCCGCAGAAGTAATCAGTGACGTAGAAAATCTAAATATCCAGTGGACTTGGTAAGCTCGCCGCCGGAGCGCGCATCCGACTACGTTCCCGATCGCTCCCTCGCATTGATCTCGCTAATTTGCTCATTCAAAGTCAAGAAGTCGTAGAGCCAGCCCAAGCCGAACAGGCCGGCGGTCAGCAACCAGATGATCCCTGTGCCGACCTTTCCCATATAAAAGCGGTGAGCGCCGAATACTCCTAGGTACGTTTGCAACAGCCAGGCCACGGTGAAGTCGAGCCGGCCGGCAACGTACTTGCGGTCAGCCTGTCGATCCATGCTGGGGATCAGAAAAGCGTCAATCAGCCAGCCAATGCCGAGCAGACCAAGCGTGAAGAACCAGATCGCGCCCGTAATCCGCTTGCCGTAGTAAAAGCGGTGGGCACCAAAGAATCCAAAAAAGATCCAAATGATATAGCCAATGACAACGCTGTGGGTGTCGTTCTGAATCGGTTTTTGCATCTTCTGGAATTGGGGTTCGAGTCAAATGTGTCGCATGTGCTGCCTGGCGGTCGTTACGGCCCACTTGAACCGCGTTTCAACCCGCCTGACAATATATCCACTGGAAACGTATTCGCTTTTTGTCCTCCGATATTCCCTCAAAAATTATGCCCTTCCCACGTCGACCGTTTTTACTCTCTGCCGCCGCAGCAGCGCTGGCAGGAAACCTTCCCGAACTACTCGCAGAGCCTCGCAGTGCCGTTGCCGAAATGAAGTACAAGAAGGCCGTCAAATGGGGAATGGTGCAGGTCAAAGGAAGCGTTTTGGAAAAATTCAAAGTGCTGAAGGAACTCACGTTTGATGGGGTGGAACTTGACGCCCCAGGGGGACCACCCGTTGAAGAAATCCTGAAAGCCAAAGAAGCGACCGGCCTGGAACTGCCCGGGATTGTCGATTCGGTTCATTGGGGCAAACCTCTTTCGGATGCCGATGCGGAAGTGCGGGCCGCTGGGGTGAAAGGACTGCTAGAAGCAATTCAGTACGCCCACGACGTTGGAGCCACGAGCGTGTTGCTGGTGCCGGGAGTCGTTCGCGGCGAAGGGACGGTGCAGCAGGCGTGGGATCGATCTATTCCTGAAATCAAGAAGGTGATTCCTAAAGCGGAAGAGCTGAAGATCGACATTCTGATCGAAAACGTTTGGAATAACTTTCTAACCGATCCGAAATCGACGGCTCAGTTCATCGATGATTGCGGCTCGCCGATCGTGGGAGCCTATTTTGATGTGGGGAACGCGGTTCGCTATTCACCCCCGCATGAATGGGTGCCGGTCTTGGGCAAACGCATCAAGAAGCTCGACATCAAGGATTATAAAATTGATCCGGCCGGCAAAGACCTCGGCGGCGGCTTCCGGGCAAAACTTCTGGAAGGGGATGTGAACTGGCCGCTGGTGATGAAGGAACTCAAGGCGATCGGCTACTACGGCTGGGGAACAGCAGAAATTCAAGGCGGGGACCGCGAATGGCTGACCGACGTGGCGGCACGGATGGACAAAATTTTCGCGAGCTAGAGGATACGCAGCAGCGCGCAGATCATGGAGCAGCCAAGTATCCGGTCGGTGCGTGGAAGCAGGGTCGCCGATTCGTCCTGCATCGCGATGCTCCTTTGCCGGCGCTATGCCTGGCGACCAGTGCGCCCACTCATCTTCGTGTAAAGCGTACATTTGCTTACGTTCCGGGAATGGTCGCGCTCACGATCTTGCTCTCGCCGTTCATTTGGTTGCTTGTGCGTTGGCTGGTTCAGGCCAAGATAGCGCTAATGCTGCCCCTCGCGGAAGAATTTCTCGCCCGGGAACGCCGTTTACGAATTGTCCGGGCGGCGTTCGCGCTAATCGGTACGTTGATGTTTGCAGCAGGAATTTGGCAGTTGCTCGATGCCCGCTTACCTGCCGGTGGTTTAGAAATGATCTTTGGTGGCGTCCTGATTGCTGCCGCCACCTTTGCCTGGAGTGTCTTCGCTTCGACTCGGCTACGCGTCGTTCGCTATGAAGAGCCTTACATCTGGCTGGGCGGGGTGCATCCGGACTTTATCGATAAGCTGCCCGATTGGCCGTATGAATAAAACTTCATTAGGAGGTAAAAATGTTTCCGCTCCGAATTGCCTGCAGTGCCTTGATCTGGACCGTTTTCACTTGTGCGACCTTTGCCGCCGAGCCCCGCGAATGGGCCGAGGCGAATATCGCCGATCTTTTCAAAGTCTATCAGCATTTTCATTCGCATCCCGAATTGTCGCTCGAAGAAAAAGAAACCAGTTTGCGGCTGGGAGCCGAACTCAAAGCAATCGGGGCGGAGGTGACGCAGAACGTGGGGGGCTTCGGTGTTGTCGGCATCCTGAAAAATGGCACCGGCAAAACCGTTTTACTCCGCTGCGATCTTGATGCGTTACCCGTGATCGAACAGACCGGACTCGTGTACGCGTCACAAGTCAAAGTGGAATCAGCCAGCGGCGGAGAGGTCGGAGTGATGCACGCCTGCGGACATGATGTGCATATCACAAATTTAATCGGAGTGGCTCGCTACTTGTCCGCGAACAAGGATCGCTGGAGCGGCACCGTCATCTTCCTGGGCCAACCGGCCGAAGAGCGTGGCCTGGGTGCGCGGGCAATGCTGGCGGACAAGCTGTTCGAGCGTTTCGGCAAGCCGGACTTCGCGCTCGCCTTGCATTGTGCTCCCAGTCTGGCGACAGGCAAAGTGAGCTGCCGACCTGGATTTACCTTGGCAAACGTCGACAGCGTCGATATCACGGTCAAAGGGAAGGGAGGCCACGGGGCGTATCCGCAGACTACGATCGATCCGATCGTGCAAGCGGCGCAACTCGTGTTGGCATTGCAAACGATCGTCAGCCGCGAGATACGCCCGCAAGAGCCAGCCGTGATTACCGTCGGCTCGATCCACGGTGGCACCAAGCACAACATCATCGGCGATAGTTGTCACTTGCAGCTGACCGTGCGTAGCTATTCCGACGAAGTTCGAAAGCAACTCAAAGAAGCGATTGTGCGGAAGGCAAAAGGGATCGCCATTTCCTGCAATGCGGACGAGCCGGTCGTCGAGTTTTCCGAGGGAACTCCCGCCTTATTTAACGACGAAGCGTTGACGGCACGTCTGACAGAACTCTTTCGCAAAACGCTCGGAAACGAAAACGTGGAAGAGTCCCAGCCAGAAATGGGAGGGGAAGACTTCAGCGAGTATGGCCGGGCTGGGGTGCCGATCTTGATGTACCGGCTGGGAACCATCGAGCCCAAGCGTCTGGCGCGGATGCGCGAACTGGGACAAACCCCGCCGTCGCTTCATTCGCCCCTCTACTATCCTGATGCAGAAGAAGCACTCGTTGTCGGCGTGCAAACCATGGCTTCTGCCGTGATCCATTTGCTGCCACCCGCGCAGAAGTAACTTGATTCGCTGGTTTTTTGGAGAGTTCGTGCATGAAAGATGTTCAGCCAACCGTACACTCCCGCTCCGCCGATTGGCCCTGGTGGGTGGTGTACATTTTTCTGCTCATGGCCGTCGCTGGTGGCCTGATTGCGTTTCGTTCTTGGGCTCTCACTACCTACGGGAGTGCCGCGGGCGTTGAGGAATGGCAGGACTGGAAAGAAGATGCCACCAAAATGGCAAATGCTCCGGGGCCCGTGAAACGCAAAGCACCGACCTCGATGGAGCCACCTGGCCTCCGCCTGGCCCGCGATTATTTCGTGGCGTGTTTCGCCGGTGGAATGACTCTGGCCGCGGTGCTAATCGGCGTAATCCTGCTCATGCTGCGCGGTGCACTTTCGACTCCGCCTCTGCAGATTCGAGACATCAACAGCGATAGCCGTCGCTAACAATTACAACAGCCATAATAGCTATAAGGTTTATGGATGTATCGATAGTGGCGATTTGAGCAATGTGGATAATTTTTACAATTGGGAAAGATAGGGGGTTTATTTTACGAATCAGTTCTGTTCTAATCCCGACGTCGATAGCTTTGATGTTCACGGAAGTGCACCTACTGCTCGTTGCGAAGTTGAATCGCGGCAGGGGAAACAGCGAAGCTAATCGCGGCTCTTGGCCAAGAATCTCGCAGGAAAGCGGGCAGTTTGCATGTGCGGCGAATTCGAATCGCGCGATCTTCAAACATCAAGAACTCTTTCCACTCCTCTTCGATACACCACCTCTTGTATCGCATATATCGGTTGTAATGTTTATGGCATTTACTTCGCCAACCTTACAATCCTCATAGTTGTTATAGGCTTTACGCGGCGTCTTAGTCTGGCTGCAAGCGGGTCAATTATTCTTGGCATTTTGCTACGAACGCTTGAGCCTTTTGAATGTCTAACTACCCTGAAACAAGTCAAGCAACTTCTTGTCAACGGCAATTGTCCTGTGCAAGAAACTTGGACATGCCTGAAACCCGCTCATTGTCATTATCCCGTTCGGTTTTGTTGAGGCACACGTAAATGAATGATTCCGTACTCGTGCTTTGTCGTGATCCACAACTGCTGGCAGAACTCCAGCAGCAGACGGATGGACAGTATTCCCTGGTCATCTGCGAGACGACTGAGGAACTTCACAAACTGCAGCGGGAACATAAGCCGCGGGCAGTAATCGTGCATCTGCACCGGGACACATTGGCCGGCAGTTCGCCCGGGCGGTTCATCGCCGAGTTGGATGAATGCGTCGAGGATGGTCCGCTGTTGGGCTTACTCGACGAAACCACTCCCCCTCGACTGCGCAAACTGGCCCTCAAAGCGCTCGACGATTGCCTGGAGTTGCCGTTGGATGGCAATCGTTTGAAACGACTCTTGGCGAACACGCCGGACCTCCAAGGGGAATTGGAAGGTTTCTGGAAAGAACTTCCGCACAAAGAATTGCAGGGGCGGACTCGTTCGCTGACCACCTTTACTCCTGAAATGTTCGAAATGATGGACGAGATCAAAGTGGCCGCCCGCCACAATGTGACCGTCCTTTTGATCGGTGAAACGGGAAGTGGCAAAACATTCTTGGCGCGGTTGATCCACGAGTTGTCCGATCGCCGTGAAGAACGCTTCTGCACCGTGGCTTGCGGAGCGCTGCCACCGGATCTGATCGAAAGCGAACTTTTTGGTCACGTCAAAGGTGCCTTCACGGGTGCCGACCGCGAACGAGAAGGCAAGTTTGCCGCGACCGGTCGCGGGACCCTGCTGCTCGATGAAATTGACGTGCTTCCACCCGATCAACAGGCCAAATTGCTCCGGGTCATCGAGACCGGCGAATACGAACCGGTCGGCAGCAACGAGACCCAACACTCGCAAGCCCGCCTGGTTGTCGCTTCGAACTATAACTTGGAAGAACTTGTCCAAGGGGGGACGTTCCGCACAGACTTGTACTATCGACTCAACATTTTGTGCTTCCGCCTCCTGCCGCTACGCCAACGGCCGTGGGACATCGAATACCTGGTCCGCAAGTTCGCGCTTGAGCATGGCCAATCGCATGGAATCCAACTTCGGGGAATCGAGTCCGGATTCATCGAAACGTTGCGAGCCTATCATTGGCCGGGGAATATTCGCGAGCTTGAAAATGTTCTGCGTCGCGCGGTGCTGTACTGCCAACGTGGTATTTTGACGGTCAATGATCTGCCTAGTACGATTCGCGCGGCCGGATCAGGGATGCCTGCCGAACCGCAGGGAATTCTCGAACCGACTTTGCCCGAACGGGGCGCGCAATCGATGCAGGTCGGTCGTCCGAACATTCCACGCATGATGCCCGGCCCTGTTTTGCCTCGGCCAACTCATGCTCCCATGGCCCATCAGATCTCGGGGCATGCCGCCAACATGCCTACCTTGCCAGCGCAATCGATGTCTTCCTTCACATCCCATTCGTCTTCGATGGGGGGGACCGCGGTTGCCAGTGCTCCAAGTTCAGCCATGCTCGCCGAACGCAAGGCCAACGCCACCCTAGAAGCCCGCGTTGATGTCCTTGAACGCCGGATCATCGAAGACTGCCTGCAACGCAACAATTATCGCCGGAAGGAAACGGCAGCCGAACTCGGGATTAGCCGTGTCACCCTTTACAACAAGATGAAGAAATTCAGCTTGCTGTAAAGTCCTGCTTGTTCTCGATTGCGTGAACGGGGTGAGGATTTTTCCTCACTCCGTTTGCGTTTCTTGACGGCAGCACGGACGATTGGCCTGCGGCTTGCAATAAGTTGTTGGCACTCGCAAACTCCCGGCAGAATCTAGCAAGCTAGGTTACTTAGGGCGGTTGTGAGTCGCTTCGCGAGAACTGTTGTCGCAAATTTGCTGCAGCGATGTTTCGTAAACGCAACATCGCCCGTCTGGAGTTCGCATGCTTGCACTTGTAAGTCGATTTCTGATTCCGCCGGCCGTGATTTTTCTCGCGCTGGTGATTTATCGCATCGCGGCTGTCTCGGCAGCGATACCGATCGAGCACAGCCAAGCCATCAGGACGATTGTTCCTACCAATACAGAACCGCGTGTCGCTACAGACAATCAACTGCGGCACGTCCTCGCCCGCGTGGTTCCCCCCGCCGATCCAG
The DNA here is from genome assembly GCA_041739545.1 of Pirellulaceae bacterium. Classification (GTDB taxonomy): domain Bacteria; phylum Planctomycetota; class Planctomycetia; order Pirellulales; family Pirellulaceae; genus JBGSNR01. The sequence goes on along the minus strand of JBGSNR010000013.1, from coordinate 251,507 downwards.
TCAACACGAACAATTTTGTTCACGCCTTGCGATTGTGGGGGGCGAATGCCAAGTTCGGTGATCCCCAGATTCCGAGCGGCGAGGAACTCCGTCAGTATTTTCTGGACGATCGCGTGTTCCGCAAATGGGCTGGCGAAAATGCTCCGCCGTTATTTATTCAGGATGCCGACGGCGTGCGTGCGCGCGACTACGACGAAAACTACGACAATCGCACCACATCTAGCTTTCACAATGACGATCTCTTGGCGACTTTGGCAGAAACGGGAACATCGCTAGATACCCCGATGAAGCTGCGCGACGGCGAAGCGACTGTCGAGGATCTGTTGCGGGATTCGCTGCAACGATTTCATGTCGATCGTTGGGAATTCGAATGGTCGATGCTCAGTTATTTGCGCTACCGCTTTCCTGAACGGGAATGGACCAATAAGTTTGGCGAGAAAATTCAAGTGGGCGAGTTGATCCAGATGTGCGTCGCCCGCAAGAACGAAGCTCCTGGGAGCGGACCCTGCCATGGTCAACATCGGTTTGAAGCAATCGTCGTCCTGCTCAAAATCGATGAGCAAGTCAAGGTACTTTCGCCCGCGAATCGTCAGCAACTGGTGAACTACCTGAAAAGTTGCAGCGATCGACTCGTGAGTTCGCAATCGCCAGAGGGCTATTGGACGAAGAACTGGGTGAAAGGGGTTGCAGACGAAGAGGGGGCCAAGGCTCCCGCGAATGAAAAGTTGCTCGTCACGGGTCACACCCTCGAATGGCTGGCGCTGGCTCCCGAAGAAGTTTTGCCTCCGCGGGAGAACATTGTGCGGGCCGGCCAATGGATTGTGAATGAAATCATTGGACTAGACCAGCAAACGCTCGTTGATCGCTATGGGCCCAACAGCCATGCTGCCCGAGCGCTGGCATTATGGCGTGGGAAGGAAGCTTGGGACTTGTGGCAAGAACTGGAAGCCGCCGAGAATACGCCGTCGACTTCGAATCCAGCGACCCAGCCCTAACACCGTCATCGACCGTCCAAACTCATCTGCCGAATTTGCTGGAGAATCCCTTGCTTACCGCCGCGCGACTCATGACGGAACCCGACGAAGAGAATACTCCCGAGTGTTTGAAGCGGGATAATCTTACTTCGCCCTACTTTCCTAACACCAGTACTGGTGGCTTTGCTGCCATCTGTGCCCTCTGTGCGATTTTCCTCTTCACGAGTTTAAATCGCTTAAACCACACCGACCTCTGGGGACATCTATCTTTTGGACGCTGGATCGTCGAGCACGGCACGCTGCCAACAACGGATCCATTTGCAGCCGAACAACAGATCACGCCAGTCCTGCCGTACTGTTGGTTGAGCCAGGTGCTCGGCTACGAAGTTTGGCGACTGGGGGGGAATGACGGCTTAATCCTCGCGCATGCGGTCCTCGAGACCCTCGCGGCGGGCCTGATCATGCTGGCCGTCTGGCGACGAGGTGCCAAAGGCTTTTGGCCCGCAGTTGCCGGGTTAGCTTTCGTCATCCTTTCGTTGCCGATCCTGGGGACGATTCGCCCCCAACTCTTCGCCCAAGTTGGCATGGCCTTTGTCCTGCTCGCCTGTGCGGAATTGCCCCGTTATCGCCATCCCATCTTTTGGCTGCCGTTCGTCTTCGCTTTATGGGTAAATTTGCACGCGACCATCATCCTCGGTATCGGCGTGCTGGGGATCATGACTGCGGGAGAGATCTGGCGGGCCTGGCAAGAGAAAGCAGACTCACAGGCGATTCTCGGTAACGGCAGCGTGCAACGGCATCTGCTGGCGATCCTTGTCTGCGTTCTCGCCTCTTGCCTGAATCCGCATGGTCCGCTGATGTTTATCGAAGCCCTGACTTTCGGCAGAACGGGGACGGTGAATGCCGTCAGCGAATGGCAGCCAATGACACTCACCAGCATGACAGGCGGCCTATTGGTTGCTTCCGCGGTGCTGGCCTTTTTTGTTGGCGTCTCGATCAAGGAGAAACAATCGCTCCGCTGGCATGAGTTTGCGTTGTTGTTTGTGCTCGGCCTGGCAACCTTCGGTGCGATTCGCATGTTGGTGTGGTGGGCGATTCTTTGGCCCTGGGTCGTGATTCCACTCGCAGCCGTCTTGTTCAGCAAGAAGGGGGATAGCGAAACTTCGCCGGCAGAGATCGCCGAGTCCCCAACCAGTGATGCCACCTCCATGCGGACGGTGATGGCGATGGGTGTGGTTTTCGTCACGCTGATCAGCGCTCCGCCGACGCATAGCCTGCTCCATGCAAAGGATCGTGGCGATGCCAAGACAATGTCGACAGGTACGCCGATTCATGTTGCGGACGAAATTGCAAGGCGGAAGTTAGCTGGCACCTTCGTCGCTCCCACCGATTGGGCCGACTACGTGCTCTGGAAATCCCACGAACGAATGAAGCCGTTCGTTTACGGACATTTTCATCTGGCAACTCCGGCTGATCTGGCCGACTATCGACGCATTTTGAGCGGCGACGATTGGCTGGCGCTCGCCCGCAAGCATCAGTTGCAATTCATCCTTGCCGATCGGGAGCGAAACCGGGATCCATTAAAAGGGCCCGTGCTGATCAAAGCGTTGAACGTCAGCCCCGATGTACGCATTATCTACCAGGACAAAACATGCGTGCTCGCTGAGGTCTTGCCGCCAAAAGAATCAGCAGCCAAGAGTGACGAACAACCGGCAGCAAGTTCTGCATCCGAGTAGTCTCCCCTCGAACGGGCGAGATTTTGTCGCCAGCCGTTAGCATTCGGGATCAATGCAAATTACAAACATTGAAAGGCTGCCGTGAGCACTTGCAGCCTCATGGATGTTTTCTACAATTCAAGCCATTCATAGCACAGCATTCATTCGGCAACCTTCCCTTTACTTTCCGGCAGGTTGCTTTTTTGTTTCTTGACGCAGGCAGCCTTACCCTTCCAGAACTCAACAAAGAATCTGCCGGTGCTGCGGAGCGTCCGATCAGATTTGGGAGCCATGGCTTGTTCCTTCCAACTGTGCAGTTGGGGCAGCGGGGCTGAACTTAATACCGCGGCACAGCGGGATCGATCTGCTGGGACCACGCATCGATTCCGCCGGTCATATTCTGAACCTGAGTGAAGCCCTGACTTTGCAGCCACTGTGTCACTCGCAGACTCCGACCGCCGTGGTGACAGTGCACAACAATCCGGCTGTCCTGATGGCTCTTTAACTCCTCCAGCCTGTCTGGAATTTGCTGCATCGGGATCAACGAGCTTCCCTCGATTTTGGCTGTGGCATGCTCATTGGGCTCGCGACAGTCGAGCAACAGAAATGGTTCCTGTGAGTCCAGCATTTGCTTCACAGCAGCGACATCGATTTCAAGCGGCAAGTTCGGGGCGGTCATCGTGGATTCAATTTGAGGGAAATGGTGTAGATTCCGCAGAGTAAGGCGAACCGGGAGCGTTGTCTACGCCCTCCTATCAAAGTGACGCCGTTACAATAAGCGGCAAGTCATCCCCTTGGTAAAGTATTCTGCATGGCCCCGCGCCCCTCTCGTTCGATCCATCCGCTTGCCGCCCGGCAATTTGCCGTGGAGGTGGTTCAGACGTTACGTGCAAACGGTGCCCAGGCACTGTGGGCTGGGGGCTGTGTGCGCGACGGACTACTGGGCATCGAGCCGAAGGATTACGACGTGGCGACCGATGCGGTTCCCGACCGCGTGCGCGAAATTTTTGGTCGGCGGCGGACCTTGCCGATCGGTGCGGCCTTTGGTGTAGTCACGGTCATCGGCCCACGCGAAGCAGGGCAGATCGATGTCGCTACCTTTCGCCGCGATGTTTCTTATAGCGACGGCCGGCATCCCGACCAGGTCGTGTTTTCGACCGCAGAAGAAGATGCCCAGCGGCGAGACTTCACGATCAACGGCCTGTTTTTTGATCCACTTTCCGAGCAAGTGATCGATTACGTCGGCGGGCAAGAAGATTTGCAGCAGCGGTATCTGCGCGCGATCGGCGATGCCGGGCAGCGCTTTGAAGAAGATAAATTGCGAATGTTACGGGCAGTACGCTTCGCAGCCGCTTACTGCCTGCAGATCGAGCCGGCCACCATGTCCGCCGTGCAAGTGCAAGCCCCAGAGTTATCGGTGGTGAGTGCTGAACGAATTGCGGCTGAGATGCGACGGATTTTGCAGCATGCAAGCCGGGATCGAGGGATGCAACTCTTGCGTGAGACCGCGCTTCTGCCAACGCTTCTGCCGGAATCATCGGTGGTGGTCGCAGAGGAATCGGTTTGGGACCAAATGCTTGCGATTCTTCGGCGATTGCAGAAGCCGACATTTGCCGCGGCACTGGCGGTGGTTGTTCGACAAATGCGCCCCAAGGAAGTTTCTGCGTCGGAATTTGCTGCCACCCTAGCGTTTCGTTGGAAGCTTGCGAATGTGGAGCGTGAGGAACTTGCGTGGTTGCTCAACAATGAAACTCTCATTCGCACAGCCCCGGACCAACCGTGGCCCAAGTTGCAGCGTGTATTGGCAGCGGAGCAAGTGGAATCGTTATTGAGTTATGTCGCAGCCGTCAGTGCCGAGGTCGATAACTCTGTCACTGCTGTCGAATATTGCAGACGTCGGATCGAACTTCCGAGTGATCAGTGGAATCCGCCCCCCCTCATCACCGGCAAAGATTTAATTCAGCTAGGTCTACGGCCTGGCCCGCAGATCAAAGAAATTCTCGATCACTTGCGCGATTCTCAGCTCAACGGTCTGATCACCAGTCATGCTGAAGGAATCGGGTTGGCGCGAAGCCTGATCGAAGAAGGCTTTGGTAAGTAGGCTCTCTGGGAGTTCAAGAAACAAAAAAACCGGAGTGGTCGTCGTCATGACAACCACTCCGGTCGTTGTTCCCTGTCGCCGGAGCAGCGAGGCCGCTCCGGCGACAGTCTTGGACTTCACCGCGAAGCACTCGAGGGCGCGATTGACCCAGAAACCGCGTTCCTCAAGCCGTATGCTTCAAACCCAGGAGGGGGGCCGTCAAAAATTCCCGCAAACCTTTGACGAATCGGTGAAGCCCAGCCAATGTATTGTTGGCGGAGCGGGACCCGGCCACTTCAGGCAGCAATTCGCGAGTACGCATTTCGGCGATGAGAACATCGGCCGCGCGTCCTTGCGCAAACCACATTCAATGAAGAGGACTACCGTTTCGGTGACCGTTCTTGGTCATCGATTCAGCGGCGGAATAAATATCAGCTAGGCGAACTGCCCACAACGGCAAAATTTACAAAGTGGTGGGAATCAAGGAACGAGGGGATTTCCGTCGGTTTTCGAGGCAAAACGGAGCACCTTGGCAGCTGCCTCACCACATTTGATCGCGGGCAACTCTAAACCAGCAGGTGCGTTCCAAAACCAAGGCTTAATTCGCCGCAGCACTATTCGCCAGCGCCGGGAACGTCGAATACAGATAGAACGCTCTGGGCACGGTCAAATCAAACAGCGAATTTAGCCCTGCCCAATCGTTTCTCGCCTGGGCTGATCCAAAGCCGATGACGTCCATCAGGGAACTCGGCCGATCATACTTCACGACCCGTGCCTTCTCGCTATCCAACCCCGCTAGTTCGATCACCCTCGAGATCGCATCTTCTTCAAAGCCGATTTCATCGATCAGGCCGAACTTCTTGGCCGACTCTGCCAGAAAAACCTCGCCCGTTGCCAATTGATCGAGCGCCTCGGGATCTTTGCGAAAGACGGGCCGCCCCCCTTTGATGACTGCTTTGAAACGCTCGAACATTTGATTGACCGTCCCTTGCACGATCTCCCGGTGTTCGTCCGTCAAGGGTTTTGTCATGTTGAGCATCAGCTTTCGTTCATGTGAAGCAATACTGTCATCCTTCACATGCAATTCTTCGAGTAAGCCGCTCACGTCATAGTGTGGAATCATCACGCCGATGGAACCGGTGATCGTGGTCGGCTCGGCATAGATCGATTGCGGCTCATCTCCCACCGCCATCGCGATGTAGTATCCGCCGCTGGCCGCTACACTTCCCATACTCACCACGATCGGAATCTTCTTCTCCGCCTTCATTTTGTTGAGATGATGCAGCATAAAGTCCGAACCAGTCACCGTGCCGCCTGGTGAACTGATGCGCAGTACCACCGCTTTAACATTCTTGTCCTTGCTGACGCGATCGATCTGCTTTTTGACAAACCCATCTCCTTCCATGATCACGCCATTCACGGTGATGATGGCCACTTTGTCTTTGCCGAGTGCCGCACCGGAAACAAATTTTTCCGAGATGCCCCCGGTGCTGTCGAAGTACTCGCCAAACTTGCCGTACAGCCCAAAGAGACTGAGCGCACACAAGGCAAATCCCGTCCAGCCAACCCAACTGCTTAGCCGTTGCCAGGTCGAAGGGCGTCCCTCGTGAACCACGACCGTGCGCTGCTCGTCCCCGGCAGGGTTGGCCACAGGGGAACGATCGGCAGGTTTGGTTTCGGGGGAATTTGGCGTAGGCGAATTCATTGAAAGGCTCGTGTTTCGTCTAGGATCTAAAAGGGACCAACAGCCCTTCATTCTATTTGGCCGGCGAAAATGGTCCACGGGAAAGAGGGGGTTTCATGAGGCGGTGAATGGCACATAACGGACCGGAACAGTCTTCGCCGACGTCACAATAGCCCCTTTCTCTGCGGAAAATGCGCGAAATGATGAACGATAATCCTTCCGCCGGCCTGGCGGGGCGTTTAGAATTCTGCTTCTTACTGCGGAATCTACCGCTAATTGATCCAACTTGATCGGGCGAAATCACTCCGGCAACTTTGAGGAAACTTCGATGGCAAAAGATGTGGCAGGTGCGAAAAAGAACACGCCGATCGGCGGTAGTGCGTGGATGTTGTTTTTTATGATGCTGCTGGAATTCTTCATCTGGGGCGCGTGGCTGCCGAAGATTTTTGCCTACTTGCCGGCCGTCGGTTTCAGCGGGAACGAACAACTGGCCATCCTGCTGGCCTTTCCTGTCTCCGCGATCATCGGCATGTTCTTTAGCAACCAACTTGCTGACCGCAACTTCGCGGCCGAGCGTTTTCTGGCCTTCAGTCACTTTGTTGGCGGGCTCGCGATTCTGGGCCTGGGGCTGCTTCCTTCTGATGCCAACGGGCATGTGAGTTTCTGGCTGTTTTTCTCCCTGATGGCAGTACACTGCTTGCTGTACGTGCCAACGATGTCGATCGTGAATACGATTGCCTTCGCGAACATGCGCGACCCGGTGAAAGAGTTCGGCCTGATCCGCATGGGTGGAACCATCGGCTGGATTCTCGCTGCGTGGCCGTTCGTGTTTTTGCTCGTGGACTGGAAAGCAGTCGAAGCGAAGCAAGCGGTCGGATTTGTCGACAAGCTGGGGGCGATCTTCGCCAGCCCGCTCGAAGGGCAAGCCTTGATTGCCGGCACACGGTGGACGTTCATCGTGGCGGGCATCGCTTCGTTGGCTCTCGCCGCTTATAGCTTTTTGCTGCCGCACACTCCGCCAAAACCGGGCGAAAAAGGAGAGTCGCTCGCGTGGGTCAAAGCCTTTCGTTTGCTGGCCAACCCAGTCATGCTCATCCTGTGGATCGTTACGTTCATCGATTCGTTCGTCCACAATACCTACTTCTTCTTCACTGACGCATTTTTAGGGAGCAAGACGGTTGGAATTCCGCCCAATTGGACGCAGGCCGTGATGAGCATCGGCCAGATTGCCGAAATCCTGACGATGTTCATCCTCGGATGGACTTTGCAGAAGCTTGGCTGGAAAACGACGATGATCGTCGGCGTGCTTGGTCACACGCTGCGGTTTCTGGTCTACGCATTCCTGCCCGGTGAACCATCCCTGATGATTGCCGTGCAGGTGGTCCACGGCATTTGCTACGCGTTTTACTTCGCGACCGTCTACATTTATGTCGACAAGTGCTTCCCCAGCGATGTTCGCACCAGCGCTCAAGGGCTGTTCAACCTGATGATCTTTGGCCTAGGGGACATCGCGTGCAAGATTTTCTGGATCTATCTCGGCAAGGGATTCTTCGAAATCAAGGACGACGCAGGCGTTGTGACCGGCATGAATTGGCAAGGCCTGTTTCTGGTCCCGGCTGGCTTATCCTTCCTGGCCATCCTGATTCTGCTCTTCTTCTTCCATCCGAAGGATAGTGCGGCGGATGTGGAGGTTGGGCATTAGTGCACCGCCTCTAGGCATTTAATAACAGCGGGCTGCGTTTTTGTCGCGGCCCGCGTCGTTGATTGAACTCTTAAAACTCACGACTGGTGCCACTGCTGGCTTGTCCAGCAGTGCCGACTCTTGTATCAGTTATCCAACCGTGCTTCATTCACGGAAATGAAACGCCGGGTGCCACTGCTGGCTTGTCCAGCAGTGCCGACTCTTGTATCAATTATCCAACCGTTTGCTTCATTAGCGGAAATGAAACGCCGGGTGCCACTGCTGGCTTGTCCAGTAGTGCCGACTCTTGTATCAGTTATCCAACCGTTTGCTTCATTCACGGAAATGAAACGCTTTCAAGCTTCCCAGCCAGCGGTTGCAAACGGTTGGACAGATCACTCCCAAATATCACTGCTGGACAAGCCAGCAGTGGCACGTTCGGAACTATTTCTTTAACTCTTCTTCCAAGCCCGGAACCTGCTCAACGCCACTCGGCACTTTGACGTTCGCACCTTCAAACGCGTCGCCGATCGGCTCAACACGTCCGCCCAGATGTTCCGCTAAAAACGCTTCCGCCACGGCGTAAAACGCAAAGCGATTTTCCGGACGTGCAAAGCCGTGCCCTTCATCGGGGAAGAGCATGTAGGTGACGGGAATTTTCTTCTCTTCCATCGCCTTGACGATTTGATCCGCTTCCGCCTGCTTCACGCGCGGATCGTTCGCCCCTTGGCCGATGAGTAACGGCCGCTCGATCTTGTCGACAAAGTTCAGCGGCGAGCGTGACTCTAGAAACTTTCTTCCTTCTTCCGAAATGTGATCTCCCACGCGGAGCTTCATCACCGGCATGAAAGGCATCCAGTACGGCGGCGGATTGGAAAGCAACGTCACCAAACTCGATGGCCCCACAATATCCACGCCGCACGCGAATACTTTTGGCGTGAAGGTCAAACCGACGAGCGTCGCATAGCCGCCGTAGCTGCCACCCATGATGCAGACCTTGTCTTTCTGCGCGATCTTCTGTTCGACCGCCCAATTGACGGCATCCAGCAAGTCGTCGTGCATCTTGCCAGCCCATTCCTTATCGGCCGCGTTGATGAACTTTTTGCCTAGGCCCGTCGAGCCGCGATAGTTCACGCTCAGCACCGCATAGCCACGATTCGCCCAGAGTTGATGCTCAGGATCGTAACCCCAATCATCGCGCGACCAAGGACCGCCGTGAACGTTCAACACTAGCGGCAGCGGCTTGTTCGGTCGGCCATCCTGATCCGGATCGGCATCCTTCGGCAGCGTGAGGTAGCTAACCAGGTTCAAGCCGTCGCGCGACTTGATAATCTGCGGATGCATTTTCACCAGCGGCAGTTTTTCCAGGGCCGTGTTGCTGGTGAACAGGAAGGTCGCTTTCTTTTCCGGTCGATCGTAGATGTAGAACCGGATGGGGCCGTTGTCCATCAGGTAGGCCACCGTCCAACGCTTATCGTCGAGCGTTCGGCCGGTGATTTGAATTTCGCCATCGGCCACTGTCTTCAAATAGTCAAAATCTGGTTGCACGGCTGGATCGAGAATCTTCCACTCGGTGCGCGCGTAAGTGAAACTCACCGCTTGGATTGTCTTCTCGGTCGGATGAGCCAGAGCGCCGGAAATATCCGCCCGCGGATCGCTGGCGAGCACTTTCTGTTCTCCGGTCGTCAAATCAATCGTGGTCAGTGCGGCCGTATCGCGCTCCCGGCTATCCATGAAGTACAGCAAGTTGCCGGTCTTGTCGAATCCAGCTGGACTGGTCGTCATGCCATCCGCCGCATCGATTTTCATGAACTCTTTCCAGTCGCCATCCTTGGTTGGCTTCAAATAAACCTGCCCCGCGTCGGGGGTGTAATTCAAGGCAAACCGCACGCGGTAATCGTCGTCGGTCATGAAGCCCGCCAGACCCGGATTCTCCTGCACCAGTTGCTTCTCGCCAGTGATGATGTTCACGCGGTAGATATCGTGATATTCGCGCCCGCCGCGGTCGTTGATGCCGATCAGAATCTCTTCAGGAAACTTTTCGCTCACGCTATCGATCTCGGCCGCGATCTTGGCGATCGGCGTTAGATCCTTAATCTCACCCGTGGCGAGCGTGATGCAGTAAACGTGATTGTCTTCGTCGCCGTTTTTGTCTTGCGTGTACAGCAGGTGCTCATTGGTGTAGGCCCACGAGTAAGCCATCACGCCGCGATGCCGATCGTGCGTGACAGCCTTGGCTTTGGAAAGGTCATCGGCCGGGGCGACCCAGACGTTGAGCACTCCTTCTTCGGGCGCGACGAAGGCCAATTGCTTGCCGTCGTGACTCAATCGGGGCCGAGCTTTTTCGGGATTCCCAAAAAACTGCCGCCGCGGAATTAGCGGAGTGTCCGCCGTTTTAACTTCCGCTGGTTCTGCCCCCTGAAGTGAAGCCCTATCCAAGCTCGTACCTCCTGCCAAAAGAATCAGCCCTAATCCGCCAACAATGAACCGCAACATGTTTTCCTCCGTGCCCGTGGTTGTATTTTCGTGAAGAGTTTCTGAATCGAGCTATTGGCATTGTGGAAGGGAGTATTGCCGCGGGCAATAGGCCTGCCCCAACCCCGCCCACAAAGTTAGGCAGCAACAAAGTTGGGCAGACAAATCGGCGGGATCATCCGGCCGGAGAAAAAACCTGGGGCACGTCGACGATCTAGCGTTTCAACATTCCGCCGAGTCACTCACTAAACCAGGCCCGATTCTGGAAGCGGTGGAGCTTCCTTCCGCCAGAGGCAAATCTTAGCTGGCGGATACTCCCGCACCCGCCAATCGTCGGCGAGGGGCAGTTGGGCGGCATCAAATTCAATATCCCCTTCCACCACAAACACACTTTCTGGCGGGGCGAGGTCGATTAATTGGCCGATCAGCTTCAGCATCTCGGCAGTGCGTTTGTGATAGAACTCGTACGGCGGCGAGCAGAAAACCAGCAGCGGCGTGACGCCGTCCGTTTCCACCCGTGGTCCCCAATAAAACGCATCTCCCCCTACGACCTTGCATTGGCCGTCGATCTTGAGCTTGGCCGCATTTTTTTCGATTAACTTCGCAGAAGGAAAGTGCCTTTCGATCATCGTGGCACGCACGGAACCGCGGCTAATCGCTTCCAGGCCCAGTGCACCCGTCCCGGCAAACAAGTCGATCGCGTGCTTCCCTTTGGGAGCCGGTCCGAGCAGGTTGAAGGTTGATTCGCGAACCCGTTCCTTCATCGGCCGGGTACGGATGTCGCCACTGTATTCAAGGGTACTGCCGCGCAACGTGCCACCGATAATCCGGAGCGGTCCGACGGCGGCAGTGGGTGGGTCGGCTTGTCGGCGAGGGCGTGGCATGGACTTAAGCATAACAAGCAGGGGCGGGGCTGGAGTCGGGGCTAAAGCCTGAGAACTGCGAAGAAATTCGGGCAAATTCAGCCCAATTGAAATCGCAACGGGCGAAATCGTCGTCTTAAGTGGGGTTACCCAGGCGACCGTAATTCCACGGCTCGGACGTATCTTCAGCCTCTTCTAGCAATTTTTGTTGATTGCCGGAGGCCTTTTCGGTTGAAATACCTATAATAGAAACTGAATGCTTAGCCGAACGGCGGGACTTCTCCAAGGATCACAGCAATGGAAGAGATTAAACGGCAGGTGACTCGGGCTCAGTGGCGTCTCAATTTCCAGCAGATCCTGGCTTGGCTGCCGTGGACCTTGTTCGTGTCCCTCTTTGTGGCCGCGATCGGCGTGGCGATTCCCAAAATTTGGGTCGTCAACGCCGACCCCAACGTTTGGTTTTATAGCTGGCTCGCTGGCTCCGTTGCTGCTGGACTGTTTGCGGGATTGATCTTCGCTTACGTGCATCGCCGCGGTGCCCTGGAAGCGGCGATTGAACTGGATCGGCGATTTGGTTTGAAGGAGCGGGTTTCTACTACCTTTGCCCTTTCCCCTGCCGAGCGGGAATCCGAAATTGGCCAGGCCTTGGTCAAAGATGCAATCCGCCGGGTGGAACGGGTGGAAGTCGCCGAGCAATTCCCAGTGCAACTTCGCCGCCCCGCGCTGCTGCCCGCAGTGCCCATCCTGATAATCATTGGCTTGTTCTTCCTGCAGAATTCGCAGCCGACCGTGGCGACGGCGACGAACGCCACGAATGCGGCCCAGGTGAAGAAATCGATCGAGCGTCTCGCGGAGAAGTTGAAGGCTACTGCCAACAAGACACAGTCTAAAGAGAAAGATGACGAGGCGTTGAAAGATGCAAAGGAACTTCAGCAAGTTAGTAAGAAGCTGGAAGATTTGTTGAAGAAGCCCCCGACCGATCAAAAAGATGCATTGATCAAGTTGAACGACCTTGCAAAGTCGATCGAGGAACAAAAGAAGAATCTTCCCAACAAAGAAGATCTGAAACAACAATTCAACAAGATGCAGGAAATGAACAAAGGCCCCGCCGACAAATTGGCGGAAGCGCTGAAAGATGGTGATTTGAGTAAGGCGCAGAAGGAACTCGAGAACCTGAAAGAACAACTGAGCAAGGGGGAAATGTCGGCTCAGGATAAAGAGAAGCTGGGAAATCAGCTTGAAAAGATGAAGGAAAAAATCCAGGAAGCCAAGCAAGCCCGCGAACAAGCCAAAGAAGACCTGAAGAAGCAAATCGAACAGAAAAAGGCCGAGGGAAACCAAGCCGAGGCAGGCGAGTTGCAACAGAAGCTGGAAGAAATGGAAGCCCAGGACAAGCAAGTCCAGGAAAAAATGGACAAGATGGCCGAGAAGTTTGGTGATGTCGCCAAAGCTTTGCAAGATCCCAATGCCGACCCCAAAGACGCCGCTGCCAAGATGGAAGAATTGGCGGGTGACTTGCAAGAGCTTCAGGAACAACTGCAAGAGGCCGAACAGTTGGACGAAATGATGGAAAGCCTGGCAGACGCCAAGAACTCGATGAAATGCGATAAATGCCAAGGGTCAGGTTGCGAAGAATGCAACGGCGAAGGTGATCAGCAGGGGAAGGACGGCAAAGGGAAGGGGAAAGGAAATAAGCCCGGCAATGGAATGGGGGAGGGGCAAGGTTTTGGCAACCGACCAGAAGAGGAAAACGATTACAACACCTACGAATCACGGGTTCGTGCGGATGCGAAGAAGGGGGAATCGGTCCGAATCGGCGATGCGGGTGGCCCAAACGTGGCCGGACGCACGCGTGAAGAAGTAAAGGCTGAAATCCGTGCGACGCAATCAGCCGATCCAGATGCCTTGGAAGATGGTGCCTTAAGCCGGGAACAGAAAGAACACGCCAAGCAGTACTTCCAGCAGTTGCGGGACGGGAAGTAATCCGTTTGATGGACCTTTTTTGGCCGTAGAATTGTACTTTTGCTACGGCAAACTTGACCGGTTTCCGGGCGAGCAAAAGCAGGATTTAATTTACTGGGCATCACCTAAAACGGCCGCAGATGCCCAGCGTGCCTGGCGTAGCGTCTCACTTTGATGGGTACTTATCCAGCGAAGCCCTCTCTTGGCGGAGTTTTTTGCAGCTTCGCTTTCGCTGTCCAATTAGACGCGCTAGCCTGCTCGATGTAGGCGTAGATCGCGGCCTCCAACTGGTTGACGCTATGAACACGCCGAGGCGGTTGCGTCGTGCCGCATGTTCACCGAACCATCGCTCGACTAAGTTCGGCCACGGCCCGCCAGGGCTATAAAGTAACGTCCTTTGCCATCCAGGGCCTTCGGCGGTTATAGTTGTTTGGACAACTAAAGAACGATGGCTCATCCAGCATCGATCAACTTCACGATTTCCCTCCCCCTTCAGGCCCCTCATGTCTGCTCCAACGCTCTCTGACAAGAAAACTCCCTGGACTGCGGTAACCTGGCTGGTCTGCGTGATTGCCGCGATTGGCTTCGCCTTTGACATCTACGAATTGCTGATGCTGCCGCTGATTGCCGGCCCTGCGTTAATGGAACTTCGCGGGCTGCGTCCCTCGGATCCTGAGTTTCGCACTTGGATCAGCATTTTGTTTTATGTCCCTGCGGTGGCTGGCGGGATTTTTGGATTACTTGGGGGCTATCTCACCGACCTGTTGGGACGGCGGCGAGTTCTGACCTGGAGCATTTTGCTTTATGCGTTTGCTGCGTTCGCGGCTGGCTTTTCGACCAACATCTACATGCTTCTGTTTTTCCGCTGCCTGGTCTTCATTGGGGTTTGTGTGGAATTTGTCGCGGCCGTCGCCTGGCTGGCGGAACTCTTCAGTGATCCGCAGGAACGAGAAGGGGTGCTGGGGTTTACCCAAGCATTCTCTTCGATAGGCGGTTTGATGGTCGCAATCGCCAACGGAATCGCAATTGCGTGGGCCGTGAATAAGCCGGCGGAATTGTACTTTGGAATTACGTTGCCAGCGTTCCAACTTCCCGCGATTAGCTTGCCAGGCTTTCTCAGTTTTTTGGGGGAAATTGATAATCCGCATGCGCCGTGGCGGTACACGTTGATGTCTGGTCTGATTCCCGCCATTCCGTTGATCCTCATTCGTCCGTTCCTGCCCGAGTCCCCAGCTTGGGAAAAGAAGCGAGTGGCCGGCACCCTGCGGCGACCTTCGATTATGGAGTTGTTCTCGCCAGAGCTACGCCGCACTACGGTCGTGGTCACCCTGATGTTCGCTTGTAGCTTCGCCGCTGCCTTTGGTGCCATTCAGCAGATGCCGCTGATTGTTCCCGGCCTCCCTGAAGTGAAAGCGGAAGTCGCCGCAGCCTTGGAACAGGGATTCCCGGCAGAAAGGAAAGAAGCGCTCCGAGCAACATTAGCAGCGGAAGGTAAAACCGAGGCGGAGATTACGCGCGCGATTTTGAGTGAAACTCGCAAGATTGCCGGCCCGATCGAACAAGCTGATGCCGCGCATTGCACCAAGACGCAAGAGATTGGAGGACTTTTGGGGCGGTTCGCACTGGCAGGGCTCGCACTTTATGTGGCGAGCCGTCGTACGCTACTGCGCATCTTCCTCATCCCTGGCCTAATAATCATGCCGCTCGTGTTCGGGTGGGCAGCCGTCACCAGCTTGACCTACCTGGAATATGGAATGTTCCTGGCAGGGTTCCTCACGGTGGCTCAATTCAGCTTCTGGGGGAATTACTTGCCCCATGCGTATCCGGTTCACTTGCGCGGCACGGGAGAAAGCTTTGCCGCGAATATTGGTGGTCGCTTGATCGGAACCTGCTTTTTCGGTGTGACGCAGTGGCTAGCTTTCTTCCTGCCAGGAGACGCTTCGCCAGCGAACAAAGTCGCCTATGCAGCGGCGGCGGTCGCTTTCACCGTCTATTTAGTCAACTTCATTGCTAGCTTCTGGCTCCCAGAACCCAAGGGGAACATGCACGAATAGCGAGCGTACGGCGCACGGTTGGCACCCCGACCTCGAAGTCAAATACAGGCGAATTGACATAGCGAAACCGTCTAAACCCAGCTAGAATCCCCACCCCTTCGGCATGGAAGACCATGCCAGCTGCCCCCACTTTTGACCGCACTATTCGAAGTGAAGCTGCACCTTAACCGACACATCGCCCAATGCATGTCCGACGCCGCCGTGCTGGGAGCACGTGGGTTGCGGAAGACCTTGCGCTTACAGGGCTACACCAGCGATCCGTCCGTCGATCCCTGGAAGAATGACCGGGGCGCGATCTACTGCATGTGGCACGAAAACATGCTGCCGGCAACATTTTTGGCCCCGACGCATGGCCTGCGCGTGCTGGTGAGTCAGTCGCGCGATGGCGACTTGATCACACGCTTCATACAAGGCTTCCAAATGGAGGCAATTCGTGGCTCCTCCACGCGCGGCGCGGTGCGAGCTATTCGAGAAATGGTCCGCACAAGTAGCAACCACAGCATCACCATTACACCGGACGGCCCCGTTGGGCCGCGACGAGAGTTCCAGGCCGGAGCCGTGTATCTGGCTTCGCGAACGGGCCTGCCGCTCGTTTCTTTAGGCTTCGCGCTGTCTGCTACCTGGCGCTTGCCGAGTTGGGACCGGATGGCGATCCCCAAACCGTTCTCCCAAATTGTGCTGCTTGTCGGCGAAGCGATGCACGTGCCGGACGACCTTGATAGCGTGGGTTTGGAAGAATACACGCGGCGCATCACTGCCGACATGGATGCCACGGAAGCCAAAGCTGCTGCGATCATGGCAGGCCAAGTAGCGCCCCCCATGCATGGGGAAACTCATCCGGCAAATAGGACGATGAAGGAAGTTCCCTTGCGCAAGTCGGCGTGAGGAAGTTACTACTCTTTAGCGGTGGAATCTAATCCGCCAGCAAATGGGCTATCGCCTGCGTTCGGTCGCGAAACAGCTTCATGTTTAAGCCAGAGTTGCGGCCCACCGTCTCAATGAAGTCGTGCGAGTGATCGTCGGGAGCAGCCAGAATCGCAATCCGGGCGCTCCGTTCGATCGGATCGACCTGACGCATATCCTTATAGGCAAAATCATACTGGTCGGCGATCGTGTCGGTGTTGGGAGCATCGACGACGTCCACGAGGATGCGAAACACATTCAGCGAGCGCGCTAACGCGAATGTATCGATGTGCTGCTGGCGAACCGAAACACGACTGATTTCGCCTTGCACCGTCACAACGATGTACTTCCCGTCCTCGGAGGGACTGATGACGTAACTCATCCCGCTTCTCTCGCGTTACGTGGCGGCAACCCTTGATGACTCTACGGTAATCCGCATAGCGTTGAAGATATCGGTCTGTGCGGAGAAGTCAAATTAAGAATCTTGCTTCTCAGGCAGAAGTTCGCCAATCGAGTGAATAACGGCAAGGTCGGGCTTTTCACCTGAAAGGTGGGGGCTCATCGAATAATTTCGATCGATGAGAACCGACTGCCAACCGGAGTGTGACGCCCCCATTCCGTCCGCGACAGGATCGTCGCCAACCAGCAGGATCTCGTGCGGCTTTACCCCCGTTTGCCGTTCAATTTCGGTGAAAAATCGACCGTCCGGCTTGGAAAACCCGACTTGTGCCGACGAAAAAACATAGGCCAGGCCCGGCAACGGCAATTCGGCAAGGACTCGATCGAGGCGTCGATCAAAATTCGAAGCAATCCCCAAAGGGACTCCCCGCTGAACGAGTTCGGGCCAGTGGGCCACCACATCCTCAAACAGCCGCCAGTGGCGACCTTCCGAAAAATGTTGCCAGAGAAGTTCGAATAGGGGTTCGATCTCGGCAACGTCGTCCAAGATGGTGGCAACGATTTGACGCCAACGATTTCGTTCGAGGGAATCGTTCGTGGCGTCGAGGCTGGTTTTGGCAAGGGCTGCTTTGAAGCGTCCCGAAATCTCAGGCTTGGAGAGCCGCGATCCGAACTGTTGAGCCAGCGAAAAATAAACGTCGGCCACCGCTGGCTCGGGATAGATGAGCGTGCCAACTGCATCAAAGAGGACAAGCCGCGCGGCAGAAAATTTTGAGCAGGCGGAAGCTGAACTCATGGCAGGGAGACTACTGCATCGCAGCCCACGAAGGCCAGTCGCTGCGAAACAGCCTCAGCCGGCAAGCGAAAAAGAAGCTGCACGGCTTTGGCATAGGCAGCCAATTGCGGACGATAAAAATCAACACGCGCTTGGAGAGCGGCAACATTGCCCTGAGGAACCGAGTCCGTTTTGAAATCAACGATTTGGGCTGCCACCACTTTGTCTGAAACAGTTGTCAGCACCAGTCGATCGATCACGCCTTGCACCAAATCACTACCACACCGGATGGCAAACGGGAACTCACGTTCCACCACGAGTTTTCCCCCCGCAGGGATGCTATATGCAGACTTGCGCAACAGCGACGACAGATTGGGTCGTGCCAGTGTCTCGCAAAACCCTTCCTGCAGCGACAACGCTTGCCCTGCGACAATCCCCAGCGATCCTGCCAATCGTTGCGCGGTTTGCTCCAGCAACGGACGGCCAGGCAAGCCGTCATCGAGCCATTCGATCTGTTCGTACCACGCATGAAACAAAGTACCGCGGGCCATCGCAAAGTTGGTTTCCAGGCCGAAAAGATCGGTCCACTGCACACGCGGACCAGTCGCCGCAAGCGGGGACTTGATTTCGCTTGGCTGCGGGCGCAACGTTTCTTCAAGACTAGTAGAGGAACTAGCGTCCTCTTCCGCCCCTAGTCCTTCCAATTGCGAAGGGGCAACTCGCTGCCAACTACGTTTACGTTGACCAACCAATGGCGCGAGTTGGATCTTGGTCGGCAGCGGCTCCTCAATTTGCAACTTGGAAGCAGGCTTGGCTTGTTGCACCCAGTCGGGATTGCCGAGGCAAAACGGGGTCGTGCCTGGCATGGCAGGTTCGCCGTTCATCATTGTCACACGCAACAAGCTGGCGATGTCCGCTGACAGCGTTCCCTTGCTGCTGCTGGGGGGAATGATGATATGCAGGGCATGAATCGCCCGAGTCAGTGCGACGTACAGCATGCACAACGATTGCGTCACTTGCTGTTCCAAAGACCTGGCAAACAACTGTTGCAACGCCGGCGGAAGCAACTCCTGAATCTCAGCCGGCGTATACCGGCAGACCACGTCCACCGGCTCGGTCGGTCCTGGCCGGCCGACGACGAAACGGGGAGGTTGCCCACGCAGCTTCTCGGACATTTCTGGGAGAAAAACGATGTCAAACTCCAATCCCTTGGCCTGATGAATGGTCATCACACGCACATCGACGGGCATCGGATCGGAAATCTTCGCACCGCGAACCGCGGCAATAAAATCGGTCGTTCGGAGTGTGCTTTGAGTTTGATAGTCGTGGGCCTGTTCGACCAACTGCTGCAGGCGATTACGATCCCGTTCGTTGCAAACCGGCGCAAGTTGACGCGCCCAGCGCAGCACCAGCGGGCCGTAGCCTTGCTCCATCAGCTCTCGCCTTAGTTCGGCCGCACGGGCCGCCAATAAAGCACGAGATTTCCACTTCTTTAAGCCCAAGAATTCAGCCAACGGGGAATGCGCCACATGAAAGGCAGCGACCGAATCTCCGGGATGATCCATCAGCTTGAGCACTGAAAGAATGACCTCGACGGGGGCGGAGTCGTCGAGCGGATTGCCCCCTTCCTCACTGGCAGGAACTTCCAACCGCCGCAACAAATAAATGATCCGAGCGACAGTGATATTCCTGCGACACAGCACGCCGATACTACGTCCCGGCTTGTGCTTGACGGCCGCTGCAATTTGCTCAGCAACGAACTGATAATGAATCTCTTGCTTGTCTTGATCTTCGGAGACTGCCGGCGAAACTTGCAGGTCGGCATAGCCGGGTAAGTCGTGGAGCGCTGTGGAATGCGGCGGAAAGTCACGCTCCCAAGCAGTCACTGCAGGAGCGAGCGCCTCGAGCCTGGGATGCTTGGTCAGATTCTGAAAAACCAGATTGACCACGTCCATGATGACGGGTGCCGAACGATAACTCTCGCTCAAGGTTCGGGCCGTCAGTTTGGGAATCTCGCCCGCGACCGCATCAAAAATTTCAGCCAGGCCACCACGCCAGCCGTATATCGCCTGT
Source organism: Pirellulaceae bacterium (assembly GCA_041739545.1). Taxonomy (GTDB): domain Bacteria; phylum Planctomycetota; class Planctomycetia; order Pirellulales; family Pirellulaceae; genus JBGSNR01. The sequence continues at coordinate 231,869 of JBGSNR010000013.1, read as the reverse complement.
TTGCGATCACCAACGACGAAGAGCGAGCCCTTTTCCGCGGCCTGCCGAACCAGGGGGCGAAGCACCTGCCACTGGGCAAGGGATGTATCTTGGAATTCATCAAGCAACAAATGCTCGATCCTCCCGTTCATCCGAAAGCTCGCTCCATCCGCGGGGAGAGAAGTCGCTTGGGCGAGCCTCCGCGTCACATCATCAAACCGCAGAAGTCGCTGTGCATCCTTACGCTGCTCGTAGGCGGCGTCAAAGTGAGCCAGCAGCTCATGCGTCGCGCGCGTTTGATCGGCAAGCCTGCCAATCAATTCGGCCAGGGCGTGCTGCAATAGGGGCTGATAAGCAGTCGCAAGTTCGACGGGAATCGGCTTGCGCGAAAACTCCGTTTCTTTTTCCACCAATTTTTTGGCGATTCCAGTCGTGAGAAACTTCAGCCAGTTTTGCTGGACAACGCGTTCTGCATCGGCGGTGATCGCATTGGTAAATTGCTTACCTGCTGCCGGGAAGTTTTGTAACGTGCGTAGTGCCTCGCCGAGCCGCTCGGCCGATACACGATCAGGAGCGTTGATCTTTTGCCAGGCGTCGGCCTGAGACTCTTGATAAATCGAATACAACCCTTCGACCGTCTCCGCCACCAACTCCGCCATCGCCCGAGCCGACTCTCCTTTGGTGAGCAAATGAAACAAATTTCGGAGCTGGCTGAATTCCCCCTCGTTCAAGACTTCATCAATGGCGTCGTCGCGTAGTCGCTCATCCTGCAGGTTATCGCTTATCGACCAGCCCGGAGGAAAATTGAGTTCCCAGCCATACGCTCCGGCAACCTGCAAAAAGAAGGCATCGAGCGTCGAGACCCGCAGACGGTGCAGATTCTTCAGCGTTGCCAGGAGCAACTTGCGACAGCGCTCTTCGGACAATTTTGGCAGACGAATGGCTTTGCGCAGCTCTTCCCGTTTGCTTGCGTCGGCGGCAGCCTCAGCGAGACGCAACAAGACGCGGCTGAGGATTTCTCCCGCCGCTTTTCGTGTGAAGGTCGTCGCCAAAATATCTTCGGGGGGCACATCGGAGAAGAGCAACTCGAGAAATCGATTGGATAGCTGATAGGTTTTGCCGGTTCCGGCGCTAGCACGAAATAGCGAATGCTCAAACATACCGAACAGGCTTCGGGGAGTTGTCATGGTGCTGCCTCCGATTCGCTCGCGAACTCTGCTTCCTCACTACTGGCGAATTCACGCAGGCGGTCGAGCAGTTTGTCCTGACAGATCGCAGCGAACACTTCACTGTATTGCGGAGCAGGGTCAGTACGGGGCCAAAACTCACTGTTCCAGATTCCCCGAATGACACTCCGCGCCGTTTCATCAGCACTGAGTAGTTCATCCCCAGTCCATTTCGCCAATCGCAAACCGGCCTGTCCTGAATCTTTGGGAAGCGCGACGTATCCCAATTCAATTTGATCGGTAGTCGGGTCAATTCTTCGACCACCGACATCCAGCGAAGCGGCCAGATGCCGATAGAGGGGAAGTTGCAAATCCAGCCAAACGCCATCCCGAGTGCGATGCGCTTTCATTGGATCGGTTGCATTGTCCCCCGTCTTGTAGTCCAGAATCTGCCATTGATTTCGCTCGGGATGCCAATCAATGCGATCAATGCGTCCGCGGAGCATGATGCTGCGGTCGTCAACTGCGAAGGGCGCCTTCAACTGTTGCACCGAATCCTCGGTAAACGCGATTTGCCATCCCTCGGCTGCCCTGCCCGCCTGCCAGTCAGCAAACTTTCTTAGCCGGGCACGAGCTTGCTCGGCCTGCAGGCTAACGACTCCACGACGTTTCGGGCCGTAACGCTCGTTCACCAATTCGGCCAAACGATCGTCCAAATACTCAGCAATAAGTGTCGACTCCGCGCAAGCGGTCAACTCGGTTTCGCTGCCAAAGTGTTGCAACACTTCGTGGATTAAGCTGCCGAACTCGCTCGCGTCCAGCTCCTTCACCGCGTCGTCGATCGTGTTTAGTTGCAACACATACTGCAAATAGAACCGGTAACGACAAGACAAGTACGCTTTGAACTGCGTCACACTTACGGAGTCGAACTGGCGCCGTTGATCTTCCGAATTCGGCTGGGGAACATCAAATGCGGAACGGAGTGGCGCCGGAACCTCCGTCAGCAGTGCTCGCCTCGCAGGAACGGTCTTACTCGACTTGAAAAACCGCAGCGAGCGCGCAATGGCAGTGGACTCATCGGTTGCGAACAGCAGTCGACTCGGCGCGAGTGGATTGCCGTCGTGATCGCGGCGACCTACTACCCAGGCTGTATTCGGGCGCGAAGCCAGGATCGCCTCGACGAAGTAGGCATCGCGTGCGTAACGGCGGCGATTATCGAAAAGTCCCAAATGCTCGCGGAGTCGATTCGGCAGGAAGGCATCGGCATGTTGTGACTGCGGGACAAAGCCCTCATTGAAACTGAGAAGAATCAACGCCGGCGCATCGTCGAGCGCCAATTCCAGCCAACCGAGCATTTCGATTGCCTCGGGATCTGCCGAGGGAGGAATCGTCTGATCTTCCAAAGGATCCAGAATCAACTGCAGCGCATCTCCTACCGCAACTTTCGGCTGCATCTCGACGGGAACTTCTTCGAGCGCGGAAATCGCCCCTTCGAGGAGACGTCCCACATCTAAAAGTTCCCGGTCCGTGGGAACCTGTGTAAAGAGCGGACGATTACCATACATCGCGGCCAGAATCTCTCGCACCTTGCCGCACCAGCGCTCTAAGGGCTGAGGTGGACCAGTCAACGGCCTCAGAAGTTTCTCCAACTCCTCCAGGATGAGTTTCGGCACGCCATGTGCGCCTGAATCTCCCAGCCAATCCTCGGCGACAAATCGGGGCAGATGGTGCTGAAAGTATGTGTCGCAGGCGGTCAACAAATCGACCTGTCCTTCGGCAAGCGGAATGCGTTGCCGAAGGTAATCAAAAACATCGGCATGCCGGATGAGTGCTGCCAGCGATTCGTATCTTCGCTCCCGCACAAACTCTGCCGCAGAAGCCAGAAATCGCCACGGGCCCGTTTCTGTCAACTTGCGCCCTACAACCCACCGCGTGGCAATCCCAAAGTCATTGAGCTGACGCTGCACCTGCGGAACAAGTGTTTCATCGGCGACACCGATCGTAACTTCGTCCGCACGAAACTTACCTTCCAGCGCGGCCAGTTGACGTGCCGCTTGAACGGCCTGATCTGCGGGCCCATCGGCGGAGAAGATTCGTTCGTCCGTAAGGGGCAGGACACGATCGTTCCAGAAATCGACCTGCAAACAACCGAACTCATCGAAGGCTTCGCGCATGGATTCCGGAGCAGCGATGAAAGCCGTAACTTGCTGTTCCACTTGTTGCAGCATCTGGCGGAGTGCGCGATTCAGATCCACGGTGCCGATCAGAAACAGGAGCCGATCGGTAGCCAGTTCGTGATTCTTAATGGCAATCAACCGAGCCGATTGCTTATCCCACAACTTTTCAGCATCGAGCAGATCGTGATACTTCCGCTGCACCTTGGCCAATGCTTCCCAGCGGGGGCCTTCGTCGAATCCGCTTAACTCTCCTCCCGCCGCAATCACATCCGCAAAACTGTAACCGTCCGCAGCCAGATCGAGATGCTGTTTCCGAAGTGCATCCCCCAGCGCAAGCCAACGCTGCGTATCTTGCTTCGCGGGCGGATGAGGTAGGATTTTTTTCCGAATCGCGGCCGGCGTTTCCTGCAACGCTTTTGCCCAGGCGAGTTGCTGTGTCAGGGTATTCGCGAAGGGACGCTTGGGAACATACAATTCCTCGGGAAAGCTCCCCTCGGTCATGATTTTTGGTGGGGAGAGGACTAGCCCGACCGTTTCACATTGTTCGACGAGGATTTCCAGTAGCCGGCGACCGGCCCGACGACCGGGAACTACCACCAGTGCCCGGCGCATGTCGGCCCGCTCGCCGCGACAAAAGCGGGCAATCAGCCGTTCTGCCGCCACTTGCAGAGCAGGACGTTTCCAATCGAGAAATTCACGGGAAAGCGGCATACGGAGGGGACTCCTTTCGAGCTGCCGATTGGATCCAATTTGCCGGTAGTTCGGCAGTCTGGCGGCCCATTTCCCCAGACGTATTTTGGCCCATCATTTTGACACGTTTGGTCACAACGGGGAGCTTGCGAACGGAAACAGGCAATTTTTCCGTGCGAAAACTACTTCGTCGCTACCACTCGATGAAAATGCAACTGCACTTCTCGCGCAACGACTCGTCGCACTCCTTCAACCAGGCAACGGGGCTCGTTGTCTTCTTGGCCTAGCCGCATGATCTCGGGCAATTTCGTGCCGGGAGGTACTGTAAACGTTGTTTGGCAGATGGTCTGATTGCCCGCATCGAGTTCCGGGACGATGAAGTGGCACGTGGCCCCATAAGTGAGCATGCGCCCCGCGTAGGCATCGTGGTAGGGCCGCAACCCCGGGAAACTGGGGAGTAAACCGTGATGCAAGTTGATGATTCTGCCTCCGGCATACTTCCAGCACGTTGCGGCAGGCAGAACCCGCATGTACCGCGCCAGCACGACGTAGTCGACTTCATACTGGTCGAGCAAATCGACAAGTCGGTCGTCATCGGGGCTGCCATCAGCTTCGCCGATGTTTTCCCAGGCAACGCCAAACTGCTCCGCTAACCCACGGCAGTTATCGCGATTGCCGATCATCACCGCTGCTTCGGCCTTGATGAGCTTATCCCGCATCGCCCGCAGTACGGCCAGGGGCGTTTCTTCACGCTGGGTGACGCATAGTGCCAGCCGTGGTCGTTCCGCGCGCTCCTCGGGGGACCAGACTCGTACCGACAATTTGGTTTGTCCGCCGATGCGTGCTAAGGCCTCTCGTACGATCGGCAGCTTATTCGCAGGGAGTGAAATCCGAAGCAGCATGGCAAAGAGAGCCTCTTCATCATGATCGTACATCTGAATTTCAGCGATGTTCGCACCTTGGCCGGTCACATAGTGGATGATCGGATCAGCGAGACGAACGTTGTCTGGACCAACGGCAGTGATGACAATTTGCATGAGCAGAGTTTACTCGAATTCCATTTCTAACGCCAAACGCTTCCTTCCTCTTCATGCGGCACTCGAACGATCCTCAGCAGTTCCTTCAGCGAGCGCTGCTGTTCTTCGGAGAGGTGCCCCAGTTGACGTTCATGGCAACTGCGGACGGGTTCATCGAGGCGCTTGACAAATTCTAGCCCCGTGGGCGTTAGTCGAATCAAGACCTGACGCCGATTCGCTTCAGGCCGCTCGCGGCTGATGTAGCCACGCTGCTCCAGTTTATCAAGCAGCCGGGTGATGTCAGGGGCATGCGAGATAAGGCGGCTGGCGAGTTCCAGCGTTGCCATCGGCTCAGGAAATTCGCCACGCAAGAGGCGGAGAGCGTTGTATTGCTGAGCAGTCACATCAAACTGCGAAAAAACTTCGTCTTCGATCGCGCGCAGTTGGTCGTAGGTTCGCCAGAGGCTGAGATACAGCTCTTGTCGTGGCGAATCGAAGTGTCGTGGGCGGTGCGTACGTTCAGGAGACATTTGTCGCAGCATACACGCCCGCCGCAGGATGTCCAACCGTGGAACGTTTCACCGAAAATATCGCAAAATCAAGACTAGCTAGGCCCGGCGGGAAGCTTTACGCTCAAGATTCATTGGTTCCAATCGAATACGAGCCAGAAGCGGAAACACGGGTCGAAAACAGATCAGGTAGCAGCCATGTCGCAATTCTCCGAATCTCCGTTTGCGGATCGACCCCCGCCAAAACCTGGCGCGGCAGGGGAACATGTCACCTCGGAAATACTCGAACCCATCGTGTCACCGACTCTGCATCCGAAACCAGGGATGGCCTATTGGGAGTCGGTGAATTACGTCTTTCGCAATCCCAATTGGATGTCAAATGTGGCCTGGGGAATTCTGGCCTCGCTGATCCCGATGGCTGGCACACTGATCATGATGGGCTATCAATTCCGGGTCATGGATGGGCTGATTCGATCGCAGGGAGAAACCTATCCCGATTTCAAATGGGATGACTTGGAAGACTATTTGATGCGTGGACTGTGGGCGATCATCGTCTACATGGTCTTTGCAGCGGTTGTGGGGCCGGTGGTGTTTGGAGTGTTCTACTGCGGTCTATTCGGTGTGTTCATTGTTCTGGCCAGTGGCGGCGAGCAGGGCCCCAATCCTGCTGCGACTGCTGCCGCGATTGCACTGGGTATTTTTGCGTTTCTCGTATTGTTCGCGGTCAGCTTCCTCTTGTCCTTGATCATCGCACCTTTAATGTTGCGGGCTGGACTGGGAAAAGACTTGGGCCGCGCTTTTAATTTCCCGTGGGTCAAAGACTTTGCAGGAAAGATGTGGGGGGAAATGCTGTTGGCGGGACTTTTTGCGTTAGCCTTGGTCATTCCACTCTGGCTGGTGGGCGCGTTGACCTGCGGGATTGGCTTGCTCCCGGCAGCTGTTATTTTTCAGCTAGCGCAATCCCATTTGTGGTCGCAGTGGTATTTGCTGTTCCTGCAACGCGGCGGTGAGCCGATCTACCTCGCCCGACAAAAGCAGAATGTTGTGACAGCTCAAATGTATTCTTCGCCGCCGAGCGATCCGCCACAACGGTTTTAGAAACCCTCGACGGGACGAGAGCTACGGCATGTCTTCCGAAAACTGCCACGTTACCGAATCACCTGCTTTAAGCTGCATGATGCCGCAACTACGATCCCCCAGCTTACCGTTCACTCGATAGAGCCAGTTCTTGCCGTTCCCTTCATTCTTAAGTTCGTCGATAGCGATGAGAAGCGTCAATTCACCGCTTCCTTGCACCGCGGGTTTAATCCCGCGCGGATGCTTGGCCGCTTGCTGCACAGCCGCTAGCACCGTCATCCCTTCTTTCCATTCCAGCCGTGTGAACTGCTTCAGTACTCCATCGCCGTAGTCCACGGTCAATTGCACCGTCGTTGGCTCATCAGCCCCAAAGGCTCGGTTTTCGAGCGAACTCAAGTCGGTGTAAATACCGACGGTCATCCCAACAATCGCTAGCAGAAAGTGCCAGCAGAGGCGGCGTGTAGGCGGCGGCGAAGTGAACGACATGGTGTGTTTAGCTTGGTGTGTAATTGGAATTCAGTAGAAATTGAACCGGCCAAAACATTTCTAACATGCTCTGCGACCAGCGTAAATGATCTCCCGCAAGGCACCAAAGCACCAGCTAGCTGGGAGCGAGGCGAGCGCTAACAATGACGTAGGCTACTTGGCCCATTCTTCCTACAATTCCCCCCGATTGTCGCTCGACGCTGCGCGCTGGGATGCGCTCACGGCTGGCGAAAGAGTCTTCGTTTCCGACTGTCAGACGCATGATTGGACAAGGAAGTCCCAGCGACTGTGCCTACGATCGCGCGAACTTTGGTTCGCGGCAGTGGCGATTGCGCGCCTGGCTGACAGCCATCTCCTTGGTCCTTAGCCTGCTGTTAACCTCAGAGGTCAGAGGCGAAGAAGTTGATCTTCGTCTGCGACTGGCATGGGGTGGAGCAAGTCAAGCTTGGCAAGGGACGATTGAAGTTTCCCAGGGAACGATCCTAGCGGTCGATCCCTTGGGCCTGGAAGCCGATGCCCCTGGCTCCATGCAGATCAGCAGCCCGACGTTGGTGCGCGTGTTGCCACGTATTCCCCGAGGCTACGACGCCTGCGATTTACATGTGCGGGTCGATCCGGCTGCCACGCTGAAAATTCGCCTGTCTTCTGGAGATCGGCCAGCACGCGTGCTCGACATTCCTGTGGCCAACATCGTGCAAGGGCTCGAATCGCATCCGCTCGACGACACCGGCAGCCGATTCTTAGCGCAGCGTTCCCCCGGCGACGCGTTGCGAGTGGAGTTCGATCGCCCGTCGCTCGTCTATACAACGGGCGAAAAGTTTTCGTGTCGCCTCGTTCCCAACTACCTGCAGCTTCCGATCAATTCGACCGTCTCGCTGCAAGTACAGTTGACCTCCGCACGTAGTGATCAAGAACTGCAAGGCTTCGCGCGCGATATCAAGCTTGATAGCCGCGGCGAAGCTGTACCGGAGGCGCTGGAACTCGACCTTCCCATGGAAGAAGGCGTTTACGATGTGCGACTGAGTCTGCTTTCCAAGCGTTACACCCCTTCACTGTTGCGAGCCAAACCACTGCTCGAACGCCGGGTGCAAATCGTAGTCCTGGCTAAGGCTGAGCCGCCACTGGTTCCCAGTCGTGCCGCACAACTGGAGAGTTCCATCGATCCTGCGACGCCAAAGTGGTGGGAGCGACTGACTCGGATGCCAACCTGGGCAAATATCTCTTCCTTCAGCACTGGTCCCGTCGGCGATCAAGCTCCCGCGATCAAGAATCGATTGGGGAAAAATCTCGTTGAATTGCTGCCGAAATCGTGGCAGGCGTATCCTCTGACAACAACTCGTCCCGGCGAGCCCCACAAACTAGTCATTGAATATCCAAGCGATGTGCCTCAGGCATTGGGGATCAGCTTGATCGAGCCTAACGCCGCGGGGAAAGTGGTTCCGCTGGGAGTGGATACGGGAATCCTGGTTCCTGCTCCTCTGCCTGGCCATGAGCCGCAGATGGAACGACACGAATTAATCATCTGGCCACAGACCCGCAATCCGGTCGTCCTGCTCGTCAATCGTAGTGATTCCGCACCAGCGACCTATGGGGAAGTGAAGCTTGTTTCTTTCGACTCGCTCGCGCCGTTGTCGTTGCCGAATGCTGGACCAGATTCTCGCGAGCTGACGGTGTATTTTGACAAACCGATTTTCAACCGCGCCTTCTCGGCCGATGAAGCACTGGATCCGATTACCAAACGGAACCGCGACGACTGGCAAACGTTTTACCGCGGCGGCCAACGATTGACGGAATACCTGCGTCACGCAGGCTACAACGCAGCCGTGATTCCGGCCTGGTATGAAGGGAGTTCGCTTTATCCCAGCGAAATTTTGCAGCCGAACCCCAGCTACGACAATGGAGCCTTCTTTGAAACCGGGCAAGATCCTGTGCGCAAAGATGTGCTGGAGATGCTCTTCCGGCAATTCGATCGCGCCGGGTTACGACTCGTTCCCTCGTTGAATTTCACCACGCCACTTCCCGCTCTGGAAGCGTTGCGAGCGACCCGCGATTCGACGTCCGAAGGGCTCGCCGCCATCGGCCCAGACGGGAGAACTGCCCCGATCGCCACCATGGGTGGTCGACGGGGACAAGGGCCCTACTACAATCCGCTCGATCCGCGCGTGCAACGTGCCATTGAGGATGTGGTGCGGGAGGTCGCGATGCGCTACGCCCATCATCCTTCGTTCGGCGGCATCTCACTCCACTTGGGCCCTGAGTCTTATTTGCTGCTGCCGGATGCGACGACCGGCCTGGATGACGTTACGTGGGAGCGTTTTTCCAAAGCCACCAATCTGGTCCAGATCGACGAGCCCCAACGTCACGCCGCTCGTGCAGCTCAACTCCAAGGAGAAACTCGACAGGCTTGGATCGAATGGCGGGCGAATGAGATTAGCGACTTCATGCTCAGGCTGCGCGACATCGTGCGGCAGCGAAATCCGCGAGCAGAGTTAGTTCTGGCTGGCGGCGACATGTTGACCGATCGCAACATTCAAGAATCTCTGCGTCCGACCTTGCCTACCAGTAAAATTGCTCCCAATTTGTTCCTGCCAGCGGGACTGGATCTCGCAGCCGTTGGGGTGGAAGGGGGAGTCAACATGCCGCGGCCGCAGAGGATCAGTCCGTTGACGGTCCCGACATTGACTCCCCTCTTGCTGCACTGGAATCAATCCCCGCAGGTGGATCAGCTCTTTGCCAGCCGCAGTACGTTCATCTTTCATGAACCATCCCCACTGCATTTGCCGGCCTTTGATGAGAAAAGCCCATTCGGCAAGGAAAACACCCATACCTGGTTTGTGCCAGCGCTGGCACCGGCCGGTTACGAAGCGCGCCGTCGCTTCGTTCACGATCTCGCGGCCCGCGATCCCCAGGAAATTATCGACGGCAGTTGGATGCCTGTCTTCGGCCAGGAAGAGGCAGTCCGGCCTTTCGTAGAAGTCTTCCGACAATTGCCGCGTGGGGAATTCCAAACGCATTCCCCTCCCGCCAATCAATTGCCCACCACTCCCGTCGTGGTGCGTTCGCTGTTATCCAACGGGAACACCTGGGTCTATGCGGTGAATGATTCCCCGTGGGAGATGAAACTACAACTTGAAGTGGCAGCGAGTCCAGGCTTGAATTGGGAGTCTCTCGGCGCGCTGACGCCAGCCACAACCGTTGAGCCAGTTGCCGGGGGCTTAAGGATCACGACTACGCTCGCGCCCTATGGAGTGATCGGCGGAAAAATTGCAGGTGTCGCGAATGTACGGGGCTGGCAGGCCAACCCACCGGCTGACTTGCAGAGTTGGCTGCGTGATCGGGTGCGCGAAACTCGCCTGCGAGCCAACGCGCTGCGATCACCCGAACCGGTCGCTAGTTTGCCGAATGCCGGTTTCGAACAGCCTGCACAACCTGGCAATGTTCCAGGCTGGGTCTTTCCGCGAGGAGCAGATATTTCGGTTGAGGTTTCTCAGCAGCACCGGCAGGAGGGGAATAGTTCCCTGCGGCTGCGAAATCAACGAGGCCCAGGAGGCCAGGCCCAAGTGTTGTGGGTTCGTAGCGATCCCATTCCAGCTCCGCGCACGGGACGATTGTCGTTGCTGGTCTGGCTGCGCATCGATGATCCAGCGCAGCAGCCCACCTTGCGACTGGCTGTCGAAGCACGCGTCGATGGCAAACCCTATTACCGACGGGCGAATGTGGGAGCAGTCGAAGACAATAGCCCGGCAAGGCCGCTGCAAACCGGTTGGATGCCCTACCGGTTTCCGATTAACGACCTGCCGCTGACGGGCCTGTCCGATCTGCGGGTCGGATTCGATTTGATGTCGGCCGGAGAAGTCTGGATCGACCGCGTGGAGGTTTATGATCTGTGGCTGGAAGATCATGAACGAGACGAACTGCTGAAAAACATTGCTTCTGCCGAACTGCAGCTTGATGCTCAGAAGTTGCTGGAATGCGAACGCTTCCTGGAAAGTCCTTGGCCGACCATCGTGCGCGATTTGGTACCGCTGAAAGATGGTCAACTGATGGTCGGCAACAAAGAAAACAATCGCCCTGCCAGGGATGACTCCGCTCAAAATGCGATCTCGAACATGAACATGAATCCCACTGCCCCCACGAACGGCAAGCCTGCGGCGAATGCGGAAAGTGACGCCGACCGCACGGGCTTTATGAACAAGTGGCGGGATTCGCTGCCAAAATGGCCGTGGCGTTGATTTGGGGGCTAATCTAGTTGTAAGCGCTGCGAAGTCCGCTGCCGGTGAACAAGTTCGAACGCCCCCTCAAGAAGTAGCCTGCACACTGCCTTACGGGTGCCAGATCGGCACGTAATTGATCGCAGGCCGCGCGAATCGATTCCAGGTCCGGGCCGTGATCTCTTTGAGAGAATACCAATACCGGGCGATCCTCCGTCTTTCCTGAAGCCTGCTCCAGCTTTACAAGATCGCTAACTTGTTCTTCCCGCAGACCGATTGCATCAGCCCAATCCGGAATCGAAAGCGTGTCTTGTTTCCATAAATCGGCAGCCAAGAAGATCGATGAACGGGGCGGGAGTAATTTCCGGTCGACGTTTTCATCGGCATCGATTAGCGCAGCGAGCACTTGGCCAGTCTTCGCCCACATCCGCAACGCGTCAGCCAAAGGACGCCCCCAGGGATTCCAGTTCGCCAAGAGGGGAAATGGCTGTCGTAAACCGGTCCAGGCAACCGTCATTTCGTCGGGATTGTCCACCACACACGCCAAACTCCCCTTCGTCCATTCGCACTCATGCGCGACACTCAGCGAAAGGTCGAGCGAATTCATCGTCAACCCGCGAGGGATGGATCTCCGGCCTTGCCAATAAAAAGCGCCATCGCGCGCTTCCACCCAACGGATGCCATAGCGTTCTTCAGACGTGGCGAGAACTTCGCCATGCTTTCTGAGTTCCAATTCGATTTGATAGTAAGCAGGCAATTCCGGCGTACAACAGATCGGGTCGAGCACCGAGGCCTGTGCCAGGACGGACGCGCCAGGTCCCAAATCACGCAAGGCAAAGCTCGCGGGTAGGGTGCTCCCTAATGCTGAATACGGACCAATCACTTTTCCAGTGAGCGACCAGCCGTCCGCGGGAGGATAACCGTCCACGCCGCACAAAATGGTCGCTCGTTGCGGCGAGACTTTACCCGTCGCGACTTCAAGCCGACTCAGCAAGTCGCTATTCATTCTCGTCCGTTGCCTCGTCGACTGCTGGTGCATCGTCGTCGATAGCGTCCGAAACCGGTGGCGGCTGTTTCGTTGCTTCGCTCGCTGCAACTTCCGCAGCAGCGGCTTCGGCAACGGTTGCCTCCTCATAGGGAACTCGTTCGATCGCAACAAGGGTATCTTCGTCGTCCAGACTCATCACACGCACCCCCTGCGTGTTCCGGCCGATCACGTTGATATCCGTGGCAGCGATTTTTTGCAACTTGCCACGAGCAGTCATCATCAACACCTCGTCGGTGTCGTCCACGCGAATGATGCCGATGACCTTGCCATTCCGCTTCGTGGCTTTGATGTCTCGCAACCCTTTACCACCACGACGCTGTGTGCGGTAACGCTGACCGGAAACAGCATCGTCTTCCTCTTCGCCTGCCGTATCATCGACAGGTGGGCTATCGGGAAGGTTATCGTCCTCTGGTACATCACCTTCGGCAGTTTCACTCTCGGCAGCTTCGGCAACTGCCGGTGAATTAGGCCCGAAAGGAGTTCGCTTGCCGTACCCATTCTCGCAAACCGTGAGTAATGTCGCTTCGGGATCGGCGACCACCATGCCGACCAGTTTGTCCTCTTTCCCGAGCGAAATCCCCTTTACGCCGGAAGTATTGCGTCCCATGGGACGGGCATCGGTTTGAGCGAAGCGAATCGCCATTCCCTTTTCGGTCGCCAGGATTAGTTCGTCGCCAGGCTTGGTGACGACCACGTCCATTAATTCGTCCCCCTCGCGAAGTTTGATCGCGATGAGCCCTCCCTTTTTCGGTCGGCTGTAGTCCTCGAGCTTGGTTTTCTTCACCAACCCGGCCCGTGTGGCCATCATCAAGAAGTGTCCCGGCAAATTGAAATCGCGAATGGCGATGCACTGCGCGACCTTTTCGCCATCTGCCAGATTGAGCAAGTTTACAATCGCTCGCCCGCGGCTTTCTCGGCTCAGTTCCGGCAGGTCGTAGACCTTCTGCCAGAAGACTTTGCCGAGGTTGGTAAAGAATAGCAAGTAGGCGTGGGTGCTGGCGACAAACAGATGCGCGATGGGATCTTCTTCGTCAGTCTTGGCTCCCTTCAACCCCTTGCCGCCGCGCTTTTGCGCCCGATACGTGCTGGCCGCTGTGCGCTTGATGTATCCCTTGTGGCTGATCGACACGACCATCGTCTCTTCGGTGATCAAATCTTCGATGTTTACGTTGCCCAGCTCCATCGGGCTGATCTCGGTACGGCGGTCGTCACCATGCTTTCTCCGCAGCTCAATCAGGTCCGCCTTAATGATTTCACGGATATTTGCATCATCAGACAGAATGCGAAGATACTCTTCGATTTCCTTCAGCAGTTCTGCGTGTTCGCCCCCTAGCCGTTCTTGTTCCAGGTTGACCAATTGCCCCAGCGTCATGCGCAAAATTGCTTCCGCCTGAACAGCCGTCAGGCCGTAGGCATCCGCCTCACCCCGCTCGAGTTGAAAGTTACGGAAGCCATTTTCGCCGAGAGCCTGCTTCATCATCGAGGCCGGGCATTCGACCCCCATGAGGCTTGCCTTCGCTTCAGCCTGCGTTCGTGATTTCCTGATGATGCGAATGATCTCGTCGATATTGGCAAGCGCGAGGAGCAAGCCTTCAATCGTGTGCTTTCGCTTGCGGGCCTTGGAGAGCTGAAATTGCGTCCGCCGGCGAATCACGATCACGCGGTGACGCAAAAACTCTTCCAGCAGTTGCTTCAGCGACAACTCGCGTGGCTTGCCGTCGACGAGGGCCAGGTTGATGATGCTGAAGGTGTCCTGCAGCGGCGAAAACTGATAAAGTTGCGCGAGAACGACGTCCGGATCGGCCCCTTTTTTGAGTTCGATATCGATCCGCACCGGCTCTTTCAAATCGGAAAGGTCGGTAATCGCGGAGATGTCTTTGATTCGTTCGTCGTTGACGAGATCCGAAATCTTCTTCAGGACGTTATCGCGAACCTGCTGATACGGAATCTCCCTGAAGATAATCTTGTGCCGATTATTCTTCATTTCGACAATTTCCGCACGCGCCCGTAGCACCACGTTGCCACGCCCCGTGAGATAGCTCCGGCGAATGCCCGCCCGCCCGCAGATCATGCCGCCGGTCGGAAAGTCAGGGCCGGGAATGATCTTCATTAATTCTTCAATCGAAATGTACGGCTCTTCGATGACTTTAACCAACGCGTCGCAAACCTCGCGCAGATTATGCGGTGGAATGCTCGTCGCCATGCCGACCGCAATGCCGAGCGAACCATTCACCAATAGGTTCGGGAATTTTGACGGCAGTACGCTCGGCTCGCTCGACTTTTCATCGTAAGTCGGGATGTAGTCGACCGTGTTCATGGCGACGTCATCGAGCATCATCGCGCCAATGGAGGACAAGCGCGCTTCGGTATAACGCATGGCAGCTGGAGGCATACCCGCGACGTTGCCAAAGTTGCCTTGCTTGTCGATCAGCGTGTACCGCGTGTTCCATTCCTGGGCGAGGCGGACCAGCGTGGGATAGATGGCCATATCACCGTGCGGGTGATAGGTCTTCATCGTTTCACCAACGATCGCCGCACACTTGGTGGTCGACGCGCCCGGGCTGAGATTCAGGTCGCTCATGGCAACCAGAATTCGGCGCTGCGAAGGCTTGAGCCCATCGCGCACGTCAGGCAGCGCGCGACTGACGATCACGCTCATGGCGTACGTCAGATAGCTCTGCTTGAGCTCGCTTTCAATTGTTTGGTCGACAATGCGGTTGCCGCCGCTGCCGTCACCATTGCCAGGAGGAAGATCGTCTGCGGGAAGAGATGAGCCGGCGTCCGTGGACAAGAGAAAAATCCTTTCGCACTACATACGTGACCAAAAACCAACGGCTGATCCCCTGTGTCGTTGGCGGTTCAATCGACCGTCAAACAAGGGAGAAATGCGTCGTGCAACGAGGGGTGCTAAGATCGCTAAATGGGTGCCGTTGGCGAAAGCTTGAATCTACCATTTTTGAGGCTCAATCACAATGGGCTGACTGCCTGAATGACACGTCGCAAGTTGATATCTGGCAGGTGTTTGCGATGCGGCTTTTAGACGCTCCGACAATCGGGAAGTCCCGTGACGAAGGAGGCGCAATTTGAGGTCTAAACTGAGTGCGGTGCGGAGTGCGGATCGGCGATGCGATCCACGACGACGACGCGCAAATCGCAGACGTTCGTATGCGTTGGTCCGGTCCGAATGAGACCATCCGTAGCAGCGAAAAATGAGTATGCATCATTACGGCGGAGAGCGTCCGCAATATCGAGATTCATGGCCGCCGCACTCTTGGCAATCGCTTCATCGACAAAAGCGCCCGCTGCCTCGGTGGGGCCATCTTCGCCATCAGTGCCACCGGAAAGAATCGCTATTCCTGTGAGGCCCTCGGTGCCAAGCTCATCAAGAGCGGCAAGCACGAGTTGCTGGTTACGTCCTCCTTTCCCACGAATCTCTGCGGGCGCAAGTTTTACGACCGGTTCGCCGCCGGTGATTAAGCAATCAGGACCTGCTTCTTCGCGCATGGAGCGCGCCAAGCGTGCCTGATGGCGCCCCACCTCTTCGGCAGCCCCCTCCATTTGATTCGATGAATGCATGGCATGCGAATAGCCACGACGTTCAGCTTCGATCCCAGCAGCATCGACGGCGAGAGCGTTGTTCCCCAGGATAATGTTAGTGACGCGATCAGCTGGGAAAGGCTTGTCTGCCTGACTACTTAAGCGTGTCTGCAAAAATGCAACTACGTTCTCAAGCGACGGTTCCTGCTGTGCACCATGCTTCAGCAGAATGGCCAGGGCCTCGGCAGGTGTAGAGTGATCTGGAACCGTTGGCCCCGATGCAATCAGATCGAGCGGGTCACCCAGCACATCGGAAATGATGAGTGAAATTATAGTGCCGTGGGACAACGCTGCGGCAAGCCTCCCACCTTTGATGCGGCTCAAATGCTTGCGAACCGTGTTGAGTTCCTGGATATTCGCCCCGGCGGAACTCAGAAATCGGGTGACTGCCAACTTTTCCGCCAATGAAATACCGACCGCTGGCGCAGGAAGTAAAGCTGAGCCACCGCCAGAGATCAGGCACAGACATAAGTCTCGCGGCGTGAGGCTGCTGACCATTTCCAAGATCGTCTCTGCGCCTGCAACTCCTGCGGGCGTTGGCTCGTTAACCCCCGCAGGTCGGGCGGGATGCAGATGAATCGCGCCCAATTCACGAACACAATCGGCTGGAACGTTGAGCCAGCCGGAAACTCGCTTTTCTTTAAGGAGTTTCGAGCCTAGCGCCTGCTCTAAGCCGGCCGCCATTCCCGCACCGGCTTTACCGCCGCCGACAACCACAATGCGGTCGATATCATCCAACAGCATCGTTACTTCTGCGATGTGTAGCTCGCCACCTTCCACGATCACATGCTCTCTCACGAGCCGATCGCTGCGCACCGCTTCCACTCCTGCTTGCCAAATGGCGAGAGCATCGGCACGGAGTTGCGTGGCGGAGCGAGGCATGAAAGTTGGTCCAGGTAGTTGAGGACCATCATTCTAGCCTACGTCGTGGCAGTGCAGAGAGTCTCACGCCCATGCCACTCATGATCGATGCCACGCATGAGTAGTGCGTTGTCGAAGGTCACTGAACCAGCCGGAAACTGTTGCCGGTCTTCGAAAAAGGACGATACGACGCGAGAAATTTGCAGCGGTTCGACCTTCCAACTGAAGGCGCGTAGTTCGAGCCCGTCATACGCACGAGGCTGTCCTTGCGGTGAATAGCCTAACGAGCCGGCAGCAAAAAAAGCAGAGGCCTCGTCGAGCGAGGTGAACATAGAATCCGCTGGGAGTTGCTCCGCAGGTCTCCCCTCCACATGCACATGGGCCGACCCATCGAGACTTCGCATATCGATTTGTAAAGACTCGGCTGTTTCAGCGACAGTAAACTTTGCCCGATGATGCACTCCAGGAAAAATCCTGCCACCGGCGAATGCGTTCAACAGCGACGATGTGTCTCGCCGCGGAATATACACGCCGCAACGCGTTTTCCCTGCTTCGTCCCATTCCACCGCAATCCGATGGGCGGCGTTCTCCGAGCCGATACCCAACCAGGCAGGCAGGTGGCGTGGACGGACCGACTTCAGGCGAATCAAGCAAATCCCCGCGCAGCCATAACCTTGCACGAGTTGTGGGCGAAACGGCGGAGGGAGTAGGTTCGCTAGAACGTCTGCATTAACCCTGAAGTTGACGAGGATCCGCCGATCAATGAGGCCACGAATGATGGGGATGCGCATGGCCGGTAGCACTCGCCTGCAGATGAAACAACTCTCTTTGTCCCGTGAACCGCGGCTGGTCGCAACCATTAACTTTTGGTGAGATCGAAATGGTCCCCCTAGTAGAGTTCACCGTACGTTAGGCAAGCGTTCGATGGATTCGCTGTCACCACCCGGATGAACCGCCCGCCCCTGTTGTTCCGGAGCATTCAGCCAGGCCAGGCGTCCCGTGCGAGCCCAAGTGTGGCGAACTTCTAAATCATGTTGCCGCAATATTTCGCGGACTTCTAAAATCGCCCGCGGATGCTGATGCACCCTGGTGTGATCGGCATCGATCTCCACTTCCGTCTCTGCTTGAGGCCACTGCGCGCTCTCGCGACTAACCACGCCATCTCCCACCTCTGAATAAAATCGGGTGAGCGGATTGCCGGACTGCCACACCCCAATGACGTTGTGCCCCCGCACCCAGGGTGCCTGTTTTGCATTGTTGAGCACGTCAAAAACCGGTGTTTCCGGAGCGAGCGAATCGATACTGGTCGTCGTAGTAAGGAGTTCCGTATCTTTGAACAATCCAGGGTTTTGCCGCACGATGCGATTGTTCAATTGCACCATCAATTCCGGCATGCGAATCAACTTTTGACCGAGATAACGGGTCGCACTATTCGCCGAGGTACTGCCATGGTGTGGCGTGCCGAGAGTAATGACTCGCTTAATTCCAGGATTGGGATGGAAGTAGACACAGCGGGCAATTTCTTCGCGGTCCGCAGCATCAGCCTTGAGTTGCTCGAACGGTTGATCGCTCAGAATCCGCCAAAAATCATCGCCACTTTCGACGGTTTGTAGTCGTGAGACTAAACCTCCCATGCTGTGTCCGACAAGCACCATTTCGTCCATGTGCGGGTTGGCATGTTGCGGATCGAGGGTCGCGCGCGCTTCTGCCAAAGTTTGCCGGAGTTGCGCGGCGCTCGTCCAAAAGGGCTGGCCCGTGGGATACAAATAGAACCAGAATTGATAGCGCTCGCGAATCTCTTTCCACGAGCGCAAGTCATTGAACATTTCCATCCAGGTTGTGGGGCTGGACCACAATCCATGGACCATCACCACCGGAATTCGCTTAGGATCGTAAGGCTCTAGCATGAAGAGCCCCTTGGCCGCTTTTACCTCGTCGGGGTTGATCAGGCCGAGCGTTGCGATGTCATATTCTTTGAAATAGGGTGAATCCAGCAGGTACGCGAGGGGAATCGTAAGTTCGGTTTCGAGCGGAACGACGCGATTGCAAAGCTGCACATCACAAGCATAGTGCGGGTCGTACAGTTCTAGCACGCAGGACTGCACAAACGATTCTTTCCCCGCCACATCCGACTGAGAAACAACACGCAAAAAGGCTGTCAGCGGAAAGCTAAGGCTGGGGGGATAGTACTTTTCTTGCGGCCCGCGAGTGCGGTCTTTATTGCGGACGGCGATCAGCGGCACGCCCAGGCCGTAGGTATGGTGCCGATTGGCAAACCCTCCTTCAATCTCGTAATCGTTGGCAAATTCTAGCCGTTCGATTTCATCGGCGCGCCATGGTCCGCGGACATTCACATGAACGTGGAATTCCCGCTCGCCGCTGCGAATGATCGTCGTCTCGCCAGGCTTCAAATTTCCTGCCTTGTTGGCAATGCGGAGCGAAGCTTCTAACGCGGCATTGTACAAATCGCAGGCCGCCCGAAAAGCGGGGTCGTATGGGTTGCGGGTAGCATCCAAACGTGGATCGAGCAGGAACATGTAAGCCTGCGCGACAGCCGTCGAATAGAAGTCGAGAGCCTCGGCCACGCGGCCTTCTTTTTCTAAGCGCGTGGCATGAATGTAGGCGAGTTCCGTCAGGGAATAGATTTTCTCCGGGTCCCGTTCGCGCTCAAGAGTTGCCTGCAGTTGCTGGATGACGAGCGGTGCGTCTTGCTTCCAGACTCCTGCCAGATCATAACGGCGCAAAACTTGACTGGTTCGCCCGCTCGGTTGCGGCCCGGAAAAGGAAACAAGTTGCAGCGAATCGGCGAGCGGATTACGCGGGATTCGCCGCAGGCTTAAATACTTCTGACTGCAGCCGCTGGTTACGAGCGCGCACGCCACCAGCAGCACTACTGCGAATGACGAATAGCGATCTCGCATCCAAACGATCATGCGTTTTCTGAAGACGTATTTAACAATACAACAATTACAACTTCGCACTCACCTAGTCGTTTAGCGCAAACCATGGGCGCGTAAAAACGAGCAGTCACGTGATAGCGGCAGAGTGCCGAACAGGACAAGGGAGAGATTTACAATCGCTGCTGAACGCTGGCAGTGCTAGTGCAACGCCAGACACATCAACTGAACTTAATGCACATGCGCGGGGGGATGCTCGTGGCCATGATCTTGGTGCAGATGGGCCGGTTCGATGAACCCGATGCCCCAGGCCAAAACGAGCCCAATGAGCAAGGCGGTCGCTAAAGCCGGCCCATCTTGCGAGTGAAAAGCGACTTCGGGAAGCAGGTCGGCCAAGGCGATGCACAGAAATACGCCAGCCGAGAATGCTAGTGCCAGACCGACCCACTGCGATTGCTGGGCAATCTGGCTAACTCCCATCGTGAACAAAAAAGCGCCTGCCGGACACATCAACGCAAAGCCGAGATTTGCCGCAAGTTGCGAACGGGGCGACCATCCGGCCGACGCCATCGTCGTGGTGATCGACAGTGCATCAAGCGGCTTATGCAAGCACACGGCTAGAAAGGTGCCGATTCCAAAGAAGATCGTCCCCGTCACATGATTCGCATCGGCCTGGACCGCTGCTCCCAAAGCCATCCCGTCGATCAAGGTATGCACCGCCAGACCGAAAGCCAAGCCGAGCCAACTGAAGCTATGCGTTCCCGCGGCAGCGTGCGTAGGGCTATGTTCATGGCCGCCAGGTGAGGGCTCGTGACTATGATCGTGATGGTGCAAGCCGTGACTACATTCGCCTGCCGCATCGTCCCCCATGTGGTGTTGGTGGACATGAAAGACGCGGATCATAAAAAACATCGTCATCAATCCGATCAACGTTGCCATCGCGCATTTGTCGATCGAACCGGTCGCGTGGACCGCATGCGGCAACATGTGGAGCAGAGCCACACCGAGCATCAGACCAGCGACGAGGCTCATCACGCGATGCATCTGCTTTTCGCGCAGCTTCATCACTGTCGGCAGCCAACCGCCAGCCATCGAAGCGAGCAGAATCAAAGCACAGTAGATCCACAGGACGATAGTTGGGGTGTTCAAGGAAATTGCCGTTTCATTGAAAGACGAAGGAACCGATATACAAACACTCGACAACGACCACGATTCCCATGGTCACCCAAAACTCAGCCAAAAACGCCACCGGATGCGTTTCGCGATTAAACACGAAGTGAAACCAAAGCACTCGCCAGGAAAACTCTCCCTTCGCCCAACTAAGGATCACGTACAACAACAGGAGGCAATTGATGGCAGCTAGGAAAAATGATTCACTTCCCGGCGCGGCAAAATGGAGATAGCCGGCAACATGGATGGCGATCACGACGAGCATCATCGCCGCCATCGTGATCGTCACGGCAAACTTCATCTCACCGGTGCCTTCCCCATCAATCGGCGCAACACGCCAATCTGACCAACGTGTACCATCTCGTGCATCGGGCACAAGAGCAACGCCCCCATGTTCGTCGCGGGGCCGACCGTCGGCGGATCGCAGGGCTGACTCAATTGTTCGGCGGTAAACGTGGTGATTTCGAGTAAAGCTTGCTCATGCACGCGGTCAAACGTCTGCCGAATCTCCGCCGGCGACGGATACTTTGCGGCATCCATGTCCGGCACCGAACCGCGGCTGAAGAGCTTGCGAAAAACGCTGGACATCAAGTCCATATCTTCGGGCTTGCGACCACGCTGACGAAACAACGCGAGCCCATACTCGGCCATCGCGATATGCCCCACCTGCCAGGCAATGTGCGTCGGTGCGCCGGCAGGCATCACAAACCAATCCGACTCGTCGATATCAGCGAGCATCGTCAACGTGTACGCCCGTGCAAACTTGATCTGCTCAATAATTCCGTCGGTGGTAATCATTTGGCCAACAGTCCTCGTCCTTGAATCCACGCGATACACAGTTCCGACCACTGTTCGGTGCCGGGAATTCCTTTGCCAAGCCCCACGCCATGCCGCCCTTTCTCAAAGATGTGCAGTTCGCCGGGCACTTTGTTCTTCAGCATCGCTTGATAAAAGACGATGCTGTTCTCCGGCGGTACTCCCGTGTCTTCGAAAGTGTGCCACAGGAATGTGGGCGGGGTCTCCTTCGTGACTTGCAGTTCGTTCGACAGTGACTTCACCAATTCCGGATCGGCGTTCTCGCCCAACAAATTCTTTTGCGAGCCTCGGTGCGTGAAGGGCTGTTCGAAAGCGATGACAGGATAGCACAACACGCCGAAATCGGGTCGGCAACTGGCTTGTTGAACAGGATCTTTCGCGGCCGAGTCTCCGGCATCGAAATGAGTCAACGCCGTTGAAGTCAAATGGCCGCCGGCAGAGAAGCCGAGAATTCCGATCCGTTCGGGATTCACGTCGAATTCTTTGCTGCGCGCGCGAACGGTGCGGATAGCTCGCTGCGCATCTTGCAACGGAGCAGGATGGCCGTAGCCTTTGCCACGATGACGGTAGTCGCAAATAAAGGCGGCGATACCATGGCCATTTAGCCAAGCGGCAATTTGCTTTCCTTCGTGATCCATAGCCAGGCCGCCGTAACCTCCGCCGGGACAAACGACAATCGCACAACCGGTCGCTTTGTCTTTGGCCGGCAGATGGATAATCAGTGTCGGCTTGTCCTTCGCTTCAGTGCCGTTCGCCCCCGGTGCACCTTCGGGCCAGAGCAATTCCGTCTTCGCCGCAGTAGCTTCCTGGGCTGCCACTTGGCTGGCACAATTTAGAACGAATCCAGCGACTGCCAAACCGACCATCAGGGTGCGAAACATGTCTTGATCCGTGAGGGAGGAAGAGAAATCACGAAGAAAACATGCTAACCGGGCCAAGGCGTGCAAAATAGTGGGGACCTGGTAGCAGGCACACACAGATCTGCGGATTGCCTTGGCTTCGTGCCACTTTCTCCGATCCGAAACGCCGTAGCTTCGCGTCGAAAAAGGTTGCGACTTTGCTCAGTGCCAAGTGACGAAGCGTCACCCGCTACATGATTCCGTACAATCCGCCGAACTTACCCTTCAGATGCCTCATCAGCGGGGCGTGGGATAGCGGCTTGCCGGTCACGAGTTGCACCAGTTCCGCGGCGGAGTAACATTGGCCGCGCTCGTGAATGTTCGTTCGCAACCACTCGCGTAGCGGCAGGAATTCTCCTTTCGCGAACATGGCTGACAGGCCGCCGAGATCTTGGTCCGCCTGCTCATAGAACTGCGACGAGTACAAATTCCCCAGCGAATAGGTCGGAAAATATCCGATCAAAGCGGCACTCCAATGCACGTCTTGCAATACGCCGTCGGCATCGTTCGGGGGCTCGATCCCTAGATAATGCTTGTACTTTTCGCGCCACGCACCGGACAGATCATCGACTTTCAAGTCGCCGCCGATGAGCGCCTGTTCCAGCTCAAATCGTACGATTATATGCAGGTTGTAGGTTGCTTCATCGGCTTCGACTCGAATCAGCGAGGGCTCAACCGTGTTGATGGCAAAATAGAAATCGTCCAGCGGCTCATGCCCGACCGCTTGCAGGAAATCACGCTGCAACTGCGGATAAAAATGCTCCCAGAACGGGCGACTTCGGCCCACCAGGTTTTCCCACATCCGCGATTGCGATTCATGAATGCCCAGCGAGAGATACGTACCCGGGGGAAGGCCAAACTGCTCGCTGCGCAGGCCCTGATCGTAAATGCCGTGCCCCGCTTCGTGCAGAATTCCAAAGAACGCACTTGGGAAAAAGTTCTCGTGATAGCGAGTGGTAATGCGGCAGTCGTTCGGTCCCATGCCAGAGCAAAACGGATGATGGGTGATATCGAGTCGCCCGCTGGTGAAGTCAAAGCCAATCGCCTTCGCGGCCGCAGTGCCGAAGAGGGCTTGTGTAGTCGTCGGATAGGTTCGCTGCAAAATCTCCTTCCGCGGCTTCTTTGAACTAGCGGCAATGGCCTGCACCAGCGGCACCAGTTCTTCACGCAGATCGGCCAGCACCTTCTTCACGGCTGAAGTCTTCGCATCCGGTTCGAAATCATCGAGCAGCGCATCGTACGGAGACTCTTCATAGCCCAACGCTTCCGCCTGCTGCCGTTTCAACTCGAAGAGGTTTTTTAGGTGGGGTGCAAACGACTTGAAATCGTTGTGCTTGCGTGCTTCAACCCAAGCTTGTTGACCAAGTACCGCGGCACGCGCCAGTTCTTCGACTAACTTCGGCGGCAGCTTGCAGCGTTTCTCATAATCACGCGCCAATTGCCGGATCGTTGTGCCGGCGTCGCTGTGTGGATCCTGTGCCAGCTCACTCGACTTCAACTCGCCCAGCAAATCTCCCAGCCGAGGATTGGTGCGCAGCTTATGAATCTGTCCCGCGAGGTAGGTGATCTGCTCGGCCCGATACGGACCTGCCTTTTCCGGCATGTAGGTTCGTTCGTCCCAATTGAGCAGGGCTTCGACGGATTCGAGGAGCGCGGCTTCGCGAGCCAGTTGGCAAAGTTCGTTGAAGGGCATGGGTGAGGTTTAACGGAAGGGAGTTGCGGGAAGCATGAGAACTCGAGCGGTGCTACTGCTGGCTTGTCCAGCAGTGCAGCTATTTGAGTTGATTTTCAACTCCTTTGCATCCGCTGCGTGAAAAATAGAGTCCGAAGATCACTGAGCAACCAAAGCAACAAAATGGTAAGCGGCGCGGCCAACTGCACTGCTGGACAAGCCAGCAGTGGCACTTACACACTCTACAAGAAAATCTCTTTCTCCTGCACGGGGGAAGCTGGCAGGAGCTTGTATTTGCGGGCATGATTAATTTCAAGTTCGCCTGCTTCTCGCAGGGCAAACACTGCTTCGCCCGGACTGACAAGGCGGTTCCAGTAGCTTTGATAGACTTCCACCAACTCTTTGTTCTTTGCCAGGATCGACGGTACGGCATGCAGCATAACCTGTTGTGGCCTGCGTTTTTGAAAGTACTGCCCCACAAAGCTCGGCAGCATCGACGACAGAAATGTCTCTTCCACGCGGTCGACATACCGCGGAATCACATACCGCGGCTTATGCAATGGTCCGAGCGCTTCGTGTAACGCTTCGGTGAAGAGCTTGCTATCTTCGGGCGAAGAGTCCTCAAGGAAGAGCCGCACGTAGCCTCCTTCTCGCTCGCTGACATGCAAATTGCCGATGTCGCCGATGAGCTTCGCTTCCGCGAGCGAACGAAGCACTACTTCGCCAATCGCCAGCGCCAGTGCCGATGAACTCCAGGCTCCCTTGGATCGCTTGAACGGCGGAAAGCCACCGTTGTCTCGCTTGCCGAGCGGACGAGCTTCCACGGCGCGCACCGGCTTGGCTTCATAGGGCTGGCCGATCTTCCACAGTTCGCGCACTGCATCGCGGCGTGCCACTCGGCGAAGCATATCCTCGTTGAGCGCGTGAATGCTGTCTTCCAGCAACTCCGGTCGCATCTCGGTGAAGGCGGGATGAACGTGGCCGACCCCTTTTTCGACCGCGCCGTCGTCGGTCACTCCGTAGAGGGTTTGATGCTTCGCGCGGAAGCGTTTGTAGTCATCGAAGCCTTTGGTGAACTCAGGGGCCAGGCAAACCACATCCCAGTTGTTCGCCAGTTTCAGCTTTTCCTGTGGATCGAGGCGAATCGATCGTCCCCGCAATTGATTCACGGTCATCGACGTGGTGACGGTCGTCAGATCGACCAGCACATTGATCTTATTCGCGTCCCATCCTTCGCCGAGCAGCCCGCGGGTACCAACCAGGCAACGTGTGAGCCCTCGTTGAAAAAGCTCGGTAATCATCTCCACATAAACGCGCGGGGACCAATCTCCTCCTTCACCGCTGAGCTGATGAAAACCAGCCTCAACGTGCAGTTGGAGCTGCACATCGAGCCCCTTCTGCGTCAGCCACTCCTTGGCAGCCACGATAAAATCATGCTGCAGGTCGTCGTCGATGAGGACGGTGGATCCGGTAACGAGAATCGGGTTGAGCGAGTCGGTGCGAGGGTCCGAAACAACCATCTTGAAGGCGGCGATCGCGCCTCCCGCTTCATCGTTTAGCAAGTGTTCGACTTCCGCCCGCGTGGCCGATGTTTTTTCGTAGTCGGTAACGATCACTGCGCGAAGTTTATCTCCTAAAACCGCTGATTCCGCCGCCAGAATCGTCGGGAGTGCCGCACATTTGCTTTGCGTGTAAGCCATCACGCGACCGACCGGCGAAGCACAGGGCTGCGAGCCAGTCTCCGTAATCTGCACGCCAAACATCCGCAAGCGGCGGATTGCCTTTTGAGCTAAATCGCGATCGACGGCAAATGAACTAGTCCGCAAGCGATGCCGCACATAGCGATCAATCACCGGCACCAGATAATCGACGGCGGGCATTTCTTGCGGCTCGACATCATCATTGAGCGCGGGAACTTCCTCCGGCAACGGCAGATCGTGTGCGACCAGAAAACAGCGCGCCGCATGCGAAAAATCGGGATCGCGCCGTTCGAAGGCGTTCCAGTCCTTGACGACCCCCGTTGGCAATCTTCGCTCGCTCAACACCCGCGTGATCCACGTGGGCAAGCATTCTCGGCCCAGTGGTTTGTCGGCATTCTTCTTTTTCGCGGAGGACGCAGAAGTATTGGCGGCAGAGGCTCCCGTTTTGATCGCAATCGGAACGGCATCGCCCTCTTCATCAGTCATCGTCTCGTCCGATTCGGCGACCGCTGCGACTTCTGCCTCTGCCACTTCTTCCGCCACTTCGCCGTCGGGCACCTCGCACAAATCTTTCACGAGTGAATACAGCTCTTGATCCGCGCCAGCAATGAATTTGAGCTCATCCGCGTTCGGTCGCACGAAGTAAGCGAGGTCTTGATACGGCGCGAGAAAGCCGTCTTTCACCACCGCAGGAACCGGAACCTCGTAATCGATGGGCCCAAAAAATTCGTCGTAGCGCTCTACATCTGCTTCCGGCTTGCCGTCCCGATCAGGAGGTGTCGCCGTCAGGCCGAGCACAATCGGTTGGTTGAGCAAGTCGCGAGCACTGGCCAGGACTCGTCCCCAATGGCCTAGCAAGTGGTGGCATTCGTCGAGAATAATCAAGCCGATATCTTGCTGCCGCAGGCGTTCGAGGGTCGCCATGGTGGAAGAGTGCAAATTCGCGAGCGCCTCGCCACTCATCGACGCCTGATCGCGGACGACCTTGCGATACGAACCAAGCCGCTGTTCGTAGTAATCCTTGTTGTGGCGCTCAAGATCTTCGAGCCAGACCTGCGCTTCATCCGGGTCTTGAGCTTGCCCCTTTTCGATCAGCCGCTGCTTCCAGTTGGCGATCGCCTGCGAGTTCAAATCTTCATTGCCGCGACTGGGGAGCGTAACCGCTTGATAGGTAAGTGAGGTAAGCAGCGCGGGCGATTGCGGATCGGTACTCACTCGCTCGCGAACGGCCGAACCATCGGCAAGCGCGAGCATATCGGTGCGTGCGGCCCATTGCACTTGAATGGCAGAGTTGGGCGACAATACCAGCGCGGGCCTTTTGATGCACATCGCCCAGAGATACAGTCCCGTGACCGTTTTACCGGAGCCGGGCGGCGCAACGATATGCAATCGCCGCGCACCTTCCGCCAGTTTCTTCTCGGCGATTTTGACAACGTCGATCTGCGACGGGCGAAGTTTGCCGGAGAAGGTGAAGGTAGGGAATTGGGTCATAGTGGAATATCGTATCCCAACATCCGAGACGCGACCGTAAGGGAACGCGATCTGCGATTGCTTTCAACCTCTGTGAAATTCTGTGCGGTATATCTAGCTGCCAAACGACCACGTTTTGAGTCTGACGGGCGATGCGCTCCCTCACGGTCACGTCTCGGCTTTAGGACGTCAACGTTCCCTTCGTGCTCGGTACACCTGGCGAACGAGGATCGTCTTCCACCGCCATCCGCAGCGCTCGCGCGGCACCTTTGAAAATCGCTTCGCTGATGTGGTGGCTGTTCCGGCCGTGGTGAATGATCACGTGCAAGTTAGCCAACACGTTGGCGGCGAAGGCTTGCCAAAAATCTTCCACCAGTTCGCTGTCGAACTCACCAATTTTGGGACTCGGAAATTCTGCGTTAAAGACGAGGTAGTATCGGCCGCTCAGATCGACGGCAATCGTCGCCAGCGTTTCTTCCATCGGCAAGGTGAAGTGGCCGTAACGTCGAATGCCGGCCTTGTCGCCGAGCGCCTGCTTGAATGCCTGGCCGAGCGTGATGCCGACATCTTCCACCGTGTGATGCTGATCGACGTGCAAGTCACCCGTGGCTTCGACTTCTAAATCGAAACAGCCGTGCCGAGCAAACAGGTCGAGCATGTGATCCAGAAAGCCGACCCCTGTCTTGGCAGAGCATTTGCCGCTGCCGTCGAGGTTAAGTTCGAGGCGGATGGAGGTTTCTTTCGTCTGTCGTGTCAGCGAAGCGATGCGGGGCATTGAAGGTCGGGGTTGCAGAAAAAAGAGAGATGAGCGCCTCAGATTACTATCGTCCAATTCTACCACGCCCTATTGCCTCGCCTGGGGATTTGCCGGTTGCGCCGGCGATACAACCGGCTTTTCGTCCCGCCGCTGCTGATCGACCTTCTTCAGCAACTCGATCGCGGTCCCCAGAATTTTTGGTTCCGCCTGCTCTTCCAGGCAACTGGTGCGGGCCCGCCAGGTCTCGTAACCACCCAAAGCATGCATTTCCGGCGGAGGAATGTAACCTTCGCAGCCGTTGGCCAGTTCAATGGTGAAGGTCGTCTTCAGCGGACTTTCCTTTTTAATCGCCAGTCCCGTGATGCCAAAGACTTCATTCGGAATGGCGGCGATGCCCAGTTCGCCCACGCGGATCGCCTGCATTTTTAGTTCGCGAGTCGCGGGCATCTTGCTAAGCAGGATCGTTTCACGAGCGTAAATTTCGGGGACGGTGGCTGGCTTCCGATCGGCAAAGGTTTTGGCGAATTCTTGGGCTGCTGCGACTTCGTCCTGGCTGGGCATGCGCACGGGAATTTCCAACAGCCGCTCTTCCATCACGATCGGTGCCCAAGCATAGAACTCAAGTTTCGGGAAGACTTCCAGGGCCGCTTTCGAAACGTCGTCGGCCACTTCGCCGATGGTGAACATCCGACGGTTCGGCAAGGTGTAATCCATCAGCCACGCATCGCCGCTGGTTCCGTTGGCGAGCATGGCCAGGAACGAGTGGGGCGATTTCTCTTTCGCAAAACGCTGCTCAATCCGTTCACAGACCATGCCAAAATAATCCGCGGAGATCGGCGGAGCACCGACATAGTGCAGTGAATAAGCAGACAGCCATGCCAGCGGCAGTCCTTCCGCCGTTTGCACGCAAACCACGGCAACGCCGGGATCGACCGGGCCGGTGGCTTCGATCTTATTGGGGTTATCGTAACCGGGATGCATGACGGCCTGATCATTCTTTTTGCCACTGAACGGATTGGTCGTTGCGGTTCCCGGCTTCATCTTCCAACGCCGGCAGGCAACGTTCTTCTCGTCCTTTCCCATGCCAAAGCCGATCCGCGCCGGAGCCAGGTTTTTGTTCGCCTGTTCGATTCCCTGGGCGATTTTCGCGGGGAGGAACTCGGCATACTTCACATCCACCTCGGAACCCAGACAGCCATGCACGCTTGGTGCGGAATGCGTGTGCGTTGCAGAAATCAACATGCGTTCGGGTTTTATTCCAGTTAGACGATGAGCGATCTGTTTCGCCTCGTCGAGCAAGGTGCGTGGCATCATGCAACTGTCGACCACCACGATCGCGATTTTCTCGCTTCCGTCGTCGAGCACCAGGCAGCGGGCATGCAGAGGATCGTTCAACTTGTCGGCCGTTCGCTCCGTCATGCCACCATTGACGATGACGGGAAACTCCGTAGGCGAAACATTCATCGCATAAGCGCCTGCGCGGAGCACCTTAGTTGGAACCTCCGCCGCACGGATACCACCGGCTGCCAGCAAAGCGGCGACGATCCCGCAGCACAGTTGGCGAAACAACACTTGTTGAACGTGCATACAGACCTACCTTCTCGCGGCGACGAGCGAACCTTAAGCAAAAATGTCTCGTAATAAGACGACCTTAACAGCTTGGCGTCAGCCAATGCAAAAGGCTTTCCCGAAAAAAGAGGTTGCGCATGCAGTCCCCCTCTCATGAGTGAGCGTTAATTATTGGCGTAGCGCCGTCATTTTGATGCCTATGATATTTCCATAAGTGCTTTTCGTACAAGTAGTTAACAATAGGCGACCAAACGAGATGAACAACTGCACCCCACTAATTGCAGGGGTCGAATTGTTGCAATTTTGCACCGTTTAGTT
The DNA here is from genome assembly GCA_041739545.1 of Pirellulaceae bacterium. Classification (GTDB taxonomy): domain Bacteria; phylum Planctomycetota; class Planctomycetia; order Pirellulales; family Pirellulaceae; genus JBGSNR01. The sequence goes on along the minus strand of JBGSNR010000013.1, from coordinate 201,784 downwards.
TAAGCTAAAACCCGTTCTGCCCCCTTCTGAGCACGATAAGGGGTGATCAGTTCCCATCGAAGAGTGCTTGCAGGTCAAAAATCGATCTTCAGGCCAACGTCCCGCGGAATTCAAGCACGGAGCTTCAACATTGATTACCTCTGCTGAACTTAAAGAGCACTCCATTAAAGAGTTAGGGAAGATCGCCGAACGCCGAGGGGTGTCCCGCTGGAAGACCATGAAGAAGGACGAGCTAGTCCGTGCGATAGTGCGCGCTAGTAAAGTCGCTCCACGGGCCAAATCGGCTCCCGCTGCGAAGACGGTGAAGAAAACGAGCGTGCCGGCCCCCGCTACCGCTCGCAAAGCAAATACGGCTCCTGCAAGAACTTCCGCTGCTTCATCTCCCAAAACTGCCACCCATAAGCGGCATCCGGTCGCTCCCCGCGCGATCGCGAAGATCCAGCGGGCACATGCGCAACGGGTTAAAACCAAGGATCTTTCGAGCGGGCAGAAGGCCAGCAAAGATCGCATTGTGCTGATGGTTCGGGACGCCTACTGGCTGCACGCCTGTTGGAATATCACCGAGCACAGCGTCACCCGGGCCGAAGCCGCCATGGCCGAGCAATGGCACACGGCCAAGCCTGTGTTGCGACTGCTGGAAGTTCATGCCGGTTCTACCACCAATTCCGCCGAGCGGGTCGTTCGCGAATACGATATTCATGGCGGTGTCACCAATTGGTACATCGACATCATCCAGCCACAACGGAGCTTCCGAGTCGAGATCGGCTACAAGGGTGGCAATGGCAAGATTCACACGCTGTGTCGCAGCAACATCATCACGATGCCTGCCCCCGGCAGCAGCGATGCCATTGACCGCAACTGGGCCGACGTCGCTGAAAACTACGAGCGCGTTTACGCCCTCAGTGGTGGCTACAGCGACGAATCTCCTTCCGGCGAACTGCAGGAGCTTTTCGAAGAACGCCTCCGCCGTCCCATGGGAAATGCACTCGGAACTCGTTTCGGCAGTGGTGCCGAAGCCGTTCTGCGTCGCCATCGCGATTTTGAGTTCAATGTCGACGCCGAAATGATCGTCTACGGTTCGACCAAAGCCGATTCGCGCGTCACGGTTGGTGGCGAACCAATCAAGGTTCGGGCTGATGGCACGTTCACGTTGCGGCTTGCCATGCCAGATAAGCGTCAAGTGATTCCCGTGGTGGCCGCGAGTGCGGATGGCGTGGAACAACGAACGGTTGTCTTGGCGATCGAGCGTAACACCAAAGTGCTTGAGCCAATGATGAAGGACGCTGCGGAGTAGTTCTTTCGTACGATGGGCCTCCGAGCCCGTCGGATGACGGTCTGGGCAGTGATTCGCCGCTGCACCTCGGTGGAAAATTGGGTAAAGTGATTGTGCTGTACCCATTTAGAAACCACCGTTGTCGGCCTCGGAGGGCCATCGTCCGATGAAGCTCGACGAATTTATCGAGATTCAACGTCCCATCATCGAAGCGAACGGTTTGGAGGAATTCCTCCCGACGGTCTTCGTCGATGCGGCCGATCTTGAGATCAAAATCCTGTCCAATCCGCCAACCGATCTGGTTGCGTTGGAACTAACCGCCCGCGAATGGGCGACGAACGAAGGCCGACACCACAATTACTTCCTGGCCTTCGCGCGAGACCTTACCACTTTGCAGGTTGTGGCTCGCTTGGAAGGGAATTTGGTGGAGTGCGTCGTTCCGTTCGAGCGGAACGATCCCAGCACCGACGAGTAACCCATGCGTTCTCCCGTCGAACTCGAACAGCAACTCCTGGGGTGGTTCGAATCGCAAACCAGTTGCGCGGTCGCATTCTCAGGCGGCGTCGATAGCGCGCTCGTGGCCAAGGCTGCGTTTTTAGCGCTGCAGGATCATGCGCTCGCAGTCACCGGGACAAGCTTCAGTCTGGCCAGTGATGAACGGCAAATCGCCCGCGACGTTGCTCGGCAGATCGGCATTCGCCACGAAGAAGTCTCGACCGACGAGTTTGCCTCGGAAGCGTATTTGCAGAACGCTCCCGACCGCTGCTTTCATTGCAAAACCGAGCTTTACACGAAGCTGCTAGCGAATTTAGGCAAGTGGCAAGTCGAAACCCTCGTCAACGGCGCGAATGCTGACGACGTGGGGGACTACCGTCCCGGCATGCAGGCGGCGAAGGATTTTCAGGTTCGCAGCCCGTTGCTGGAATGTGGATTTACCAAATCCGAGGTGCGCGCTCTGGCCGAGCATTGGAATCTCCCCGTGTGGGACAAGCCTGCGAGCCCCTGCCTATCCAGTCGCGTCGCTTACGGCCTGGAAGTGACCCCCGAACGCCTTGCGCGCATCGAAGCAGCCGAGGTTTGGTTGCGGCAGCAAGGAATTCGCGATTGCCGAGTTCGGGTGCATCCAGGGGAGATCGCGCGAATCGAAGTCCCGTCCGCTGTAATTCTGCAACTCGCCGAGCAATTGACCCGCGGCGAACTGACGATGTACTTCAAAAGCCTGGGCTTCAAGTTCGTCACGCTTGATCTGGAAGGGCTGCGGTCGGGGAGCTTGAATTCTTTGGTTCAGCTCACGAAGCCTTCGTAGCAGCGATCGTTATTGCTGTATCGGCATCGGCGACTGCCGTCACTTCCAACAAGAATTCCTCTTCACTTGCTTGTCGCCAAACTTTCGCCCACAGCGGACCATCCACGTGACGTGTGAACCGATGCATCAGCCCGGCAGCGAAACGCAACGCGGCATCATCAAAGGTTCCAATCATTAGCACGTCCGGTCCCATGAAGTTCGCTGGCTGTAGGCGAGCCACCTCGGGCGAATTTGCTTTGGCAGCGTGCATCCGGCGCAGAAATTCGTTCTCTGCTTCATGACGGGCAACAATCACCTTCGCACCTTGATTGAAGCGAAAATGTCGACCCACGGAGAGTAGCTCAAAATCCCAACGCGATTGCTGCGGCTGCAATTCAATCAGATCAAAGACTTTCCGGGAGAACGTCACCTCCGTCAGCGCGCAGCCATTCGACGGGCTGGGAATGTCCTCCACGCCCAATTGCCGCGCCAGTTGAATCAATTCTTTGCGCCCCCGTCCTACGATGCCGTGAAGTTTAGTGCGATCGACCCAGCCTTCGCGCTCGGGCAAGGTTGGCGGCAGCTTTAGTGCCGATAGCGGACGCAAGAGCAAATCTTCGTGCGACGAATGATGCGAGATGATTTCCAGATCCCGCCGCTTCTGGCTCTTCGGTCGTTGGCCGAGCACTTCGCCACTTACCAGAAACCCGGCGTTAAACTCCGGCAGCATCTGCACAGCCCGGCGGAACATATAGATGCGGCAGTCGATGCAGGGGTTCGCCCCTTTGCCGTAGCCAAAATTCGGATGACGGACGAGGTCAAAGTAGTCATCCTCAGCGGCGAGGATCGTCAGACGCACTCCTAGTTTCCTGGCTGCCTGGGCAGAAACATCCTGGCAACAAGTGAACGGCGTTTTGAAGTTGATCGCCTCAACTTCAATCCCTTGCTCCTGCATCAGCCGCACGGCCAAGAGGCTATCGAGTCCGCCAGAAAATAACGCAAGGCAACGCATCGCGTTAGCATAGCAGCGTCAGCCGCCGGGGAAAGGTCCTGGAACTACTGCTCGCGCACCACCGTGAAGTAGCTATTCACCACTTTGTCAAAATACTCTGGCTTCATCTCCATCGGAATATTGTGGTACTTGCACAGGTTCTTAACCTGGCTCATCAAGTCGCGCGGTTGGCAGCGGCGGAGCGGGCGATTAACCGGCTTGTAGTATTTGTCGACAACGTAATCGACGGTCTCTGGCTTAAATTCGCACTGAAATTGCCGCGCACAAATCTTAAACAACAAACGAAACTCCGCCAGCGACGGATCGCGGGCTTCAATCTTGTACGGAATGCGGCGGAGAAACGCTTCGTCAGCGAGTTGAAACGGCTCCAGGTTCGTTGAGAAAATAATCAGTTGCTCAAATGGAACCTGAATCTTCTTGCCGGTAGCCAGGGTGAGAAAGTCGAACTTGTTTTCCAACGGCACGATCCAGCGGTTCAGAAGCTCTTTCGGCTCCATTCGTTGCCGGCCGAAGTCGTCGATTAGCAAGCAGCCACAATTGCTCTTCATTTGAAGCGAGGCTTCACTCACATTCGACTTGGGATCGTGGCGAATTTCCAGGCTCTCCATGGTCAGTTCACCACCGACGACGACCGTGGGGCGCCGAATCTTGATCCAGCGGCGATCGTGTTCTTGCGACTTCAATAGTCCCGAGGCCGCTTCGTCGAGTGGTTCGTGAAAGGCCGCATCGTAGAACTTGATGAATTGGCCGTCCTCGATAATCGTACGCGGCACCCAAATGCTCGAACCAAAACAAGCGGTGATGCGGCGGGCGAGCGTGGTTTTGCCGTTACCCGGCGCGCCGTACAAAAACAAACCCGCGCCGGAGTTCACCGCGGGGCCGAGCAAATCCAGCATGTCGCGCTCGACAGTGATGTCGGCAAAAGCCTTTTCCAGGTGCTGACGTTGCGGAGCTTCTGCGCGAATCGTCTTCGCCTCGACCGACAGAATGTAATCGTCGAGCGGAACGGGGGCGGCACCCACATAGGAGCATTGCTCTGTGGCAGATCGGGCTCGTTGGCGGCCCTGATCGGAGAGCACATAGATGTAATCGTTCAGAGCTGCCGAGCCGGAATGTGCAATGAGTTGGCGTTGCCGCAGCGAAGCCAGGATTTGCTCCACAATGCCAAACGGCAGGCACAGCACGTCGGCAAGTTGTCGGCCGGGTGCCGAGCCGATGAGCGCCAGATATTTCAGGGCGAGCGTTTCGATAATGGTCGCCGTGAGCCCCGTTTCCTCGATCGTTTTGGGTTCTGCCGGACGATAGGTGTCGTCCGACATCAGCGAAGCTAGTAAGCTTCCCGCCGCACCGCTTGATGCTTGTGCCACCGCCATAATCGTTACACTCCGCAAAACTAGGTTGGATCGCAGCCCGAGGCATTCAAATCTAGGTCACGGTTAGCGTGATCGACGTGCGAAAAGGACACGAAATCTTTAGACCATGGGAATACTCCGCGTCGTCTCAAATACTGCTCGGGAACCCGCCAAGGAACCCGCAAGATCCTTGGCTCGAGAAGTGCATTGATTGATAACGGGTGATTCGAAGTAGCCCGATGTCGTTGTGGCTTTTCAGGACAGTTGATGAGCCGTTTGTGCCTGCCACAGCGTTTCTAGCTCCCTCTTTTGCTCTCCGACAACGTTCCTTGCCATCGCAACGTAGCGGATCATGCGGTGGCTACGGTGGTCGCTCGACTACCCGACTGATTTGCGGACGCTCTCGGTACTGCCTGCGCGGTGCGCCTTGCAAGGGTTGTGGATTTCTGTTGGACCTCTCATTTTTCCGGATCAATCAAGTGCTTAAACGAACCAAATTTCGCCCGACGATGGAATCTCTCGAGCAGCGCTCGATGTTTGCCGCAGATTTAACCGGCGGCGTGTTGAAGATTGTTGGTACTAGCGGTGCCGACACCATCGTGGTGAGTCAATCGGGCTCTAATGCCCTCGTCACTTTCAACAGCGTGAACCAAATGTTCCCGCTCGCGAATATTTCCAGCGTGTTGATCAATGGTCGGGCGGGTTCCGATACCATCAGCTTCACGCTCGATAAAGACGTCACGATCCATGGCGGGGACGATAACGATACGATCACCACTGGGGGCCTTGTCGGTGGCCGAACCGCCGCGATCTACGGGGGGCTTGGGAACGATACGATTACCAGCAGTGACGCCAGCCGCGTGACGATCCTGGGGAACGAAGGAGACGACACGATCACGGCCACGACGACTCGCGCTGGCACCATCTTCATTCGCGGTGGGATTGGGGACGACACCATCACCGCCAATCAGGCCAACCGGGCGACCATCCATGGCGAAGCAGGGAAGGATATCATTCGTGCCATCGACGTCGGTATCGCCTTGATCACCGGGGGAGATGACAACGACTCAATTCGAGCCACCGCCCGCATCTCGGTTTCGATCAACGGCGAGGGGGGCAATGATACAATCACGAGCGCGACCCCCGGAACCGCAACTCTGAAAGGGGGTGGCGGCGATGACATCATCCTCAGCCGCGGGAGAGGCCAAACGATTGCCTACGGTGGAGATGGTAACGACACCCTTACGGGAAGCTCAGGCCTGAACCGACTGTTCGGTGGTGCCGGAGTGGACCAGATCAACGGGCGTGGGACCACGAACACTCTATACGGCGGAACGGAACGGGACACTTTTGACCAAGAGGGGGGACCATCGCGACTCTTCGTCGATCAACTCGATGTCTACTTCCTCAGGGCCGGATTGGATACGGCAGTGTTTGTGTAAGGTTGTCGCAAACTCAGTTAGGACCAAAGCCAACACCTAACTCAGCTTGATGGACTTGCTGAGGCAGCCGAGATGTCTACTCGGCTACAGGTCGTAATCCTTGGTAGCTTCCGGCTGAAAGTAGATCATGTCGATCCTAAGCCGGCGAACCCCCTCCTGGAAATCCCATTCGATGGTATCACCCACGGAAAAACCAATAATGGCAACGCCGAGTTCGGAAAGGATGGACAGTTTTCCTTTCTGGAAGTTTGCATCGGCCGGATACACCAGCGAATATTTCATTTCTTCCCCGGTTGTCGTGTCGATCAGGCGAACACACGTATTCATGGTCACCACATACGGCGGTATTTCCTCGGGGGAGACAATTCTGGCGCGAGCCAGTTCGCATTCTAAAGAATCCACGATTTCCGAACTCGTGGAAGCAAACTGCTTGGCGACAATCAGCAAGTCTTGTAACCGGGCGTAATCGAGCGAAGACAAGACAATGTTGCGAGCTGTCATAATCGTTCCTCTCCGTTGAACTTCTGGCCTTACATTATTCGTCTCTCTGCGTCACCGGAAAACCATGTAGCCCGGCAAGTCAGACACATTGCGGTGCCAAATGTTATGTAGTGGGCTCTGTCTACCTGCAATCATGCGGCGGGGTGGCACGGTCGAGCATGACTAATCTTTGGGTGCCACTGTTTAGGTGTCATTCAACAGTGCCACCCGCCCGGCTTAGTTATCCGACGTGTGGCGTCACGTTTTCGGCGCGGATAAGGCCGAACGGATTGCAATTAATTGAGGCCAAGCATACGCGAAGTCGTCAACAAGTACGGGATCGTCGGGGCCGTCGAAAGATCGGTGAACCGCATCCGACCGCAACCAGCTTACCACTTCGGTGTGCGGTTGTCCCGTCGCGTCCCAAAAGGCGTTCGATAGCCGTCCCTTTTTCAGCAGGGCGTCATCATTGTTAAGAATAAAGGCAGCAAGATGTCGTTTGGAGTTGTCAGTACGCCTTGCGATCCAAGCATCGAGAAATCGCTGAACAGATGAAAGTGCATTCGCGAGTGAGCAAAGAACAGTATCGATCGACATCTCGAATGCACCAAAGATGGGATCGTCGAGTTGATATTCCCAGTATTCGTCGAAAAACCGGTTAACGGCGTCGGTTTCGTATTGGGGCCATGAATCGAACTTCGCGTATTTAAGTTTGCCGAACACTACGGCGAGATCAAGAAAGTCATCACGATGCTCGATAGATAATTCCAGTAGGCGTGGTAAAAAATGCTTGAAATGCCGTACATTACCCCAAGTTGTCATGGCTTTACGCGAGTAGCGTTCGAGATCGCTGTAGGTCAATTCGCGGAGTGGTGGAGCGGCAAGTGTTTTCGAGTGTTCGGGGCCGACGCAGCAATCACAACCTGTGAAGTCATCGCCGATTCGACACTGGGCGAACGTCGCGTAGAGGTTGTCGATTGCGTCGCGCATTGAAGTACATCAGTCGGATAATGACCAAGTTAACCGGCGGCTGCCGCGTGAGTGACGCTTGATTTTACCCCAAACCCAACTGCGGCACACGTCGCGTTGAACCGCTTGTTAGGCATGACCATGCCACGCATCCCGTAGTCCGCCAACATTGAAAGAAGCAACGTCCGGCCGGGATTGGAGCCAGTGTTGCACAATAAGGCGATCCGCTTCAGTTGCCGATCCGCGGCGTTTCATGCGCGTGACAAAAAACTTCATCGTCTTGAGCCCGCCGCCACCGCACGCGAGACCGTTGGCCTCAATCGCCTGCTCGATGAAGGCGTCCAGCAATTTGTTACAATCGGACGCAGAGAGTCCAGTGGCAGGAGTGTATGTCGCGTCGAAGCCAAACTCTTGGTATTCGCCGACTCGGCGCTTCTTACGAAGCCTTCTTCGCATGTCGTGCCACCCTGCCTAACACTGCCCGTCAGTGGCGAACCGCGTGCGGGGCAGGACGCACAAGGCTCGATGGCAACTTTCAACGCACGCAAGCTCGTCGACTGCAGCGATGGTTAGGGGCCACGCTCACAAAAGATTATCGAGTCCAGCGTAAGGGTCCGCGCCCACGCCAAGGTCACAAGGAGACCGGCGGAAAGACCTGCCTCTACGCGTTCCATTCGGCGGTTGTACAGTTGAATTTCTTGAATGATGTCGGTCGTGGTGTCTTTAAACGTTGACGTTGAGACAACATCTCCCACGCAACAAAAGCCCTCATCGACCCTACCGCCAACGATAGCGTTTCCGCCGCCAATCGCCGTGAGAGAAGATACGATGAATCGACCGATAGGACACCTGACAATAAGTATACAGAAAAACCTCTGCAGAACATTGATTGCTCTGCGTCCAATATTCTGCCTAGATAACTGCGAATGTCAACAATCCACGGGCGTTCGAAATAGTCGACCGGATTAGATCGCGTGGAAGGGACGACTTATGCAGAAACAAGGATGCTGCACTTCAACAGTTGCCTCCAAGGCAACCATTCTTCCTTCCGCTTGCCACTCTGCCGGTGAAGAAGTGGCTCAGTTGATGGTGACCCGGCGGGACTGAAACTTGGCCCCTATCCGGCCACGTCCACTTGTTGACAAATACTCAATCATTTGGAATCATTATTGCACAACTTGCGGAGGTCCGCGAGGCAGAGGGTAGGCGAAAATTCGGACCGTAACTCGCGCAATCCGAGACCGGTTCCCAATCATTTGCCCCCTGTTCAAACTCAAACCTTACCCCCCACAGGAGCAGTTAACAGCCAGCTTTTCACTTTCGCCATCAAGTCGTTCAGCCCCAAGGTTTAACGTCGATGCAAAGTTGGTAAAACAGGTTTCCAAAATGAGTGCTAGCAGCCCTGTTCACCCACGATGGAAGCGGCTCGGGGCGAGGAGCAGGTTTGGCCCACGAATGAACTTTACGGTTGCTCGGGGAACATAAACGGACGATACTGAATGGTCAGGATTGTGGCCGGGCGTGAACCTCTCCGCGCAGCTTTGGTCGAAAGGATTCCCCTTTTTGGGAGGTTGCCCTGATGCGAACCATGATCAGTCGACGCCAATTATTGCGAACCTCTGCGGCCGCCAGCCTGGCCTTTGCCTGCGGCGTTCCGTCCGTCGCGACGGCGGGGAAGCACGATCCGAAATGGGATCAGGCGATCGACAAAGGCTTGAAATGGGTTGCCAAAACGCAAAGTTCCAACGGACATTGGACCGCGTCGGGCTACACCACCGCGATGACCGCCTTGGCCGGGACAGCGCTGATTGCGTCTGGCTCGACGACGATTCAAGGTCCGTACTCGAAGAATATTCGCAAAGCGGTCGATTATCTGCTCGATGTGAAATTCAATCGGAACAGCGGGCTGTTCGGCGACATGCAGGACAACCGTTACACCTATGGCCACGGCTTTGCGATGCTCTTCCTGAGCCAGGTGCTGGGGGAAGAGGAAGACGAAGAACGCCGGGAAGAGCTGATCGAAGTTCTGACCAAGGCGGTTGAGTTCAGCGGACGGGCACAAACGCCGTCCGGCGGCTGGGGCTATGTGAGTGCGAAAGACGGCAACAATTTTGACGAAGGCTCAACCACGATTACTCAGGTGCAAGGATTACGTGGTTGTCGCAACGGCGGAATCGTGGTGCCGAACGAAGTCATCGAGAATGCCAAGGATTACATCTACGGCTGCAAAAACGCGGACGGGGGCATTTCCTATAGCTCGCGCAATCGAGGGAGTAGTCGTCCCGCGATCACTGCGGCCGCCCTGGCGACCCTGTACAACGCCGGCGATTACGACAGTAAGCATGTGCCGGAGATGCTGGAATACTGCAAGAAGAACCTGGTGAACTTGAGCGATGGCCCGCAATCGTTTGGCCATTGGCACTATACCTACCTGTATTACTCACAGGTGGTTTATCGTCAGGGAGGCAAAGAGTGGGACCCGTTCCGCGACAAGCTCTACAACAAGATCATCGGCGAGCAACTCGGCGACGGCAGTTGGCAAGGAACCACCGTCGGCCCGATCTACGTGGCAGCGTGCAATTTGATTATGCTGCAATTGGATCGAGCTTATTTGCCGATTTATCAGCGGTAAGTACGATGGCCCTCCGAGGCCGTCGAGGGGCGGAGTTCGAATTGAACCGCCGCGCTGATTTGCTCCCAATCAATTCCCGAATGAACGACATGGTCAACTCCGCGACGGCCTCGGAGGGCCATCGTACGAAACTATGACCAACCCTTCCTTTCCTACCACTCGCCTGCGACGACTGAGGTACAACCCGGCGGTCCGATCGCTGGTGCGCGAGACAAAACTTGATCCAGCGAAGCTGATTTTGCCGTTGTTCGCGCGACCGGGAAAGAACGTGCGGCAGCCGATCAGTTCGATGCCAGGACATGCGCAGTTGTCGGTCGACCTGATTGCGGAAGAAGCGAAAGAAGCGAAAAAACTGGGGCTCGGCGGCGTGATCCTGTTCGGCATTCCGGCGGAGAAAGATTCGCTGGGGACCGATTCGTACTGCGACCACGGCATCATTCAACAGGCGATTCAGGCAGCCAAAGAAGCGGCGCCGGAACTGCTAGTGATTACGGATGTTTGCTTTTGCGAATACACCGATCATGGCCATTGCGGGCCGGTCGATGATTCTACTGGACGGATGGATGTGAACAACGATCGCACGTTGGAACTGCTCGGCAAACAAGCGGTGAGCCATGCCCAAGCGGGTGCGGATTTAGTTGCCCCCAGCGGCATGATGGACGGGATGATCGGGGCGATTCGCGGCGCGCTCGATGCGAACAATTTTCAACACGTACCGATCATGAGCTACGCCGCCAAATATGCCAGCGCGTTTTACGGCCCGTTTCGTGAAGCGGCCGAAAGCACGCCGCAGTTTGGCGATCGCCGCGCCTATCAGATGGATCCCGCCGCTGCTGCGGAGCAAGCCTTGCGCGAAGTGGAACTGGATGTGGCGGAAGGGGCGGACCTGTTGATGGTTAAACCCGCGCTGGCTTATTTGGACATCATTCGCCTTGTCGCCGATCGCTTCCCCGGCTTGCCCCTCGCAGCGTACGCCGTTTCCGGCGAATACAGCATGATCAAAGCGGCGGCCGAAAAAGGTTGGGTCGATGAAAAAGCGATTGCCATGGAAAGCTTGACGGCCATTCATCGCGCCGGGGCGAGCATTATTTTGACGTACTGGGCAAAGGATGTGGCACGTTGGCTGGGGGCGTAATGTTTTCTGCCGACTGCTCGTCCGCAGTCGGTGGAATGAAGCAGAGCACATGCACCTTGCCAAAGTTTTTGTTGTATTTGAGCTGCCAGGGTGAATCGCGGGCGACGTTGTAGTAGCCACCGGCAGTGACCACGGCGTCGGACTCACGCAGCAGCACCCAGATCGGTTGGTAGCTCGTGTCGTCGCGATACAGGAAGGACCAGTCGGGCGGGCCGAAGAAGGGACGAACATCCTCGGCTGCGACTTGATAGTTGGCGCGTAGCGGGAGCAATAGGTACTCCTTCATTTCTGCGGAAAGTCGGCGGTGGTCCTGCGCAAACTCGCGGGCCTCGATTAAGCCGGGATTGATGAAGAGAGTTCCCGGGGCATCTAGGAAATGTTCGTTGACAAACTGAAGCGCGCCGCGCCAGTTCTCGTTGCGAGACATGCTGCCATACATACTGCGCTGAAGTTCAGCCTGGTCACACCACAAAAACACAATCAGTCCCGCGAGCAGCCAGCGAACCATCGCGACCTCGGCCGATCGTACGCTCTGACCCAGGACGATCCATGAGGCCGGCAGCGCGGCAACAAGGTAACGAGGAAAAAAGATGCGGGCCACATTCCAGTGGCTCGCAGCCCAAGCAGTCGATAAGGGAATCAGCAGCCAGATCGCAGCCCAGAGTTCCAATCGTTGATTGACTGGAATGTCTTCGTCCGAACCTGCTGCCAGTTTGCGACCGAGCACGACGCGACAAAGATACGCAAACAGGATCACCAGAATCGCGAGGGTCCCTGGGAAAGTGTGCCAGAAGTCTCCCATCGCCGGTGCCTCTACAAAGGCTTCCCAGTTCTGTCTTCGTTCAACAAGCAACTTCAACGACGGAATGGCTGGCAGACAAAGGATCGCGACGCCGATCGGCAGAAGCAATAACTGTCGCAATGAAACTTGCAAGGCGTTGCGAGGGGAACTTTGCGTTCGCAGATGGTACAGGTAGATGACCAGGACGTAGGCTGCCTCGGCCGCAAACAACAAAGCAGTGGTGTAGTGCAGGAAGAACAAAATGGCTGCCCCCACCACAAGGCAAGCCATTTGCCAACGTCGCGGGTGACGCAGCCACAGAACCAGTCCCGAAAAATGTAAGACGCTCCCGACCATAACCCAGGCATAAGGTCGGGCCTCTTGCGAGTAGAACACCGCGTAGGGATCGGTCGCGGCAAAGAACGCAGCGAGTAGCGCAACTAAAGTCTGTTCGTGCTTTTCCAAGTCAACCCGTCGCACCGCCACATAAACCACGACTGGCAGTGCAACCCCCGCCAACCAACTCGGCAAACGGAGCGCGATTTCACTCGATCCAAATAGCTGCGTCCACAGCCACATCGCCACAAAGTAAACGGGCCCTTGATTCCCCATCTTAGCCCGCGAGAAGACTTCGAAAAATGTTCCGTCGACGGTCCACGCCGTGTGGAGTTCGTCGATCCACAGGCTTTCAGTCATCAGCGACAGTCGTAAGACCGCGCCAAAAGCAACGATCACTGCCAATAGCAGCGTCGGCCCAAACTTCTGCGCAAATTCCCGCATCTGGTTTAAGGCCATGAAACGGTCCCATCGGCTGCGGGCAGCGCACGACGGGCCGTGCTCAGCAACGTCCTTGCGTAGAAGTAGACCCAGGCGGCGACCGACTGGCCGGCTTCGGTCCGCGCGTACACGGCTTGTCGCACGAACCAATCATTGCTGCGCCTGTTAAAACCTTCGACCGCGTCCAGCGCTTGCAATGTGCGGAGAATATCTCGGCGAGTAAAATACCAAATCTCGCCCCGAACCTGATCGTCGCCGGTGGTCAGTCCCGGATAAGGCCCCAAATCCCACAACGCGCCTCGAATCGTTCCTGATTCAACCAGCAAAGCAGGAATGGGCCAGCAGCGTTCGCGACATTGTCCTTGTTTGAGTGTGCCGTACGCGAAAATAGCAGAGATGGTTTCGTGTTCTGCCGCAGGAACGTCATTCATCGCAAATCTCTGCTATCTGCCTCGTCGCCCGTTGAGTCGCTTCCATCGCCACGGCACAATAAGGAATTCCCTCCCACTGTTATACCTTGAGGCCCAGGCTCATGCGTTGGACTTCTTCTTTCCATTCTGTTGTTATCGTCTGCGTTCTGTTGTTTTCAGCCGATGTCGAATCGCAACTTCACGGCCAAGACCCTTTTGCGGCTGGCGTGCGGACTACACCTTGGCTTGCGCCGGCAGACGAGCAGAAGAAATTCAAGCTTCCCCCCGGGTTTGAGATCGAACTCATCGCGGCCGAACCGCAGATTCAAAAACCGTTGAATATCGCGTTCGACAATCGCAATCGATTGTGGGTCACCGACAGCGTGGAGTATCCGTTTCCCGCCCCGCTCGATAAGCCCGGCCGGGACACGATCAAGATTCTTGAAGACGCCGACGGCAATGGAACTTTTGAGAAGATAACGACCTTTACGGAAGGTTTGAACATTCCGATCGGCGTTTTCCCCTACGGCAATGGCTGTATTGCCTGGAGTATCCCGAACGTTTGGTATTTCGAAGACGTCGATGGCGACGGCAAGTGCGACCGCAAATCCGTCCTGTATGGTCCATTCGATCACACGCGAGATGTACACGGGAACATCAACGCACTGAAACGCGGCTGGGACGGCTGGCTCTATGCAAATCATGGCTTCAATAACCAGAGTCGTGTGAAGGGAGCCGATGGGCACGAAATTCACATGCCCAGCGGCAATACATTCCGCATGCGGGTGGACGGCAGTCGCGTGGAGCACTTCACGCATGGACAGGTGAATCCGTTTGGTAGCGCGCTGGATCCGCTCTTCAATATCTTCACGGCCGACTGTCACTCGAAACCGCTCACGCAGCTTTTGCGCGGCGCCTACTACCCAAGCTTCGGCGCTCCCAACGATGGCCTAGGCTTTGTGCCGGCCATGATGGATCACCTGCATGGATCGACTGCCATTTGTGGCGTGGTGCAGATCGAAACGCCGAACTTTCCGCCTGAGTATCAGGGGCAATTACTGTCCGGCAACGTGATGACCAGCCGGTTGAATCGCAATGAACTCGAGTATCACGGCAGCACCATTCGAGCCAAAGAACTGAGCGACTTTCTCTCCTGTGACGATCCCTGGTTTCGTCCCGTCGATCTGCACATCGGCCCTGATGGTGCGCTCTACATGACTGACTTCTATAACCGGATCATCGGTCATTACGAAGTCCCTTTGCAGCATCCAGGGCGCGACCGTACCAGTGGGCGCATCTGGCGAATCGTCTATCGCGGCGATGATCCGATGACAAAACCCGCCAAGATGCCGCCGCCGCTTGCAGAAATGCCGCCGAACCGACTGATCGAGGAATGCAATCACCCCACGCTGGGCCGCCGCCTGCAGGCCATGGAACTTTTAGTGTTGCACGGCTGCTCCTCTTGCCCGGGAGAGATCAAGGCCGAACTGCCCGAGACGACCCCCAAACAGCGCACGCATTTGCTCTGGGCGCTCGAACGCATGAATGAACTCCCCGACGACATTCTCCAGCAATCCACCACCCACGACGATCGGCTCGTCCGCGTTCATGCTCAGAAGATTCTTGCTGAACGTGAGAAATGGAGTGATACCGACCGGAGACTTGCGCTTGCCGGTTTGCGAGACGCCGATGGCTTTGCCGCGCGCGCTGCCGCCGATGCATTAGGCCGGCATCCAAGCCCTGCGCAGATACGCCCTCTACTCGATGCACTGAATACGGTGAGCAACGACGACAATCACCTGCGTCATGTGCTGCGCATGGCCCTGCGAGACCATCTGGCAGCGACCATCGATTTATCTGCCGATTTACCACCCATCAAGAGCGAACGCGAGCACCATGAAATCCTCAATGTCGCCACGACGTTATCGACCCCCACAGCAGGCAAATATTTCCTCGATCAATTGAAAAATCCGGAATTGAAAGGGGAGATTGCCCAGCGCATGGCTGGCTCGGCCGGAGGCAGCGCCACGATTGCGCCAGCCCAACTTGTCGACGTGCTCCGTTCCCGCGATGAAGATGCGAAAACTAAACTGGCATATATCTCGGCCGCCTTCCCCAATCTGCAACGCCGTGGTGCTGCGGAGGACGATGCCTGGAAAGAGTATTCGCGAGAAGTCCTGAGCGGCATTTTCAAGAGTGCCCTGGACCGACCGGAAGGGAGCGACTTCGATTGGGGAACGCTGCAACGGGCCGGCGATCTAGCGGCGAAAATGAAACTTGCCAGCTTGCGCGAGCCCTTGCTCAGGCTTGCCAAGGAGCAGCAGATTCCGCCGGCAGCAACCAAAAGCGTGCTCGCCGCCCTCTTGTCCTTGGAGCCAAACGGAATTCTGTTGCCGCTGACCGCAGTTGTCGCGGACCCCGCCTGCACGTCGGTGCTGCGCCGTCAGATCTCTGCTGCCGTCGTTCAGCGAAAGCAGGACGAACAGCTCAAGTTCCTTACGGAAAGCCTCAAATTAATCCCGGCTCGTTTACAAACGATGGTTTGCGAAGAGCTGGCTGGAAATCTGGAAGGAGCCGAAGCATTTCTGTCCTTGTTAGAAGAAGGGAAAGTTGCCGGGCGTTTGTCGCAGAATCCAACAGTGGTCAAGAAGATCGACGCATTAAAGAGCGAGCCTCTCAAGTCACGGCTCACATCCATCGCGCAGCAACTGCCCCCGGTGAATGAGCAACTCGACAAGCTGATCGCGGAACGTTTGGCGACTCAGCAAAAAGCGGCAGTCGATCTGGCTCGCGGCCATGAGTTGTTCAAGAAGAGCTGCGCCGCCTGTCATCAAGTGCAGGGGCAAGGGGGAATGGTCGCGCCAAATCTCGACGGCATCGGTGGGCGCGGTCTGGAACGTGTCTTGGAGGATGTTCTCGACCCGAACCGAAACGTCGATATCGCCTTTCGCACCAGCACACTTGCTTTGACCGATGGACGCGTGTTATCGGTCCTGGTGCGACGCGAAGAGGGAGAAACGCTCGTGGTGGTCGACGCTCAGGGAAAGGAATTTCAGATTCCCAAGAGTGACATCGAACGCCGTAGTAATTCGGCCTTGTCTTTAATGCCCGCCAATGTCGCGGAAATTATCCCAGCCGACGAATTACCGAACTTGATTGGTTACTTGCTCGAGCAGCGAGCGAAGCAACCGTAGGCAGCAATCCCTCGTCCGCGGATTTATTCCAGTCGCTTAATTTTCGCGACAATCGCCGTGTGCTGCTCCCCTTCAGCCCGACGAGCGGCTTGCTGATAAATGAGCTTGGCAACCACGTTCTTTCCCTCGGCCGCGAGGGCATCTCCTTGGGCGAGCAAATCGCTGATTTCCTTTTGCTTGGCATCTTCGATAGCCGCTTGCGACGCTTTGATGTCCAGCACACTTGCTGTTCCGCGTTCGGCAGAACTTTTTCCACCGCCCCCACCGTTCACCACGGGAGTGCTGGTTCTTTCGGCAACCGCCGGGGACGACCTTTCGCCGGCTTGCAAACGGGCAAGTTTTTCCTGCAAAGGGGACGCGTAATAGCTTCCTCCTGGGGGTTGCGGGATTGAATAGTTGGCTCCCCCAACGACCGGCACGAAGCCCGTCACGAACGGCCGAATGGTGGTGTCGCTGAAATAGCCGGTCTGACCATTCATCACGGTCACGCTGGGGGTCTGCGAAACCATCGACGTGTCTGCCGCTTGCCCCGCCGTCAGGCGAAAGCCGCCGCTGAAAGGTCCAGAGCGAAATCCGCCACCCAGTTGCGCCTGGGCGTTAGGATCGAACGGGCCGAACTGCGGATTCGCGTTGCCGCCGTTCCAGTTGAAATTGAAGCCTCGACCAGCGACTCCCCAGCCGAGATTGATGTTTTCGGAGAAACCGTAGCTCCCCGTTTGATAAGGGGTGGCAGTCAACGAATATTGGGCAGCAGCAGGTGTTGTCGTCGCCAACCAATGCATCGCTGCCAGGAAAATCGTAACAGCCAACCGACTTAAGCACGTGGTTCGCGAAATGTGGTTCATCGACTTCACTCCTTCGAATCCTAGTTCCCCATTCCAGTCTTGGTATCACCCAACAATCTTCTCGCAGGCCGTGCCTTCATTCAGCGTCGCTCGTTCGGGCCGACCCTGGTGTAGCCAGGTCAGCTTGCTATGGTCGAGCCCCAGCAGGTGCAGAATCGTCGCGTGCCAATCGTGAATATGCAGGCGATCTTCCACCGCGTGCAGCCCCAATTCGTCGGTCGAGCCAACCGTTCGGCCACCTTTCACACCAGCACCGGCTAACCACATGGTGAAGCCATACGGATTGTGATCGCGGCCATCCTTTTTCTCGCTCATGGGAGTCCGGCCGAACTCTCCTCCCCAGATCACGAGAGTGTCTTCCAGCAAGCCGCGGCGTTTCAGGTCTTTGAGCAAGCCAGCGACCGGCTTGTCGCTTGATTTGCAGAGCGGACCGTGATTTTTTTCCAGACCCGAGTGGGCATCCCACTTACTGCCGGCACCATGATAAAGCTGCACAAAACGGACGCCGCGCTCAACGAGACGCCGCGATAGCAAACACATTCGGCCAAATGTTTCCGTTTCTTTTTCATCGATGCCGTAGAGCGCTTGTGTTTCTGCCGTTTCGTCAGCCAGATTCACTGCTTCGGGCGCTTCTGCCTGCATGCGGTAGGCAAGTTCGTAGCTGCGAATTCGCGCTTCCAGTTCGGACTGCTCCGGGCGACTATCAGCATGCAGACGATTGATTTGATCTAGCAGCGCGAGCTTTTGCCGTTGGCGTTCGTCCGAAACGCCTTTGGGGGTCGACAAGTTGCGGATCGGTTCTTCGCCACTTTGAAAGGGGGTTCCTTGATAGCGGGCGGACATGAAGCCCGTCCCCCAATTCCGCGTGCCGTTGATCACCTGACCGGCTTTGTCTTCCAGGACGACGAAAGCGGGCAGATTTTCGTTCTCGCTTCCCAGGCCGTAAGTCACCCAACTTCCCAGCGAAGGTCTCCCAGCGAGGATCGAGCCAGTGTTCATCTGGCACACGCCGCCAGAATGATTCAGCCCGTTCCCCCACAACGACCGCACCACGCATAGATCGTCCGCGCACTCGGCCGTGTTCGGCAGCCAATCGGAAACCCACAGCCCTCCTTCGCCATGTTGCTTCCAGGTGCGATTACACGCCAGCAGCGGCGAATCCTGCTCGCCCATCGGCAAGATCACCGGCTTGAACGAAGAAGGGAGTTTCTGCCCCGCGAGTTCATTGAGTCTTGGCTTGGGGTCGAACAGATCGATGGAACTTGGTCCCCCTTCCATGAACAGGAAGATCACGCGTTTCGCCTTAGGGGGGAAGTGAGTTCCCGTCGTCGAGGCCAAGGGTTTGTCGGCCGCGCGGATGGTTGCAGCGGGTGCCATCAGCCCCGCCAGCGCAAGAGCCCCGAAGCCGCTGCCGGCCTGCATCAACATCTCGCGACGGGTGACATAGGGCATCCCTGCGCGATTCGTCAGGATCGAAGGAGTGGAATGGGCCATGCGATTTTCGTTGGTGGGAGAAGACTGCTGTATTTAACTCTACTACTTTCGGCCCGAAGCCTCAAATTTTCGAGCGGATTGCTGGTTAGGTGAATTAGGAATTGCCAGACACGTGCGCTGCATCGACCAAGGCATTTTTGCCTAAGTGGTTACCCCACTGCGACTTAACAAAACGTGAAAATCTGATGGGCCGTCAATTTCTAGGCCACCTGTGGGTCGGCAGTTCAAGCTGAGGTCTGCAATTGATCGTCGTTGGCGGTCTTCTTCTCACTTGCCTCAGGCTGCCACCAGATTTCCGCCTGCGACCAATCCCAGCGGCCCGACTCGCGACAAGCCGATAACGCTTCTGCCAACTCGGCCGCCGATTGATAGCGATCGCCAGGAGATTTTGCCAGGCAGCGGACGACCACTTGTTCGATATCCTCGTCGAGTTCCGGACGGATCGAACGTGGAGCAGGTGGCTGCTCGTGCATATGGGCGGCCAAAATCTTCAATGGCTTGTCGTAGGGGAATGGCGCCTTACCTGTCAACACGTAGTACAACACCGCACCCATCGAATAGATATCGCTTCGTGCGTCCAAATCCTGCTCACCGGCCGCCTGTTCGGGAGACATGAACAGGGGCGAACCAGTGATAGCTCCTTCCTGCGTTAGACTATCGTTCTGCAAATTGGAGAGTGGTTTCGCGAGCCCGAAATCGAGCAATTTAGCGACATCAAACAGCCCGCCGACTTTAGCGGCAAAGACGTTCGCCGGTTTAATGTCCCGATGAATGAGTCCAGCCTTGTGGGCTTCGCGGAGCCCCTCGCAAGCCTGGCGAATCAAGTGAATTGCTCGCGCCGTGGGTAAGACGCCATGCTCTTCCACCAACTGCATTAAATTCTTGCCCGGCAGGAATTCCATCACGTAGTAAAACGTTCCATCATCAGCACGGCCATAATCGAAGATGTTGATGGTGTTCCAGTGCGAGAGCTGCGCCGTGGCTTGAACTTCGCGTTCGAACCGGGCGAGCACTTTGGGATCACCGGCCTTAGCAGGATGAATCGTCTTTACGGCACAGGGGCGCTTCAAGAGATCGTGCTCCGCGAGGAAGACATCTCCCATTCCGCCACTCCCCAGTAGCGTCTTCAAGCGATACTGCCCCATTTTTTGGGCCGCCGCCACTTCCTGTCGGAGCACGTTGATGGTGTTCACGCCGATGACCGCTACTCCCAAGGCGAGCGAGCTGTGGAGCAAGGCTTCGACAAGGGTCATGTCCCGAATCGCTGCTTCCCGGACTTCGGGATTGACGATCATCAAGACCAGCAACACGACGAGAGGAGTGGTAAGCATAATTCCCATGACCAGTAGCGCTCGCCGCCAGTGATTGGGAATGAACATCGCGTACGTGAAGGCCAGCAACGTCCAGCGCGGATGAAGCCCCGGCAGATAGCCGGTATGTTCCAGAAGGGGAATCGTGAAAATTACTTGCAACAACGCGAAGTAAGCGGTTGGCACCAGAAACGTCAGCACTTCAAACAGCCGCAGGTACTTATGCGGCCAAACGCAGGGGCGGTACAGCAAGTAGCCGATGGTCCCCAGGAGCAACGAACAAGCAACATGTGCGAGATACGAAGGAACCGCCAGCGGGTAGCTTAGATCCAGATGCAGCGTGTGCCAGATCAGGAAAACAGCAAAGGCAGCGAATAGACACAGGGCAGCAATGCGCAAACGCGTTTGCAGCAAGCCATCGGTGGCAACATTCGAGCCCCACATCGTCGTTTGCCGCAGATGTAGCCGACAAACGGATTTCTCGTCGGTCCGCACGTTGGGCGTGGGATCGGTCGCGTCGAGCGTCGTTTCCGCAGACGAGCCAATCGGCATCACATCCTCAAGACGAAGTGGAACAAGGAATTCTGTTCATCATACCTTTGTCCACTCCCTGTGGTTTGAGCGAACGTGTCTCTTGTTTGTTTTGGGTCCACCATTGGGTGTTTGGGAATAGCGGCCGCCGTTCCCTAACTCGGGGAAGGTCAAAAGGAGTTGCCATTCACCTTGCGGCTTGCGGCAAGGGCACCTGCTGGGGGCTAGCGAGGTAGCCGATTAGGTCGCGAATATCCTGCTCGCTCAAAGTTCGCAGAATTCCCACGGGCATCATCGATACGGGCGTCAATTTCCGCATCTCAATATCCTCGACGGGGATGACCACCTCTTCGTTTTGTAACTGAAGTTTCACCGTAATCTGATTCTCCTCCAGCAACAGCCCCGGCAGCGTTCGCCCATCGGCCGTTGATATTACCGTAAGTTGGTAGTCCTTCGAGACTAACGCATTGGGATCAACGATGTTTTCCAGGAGATAATCGAGGTTTCCTCGGTTCGCGCCTGTGATCTCCGGGCCGATCTTTCCCCCCTCGCCAAAGAGGCGATGACAGGCCGCACAGGTTCGGACAAAAAGCTCCCGCCCATGCGAAAGATCGGCTTCCCGCAAAGCAATCGGGGTTAGTTGAGTTTTCAGCTGCTTGATTTGAGCTTGAATTTCCTTGGAATTGCCCCCGATCGTGGACCACAGTGCCGCCACTCGTTTCTTCAAATCGGCATCGGGTAGTTGCTGAAGTTGACGGACGGTCGCGGCCGTAAAGTCACCGCGAGGAATTTCCTGGCTTTCCACAGCCTCCAAAAGTGCCCGAGCATACGGTGCACGGGACGCTAATGTGGCGAGCGCATCCTGTTTTTCAGCTGCGGAAAGTTCAACATACGATTGCAGAATGGTTGCGGCGGCCTCCGGCTGATCGAACCCGGCGAGGCCACGAATGGCAGGGCCTCGAAGGGCTTGATCCGCGAGCAGTTCCAGCAACAGTTCGGCGTTGGTATTCGTCTTGCGCGAGAGCAACGTTTGCAGTGCGGCGATGCGTTGCTCCACGGCGTACTCCTGGTCGCGCACTCGAGCACGTAGGGTTCGAGCCGCCGATTCATCCCCCAAGAGCAGGCCCACTTTTGGCGCGAATTGGCGGACGGCACTATCTGCCGTGCCCATCAGCTTGGTGTAAGCTTCAGGCCACGCGACTGGGACCTTGAGGTCACTTCGGCCCTCGAGCGCCGCATACGCTCCGTCGAGGATGTCCCGCTGCACGTCAGCCGAAGAAGTTGTTGCCAACATTTGGGAGAGTAATTCCAGTCGCTCTTGATTTCCCTCCCCAGACGCGGCGCGACGCGCCATGAAGGGGCGAAGCTTGTCAATTTTGGTGGTATGCAAAAAGTTGAGAGCTCGTTCAGGATCCTCTGGAATCAATGGTTCTAAGCCATACCAAACCATCAGTGGCAGGAACGGATCTGCGGCATCGTCTGCCTGCTGAATGAGTTGTGCGACGATGCCCCACCGTTGCTCCAAAGGAAGCTGTAGGACCGCACTTGCCAGATGCAACCGGACGAACGGCGAAGCATCGCTGGCCGCCAGCGTTTCCCACAGCTTAATGGTTTTATCTGAGACTGAGGGGGCATCGGAAAGCAGTCGCACGCTCCAGGCTCGCACGTATTCGCTCTGATCGGCCAACAGTTCCTGCAAGAACGCTTCGTCGGTGCCTCCCGTAACGAACAGCGCCCAGAGAGCTCGCAACCGACGTGGCACTTCCGGCTCCTCACGAAGCACCCGGCGTAACTGCTCATGCACGACAACCATGTCCGCACCAGTCGCCGCACGTTCCTGCAACACGCGCCGCGCATGTTGAACGAACCAATCATTGGCATGCAATTGCAGCTTGACGAGTTCGTCGTTGCTCAAATTCGCGATGTCTCCTTGCCACGGCTTCACTTCGCCATATTGCAGCGTGAAAATCCGACCCGTTTGCCGCTGCGTGTTCTTATAGTCGTGGCATTCTCCCGTGTCAGACCAATCACTGACATACATCGCACCTTCGGGGCCGTATTGCACGGTAATCGGCTTGAACCACGGATCTGCGGCGAGCATTACGTCGGGACCATGACTGGCGGTGTAACTTGAGCCACGACGAGTGAGAATGTCGTTGTTGATCCGCCGACCGTGGATGTTTCCCATGAAGACGGTATTGCGATACTTCTCGGGCCAGGAATCACCGAGGTAGACCATGGTTCCGCAATGGGCATGCCCTCCGCCAGCCGCAAGTTGAGCATCTTCGCCGCTACGCGAGCCTTCCCACTTCTCTCCGACCCAATGCAGATGATCGGCGATCGTGTCCAGGCGTTCAAAGGCATACTGGCTGGAGGCCCGGCCACGCCACGGTTCGTAGTGCCCTCCTTGAATGCAATGGTACAGATGCGGCGTAACACAGTTGCAGACAAACGCCTGACCGTAATCGTCGAAGGCCACCCCCCAGGGGTTCGTCGTGCCGTCGCAAAAGCTCTCGAAGATTTTTCGCGTGGGATGATAACGAAACACCCCGCCATCGAAGTGAATACGCTGGTCCTTCGGTGTTCCTGGTGGACCAACATCAGAAGGAGAAGTTCTTCCATGGCCTGCATAGAGCCAGCCATCGGGTCCCCAGTTGAAACCGTTGGCGATATTGTGCGAACTTGTCGTATTGCCAAAGCCATCGAGCAGAACTTCCGGCTCCGCGTCCGGCCGATCGTCTTGGTCGCGATCCGGGATGAATAGCATTTCCGGCGGAGACATCACCCAGATGCCGCCGAAGCCAACTTCGAGCCCCGTGACGTAGCCGAGTTTGTTGTAGAAGACCGTTCGTTTGTCAGCCTGGCCGTCGCCGTTGGTGTCTTCCAGAATCAGAATGCGGTCCTGCGGCGGGCGATCGCGAAAGGGATAGTTGTACGCCTCCGCCACCCAGATGCGGCCGCGATCGTCGATCGAGAACGCGATCGGCTGGCGGACCATCGGTTCAGCGGCGAAAAGTTGTACCGTAAACCCATCTGGCACCGTCATTGTACGGGCGGCCTCTTCTGACGCGAAAGGTTGTGTGTTGTAGGGGATGTCGCCCGGTTCTGGTTTAGCGAGAACTTCTTCCTGGCGTGCTTCCGCAGAGCTATCTTCCCCGGCCGTCACCGGTAACGGTTTTGGCGCTGCCTCCTGACCAGACAGCAAAACGGCAAACAGGACAGCTAAGCCGCCGAGCGCTGCCGAGAAGTACAATCGCAACGATGGAGTGTGAACAGGCATGGAGAAAATCTATCGAGGGTTGCCGAGGAAGGCTTAAGACTCAACGATACCCTGCCAGGCCATAAGCACTCAAGCAGCGGTCCTCTCCAGCGGTGCCGGCCCCCCAGATTTTGCGAATAAAACCGCAACGACCCTACGGCAGAACAATTTCGCGGGTCTGACGCATGACCCCGGGCGAAAGAGGGTAGATGGGCGATTCATGGGAGCAGCCGACCAGGTTCTGCACCTGACACTCGCGAAAGTCGATGCCCCGCGATCGAATGGTCGTTTTTCCTGCTGCCCCCGTGTAGCCTAGCGCTTCGATCCCACTGCATTTGTCGATGCGCGAATAATGCTTCAGAGCATGGTCGCAACCATTGACCATATTCAACCAGAGGGGACAAGCGTTAATGGCGCAGCCATTTTCACAACCTGGTAGCAGGGCGTTGTTGTCGAGCGCTGCGGCCCACAGGACGGCTGTGAATTGAGCGGGGCCTTGCTCGACCGGCATGCGATAGCCTTGCCAATTGCCACCTCCTACAAGATGCAAGCCTGCTCCGATGATGCGCCCACCATAACTGAAGCCAATCAGGCCCACGCGATCTGCCGGCGTAAACTTGGTCAGAAATCGGCCGAAGGTCGCTCCTTCGTCGTCGGCAACGTCGGCCTTGATGCGGGCGTCTCGTAGCGGTCCTCTGTGTCGGATTTTATCGCTGCACCACGACCAAATGATGAAGCGAATCGGTTCATCCCCAGCACAAGCAACCAGGTTGCGATAGACGCGCATTCCCCCTTCGACTGCATAGTTGCTATCAACGCGATTGCCGTGCACATAGACAACAGTTCGCAACTGACCGTTAGTGGCGAACAGGCTCTCGGAATTGCTGCTTGCCCAGCGACGATCTTGAAGTTGAGACACCCGCCACTGGGGCAAGCTTTGCCCGGCAGCACCACAACCAAGCTGGCGAGTACTCACCAGCCAGACCTGATCGTGAGGGCGATCTGCTGCACAAGTCGTGCAGATCGAACTCGGCCTGACTTCGTTGAGGGTCAGGTCGGCAGCGACCGCGGTGGAAGTCGACGTAGGAACTTCTTCCGCGCCGGCGCAGGTGGCAAGGAGAACACCCAAGCAAGACAGGAGGAAGGTGCGGCGAGCAGGCAGACGCAGGACGACGGGAAACATCACAGTTGCGGCAGGTTGGATTCTAACGATGGTGTAAATCAAAGAGGCCTGGGAAAGATAGGCCTACCCAAATGTAGCACGCAATCAACCAGGAAGTGTGCCGTCTGGCCACATGATGTTGCAAAATTTACGCGCGTTGCGTTTGCACATCCTTGGCCGCGGGGTAGAGTTTCGCGTCTGATGATCGACACATTGTTAGGAGTCTTCTGCCATGAAGCGCGCGTTTGTGTTTCTCGCTCTCACCCTCGCGCTGGTTTCGACCGGCTGCAACAGTTGCCGTCCCCGCCTGTTCGGTAATTGGTTCAATAACGGCGATTGCTGCGATTCAGGCTGTGGCATGAGTGGTACGGGTGGCATGGTCAGTGCCACCCCCATGAGCAGCCGTTGCGAAGCTTGCTCGCAGAATGTCCCCACCGGAGTATCTGGCGAATGGGTTCCCGTATCTGGTGGCAGCGCCAGCTACGGTTATGTTCCTGAAGAAATTCCCAGCCCGCTCGTCAATCCTTCGCGGATCGGCCCGCAAGGCTAGATTGGACGGGCGAACTCAATTGCCCTTCAGCCTCGCGGCATCACTCTCAGGCTGAAGGGCTACCGCTTGGTGACAATGTCGAAGTCTGCGTTGTTAACGCCACCGGCAGGAACCTCGAATTCCTTGTCGCTGAGCGCATTCCATTCGGGCGGGATCGGATCGACTCGTTTTTCGGCGGGCGCTCCATCCACTGATGTTCCCGAGGGATTTTGTCCCACTATGTCGTTTCCACGGGTCATGATCCGCACGCGATGTTTGCCGATCACCGCTCCGTCAATTTCGTTGTCGGAGTAGAGAACGTACCGACCGCTTTCGTCGGTGTAAGCGCTCGATCCCCGCCCCGGATTCGGATTCTCTGTTGTCCCGATCGGCTGGAAGCTGACCACCGCATGAGGATAGGGCTGGCCATCCACGCGAATCGTGCCCGACACGGGGGCATAGTTCGCGTTGCCGCAACCGGCGGCTGCTAACAAGACCAGCAGAAGTGTGACTCGAAGCATACGCAGCGTTGTGCCTGACTGTTAAGGAACGACTCCGGACTCACCACCGGCCATAGTGGCCATGTTCTGGAGCAAGTTCAGATCGACGTTGTAACTGATGAATCGCACCGATGCGTCACCCAGAGTCCAGTTTCCACCGGCAGTGTGCTCGCTGTTGAACCCTCGCTTGCAAACTTGATCAGCGTACAGACCTGGGATTCCCCAGCAGCCGAGCCGATCGGTGGAACTCTTCCCATAGTGCTTTCCATAGAGCCGACTTTCGGCCCCGACAGAAGACTGATTGTAAGACCCATACGTATAGGCCCAAAACGTTCCTCGTCCCGTTGTAGAGCGCGTAGTGTATTCCCCCAACATCAGTGTGTTCGACAGCCCATCTGTCGCATTGGCAAACGTTTCAGCGCCCCCCATGTCTTTGGTAACGGTCCCTGCTGGGGCTCCATTGTACGTTACCCCGATCGAATGCAGCAACGATTTGAACTTATGGTCCATCACGCCCCCCGGCCAAAGACCCGGCTCGTAACTATCCCAAGCACCATGCCCCACTTGCATGTTCAGCTTGCCGCTGACGGCGCGGTAGCTCCCGTGCATCCATTGGCTGGTGCTCGGGCCTGAGTCAGGTACTTCGAGTTTTCCAATCATCGTGTCTGCCGGGCATTCGTAGGTCTTCACACGCTTCTGACCGACCAGGTTGTTGTTTGTGGAAACGTTCAACTCATCTTGACGATACTGATCATAGAGATTGGAGGATTCCATGAACGGCAACGATTCGATGGCCCAGTTCGTGTAGGTCGGTGGCGTGCAGCAGTTGCCATAGTAGGTCCCGCCCGGCGGCAGATGGCGGTGCGTGTCGTGATGGTTGTGAAGCGCAATGCCGATCTGGCGCATGTTGTTCGTGCACGAAGTACGCCTAGCCGACTCGCGCGCGGCTTGTACGGCAGGAAGGAGCAAGGCAACCAAAATGCCGATGATCGCAATCACCACCAGCAATTCGACCAGCGTGAATGCACGACGATCATGAACCCTGAACATGGGGTTATCCGGAATAAGCGAGGAGAGCGGAAGAGCACGAACAGACGAGAAATAGTACCTTCAAGGGAGTTTAGCTGACGATCCCCATTTCCGCAATGTTTACGGCTGGAAAGCGCTGGGGCCGCGAATTTCTTCGCGGCCCCAGCGCTTCAGTTCGAAAACAATTCCGCAACTCTTAGAAAATGCCCAGTGCGAGCAGGCTGTAACGCACTACCAGGCCAGCAGTGACCACCGCCACCATACTCATCAATTTAATGAGAATGTTGAGGCTAGGGCCGCTAGTGTCTTTGAACGGATCGCCGACCGTATCGCCCACGACGGCAGCCTTATGGGCATCGCTTCCTTTGCCCCCAAAGTTACCCGCTTCGATGTGCTTCTTCGCGTTATCCCACGCGCCACCAGCATTGGCCATGAAGATCGCCACGCAGAAACCGGTCGTTAAACAACCCACCAGCAAGCCAAGTACGCCACCAACCCCCAGCACGATTCCCACGGCGCACGGCGTGATGAGCCCCAGCATCGAGGGGAGAATCATTTCGCGCTGAGCCGCCTGAGTGCTGATGCGCACTGGCTCCGTGTAGTCTGGAAGGTCTGTCCCTTGCATGATGCCCGGCTTCTCCCGGAACTGCCGGCGAACTTCTTCCACCATGCCCCGCGCAGCCCGTCCCACCGCCTTCATCGTAAGCGCACAGAAGATAAATACCGACATCGACCCGAGAAACATCCCGACCAGCACTTTGGGATTCATGAGTGTGGCTTCGTAGTAATTCGCGTAGTCCAGCAGAGTCGCGGAGTGAACATTTTTGGCCACCGCGCCGCTCTTATCGAAATAAAGCTTTTGCGGATGACCAAACAAGGCGAGTTCAGGCTCCCCGGCGCCGTCATACCGGTCGCTAAAGTATTCGTCCGGCAATTTGCCCGGCTGATCGAACTTCACTGCTTCCCAGCTTGGTGCAATGCGGGCATCTCGACGGTCGAGCGGCATTGCCAAATAGCCGGCTGAATTCTTCTGAATTTCGGCTTCGGTCTTATTTCCTTGCCCGTTGTAGTGAATGAAGAAACCATCGGACAATTTGTAATAGCCGGCTTCAGTCAAATTAGCGACTGCGGCTGCGTTCCAACGATCGAAGCCGATCCGAACTTCCTCGACATAGGCCGCGAGGAGCGCTAGCGCCGTCAGAGCCGCCGACCCAATTGCAAATCCTTTCCCGGTCGCGGCCGTGGTGTTGCCGAGCGAATCGAGAGCGTCGGTGCGGCGACGGACTTCGGGTTCGAGGTGGGACATTTCCGCGTTACCGCCGGCATTGTCTGCAATGGGACCATAGGCATCGGTGGCAAGGGTGATTCCCAGCGTGCTGAGCATTCCGACCGCTGCAATCCCCACACCGTAGAGTCCCATGGCGAACGTGGCTGGATTGCTGAAATCGATCCCTGCCGCACAAGCGTAGGCCGCCAGGGTTGCGACGCAGACCACGATCACCGGAAACCAGGTGCTGATCATCCCTTCGGCAACGCCGCCGATGATAACGGTGGCCGGCCCCGTGAGTGATTGGGCAGCCAATTCTTTTGTCGGCTTGTATTCATCGCTGGTGGAATATTCGGTCCACTTGCCGATCAACCAGCCTGCAACCAAGCCTACGATCACGCTTCCCGAAACCGTCCAGTAGCTGGGACCGAGAATGAAATAGGTCAGGCCTGTGGAGGCGACGATCACCAGAACCGTGGATAGGTTGATTCCCATCGCGAGCGCGGCCAGGAGGTTTTTCTGCGTGGCATCTTCGTTCGTTCGAATGGCGAACATCCCGATGATCGATAAGAAAATTCCGACCCCCGCAATCGACATTGGCAGGAGGAGGGCATTGAGTTGCATCGCTTCATTATTGGAGAACGCGGCTACACCAAGTGCCGCCGTCGCCAGAATCGATCCGCAATACGACTCGTACAGGTCGGCCCCCATCCCTGCGACATCGCCGACATTGTCCCCTACGTTATCGGCAATGGTGGCCGGGTTCCGCGGATCGTCTTCGGGAATGCCTTGCTCGACTTTACCCACCAGGTCCGCACCCACATCCGCCGCCTTAGTGAAGATTCCGCCGCCGACCCGTGCGAACAACGCTTGGGTACTGGCTCCCATGCCGAAGCAAAGCATGACGACGGTAATGTGCGACAGACTGTAGTGCATCCCAAACATGGGAATGACCCAGCGTAGTGCTGCGTACCACAAGCAGATATCGAGCAGGCCTAAGCCGACAACGACCAGCCCCATTACCGCACCGGAGCGAAATGCGACTTGTAAGCCCTGATTCAGCGACTTTTGCGCGGCTGCAGCCGTTCGATTGCTCGCCATCGTCGCCGTTTGCATACCAAAGTAGCCGGCCAGACCACTGAAGAAGCCCCCCGTGATGAAGGCAAAGGGAACGAATTGATCTTGCACCTTTAGCACATAGGCCATGACCGCCAGCACGATGCTAATAATGACAAAGCAAATGCCGACAATCTTGTACTGCTGATTCAGATAAGCGGCAGCACCTTGGCGGACATACCCGGCAATTTCTTGCATCCGCGGCGTGCCAGGATCGGAAGCCAGCATCTCTTGGTAGAACTTCCAGGCAAATCCCAACGCGACGATGGAACCGATGAGCGCCGTACTCCAGCAGATGTATTCCAACGTGTAGTTGATCGCTTGCGGAACGGCAGCCACAGGGACCGCTGCTGGATCGGCGACCGTGGCGGGGGCGGTTTCCTGACTGAACGCTGGCATCCACAGGCAGAGCACGACCACGAGCAACATAGCCGCCACTGCTCCCCAACCCGTTCGGTGCTGGTGCCGAGATAACGCGGGAACCCTCTTCACGATGAAACTCCTGGTAAGCGTTTCCCGCCGTCAAAAACGACGGCCTATCCTGGAAAATGTGCATCCTGAACCATCTGCCGCGTCAAGGTAAGATCCGGTTTGCGCGGTGACAGATTTAAGGAGTTTAATGCTTGGGCTGCTGCTGTCAATCTAAGGCATCGATTTTGTGGTCGGCAACGTGCCCTTGTCGGATCATAAAGGCAGATTCAACCGCATCGGATTGGCCATGTTGAGGCGCGTTCTCACCGCGCTAGAGTCGATCGAGAGTATCAATCCACCGGGCAACTTGCTCCAGCTGTTCCCCAGATAGCGACTTTGCTCCTGCACTTAACTCCACGCGCGTGACCGGCAGTTTCTGTTCCTCGAAGCGCCCGATGAGCAGATCTGCCGCCTTGGATTTCGCTGGGGGAAATGCGGCGAAGAAAAACAAAGGCTGCACGGGGCTGCTATCCGGGATGCTCATCACGCGCGGCAAAGTGGGATCGACTAATGCTACGCCACGAATGCGGTCTCGCTGTTGGGTCATCATTAACCAGGCGAGCGCGCCGCCGGCTTGCTCGCCAAGGACCGCCACGCGAGCGGGATCGATGCTATAAGTCTTCGCCAAGTCATCTGCTGCCTTTCCCACAAACTCCAATTCAGTGGGTTCCCACTTGGTGGGATCTGCTGGCTGCGGTGCGAGCACGATCATTCCGTGCGCTGCCGCGAGTGCCTGCCATTTCGCGGTGAGTTGCTCCGGCTGTACTTGCTGAGGGGACGGTAACCAGATCAGCAGGCCATGCGCTGACGCGGGGTTGTAATTCTCTGGAATGACAGCCCAGCATTTATTCTCCGCTTCTGGCAATCGGACCTCTACAACTCCGACGGCTGGACGCGCTGCTGCAGGGTCCGACGGTGCAAATGGTGGAGGCAGTGTCGCCGGGACATCTGCTGGTTGAGATGCAGCCGAGATCTTCAATTCAAGCTGCTCACTACCACGCACAATGGCGAATGATCCTGCAGACTTGGGCTCCCAAGTTGCCAGTTTTTGCCGGAGTTCAACGACGTCCTTCACTGGTTGTCCGTCGATCTGCACAATTCGATCCTCAGCCTTCAAGCCCGCTTTCTCGGCAGGAGATCCGGGATAGATCCAGCGAACAGAAACTCCCTCCACTTTCTCCCGCCCCGGCAGGATCCCCAGAAATGGCATGTCGTAGGGAGCTAATTCTGCCACCAATTCTGCTTCGTAAGGAATCTTCTCTTCACCTCGGCGAATCACCAGCGAAACTTTTTCGCCAGCATAGAGCGGACCGAGCACATGCTTCAGTTGCGCTTGTCGCTCGATGGGCCTGCCCCCCGCCTCAACAATCACATCGCCCACTTTGATTCCAGCTTTGTTCGCCGGGGAATTGAAGGGGCAAGCGACAACCTCGGCAGGGAGGACGTACATATCGCCGGGCTTCAGCGAGATGCCAAGCAAACCCGGTTGCAGATCCTCCCCTTTCTTCCAAATTTCGAGCTGAGCCATGATGTCCGCGAGCGGGACTGCAAAACCAATTCCCGAGTCGTACCATTCCGCACCAGCGACTTCGCTTCCTTTATCGTGAGGCGAAAGAGGAACGAGGATGCCGAAAATGCGCCCACGGATATCGACTAGCGCACCGCCGTAATTGCTGGGGGAAATCTTCGCATCGGTTTGCAAGGCTTTGCCCCACACCCGATCGAGCGCGCTGATTACACCGACGGAAATGCCCGGTGATGAGGAATCGAATGTCCGGCCGACGGCAACCGACCATTGCCCGACCCGCATCTCGGTTTTGGGGACGGCGATAGGAACCGACAATGGTTCGTCGGTCTTGATCTTGAGCAGGACAAGCATCCGGCTTTTATCGCGCGCCACAATTTCCGCCGCCGCCCGTTTGCCGCTGGGCAACGTTACCAGGATCGAAGCGGGTTGATTGATGAAATTGAAGGCACTGGAAACCAAGTACCCTTCTTTGTCGACGACGACCCCCGTCGTTGGCCCCGTCGCTGCCAGTGATTTACCGATCACTTCCGCGCCGCCAACAGCTTCAACACGAAGTACGCAGGGAGCGACTGCGGCAACCGCGGCTTTTAAAGCTCGATCTTCTTGCTCTTCAGCCGTGAAGTCGTCTGCGATTACTTGCGGGCCAGCCAAACAAGGGCCGAAAACCAGGATCGCAACGAGGATTCGTCGAAGTGCAGTCAGCATGTCGGGTCCCAATTGAATCAACGCGGCGTAAGTTCCACTTCCACAAGTTCACGGCCGCGTTGCACGGTGAGTTGCACGCTATCGAGTTCATCGATGTAAGTCAGTTCGTCGATCACGGCGGCACAACTGGCGATCAACCGCCCATTCACGAAAAGAATCAAATCGTCGCTTTTGAGGCCAGCCATCGCGGCCGGAGATGCGGGGCGGACATCTTCAATGAATGGTGGTGTCTTGGGAAGAAAATCAGGAACCAGCACGATGCCCAGCGTGGCCGCGGTGTGAAACTGCTTGGGACGCTTCGCCGTTTCTGGTCGATCGGCCGGTCGAGACCTTCCGGCCATCAGGTCCGCCACGGCGGGTGCCAATTCATTTACTGGAATCGCATAGTTGAGCCAGGTGTTGTTGAGCGAACTCCGTAGTTCTTTGCCCAGCAAGCCGGCAAATTCGCCGCGACGGTTCGTCAGCGCGCCGCCGGCGGCACCGGGGTTGTTCGTCATCGCGTCCAGCACATAGACCGGCCCTTGATAGGGAGTTTGATAGGCACCACGTCGTGCAGCCAAGGAGGTGAGGGCCGCGACCTGGCCGTGCAGAACGCTGGTGGGTTCGTTCCCCGTGGCGACGTTGTAGAGATTGCAGAAAGCCAGCACGCGGTCCCCAGTTTCCAAGGAAGCCTCGGCAGTCAGATCGAAATGAGGGAGGTCCGTGGCATCGATCTTCAAAAGCGCAATTTCGAGTTGCGGGTCGATGCCGGTGAGTTCTGCGCTGAATTTCCGTCCATCATCAAGCATGATGGTGATCACATCGCTATCCAGAACGTAGCTCCAGACTGTAAGAATGTGCCCCTCGGCGCTGACAAGCAAGCCGCTCTGGTAAGCTTCCAGTCCGCGCAGCCCCCCCGCACCATAAATCTTGACCATGCGTGGCTGCGTCTGCGCAACCACTTGGGCGAAGGAAGTTTGAGCCGACGCAATGGTAGGAACGATCGCGAGCGCAAGGATGGCTGTGAGCCAACCTAGCGAACGCATCGTCCTGGCAATCTGGACTATCAAACGCGGCATCGTTACTTCTCCGTGGAAGAAGCGAAACTGACTTCTTGCCATTTCAGGTCCGCGACAATCGTGTCGCCGTGACGGACTTCCATCCGCAGCGGAACGAGCACACCTTGACGCGTCTCGTAATCCAAAAAGCGGACTTCACAGACATCATCTTCATCACTGGGAAACAATTCCAGAGCGGCGAGCCGACCTGTTTCTGGATCGTAGATAAAGTTTGTTTCTACCACGTTGATGGTGGAAGAGAGCACGTCTCCCGTCCCTTGGATGGCAGGATGGGGCGCGGTGCCATAGTACACCGTGCTACCAAAGGCACTGGGGCCCGCAACCAGCATCCGCCGCCAGAGATGAAGAGCCAGGAGCAGGCCACCGCTCCCCGTTGGGCCGAGTTGCCGATCGAGGTCCAATTGCCCGTCGATGTCTGCTTTGCCTGTGGGAAATTCGCCGTGGCTGGCACTATCCGCCAATTTGATTTCGACTTTGCCCCCACCGGCCAATTCACCCTGAAAGACCCATTCGCCGGTGAAGGGAGAGAAGTCCGCTCCTGCCGACGCCGACTTTTGAACGCGCTCCTGGTGGAGACGATTGAAGTAATAATTCGCGAACCCGCTGCGAGCTTCAATCAGTTTGGCGATTTCTGGTGGAACTTGCACCTTTGGTTTGCCGGCAACAGGTCCGGGGCGTCGCTGCGGCATTGGCTTAGGTTCGCCTGGCTTGCCAGGAGATTCTTTCGAATCCTTTTCCGGCTTAGGGGACGGTTGAGGCGATTCAGGCTCGGGGGCGTCCCGCAACAAGCCGATAAGTTCTTCTTCCGCATGAACGCCTGTCAGTCGAACCGAAATCTCATATTTCTTACCGTCGCGTCGATAGGTCAACGGCACGCGCCAACCTTTGGGATAGATGCCCAGCACATTTTTGAACTCGTTGGTGGTGCTGATTTCCCGCCCGCCAAACGCGATGATTTCATCGGCATAGCGGAGGCCGCGATGATAGGCGTCCGAGCTTTCGAGAATGTTCGAAACCATCACTCGCCCGTCTTCATTCGTCGCCACATTCGCCCCCAACGTCGCATGATCGACAATTCGCCCACTCTTCAAGCAACCCAGGAAGTATTTGATTTGATTGATCGAAATGGCATAGCCCACACCGACATTCACGCGGCCACGCTTTTCAAACGATCCCCGACCATTTATCCCGATAAGGTCGCCGTTGGCATTGAAGAGTGGCCCGCCGCTATTCCCCGGATTGATGGCGGCATCGGTTTGCAGACAGTCGGCATACTCGAGCAAGGTACCGGCCGGGTACTGATAACGATGCGTCCCCGAGACGATGCCATAACTGACCGTCGGCTGAAAATCGGTGGCAAGCAAGAATGGATTGCCGACGGCAAAGCACCAATCGCCAACTTGCACCCGATCGCTGTCGGCCAACACTGCCGGGGTAAAGTCCTCGCGACCGAGCAATTTGATGAGCGCGACATCGCCTGTCGGATCGATGCCGACAATGACAGCATCGTACAGTTTGCCGTCCGACATGCCACACTTCATGTGACTGCCGGCTGGCTTTACGACGTGGAAGTTGGTGAGAGCGTAGCCATCAGCAGAGATCACCACTCCCGAGCCACCGTTGTTCCCGCCGTCCGCGAAAATTGCGACGGCCGACTTCGTGGCCTTTTCAATGGCCGCAATGCGGGCTTCTTCGGCAGCCAACACACTGGCCGGAACTTCCACCGGGGCCACCGGCGATTCAGCGCCGTGAAGTGGCACGGCGAGCGCTCCGACGAGGATCGCGGCGAAAGCCACTGTCAGGCCGCCGAATCGCAAACAGGCTTGCGTCGAGAGCGAGTGCCACCTAGTCATTTCACAAACCTCGCGTCGCCGAGAATAATCGTGTCACCAATGTCCAGTCCGTTCCCCGCAGCGACTTCAATGGTGAATCGACGGGCACCGGCTAGATCACATTCTACTTCGACAGGTTCGCGGGCATCTGTCGCGGCAATCGTCCGTTCAAAGACGACCCGCTGATCGGCCAGGATGCGAAATTGTAGATTAGCAGCCGCCGAAACTTCCTCGACTAGTCCCAGGTTTGCCCTAAATTTCGCAAATCCTTCAGGAATTCGATAAGTCAGCGTCGTGGGGCTATGCAACGACAATCCACTCTCGAACGTCTGCTTGCCGAGCTTCAGTCCGTTCCCTCCGAATGGGCCGTTGGCATCCGGGCTGAACAGATCGGCGAACTTAATCGTCATGCCGCTCGGCTGAAAATGGAATGCGGTCCGGACGGTATCCGATTCCAACTCGGCCAGCCACTGAATATTTCCCGCGCGATAGTCCAACACGGTGCCCGCAGTCCAAGGGATTCTTAACGACACGCCGCTAGGCGACTTCAACTGCAGGTTTCCTTCAATCCAAGCAACTTCTGAGGCTTGTAACACGCCCCAACTGGCAGTGCTTACTTTGCAGATCAGCTGCGGATTAGCGGGTTCGGTCGGCCTGAAGAAAACAATCCCCTCCACCTTCTCCGCTTTAACGCTGATTTCATCACCATCAAAATCAAATCCGATGGTGCCATTGCCGACCCGTTTTACCGTACCTTCCAGTGGATCAAGCACCATCTTGGTTCCGCCAGTCGCATCTTTCGCTCCGGACTTCCGAACCACCAGTAAATCTCCGGCGGCCTGAGTGCTAAGAGCTTCCTGCCAGTCCCCTGCGGACACTGCCAGTGAGCCTTGAAAACGCGCCCAGCGAATCGCCCGGCGAGGAAGGACGACTTGCACACCATCGAGACCGATGAGGATCGCGCGACTGGCTTCAAGCTGAAATTCGGCCCCGAAGAGCTGCGATCCGTCGGCAAGTTGAACAACAACTTCAGGCGTGGGGCGAGTAAGTACTGCTTGAGCTCGAACCGACTGGAGATTCTCGACAGCGAACTTTTCTTCGCCAGTAGCCGTTCGCAAAGTGAGGCCGGTTGCATCCAAAGCAACAATCGCCCCTGGAACGGACTTGCCATCGAGCGAAGTAACGGTCGCGCTCTCCGCCGTCAGCGACGTAAGAGTTATCAGTAGTAACGTGGACCACATGCAAGCCTCAAATCTGACAGCTTACTTCACGCCATCCTGGGCCAGGCGCTGGAAGTATTCTTCAATCGTTTCACGGAAATGGGCGGGAAGTTCTTTGCCGATCTGCTGCAAGACTTCCTGACGTTCTTTCGCCGGGAGATTTCCCCAGCCTGACTTCTTGCCGATGTTTTTGATGTCGACATCGCCGGGCCCTTTAAGTTCCGGCAGGGAACTATCCTGGGCGGGATTGCTCGGATTTGACCCTTGGGCCTGACCTTGTTGTTGCTGCTGCTGTTGTTGTTGCTTTTGTTGCTCTTCGAGATCCTCGATCATTTTATCGAGTTTGGCAACGATCTCTTCTTCTTCGCTCCGGACTTTGGTTCCCGCCCGGGCCTGATCCAGACGACGGCGGACGTCTTCCATCAGGCGGGCCACTTCATCGAGAGAATCCTTTTTGAGGGGCCGGATATCGTCGGCCATCAAATGGCTGAGGCGGACATAACGCGCCGGAAGTTCTTTCTCTCGTTCCAGTAACCGCGTGACTTCCTTCAAGCACTCGTCTTTCTGCAACAGGCGATGATGGGCGACCGCCCGCTGGAACAAAAGCCCGGCAGGATCGACCACTTGCTCCGTTGTGAGTCCCTCCAGCAGTTCCAGGCATTCGTCCGCCAAATCGCGCTGCACACACGCGCGAGCTAAAAGCAAGCGGCCATTGTTACGGATAAGTTCTGGAACACTTTCGTCCTTGAGAAAATCAAAGGCCGGCAGGCCAAGCGTTGTCGGTTCAGAGGCACACCAGGCGCGGACCTCTTCTAATCGTGGTTCGAACGCGGCAAGCGACTGAATTGTTTGATCCAGGATGTCCGTTCCACTCAGTTGCTCTTGTTCGGCGGAAAAATGACTGAGTGCTCGAACTCGGTCTTCTTCGGCGACCCCATGTTCCTCCAAGAACGTGGCGACTTGCTGGCGGGCATCAGCAGGTGAAACCAGTGACCAGGTTGTTTCGCGGGCAAACGGCTGATCGTCGGCGGCAAAACTGGAGGGAGTGACCAATGAATCAAAAGAGCCAACGATCAGGCCGAGAGCGAGAAGCAATCGAGAGTTACAGTTCATAGCGTTGCTCGCGTTGTTTGACCAAATATTCCGACAACCTGAAAAGTCATTTATTCTTGCCGACGACGATATCTCGCGTGATGCGGTGAATTTCCTGTTGCCGGCCGCTCAACTGCTTGAGCGCATCGATCAGTTCGGCACCGTCCGCCTGTCCCACGGGATCGGCATCATCGGTCAGCAAACGAGCGTACCGATTGGTTCGTTTGTTCACTCGTTCTTGCAGCGCACGGATCATCTTCAGTTCTGCGATCTGATCGACGAGCGGCTGTTCCTGTTCACCTTGTTGCTGTTGTTGCTGCTGCTGTTGTTGTTGCTTCTTTTCTTCGAGGTCTTGCTGGGCCTGCTGCAATGCTTCGATAATTTCTTCCAGCGAAGCGATGATGTCCTCTTCGATCCCGATGGTTAGCTCGTCAATCTTCGCATCGCCAAGCCGCCGCGTGACCTGATCCATGTCTTCTTGCATCTGCTCGACCGTGGCGGGGAATGCGACCGAAGAACCTTCTTCCAAAAGTAAAGTCAGTGCCTTTTGAGCTTCGAGCGAGATCTTCTGTTCGTCGAAGGAAAGCTTGCCAGCTTGGACGACAAAATCATCCCCACGCTGCGGAGGAGATACCTGATCAAGTCGCCGCGTGCTTTCGTAAACGCGCAATTGCATTTCGAGCATCTTGCGGAATCGCCCTTCTAACTGAGCCAGTGTGCGTTCGAGTTCTTCTTCACGCAGTTGCCGCAGGATTTGCTCCAATTCGGCCTTGGCTTTTTCGAGTTCTTCGCGAGCTTTCTGCTGGTCGGCGAGGGATTCTTCCCGCCGGGCTTGTTCCAGCTTCTGCTGCGCGTCGCGCATTGCCTGCTGAGCTTGTTCGAGCCGCTTACGGGCTGGGTTCTCTGGCTGATCCTGCTCGCCGGATGGTTGTGACTCCCCTGGCTGACCTTCTTGTGGCTCACCCGATTGCCCAGGCATCGGTTTTCCTTCGGAAGGTTTCCCCTCTGCAGGCTTCCCTTCAGAAGGCTCTCCTTCCATCGGCTTCCCTTCAGAGGGCTTTGATTCCGAAGGCTTCCCCTCGGCAGGTTTTCCCTCTGCGGGCTTCATCGGGTCAGAGGGAGTGCGTTCCTCGGGCTTTTTCGAATCTGGATTCTCGTCACCCGGTTTGGGCGGTTGATCCCCAGGCTGACCTTCTTTGGGCTCGCCTGGCTTGTTTTCACTACCTGGCTTACCCTCGGAATTTCCTTCCGCAGGCATCGGCTTACCGGCATCGTTGTTCTGCTCGCCTGGCTTGCCTTCGGTGGGTTTGCCCTCGTCGCCAGGCATTGGTTCCTTCGAATCCGAACTGGGTTCTCCCGTTTTTGATTCTCCCTCCGCACCTGGTTCTTCCGACTCGCGAATTTTCTTGACCAGTTCACCGGTCCGACCGGCGATGTTCTGTTGATCCTGCGCGAGACGCTTAGTATCGGTAACTCCCTCGGTCTGTCCTTGCAGCGACTTTTCCAGTCGGATCAGGCGCTCGACCTCTTTGATGTACTCACGAATCCGCTCCTTCTCCCCCTTGATCCGCTCGCCCCGATCTTCGCTCATTAAAAGCTCGAGCAACGCTTTCAAATCAGTCTGAACGGTTGTTTGTCCGTCGACGGCCCGC
The DNA here is from genome assembly GCA_041739545.1 of Pirellulaceae bacterium. Classification (GTDB taxonomy): domain Bacteria; phylum Planctomycetota; class Planctomycetia; order Pirellulales; family Pirellulaceae; genus JBGSNR01. The sequence goes on along the minus strand of JBGSNR010000013.1, from coordinate 162,442 downwards.
TTCAGCTGGTTTTGTTGTAGCTGGGCAACCACCGATTCCAACTGAGTTTTCGTGAGCCGATCTTTGGATTGCAGCACCGCCCGTTGCAGCAAGGCGGCGCGGCGAGGATTCTCAGAAGCTTCCAGCGAAGAGAGCTTGAGCATTAGCTCTTCGAGGCGGGCGTACTTGTCCGCCATCTGCCCCTGCTTGAGGGCCAACTCGTCTTGCACCTTTGGACCGGTCTCTTCGTTCTGAGCCCGAAGCGTGCCGACGAACAAAGACAGAATAAGCGACGCTGCCAGCAGTGAACTCATCCCAGGTTGAAACATATAAACCTCCGGTGGTGTCCGGCCCGCGCCAGACCGCTACTCCTGCAATTCTTCCAGGGCTTGCCGCTTCCGTTCTTGCTTCGTGCGTTCCAGTAAATCTTCTTGCGATTTTAACAGGTCGCGAACCAAATCGATAAGTTCATTGTACGACTCGAGATCAAGCATCTTCTGCAAAACCTGGTCCATTTCGGCCAAAACGCGGTTAGCCTGCTCCAAAGTGGCGTCTGCTAACTCGGGAGCGGCTGTGGGATCACCTAGTTGCTTCTCTAACGCAGCAATTCGGCGGTCTAATTCGGGGAATTGCGTGGCAACGATAGCTTGCAGAGGCTGGGCAATTTGATTTTGCAGCCGCTCGATCCGCTCCTCGGTGTCGACTCGATTATTGATCAATTCCTCGCGGATGTCCAAAAATGAGGCAGCCACGCCCGACGTTTCCTCACGAGATTTCTCGCTTTGCTGTCCGCCCCGCTGGACCCGCAAGATTCGCAGTTCTTTCTCCCGCTCGGCCAATTGCTCGGAAGTAAGCGGAGATTCCGCCGGTTCTGCCGAGAGATCCAGTTCGCTACCGGCGTTGGCATCCAGGCTGCTGCGGACGCGAACGAGCGAATCGCGAAGCTGGGTCATCTCGTCTAGGATTTGCTCAAATCGACGTCGCAGGGACAACTCGCGAACTTCAAGCTGCGATAGCAATTCCCCGGGGGTAACCACATCGATCTGCCACTTGTCCCCCTGACCAACATGCGGAACGTCCGTCAGATTGAATTTGTCCATGGCGGATACGCCCAGCGTGAAGCGATCCTGAGGGCGAAGAATAACGGCGTTGTCGCCGCTGCGTAACTCGCGAAAGTCGATGCTCTGTTCAACTTTGACCTTGGTACCGGTGCCATTGGCAAGATCGCGACGGAACGGTTTCGCTTCGCCGATCTGCACCTCCGTCCACGCTTTTTCTACGCCGTAATCGTCCGTGATTTCGCCAGCGATGGGAATCATCACATCCGGCGTAACCGACTGGCCGATTCCTTTGAGCGCAACTCTGATCTGCGGCTCCGTGTCGGGAATTGCATTCAGAAGGACACGATGGGGTCGTTCCGACTTCACGTTATCGATGTCGGTGAGAGACAATTCCAAGGAAACAGATTTCTGCAGCGGCTGAACGGGATACTGAAATTCAAGAGTGCCTGTTTGAGGTAACGACAACTCCGTGCTGAGATCACTTTCGATGTCGCGCACGGTGACCGAACTAAGTGGCTTGTTCGAACGAAAATTTAAGACGACGTTCGTTCCTTCCGGGATCGATGTGCCCGAAACAACATAGGGCTGCTCTCTTACCGGCCAATACGCCGGTGGTGCCTGATTGACCATATAGGGCGGGTATTCCAGGTCGAGAGTCGTCTCGATAATGGTGGGGCTGTCGACGACCTCGATCCGGAAATTGCTCAAGCGGTGATCATAGCCGATCACATCAAAGGTGACGGTCGACAATAGACCGACGAACGGCTTTCCTTCCGATGAGAAGTGTCGTCCCTCCGAATGATCACGATACTTGGAAAGCAAAATTCGCCCCCGTTCGGCCGGGAAGTCCCCCATCGGTTCGGTGCGATAAGCGACCGTGCAGGTGGTGGGAACCACTTGAGCATCGGTCCCTGCGTTTGCGCGAACTTTCAACCGCAAGCTTGCCCCCTTCGCCACTTTTAGTTCGCGATTCACAAATTCCAGCGGTACGTAGCTGGGAACGTTGGAACCGGGAAGGGGCGGCCGTTCGAGGTCGACGCCGATCACTTCAATGTGAGCCAGCCGTGCCCAGGCATCATTCTGGAGCAAATAAAGCCGGCGGGCCGCTTGCGAAGCGGTTGCCTGATTCAGGGCAAAGAAGCCGAGAATCGAACCGAAGAGGCAGACCGCGATGATGCAATTGCGCACGATCGGGGCGACGTTGAACAATTGCTGGTACTGAACCGACGTGGTCGAAGCGAGCGCTTCAGCACGGGTGTGATCGAGCATTTGCGCACTGTAATTCGCTCGCGTCGGCGCGACTTCCGCAAGTTCCACCGAGGTAACCAGACTATCTCGAAAATCGGAATATCGGCGCTCCAGCAAGAGTGCCAGGCTGCGATCGGCAAGTTTCACGAACGTTCGCCGCAGAATGTAATGCCATAAGACCCACCCCAGCCCACCGGCAATGACGAGCAAAAGCAAAAGCCGCGCAGATCGCGGCAATTCGCTTGCGCCGAGTCGGACGGGGAGATAATCGAGAGCGAAGCTGATCCAAAAGGTAAGCCCCAGCCACACTGCGGCCAACGACAACCCTTCCAGCCAAACATAGGCGCGAATTCTCCACCGCAGTCCGCTGAGGAGTTGCCGCAGCGAAGGATGCAAATCGAGAGTAGGAGACGCGGTAGTCATTAAGAGTAGTAGGCACACTCCGTGTGCCGTTCCGTCTTCGTTTGTCTTGTTAGTTTGAAAATCGGTTCATAGTGAACGGCACACGACGTGTGCTGACTTCGATGGGTCACGCCAATTTACTTAACCTGCGGATGAGCCATTCCAGCGACAGCACGCCAACCAAATACGCCATGAGCCACCCAGCCAACTGCCGGGCGAACGTTTTGTCGGGGGAACCCGGCACTACGGTGCGCTGCTCTTGCGGCCGAATTAAGTTTATCACCGGCGGTTGACCCCCGCCCCCTTTTTGCACGGCTGAAGCGAGCCCTACGTAATAGGCCCCCCCTGTTTTCTCTGCTAATTCCCGCAGCAACAGGTCGTTGCGTTGGGGTCGCTCGGTTTCAAGAGCTGGCAGTCGAGCCCGCACCTCGCGAATAAGACGTTGCTCGGGACTGGTTGGATGTTGCAATTCAATCCGCCAATCGCCATCCGCGGTAATCGTGATCTGTTCGCTGAAGGCCCCTTCACGGGCTGCATCGGCTTCTTTGCGAAGCTTGATCGTGCGGGACTTGCCGTTCGGCGGCGTGACCAGCACATCCACATCATCAACAACGAGTGGCCGATATTGCGCATCCTGCAAGATGGCGAGAATGTCGACATCATCACCAACAAAGCAACGTTCTTTGTCGACCAGAAGCACCCCGCGGCTGGAATCTCGCAACAGCCTCCCTTCGGAGGCCCAGCGAATGAGCCGTGTGTAGAACTCCTCAAAATATTGATCCCCCACGTCCCTGATCCGCCACATTTCGCCGCTGGCTTGAAAGAAAACACGTCCGGATCCGTAATAGTGGGCGGCGAAGTAAATCGGCAGTTCGTTGTCGATCATCGTGTCTGGATCGTTGAAACGCGCCAACACTCGCGCACCCGGTTTGGGATCTTTGACTGCGTAGTAACCATAGACTCCCGCAAAGTCCTGCCAAATGCGTTCGCTGCTGGCGGAGTCTTCATCGAGCCACAGAAATTCGGAAGATAAGCCTTCCCGAGTGAAGTTCAGCGGCCACGCTTGCTCCGAGCCAAAGCGTCCCAACGAGAGCGCTGCCGATCCTTGGTAGTAAAACGATACCGGATAGAGTGCCTTGATCGTATCGACGCGCGCATCGCCACGACGTCGACTCGACCACTGCGGCGTAAACACCGGGCCAGCGACAACAACTAGACCGCCGGCCTTTTCTGCCACCCAGCGTTCGAGAAGTTTGATTTGCAGTTCATCGAGCGCCTCCCAGTTGGGATCAAACGCGACGATGCAGTCGTACTCGAAAAGTTCGTCTGCCAATTTGGGGAACTCGAACAGAACTTCATCTGCATCCTGAGAGATCCCAGGCCGACCGCTTTGCAGATACGCATCGACCGTAGTTTCACGGTCACGATAAAGCTGGTTACGAAGAAAAATGTACTCCCGCATCGGCCCGCCGGCGAAGAGCAAAACTTTGGTCTTCCGCGCCACAATTTCGACCTTTGCCGATTTTTGATTGTCCGCCAGTTCGACTTCGCGATCGACGGGTTTGATCTTTAAGGTGTAGGTCCGAATTCCACCCTCTTCCGGCTGTAACTCAAACTTCACCGGAATCACGCCACCCGATCTCCCAACATCGATGGTTCGCTCGTCTTCACGCAGTTCGTTTTCTCCTGCTTCGTTTCCGGAGAATAGCTCGACGGTGACATTCGTGCCCGACAATCCCTCGGCTTGCACGTAACCGGTGATGGTGAACTTATCGTTGGGAAAGACCCGTTGGGGTGCTTCCAGATCGACGACCCGCAGATTGAGAGGCCGATCCTCGGAACCAATGCCGATGGGGAAGAGAGGCAGCAGAGCTTCTTGCGCCAGTTGCATGCTGATCTGGCAATCGCCGCCGGCGTTTTGCCCCCCATCGGTGAGGACGATCACACCGGCGATCGGTCCGCCCCGTTCTTTTTCGATCACCGACCGCAGCGCGTTCCCCAGGCGCGTTTCACCGCCGCGCGGAATCAATCGCTCAGCCCAGTTGATATCCGCCGGGGAAGTTGCTGGAACCGCAGGGCTCTCGTCGACAGATGCCGGCGGCGTGGGTGTTGGTGGACGAATTCCAGCCACCTCTGCCGGATGCAGTTCCAAGTGTCGCAAGTTGGCGACGGCACCAAAAACGATGGCGACGATCAGCAAACCGACCGCGACCAATAGTTCCCAGCTTTGTATTCCAGGGTCCGGACGACCTGCCATCGGACGCCGCGCGGCAGAACGCACAAAGTACATAAACGCTAAAACCGCAGCGAGTAGCAGCAGGGCCAAGGCCACGCCGTACAACCAGCGAGCTTCGCGAATGGAAGCCAGCCGGCTGACGAGTGTCTCTTCAATGCTGATCGATTCTGTACTCTCGGCAATTTTTGGAAACGTCGCCAGTTCCGTCGGCTGATCGGATTGATCGAAGCGACAGACCACAACGTCGTGCTTCTTCCGCAGATCGCCGAGCAGCGTCCCTTGGGAGAACTCTGCCACGATCGCATCCATGCGTCCTTGCGTGGCCGAGGCACTTCCCCCGGCCGCATCACGCAAGCTCATGCTCTGACTGGTGTCGATCATTACAACCACGCGTGAGTTTGCGACAAACTCACGATCCGTGCGGCGCTCGAGCTGAAAGAAGAAGAAAATTAAGCCGGCGATCGCGGCCAAACGGAGTGTCGTCAGACTAAATGCCACGCCGCGCGAAAGCTCGACACTGTCCTTGCGATACATCCAAATGATGTACCAGGCCAGGAGCGAAACACCGAGCAAAAGCAGCAGCCAATGCCACCATTGATCAAACGTTTGCAGCCGACCCCATTCGAAGTGGCTGCGGAGTTGTGCCTGGGCGATCATCCCTGGAAAGCTTTCGAGAGGAGCGATCATTTTGCACCTCCCTGCACCAGGTGATAACTGGCAAAGTAGGCCAACGCTTGCTCACCAATTAGCAAGGCAATGAGGGCGGCCAGCAACCAGGGGCTAAGATCCACCCCTGCCATCTGGGAGATATCTTGTTGATAGTTTTCTGCCCGATGGAACTGCACAGCGACTGGTTCCAATTGACGAACCAATTCTTGCCCATCGATCGTGGCGACATTTCCTTCGGTCGGCGCGACATTGAGTGCCCAGCGCTGTAGGGCGACTTCACCCAGCGTCGTTACTGGCCAGGCTTCGTAAACGCCACTTCGATCCGTAGCCCCAACTTCCTTACCGGTGCGAGGATCGCCAATCGTGCCTCGTACTCTCTGGCTGGAAGTATCTGCAACCAGATTCTGCACGATCGTTGTTCGTTCGACCCGTTGCGGACCTGGGATGACGAACGTCATTTCATTTTGAAACTGCTCGGGATCAAGATTCACTTCCACGGGCGTGCCGACCAAACGTGGATCGTCCATTCGCTCGGGCGATGCCAAATAGCCTTGCAATTTCAGCAGCAGGACGACGAAGCTTGGGTTCTTCGCCCAATCGTTCCAGTCTGGCGCAAGTGTTGTGGTCAGGCACACAACCCTTCCATTGCCAAAACTTCGTTCCAGCATGAGAGGCTGGCGATCACGGAGTCGCGCGATGACTGCGGTGGTCTGTTCGCCATCGCCGAGCGATTCTTTCCAGCCTTCTTTCGGCCGACGATATCTCTCCACGGTGATGCCGCTGACGAGTGGATTGGTTTGCGCTGTGAAGAAGCTAAATATGGGATGATTCGTAAGTTCGACATCGGGTGAACCATCGTCGATGGCGGCCGCCAATTCATATTCAAAGCCTATCGGGTAGGGCATCAGCCCTTGGCCCTCTTTGAACAGGCTGCGGTTGTAATAGTCGGCCTGAGCGCCGGGGCCGAGAAAAATCGCTAGGCCGCCACCGCTGGTTACGTAACCTTCCAAGTTTTCGACCGCTCGGTCATCCAGACGCGGCACATCAAGCAAGTAGACGGCGGAATAAGTCCGCAGCGCTTCGGGGGAAATATCTCGCAAGAAGGCCGCTGGCTTCACCTCGGGACGCAGACCTGTCACAGACCTTTGCAGGGGCTGCATGGCGGCCTGTAGATAATACGCATGCTGTTGGTCAATGGCACCATCGACGATGAGCACTCGTTCCCCCACGGGAAAATCAATCACACACCAGCGACGATTGTCGGCCGCGACGGAGTCGTCTGGAATCGAAGCTTCGACCACATGCTTGCCCGGCTTGGGGAAATACAACTGGGCCCGTCGGACCACCGATTCCCCCGGGCCCAACTCTTCAATCATCAAGGTCACCACGTCTTCGCTGGTCCCTTGCAATTGTTCGATCGCAGCGGCCTGCACATCCTCTGCTGGGTATTCAATCGAACGCACCTTGACCTGAACCCGGCTGACCGGTCGCAAGCCGTGGTTTTTCACCTTGATATTGACGAATAAGGGGACCGCTGCCGCGCGCGTATCGTTGGCGGGACTGATTTCGATGATCCCCAAATTGGGCTCCGCAGGACGCGCACATTGCAGCAGGTGAATTTCCGCTTTGTGCTCCCGCAAGCGACGAAGCTGTTCCTTGGTTTCCGCGGCTGCATCCCAGTCCGGCTGACGGAAATCGGAGAACAGATGCACCAAGGGGACTTCATCGGGGGAATCGCCGATCAACTGATTCACGAGTGCCAGCGCCGGATCGGGCCCGAGGGACAACTCTGTGGGCTCGACGGTCCGGAACTTTTCCTGCAGCTTCAATTCTAAACCGTTGGCCGCGATGGCCGCGTTGAAGTCGACGGCACTGGAAAGACTCGAGCTATCTCCGGCAGCAGAACTCTTGGCGGCCTGGGAGTATCGCACGAGCGTGAATCGCTGTGGCGAATCCGCATTCTCCGCGCCGGCAACGAGACGCGTGATTGCCTGCCGGGCAACGTCGAAGGCGCTGGCGCCGCTAGTCCGTTCGGACATCGAGTAACTGTCGTCCAAAAGGACGTAGTGATGCGTCGTTTGGCCGCCAAAAAACTGCAGCCAGCGATCGCGCGTGATCAGTTGTGCCAGCAAAGCCACGATCAGTGCCACGGCGAGCATGCGAGCCATCAAAAGCAAAAACTGCTTCAGCCACACCCACTGCCGATGCTTGCGATAGCTCTGCAGCAAGAACTCCATGGCAGCCCATTGCACGCGTTGGTGCCGCATCATGTTGATCAGGTGGATCAACAGCGGCACCAAGGTGAGCAGGAAACCCCAGGTTAGTGCTTGGTGAAGGAAGAGCATGGAGAACGAAAGCGAATGGAAAGCGGTAAGCGAATGTCAAATGACAAAGTTCAAATGTCAAAGAGAGTTCAGCAGGCTAAGTTCGGTGTTGGTGTGATAGGGTTCCTCTTTTTCATTTGACATTTTTCATTTGTCATTCGTTATTCAATTCCGGTGGTGCATCCCTAGCCGATTGCTTAGGTACTTGGCGAGGGCGGCATCAAGGGGATCGCTGGTGCGGACGAGCGCGTAATCAATGGTGTTGCGGGCACACTCGCGGCGAACGTCATCCAGAAACGCTTGCAGTGCGGCCAGGTATCCGTCGCGCAGTGCCCGCGGGTTGCAGTTCAAATGGTCCAGCGATTCCAGCCCGTCGAAACGAGTTGGCCCGGTGAACGGAAAATCGAGCTCGTCGTCATCAAGGACTTGAAAAACGAGCACATCATGGCCCCGCTGCCGCAGCAGTTTCAGCCCTTTGACCAGTCCGGGACGATCGGCAAGCAAGTCCGAAACAACAATAATCATGCCTCGTCGCGGTAAGCCTTCCGCCATTTGTCGCATAATCGCGTACATGTCGGTCTTCTCGGCCGGCGAGCATTGATCGAACGCCTCGCAAATGGCCAGGACGTGATTCTGCCGGTTGCGGGACGGAATTTGCATCCGGACTTTTTCGTCAAACGTGATGCAACTTACGGCGTCTTGCTGCTTTAAGATCAAATAGCCCAGGCTGGCGGCCAGCGTAGCGCCATAGCTGTATTTGTTCAGCGGGCCTCGGCCGTAACTCATGCTGTGGGAGACATCCACCAAGAGCGTACAACGCAGGTTGGTTTCTTCTTCAAACTGCTTGACGTAAAGTCGATCCTGCCGAGCCCAGACTTTCCAGTCGACATGGCGCAGGTCGTCCCCGGCGACATATTCGCGATGCTGCAGGAACTCCACCGACTGCCCGAAGTACGGACTGCGATGCATCCCTGACAGGAATCCTTCCACTATGTGCCGCGCCCGCACTTCGAGTTTCGAAATGCGACTGACGGCCTCAGGATGCAAAAATCTTTTTGAATCGGGCATCGTTGGTGAGTTCGTCTTCGCGAGTCGGAGTTACCGAAAGAATGCGGTCGATGATTTTGTCGGCAGAGATGCCGTCGCTTTGGGCGGCAAAACTAACGACGATTCGATGCCGCAATACCGGGCGGGCCAAGGCTTGAATATCTTCTGTGGAAACATGCGTCCGGCCGCGAAGTAACGCTCGCGCCTTGCCGCCGAGAATCAAAAACTGCACCGCCCGCGGACCAGCACCCCAACTGAGTTGGTCGCTGACAAAATCAGGAATGCCATCGTGCCCCACGCGCGTCTGTCGCACGACTGACAATGCAAAGCGAATCACGTGATCGCTGACCGGCACTTCGCGGACCAGTCGTTGCAGAGCCAGGATTTCTTCGCCAGTAAGAACTGGTTGGATGTTGTCGGTCTGAATCGAAGTGGTCCGGCGGGCGACCTCGAACTCTTCATCAAAGCTGGGGTAATCGACAAACACTTTGAACATGAAACGATCCTGCTGCGCTTCCGGCAGCGGATAGGTTCCCTCTTGCTCGATGGGGTTCTGGGTCGCGAGTACAAAAAACGGATCGCTCAGTTTGTGACGCACCCGGCCGACGGTGACTTGCCGTTCCTGCATCGCTTCGAGCAACGCCGCTTGCGTCTTGGGAGGGGTACGGTTGATTTCATCCGCGAGAATGACGTGCGAAAAGAGCGGACCTTCCAGGAAGCGTCGTTCACGTGCCCCGGTGCTGCGGTTCTCTTCGATGATTTCCGTGCCGGTGATGTCCGCCGGCATGAGGTCGGGCGTGAATTGAATGCGGCTGAACGACAGGCTCAGCGTGCGAGCCAGCGTGCTGACAAGCAGCGTCTTTGCCAGACCCGGCACCCCTTCGAGCAGGCAATGGCCGCGTGCGAGAATACTGATCAGTAGTTCTTCAATGACTTCCTGTTGTCCCACGATGACTTGCGCCAGTTGCGAGACCAATTTCTCGCGAGCGTCCGCCAACTGGCGAATAGCGTGGGACTCGGCAATGGTGGCTTGGATATCGGCTTGTTGATCGCTCATGCGTGGGCGGCAGGTGTTAAGGGCCGTGGCGTGCGGAACTCGCCGGTCTCGACTGCGTTCAGGCAGTAAAGTCCGGCCATTCAATATATCTTAACTCCCATTAGTGCCGCCGCGAGGGAGTAAGTTCAAAGAACGGCGGGGTTTCGGAATGCCGCTAGGAACGGGCAGGCCCCGGACCGCTAAGAATCCTAGCGGCTGAACTTAAGCAGTTATTCGAGTTGCAACAGGGAGAACCGCTAGAACCGGTCGTTTAGCCGGAGAGGAACCCCAGCGTCCCGTCCGCCAACTCCTGCGGCTTTTCAAAGGGGACCATATGGCCGCAATTTTCTAAGACCTGCAACTTCGCATTCGGCAGATGGAACTGGTAGAACTCGCCGTGGGCGAGCGGAATGAGCCGGTCGTGGCGTCCCCAAATGATTTGCACCGGGCAAGTGATGCGGCGGAGGTGGTTCTTCAGCTTGGGATTGTGGAGGTAAGGATTCCAGCCGACGCGGGCGGTCGCTTCGCGGGCGCGCAGCCACATCAAGATCCGCGGGTCGTCGAGATTCTTGGGCAATGCGATTGGAATCGAGGGATCATTCGGATTGAAGAAAAGCAGCGTTTTGATTTTCTCTAGGTCGTCGATAAACAGTTCCGCCATCGGCGAGCCGGGAACATGCAGGCCGGCCGCGGCAACTAGCACAATCCGGCTGATCAATTCGGGTCGAAGAACAGCAATCTCGCACGCGAGCCACGCCCCCAGGGAAAAGCCGACGACCGGAATCTGCTTCCAGCCACGCTGCTCGAACAGGTCGACATAGTGCCAGGCCATGTCCTGAATATCTTTGATCTGCTCCAGCCCGCCGGAAAGGGCGAAGCCGGGATGAGCGGGTAAAAAGACCTGATACTTCGCGGCCAAGAGTTCATGAAACGGCAGCCAATCGGTCTCGCCGCCGGCACTGTGGAGATAAAGCAGTGGAGGGCCTTCGCCACCTACCGTGAGCTGCGTTTTCTTGCCGAAAATGTCGACGAAATCAGTGGTGGGCATAAGATCAGCTAGGAAGCGGAGGAAAGCTAGAGGCCGACATTCTACGGCAAGAAACGGCAGAGGCCCACACCATGTGCTTTTATGGCACATCGGTGGTACAAATCCCTGGGACGCCTGCCAGAGTCCAAGCCGGCGTCACCAAGGAATTTCGACCAACGCCGCAATCGACGTCGATGCACTGCTACGGTGCTGCGTGCACGGCGTAGCCAGCCGGTTCCGGCAGCGGAATATCCCACTGCACTTCTTTTCGCAGCGCGGGCATCACTTCGTTCGCGAACAGCGTCATGCTCTTTAGCGTTAGATCGGCCGGCAGCGTTCCCAGTTGGAACAGTCCCAGCAAGTTGCCCACTTGGAGCCGCTTCGAGTACTCGATCAGTTTGTCGCGTACGGTGGCCGGGCTACCGACGATTGCGTAGCCTCCCTCTTCGACTTCCTTCCGCGTCTTCACCGTGCTCAAAAATTGCCCCATCGCTTTGTTGATACCGGCGATCGACCGCGCACTGGTGTAGCCTGGTGGGAAAACCACCAGTCCCTTCAGCAAGGCGTGGGCGAAGTAGAACAAGTGCCGGCTATATTCTTCCCACGCTTGTTCGTCGGAATCGGCCACGTAAATCGGGCAGAGCCAGCCGAGTTGATACGGCGACGACTCGTAGCCGTGCTTCTGGGCAGCTTCGCGGAAGGCCGAGAAGTTCTTCTCGAAAAAGCTCATGTGGAAGTAAGGAATTCCCATATAACCGAACCGGCGGGCAGCGACCAGGTCGATGGTTTCCTTGCTTCCCGCACCAGGAATCCAGATCGTCGGGTGGGGCTGCTGAATCGGACGGGGCCAAGGATTAACGTACTTCAGCTTCCAGAACTCGCCGTAGTGCTCGAACGGTCCCGGCTCGGTCCAGGCGCGGAGCACCAAATCCATCGCTTCGGTGAACATCGCCCGGGCAAAAGTCGGGTTCATCGAGAAGCTGTAATATTCCGGCCCACCACCTACGACGAGCCCGGCGATCAGGCGGCCGCCGCTGATGACGTCGATCATCGCGAATTCTTCCGCGACGCGCGTCGGCGGGTTGTAGAGGGGAAGTGCATTGCCGATGACGGCGATTTTGCAGTTCTTGGTTTGGCGAGCGAGGATAGAACCCATCAGGTTCGGGCTGGGCATCGTGCCATAAGCATTTTGGTGATGCTCGTTGACGCACACCCCGTCGAAGCCCAGTTGGTCGGCGTAGACCAATTCGTCCAGATAGCGGTTGTAAAGGGTGTTGCCGTGCTTCGGGTCATAGAACGAATTCGGCAGCCAGGTCCAGGCAGACTCGTATTTCTCGGTGAAATCGGCCGGCAAACGGTCCCAGGGCATCAAGTGAAAGGCGAAACAACGCATGCAAAAGCTCCTTCGGCGAATCGCGCCATCCATTATCGGCTAGTCATAAGCCGTTCTGAAACAATAGGACCGCTGGCAAGTGGGCACCAGCGGTCCTTAGCATTTTGTCAGAAATGCGGGGCTTTTACAGCCCAGCCGGCTTGATTTCAAAACCGGTGATCGTGGGATTGCTCGCACCCACGCGTTGGCGGTTACCGATCCGAAGCTCATCCCCCGTGCCAGCACCACCCTTGAGAATCGTTCGATTCCGGATGCCCACTTCGGTGATCAGATTCAGCAAATCGCCGTTGCCTGCCCCCATGTCGATAATCGCTTCATTAGCAGCGGTATTGCTGACCGTCACCGTGTCTCGCTCGGCAGAAGTTCCCATGTTCAGAGTCACTTTGTTGAGTGTGACGCGGTTCACCGTCACGCTGTCCGAGCCATTGCCGCCGTTCACCACTACATTCGCAAAGCGGCTCTCACTAGCAATTACGATATCGTTTCCGTCCCCGCCGTTGACGGTAACGTTATTGAAACTGGAATCTGTCGTAGTAAAGCGATCGTTCCCAATCCCACCGTTGAAGGTGACGTTGAACAACGCGGCGTTGGCCAGCGACATTTTGTCGACACCATTGCCGGCATCGACAATCACGGACGTTCCAGTTCCTTTCGCGTTAATTTTTGAGGCGATGATCTGGTCGTTTCCCCCACCCATCACCAGTTTCGCGCCCGCCAGCGGCGAATTGAAACCTTCCAGAACGATTTTGTCGTTCCCTGCCTCACTTGCCGCCGCAGCAGCAGCCGTGGCTTGTGTCATCAGCAATTGCGTGGTGACATTCGACGTGACGCGCGCCGTCTTGATCTTCAAGTAGTCGCTCCCCGTTCCCAGGTTTGCTTTCAAACTCTGCACGGCGAATTCGTGCACGTTCGTACCACCCCCTAAAACCACTGCATCATTGCCGCCACCCATAGAGATGGAGACCTTCGTGGCGGCTGCGTTGAAGGAAGCACCCTGACCGTTAATGAGGGTTGCCGATGCGCCGGTAGTTCCCGCGATGGGATCACCGGCCGAATTGAACTGCCCGGTGAAGGGGATACCTGTGACCAAAAACTGCTTCATTCCCTGAATCGTTTTCAATTGCACGTTGACATAGTTCGCAGCATTATCGCCGACGATCCGCAGTTCACCACCAACAACCGAGACAGAAACATCTCCCGCGAATACGCGGCGGTCTTCCAGCGATTCAAAACCAAGCTTGCGACGAGAGGACATGCGATTCTTTCGTAGTAAGTGAAATGGAGCCAAGCACAACGAACTTCCCCGCCCGTGGAAGTAATTCACGGGCCAGGGTTCACGGTAAAAGTTCTAAATGAAGTCGTTAAATTCCAAGCCGCTAAAGGCTGGATTGGGACCCAGGTTATTGCTGCTCGAATCAGCCTTAGTCAATCCGTCGCCGCTACCTTCGCCGCCGCGGACTGTCGTTTTGAGGACGTTTCGGATTGAGCTAACTCTCAACACGTCGCTGTTACCGGCCCCCAGGTCCACCAGTAAGTTTTGGTTAGCAACTCCGGAAATTATGGCGTTATCGGTCCCGGCACCCATAAAGAGAGCTGACTGCTTGCCGAGACTGAGATTGGAGCTAGACCAGTTCAGACGGTCGTTTCCAGCTCCTGCGTACAGGAAAAATTCACTTTCTGTTCCTAAAGTAACCAGATTACTGAGAAAAATGCTGTCGTTTCCTCCCCCAGTTCCCATGAACAGATCAGTGTTATTGAAGCGCAAACTCTGCACGACGAGTTTGTCGTTACCGGCTTCAAGCTGTCCTCTGGCCGTGGAAGGAACGATTTGCGTCGTGTGCAGATAGCTGAATTCGTCGGGAGCGCCGTCGATCCGCACGTTCTTGACCAGCAAATAGTCGTTGTCGAGTCCCGTTTCAACCTGCAAGCGATTGGTGACGAATGTCGTCACTCCTCCCGTATCGCCTCCGATGCGAACCGCATCATTCCCACCCTTAAGCGAGATTTTTACTTTATCGATTCCAGAGGCTGGAAAGCGAACGACGTCGGCCGTGTTGTTCACTTTCGTTTGATTCGCTTGCGTCGGTCCGACGGCCGGAGTAATCGGATCGCCACTGGCGGTGAAGTTCCCTTCGAATGCCAACCCACGAACCACGTAATGCAGCACGCCGGCACCGACGACTTGCTGTTGCACCGTAACAAAATTCGCAGCGGCACCGCCGGTAACGACCAGTTCGCGATTGACGACCGTGGCCGTTACTTGACCGGCGAACACGCGGCGGTCTTCCAGAGATTCGAAACCAAGTTTGCGTTTGGAAGTTTTTGTCCGTGACATCAAGGCTGCTCACAATTCTAAAGAGGTGAAGTTTTGCCGCCCGAGAATCTTCTGGAGGGACCTATGCGAATACTAATGCGCGGCCATAACGCGAAAATGCGCAGCGAACTAGAATTTGAACTCGCAGACCCGAACAAGAGATTAGAGCGGGCAGCGGAAATCCGCAAGCGAATTGTGAAGATCTCTAGAAAATAGGAAGAGCTCTAGAAAAATAGTTGCAAGCTGGGCCATCGTCCGAACCCAGCTTCCCAAGCAGAACTTGCAGCCCTAACCCCGGTCGTCGTTTGCACCTGGCTTCCGGCGGACCAATCCTGCCCGCTCCATCAACGATTTGCTCATGATGTTGTTCAACTCATTCTCAACGACCGGCGGCGGGCCCGAAGCTCCCAACTCTTGAGGTGAGTAATAAACCTTGTAGTGGTGCTTGGCTACGGACAAGATGCATCCTGGCTGCAAGACCTTGTGAGAGGTGCGCACCCCATCCACTTTGACCCCATTCTGACTATTGAGATCCTGAACAAACCAATAGCCGTTCTCCAGGGTCAGTTGGCAATGCTTGCCGGAGACATTGGCAAAGCGCAAAACAATGTCACAACTTTCACGGCGGCCGACCGTCAATTCCGGTTTGCTTAACGGAATCACATCGCCGCCACCTTCTGGGATAAGTTCGCCGTACATAGAAACCCTTGTGACGCCTGACGTCGCCACCTAAGATGCCTCAAGACGGAGTTGTGGCTGCTCCGCCTTAGTTTCACTGTTGCCTAACGCTCACTGTATTCCTGGGGGGGGGATGTCGTCAACTCAAACGGCCGCGACAATTCCACCCTACGACTGGCGAGCGGCCGGGCATCGGTACTATCCCTACAGCTTCCATCAGAAGCAAAAGTACGGCCAGCGGATCCAAAAAGTCTCAATTGACGCTGGTTTTACCTGCCCCAACGTCGACGGAACCGTGGCCAAGGGAGGCTGCACCTTCTGCGATAATCGCAGTTTTAGCCCCAGCCGACGGGTCCGCCGCCGCGATATTCTGGAGCAGATTTCCGACGGCATCCGCCGGTTGCAGATGCGGTACGACTGCCAGAAGTTTTGTGCCTACTTCCAACCGGCCACGAACACCTACGCCCCCGTCGAAAAGCTCAGGCCCCTGTACGAACGTGCTTTAGAGCATCCGCAGGTTGTTGCGATGGCAATCGGCACGCGCCCCGATTGCTTGCCGGACGATGTCCTGGAACTGCTCACCGAATTCGCCGGGCGAACCAATTTATCGGTCGAGATTGGCCTGCAGACGATTCATGATCGTTCGCTGATCGCCATGAATCGCGGGCACGACTACGCGAGCTTTGTGGATGCGGTCGAGCGGAGTGCCGGACGCGGCTTCGAAATCTGCACCCACGTGATGCTCGGCCTGCCAGGCGAAACGTACGAAGACATGCTCGCGACGGCTCGCGAAGTCGCCCGCCTGCCGATCGATTCGGTGAAGATTCACAACTTGTATTATGTGAAACATACGCCACTGGGAGAGCAGTACGAGCGCGGCGAAGTGGCGGCGATGGAGCGAGATGAGTATCTCAAGACGCTCGTCGATTTCCTGGAAGTCTTGCCACCCAAGATGATCGTCGAGCGGATTAGTGGCGAAGCGCCGCCGGATTATTTTCTTGGTCCCTCGTGGTGCCTCGATAAACCGGCTGTGAGGAAGGCTCTCTTGGCGGAGCTCGAACGGCGAGATACCTGGCAAGGGAAGCAGTATCTAAGCCCCAGTCCAACACTACCCCGCCTTGGATGATGGCGATTCATCCGCATCCCCGGCCGATTCAGCCGGCGGGGGAATGAATTTCGGGGCCGAGACTTCTTCGTAATCGTCGGCATAAACGCGGCGCGGCTTGCTACGTGATTTGGTGGGAGCTGAATTGAAACTTTCCGTGAAATCGACTTGCGATTGCAAGTCGGTCAACTGCTTACGAAAGTCTCGATAATATCCGCCGGCCGTCTTGGCGACCTGGGGCAAACGCTTGCCGAATAACAAGATGGCGACGATCCCCACGATCATCATTTCTTGAACACTTAGTCCAAACATACCAATTCTCCTAAGTGGGACACTTCGGTCAGAGGCTGACGAAGGCCACCCTTATTCGATCGGTTTCTTGGCGTTGTTTTCCAAGTCGTCCTCTTCGCTCATCCCCTTCTTGAAGTCTCGAATTCCCTTACCCAGGGAGCCCATAACGGTAGGCAGACGGCTGCCGAAGAGAATTAAAACGATGATGGCCACGATGACAAGTTCCGTGGTACCGATACCCATGAACGCCAGCAACGATATGGTCATGATACGCTCTCGCAAGGGAGAAAGAATTAAGCTCCCGCGAGCGGCGAAAGCGGGTGCACTCCCCGAAACGACATTTCTGGGGCTGCACCGGAACCAGCTCGCGCACCCGGCGTCAATCGCCGTGGTGAACACTTTTAATCATAGGCAACGCGGGGTGGGGCTGTCAAATGGGAATCGATGGACTGGGGACCAAATTCAGCGGTTTTCAAGAGGATGGAACCGATCTAGTTTCGCCAATCATCGTCCGACCGAAAGCCATCCCGCAACGTCGACGCTCTTAAATCGGGCGACGTCGGCCGGCTCAAAAAGCGCAGTGGCAACACCAATACAGCCCCGGCAATGAAGCCGCCGATATGAGCGCCGTACGCGACTCCTCCCTCTCCGCCCGAAAATAGACTGAGCACCACCTGCATGCCAAACCACAGACCCACGGCCACGTACCCCGGCACTTCCATGTAGAAACGCAACAAAAGCACCGTTACCTTGCGCAGGGGATGCAGCACCAGATAGGCTCCCATCACGCCTGAAATGGCTCCCGAAGCTCCCAGGCAAGGAATGAGCATGCCGGGACTTTCCGGCCCGCTCAGAATATAGGTGCCGAAAACGTGCGCCAGCCCCGCCAAAAGTCCGCTGGCCAGATAGAACAGCGTGTACCACAGTCGGCCGAGGTCGTTTTCGATGTTGTCTCCAAAAATCCACAAGAACCACATGTTGCCAAAAATGTGGCCAATTCCGCCGTGCATGAACATGGCGGTCAACAGGGTCAAATAGACCGAAACCGGCGTCTTTTTCAGGCCGGGAACTTTGTACTGCACCACCTGCCCTTCGATATTCGCCTGCTGCACGCTGTCCTGAGTGACGATGTCTGTGCCGGTCATGATCTCCTGCGGCACGGTTGACCAGGCGTATGTGAAATCATCATTCGCCCCCATCCCTTGCAAGACGAAGAACACGAACACGTTGATCACAATCAAAACGATATTCACCACGGGGAAGAGTCGCCGGTCGCGATTGTCGTCATGAATGGGAAACATGCAGAGCTTTCCGAAAAGATGAAAATGACTTCGCGAGTGGTATTCGCTGGCGGCATTCTAGCGAACCCAGGGGAGGCTGCGTTCATTGTTTGCAAAGCGTGTACCAGCAAGAGGAACGTTGCCAGCGGTGATAAAAAACTGTTCTCCATTTATTGATAAACAATCAATGAATCCGTAGGATGGCCTCGGGGTGAATTACAGCTTTCGTTTTGAATTTTCACGTCGCTGTCCAATTCGTTCGTTGATGGATTGACTGCTAGCATGGATTTTTGGGGTCCAACGAGAGCAAAACGTGCCCTGTTCACCCCCCCTGGATGAGGCGCTAACAGCCAGGAATTGACTTTCGATGTTAAAGCGTTGTTAGACAAATGTTTGCGACGATCGTTTTGTGCTCGGAAGGGTTTCCAAAAACGGTGGTTTTAGGACTGTTCACCCGTTTGGGGCCAGCGGCGTGTCGGCTTGACCAACCGGACCTGTCGATAGATACTCAACAGAACTTTTTGACTCGTCAAAACCTCGGTTTTGCCCAACAGAAGACAGCGGAACGTATGATTTTTGCCAGAAAATTATTTGTCACGATCCTCGCCTGCGTCACGCTCAGCGTGCTGATGGTTGGCGGCTGCGCGAATCCAACTCCCGTTACCCCAGCGACGGAGATGAAGTTCGCGGGGAAGTTTCCGATTCGGATTGTCTGCACGACGGGGATGGTGGCCGACCTGGTTTCGCAGGTCGGTGGCAAACAAGTGGAGGTGACCGCGCTGATGGGAGCAGGAGTGGATCCGCACCTTTACAAGGCGTCCCCCGGCGATGCGCGACTGCTGCAATCGGCCGATATGATTGTTTACTCGGGGCTACATTTGGAAGGAAAGATGACGGATCTGTTCGAGCGACTCGCCCAGCAGAAGCCAACGTTTGCCGTCACCGCTGGGATGGAGCACCAGCGACTGTTGTCGAATGAGGCGGGCGTTCACGATCCGCACGTTTGGTTCGACGTTGAATTGTGGAGCACCGGCGCAAGCGTCGTTCGGGATCGATTGGCCGAGTTTGATCCGGAGCATGCAGACCTTTATCGAGAGCGCTGCAGCAACTATCAACAGGAACTTGCCAAGCTACACGCGGAGACCAAGGAAGCCTTGGCGACGATTCCGCCCGAACAACGGGTGATGGTCACCGCCCACGATGCTTTTCGTTACTTCGGCCGTGCGTATGAGGTCGACGTGCGAGGTATTCAAGGGATCAGTACGGAAAGCGAAGCCGGGGTGAAACAAGTGAACGATCTGGTCAATTTTCTGATTGAGCAGCGCGTGAAGGCGGTGTTTGTGGAAACGAGTGTCTCCGATCAAAACGTGAAGTCCCTGGTGGAAGGGTGCGGCGCACAAGGGCACTTATTGAAGATCGGCGGCGAGTTATATTCCGATGCGATGGGAACGGCAGGAACGCCGGAAGGTACTTACGCTGGTATGATTCGCCATAATGTCTCGACGATCGTATCGGCATTAAAGTAGTTGAATTGTTGTTTGCTCGAATTTCGCTCGCCAGGCCGCATGACTGCTGTTCTCGATATTCACGACATGACGGTGGCTTACAACCGTAAGCCCGTATTGTGGGATATCGATTTGGTGCTGAGTCAGCCTCAGTTAGCTGCGGTCATCGGTCCGAACGGAGCGGGGAAAAGCACGCTGATTAAAGGAACACTGGGGTTAATCCCGCTGGCCAGTGGGCGCGTGGAGATGTTCGGGAAAGGGGTCGACCAGGTTCGCCGCCAGATTGGTTACGTGCCGCAGCGGGAGAGTGTTGACTGGGATTTCCCGGTCAACGTGTTGGATGTCGTTTTGATGGGAACGTACGGCTCGCTGGGTTGGTTTCGCCGTCCCGGTCCTGCAGAACGAGCCTGGGCCCGTGAATGTTTGGCGCGAGTTGGTCTATCGGCCTTCGAAAAACAACAGATTGGACAGCTTTCGGGCGGGCAACAGCAGCGCGTGTTTTTGGCGCGAGCGCTCGCTCAAAGAGCCGACCTGTACTTTATGGATGAACCGTTCGCGGGAGTCGATGCAGCGACGGAGCGCACGATTTTTGAATTGCTGTTGGCGATGCGGCAAGAGGGCAAAACGATCGTGGTCGTGCATCACGATCTGCGTACCGTGCCGCAGTACTTTGATTATGTAGTGCTGTTGAACATGCGCATCGTGGCGTCCGGCCCTGTGGAAACTACTTTCACACCGGAGAACTTGCGTAAGACTTATGGTGGGAGATTGGCAGTGCTTGATGCGGCGGGAGACGCGCTGAAAGGGCAAAGGCCATGATCGCGTACAACACCCTGGTGGTGTTGACTGGCGTTTCCTTGCTCGGTGCGGCAACGGGACTTGTAGGGGTGTTTGCGATTTTACGTCGCCGGGCACTCACGGGAGATGCACTCGCTCACGCGGCTTTGCCGGGCATTTGCCTCGCGTTCATGCTGACGGGGGAGCGTCGTTTGCCCGTGCTACTATTGGGTGCGTTTGCTTCGGGCTTGCTAGGGAACGCGGTGCTCGCAGCGTTGCGACGGTACACAAAGTTGAAGGAAGACGCGGCACTGGGAATTGTGTTGACGGTGTTTTTTGGCCTAGGGGTCGTGCTGAGCCGATTAATCCAGAATCACTTTCCCGGCGGCAACAAAGCGGGGCTCGATTCATTCCTGTTGGGGAAGACGGCCGGCATGACGCGCGGCGATTTGTTTTGGATCGCCACCCTCGCGGGAATTTGCCTGGTTGCGGTAGTGCTGCTGTACAAAGAATTCAAGTTGATTTCGTTCGACGGTGACTTCGCGAGCACGCTCGGCTGGCCCGTCTATCGCCTCGATATGTTGATGATGGCGCTGATTGCGGTCGCAGTGGTAGTGGGCTTGCCGGCGGTGGGAGTGGTGATGATTGCTTCCCTGCTGATCCTGCCCGGCGCGGCTGCTCGCTTTTGGACTCATCACCTATCGAGCATGCTGATCCTGGCCGGGATTTTTGGTTTTGGGATTGGCTTGCTCGGAACGATGGCGAGCACTTACTTGTCTTTGCTTCCTGCAGGGCCGATTATCGTGCTGACCGGGACGACACTATTCGTGTTTTCGTTGTTGGCCGGTACATCCCGAGGATTGGTTGCACGCTGGTTGCTGAACCGTCGGTTTCAAGAAGAACTGGAGGAACGGCAATTGTTGAAGATTGTTTTTGAAAAGCGGGAGAGCGCGGCAAAAAAAGCGCAGCCGCCTGATGTTGCCTGGAACTTTACTCGCGAGGATATCACTGGTCGGAAGTCATGGTCGCCACGCCGGGCTGCGGCGGTGATCAACCGCGGCATCGTCGAGGGAATGATCAAGTTTAATGCCGCCCAAGCCTATTCACTAACTGAGTTCGGCCGCCGCCGCTCGATTGAAGTCACACGCGGCCTGCGGTTGTGGGAAATGTTGTTGAGAGAACATCCAGATCTGGCAGGACCGCTCGCCAACTTGGGCGAGGAATCGGTGACGAATGTGTTGCCCGTGGAGACTGTGAAGGAACTGACCCTGCAACTACAGGCTGAAGGACGCTGGCCGGAGTGACCAGAATCCGGGAATTTAGGGGGTGAAATCCTCATCTCCGGTCAAACTTGACACAAACTCGGCGAGAAGGTCTGCCGCGCGATCGATGTCGTCGAGTGAAACGATCTCCACTGCGCTGTGCATGTAGCGATTGGGTATGGCGACGAGTCCCGTGGCCACACCGGCGCGGCTGATTTGCAAAGCGTTGGAATCGTTCGATTGCGCTCGGCCACTCGCGGTCGGCTGGAACTTGATTTCCTTCGCTTTCGCGACATTCATCAGACGCTGCACGACATGCGGATTCATATTCGGTCCGCGGGGAACCACGGGGCCATTGCCGAGGGCGACATCACCTTGTTGACGCTTATCGATGGTTGGGCAATCGGTTGCATGCGTGACGTCCACGGCAATGCCAACGTGCGGATCGACACTAAAGGCACTGGTTTGAGCGCCACGGAGACCAATTTCCTCAGCCACGGTCGAGACCGCATACACGCCACACTTCAACGGATTGACTGCCGCGCGACGCAACGCTTCGATCACAACCCACACGCCAACTTTGTTATCCATCCCAGGTGAATTCGCCATGCCGTTGCGCATCTCTTGGAAACCAAGTTGCAAAGTGACTGGGTCGCCAATCTGCACGAGCCCGGTCGCCTCTTCCTTGCTCTTCGCACCGATGTCGAGCCACAGGTCTTCGAGCTTTACCACCTGCTTACGCTCTTCGTCGGTAAGCAAGTGGATCGGCTTCCGGCTAATCACTGCCGGAATCGGTCCATTTTCGGACCAGATGACCATTCGTTGACCGATGAGTTGTTGGGCATCCCAGCCGCCGATGGTTTGGGCGTAAATGAACCCTTGGTCGTGAAAATGGGTCACTAGCATGCCGATCTGATCGCAGTGCCCGGCAAACATCACGCGAAGTGGCGCTTGTGGATTCTTGCAAGCGATGACGTTGCCGTGCAGATCGGTGCGAACTTCGTCGGCAAAGGTGGCGGCGTATTCCCGCACCACATGTTGAATCGGACGCTCGTAGCCGGAGGGACTGGGGGTTTCGAGAAGGCGGATCAAAAACTCGCGGGCGGAGGCTTCCATGGTGGACTCGATGAGGAAATACAATATCGATGACGCGACGACTCATTCACGAACTTTAATTTAGCAGCATAATGGGGAGTCCCCCAACCCGGGCAGAAGGTTTGAAGTTCCCTATGATCTTGCTGATCGACAATTACGACAGTTTCGCGCACAACCTCGCTCGGTACTTCAACCGTTTGAGGCATGCGACAACGGTCGTCCGAAACGATGAGCTAGATCTCGCCCAGTTGACTGCTGATCCACCGCGAGCCATTGTCCTTTCGCCGGGACCCTGCACGCCGCAAGAGGCAGGGAGTTCGCTGGAAATTGTCCGGCAGTTTCATCAGACGGTGCCGATGTTGGGCGTTTGTTTGGGGCACCAGACCATTTCGGCGGCGCTGGGGGGCAGGATCATTCGCGCTCCAGTTCCGCGCCACGGCCAAAAAAGTCTTATTTTGCACGACAGCAGCCGGTTATTCGAGGGAATCCCACCGCGGTTTGCAGTAGGGAGATACCATTCCTTGATTGTCGACGAAGCGACCTTGCCTGCGGTGTTGCGAATCACGGCTCGCTGCGAGGACGGTTTGCCGATGGCGATGGCTCATCGCAGCCTGCCGGTCTTTGGTGTGCAGTTTCATCCAGAATCAATTCTCACTGAGCATGGGTTCCGCCTACTGGCAAACTTTTTGTCCGCAGCTGGAATTTCCGTAGAATCGCCACTGCCGGAACTAGCGGAGGAAAGCCCGCTGCCGACACCTGTTTTCGCTTTGCCGTCCCAGCCAATCACCTTTTGATGGATTGAACGATGCCATTGATCCTGGAAGGACTGGTGACGACACGTGACCTCGCAGGGAAAGTTAACCTTGCGCCGATGGGGCCGTTGGTGGATCGTGATCTTACGCAATTCACCTTGCGGCCGTTCCGTACTGCCCAGACCTATTCCAACCTTCGCGAATGGCCGGAGGGGGTGTTTCACGTAACGGACGATGTTGAATTGCTCGCTCGAGCGGCGTTGGGAATGGTCGAAACTTTGCCTGCTTTGGTTCCTGCCGTGCAAGTCGACGTGCCGATGCTCTCCGACACATGTCGTTGGTTCGAGTTCCGCGTGGAAGAGTTCGACGATGTAGCCGAACGGACAACGTTGCATTGCCAAATCATTCATCGCGGCGAAGGGCGGCCCTTTTTTGGATTTAATCGAGCCAAGCACGCCGTTCTCGAAGCGGCGATTCTCGCGACAAGAATTGGCATCCTTTCGGCCGACGAGATACAACGCGAAATGGCGAGTTTGGCAATGATGGTGAACAAGACGGCCGGGGACCAAGAGGCCGCAGCATTCGCGCTGCTGCAACAAGAAATTTGCCGGCGAATTGCGTCGGTTGCGGAGCAATCATGACTTCGGAATATGAACTTCCATCCGTTGAGGAACTCCCTCCGGCTCCTCCCGCCTGGTATTTGACCGGCGGAACGGCAGCAGGAAAAAGTGCCGTTGCTCTGGAACTGGCAGAGCGACTCAACGCCGAGATTGTATCGCTCGACTCGATGACGCTGTACTGCGACATGGATATTGGCACGGCAAAACCGTCGGCCGCAGATCGAGCGCGAGTCCCGCACCATTTGCTGGACATTGTCTCTCCCGATCAAGAGTTTAGTCTCTCGCAGTATGTCAAAGCGGCCCACGCTGCTATCTCTGAGATTTCCTCGCGAGAGAAGGAAGTTTTATTTGTCGGTGGCACCCCGCTCTATCTGAAATCGCTGTTGCGCGGTGTTTACCAAGGTCCACCAGCTGATTGGGAGTTCCGCGAACTCATTGAAAGTGAGTTGAAATCGGTCCCCATCGAGGCCTTGCATGAACGGCTGCAATTAATTGATCCGTTGGCCGCCGCCAAGTTGCATCCGCATGACAAACGCAGAATCATTCGGGCTTTGGAAGTGTTTCGCGCGACCGGCCAGCCACTTAGTCACCGCCAGACACATTTTGACGATGGCCGGGCTGCAGACCAGTGCCGAGTTTTTGTCTTGGATTGGCCGCGAAAGGAACTGCACCAACGAATTAACGCTCGAGTCGAGCAAATGTTTGCTGGTGGATTGATCGACGAAGTGAAAGAACTTACTAGGAAGTATGGGACTCTATCCAGGACCGCTGCTCAAGCCGTGGGCTATCGTGAAGTGCTCGATTTCCTCGCCAGCGATCAAAGCAGCTTCAAAGTCTGCCTCGAACGAGTGCAAGCTCGTACGCGGCAATTTGCCCGCCGGCAGAATACCTGGTTCAAGAGCCTGAGCGAGTGCACGTTCGTGCCGCAAAAAGCAGATCTTTCGACTGCCGATAGAGCGGCGGAAATCCTGCGGATTCAAACCGCTCGCTCAATGCCCACTCGTTAACTCTCCAGGCCTCGCCTGAGTACCTGCAATACGGCTACCGATTCGATGCCCGTCAGGCCGAAACATTCGTAGAGTAGCACCAAGGGGCCGTTGTGTCCTTCCCCTTGGATTTCCGTTCGCAATTGCATGGCTCGACTCAGGAAGTTCGAATCCCGCTCCATCCGTTCCGCGAAGTATGCCGCGCAACGACTGCCGCGGGAGGCATCGATTTCAAAGAGTCGCGTTAAAGTTTGCCCGGCGGCTGCCAGGTTCCCCTGCCGAATCTGTGAGACAAACAACACAAACGACGCTGGACCTTCTTCAAAATCGTTCACGCGTGGGGCCGGTAAAGCAACCGCCGCGGTAAACACCGGGCCGGGTAAAGCCGGCATCGTGTCGGCCACGAAAGCATCTTCATGGGGGTTCATTCCGGTCGCCACGGTAAACGTGTCGTCCGCGCCTGGCTGGGGATAATGGTGGGCGCCGGTCGAAGTCGTGGAATGAAAGGGCTCCGCTTGAGTGGGCAGATTCGCGAGCATCTGGCTTACATGCGAAAGTCGCATGCCGACCTGATCGTACAGGGTGTCGATATCTCCCATGTAGGAATCCCCTTTTGCATCGGCGAGGATTTCTTCCTCATGGTCGAGCACGTATTCCGTGAGACGCTGAATCAACACTTCCTTCGCCTGGCGAAGGATCGCTTGCGCACGCGTACGATCAGACATAGGATTCGTTCACTCCTGTCCGGGGATGGTGGAGAGGAATCAGAAAGTGGGGCCGGGCAGCAGATCTTTGTACTCGCGCCCCCATGTCCTTAGCTTATTCATGCAGAGCAAAACAGGAAACACTTTTTTCCCCGAAATGCGGTATTTAGCCGCATTCCACTACGGATTGACGGGCTTGTCAGTGGCTGGTTCAACAGGTTGATTCACCGTCGGCGGGGCTGCAGCTTTGACTTTAAGTTCCCTTGGAATGTAACGCATGAAGCCGCCGATCAGAACAATGATGGTCCCGAGCACTACATTTACCGTCAGCCAAAAATGGCTCTTTTCGCGGAACTTTCGTGAGGCAGCACTGCTTCCCGTCAAAAGCATGGCGATGAAGAACACCGGGAGCGCCAGGAGCATTTTGATCCCGCCGAGCATGCTCCATGGCCCTTCAAACGCATATCGAGGAGCGAGCCCCAAATTGGCGATGCCGCTGACGAGCAACGCAGTTACCGAGGCATGAGCGAACCAGCGCCAGCGGAGGCGAATCTCCTCATGCAGTTTGCCGCGGGTCGTGGAATCAAAAACCGCCAGGGCCGGCGATACTCCGAACAACGCAAAAATCGACCCGCCAAACAGGATGATGGCGCCAAAAATGTGCAGGTAACGCAGGCCAAGTTGCAGGCCGAACAAAGGGTCGGACATAAATTCTCAGGAGCCTTTCTTATTCTTTTTATTGTTGTTGACTGCGGCAGGGTTCTCAAACCTCTTGACGGTGTTGTCATCTTGATACTTTACTCGCAGGGCGACTAGCTCTTTCTTTAATTCCGCCACCGTTTCCGCATAGGCTGGGTCATCGTACACACTTTTCAGCTCGTGGGGGTCTTTCTCCAGGTCGAAAAGTTCCCACTGATCGCGCTTGTAGAAGGAGATGAGCTTGTAGCGGTCGGTTCGCACTCCGTAGTGAGGCTGCACCCGATGTGGTTGCGGAAATTCGTAATAGTGATAGTAAACGCTCTTCCGCCAATCGTCCGGCGTTTTTCCTGCAAAGATCGGCACCAGGCTTTCGCCTTGCATGTCGTCCGGTATGGCGGCACCGGCTGCTTCGAGGAAGGTCTCGGCAAAATCCAGGTTCATTACCATGTCCTTATTCACACTTCCCGGCTTAATATGGCCGGGCCAACGGACCAATAGAGGAGTCCGGAACGATTCTTCGTACATCCAGCGCTTGTCGTACCAGCCGTGATCACCGAGATACCACCCTTGATCCGAGGTGTAGAACACGATGGTATTCTCTGACAGTCCAGACTCGTCCAGGTAATCGAGCACTCGCCCCAGGTTCTCGTCAACAGAATCGACACAGCGGAGATAATCTTTCACGTACCGCTGATACATCCACCGCGTACGATCGTCGCCGGTGAGATTGGCTTTGGCGAACTCTGCATTCTCTGCTGCGTAAGCCTCTTCGAAGACCTTTGTTTGTTCCGGCGTAAGTCCCCCCTGCTTCACTAACTTCAGATCGTGGGGCGAGAGATCCTTTGCGATGCTCATTTCCTGCTCCGCCGCTGCAGGAGTTCGTCCGGAGTAATCGTCAAACAGGGTTTCAGGTTCGGGAACCGTTACATCTTTGTACTTATCGAGGTACTTTGGTCCGGGCTGCCAGTTGCGATGCGGAGCCTTGTGTTGATACATCAGGAAGAAGGGCTTGTCCTTATCCCGCTTTTCTTTCAGCCACTTCAGCGCTTCATCAGTGATGATGTCGGTAGTGTAACCTTCGTGCTTTACGATCCCCTGCGGGGTAATCATGGCCGGGTTGTAGTAGGGCCCTTGTCCTTGCAGGATGTGGTAGTCATCGAAGCCCGTCGGATTAGAAACCAGGTGCCACTTGCCAATTACCGCCGTCGTATAGCCGGCTGCTTGCAAAAGCTTGGCGACATTCTGCTGTTCGCCGTTGAAGCGATCGTTGTTGGTCGCAAAGCCATTCAGATGGCTGTACTTGCCGGTCAGGATCACCGCCCGGCATGGACCGCAGATCGAATTCGTAACGAACGCTCGATCGAACCGCATTCCCTGCTTAGCGATCCGGTCGATGTTCGGCGTTTGGTTCACCTTGCTGCCATACGCCCCAATCGCCTGGTAAGCGTGATCGTCCGACATGATGAACAGGATGTTGGGACGCTCGGCACCTTCGGCTCGGCTTAGAGCAAAGGTAGCGAGCAGAACCACAAAAATTGGAATTGACAGCCACATGTTGAATTTAGCTTTAGTCATTATCCCGCTTTCAATTGAATATCCACCGAGCGACGACATGAAAAGGCACTTCAGATGCACGCTTGGCTCTCGATGGTTGTAACCAGACCACCTTTTATATTGACGCTACTTGCTCACTTCACTTGCCACTTCTCATCAAAAAAATCCGCTGCAGCGATCTTACCCGGCCAGAGCGAATCGGGGGGAGTTCGCAAATCGACGATCGCCCAGTCCGGGAGTTTTGGCACCTGCCGGGCGTTGTTCAGGTAAGCGTATTCACGATAAGTGAAGCCGCTGTTGAGAACGACATATTTCTTGGGATTTAATGGATTGGGATAAATCAAAATCGGAGCGTGCTCGGCGGATCCGAATTTTTTGTCGCCGATAACCACTTCTTCGGCGGTCCATTTCACTGGTAGCTTTTCGATGATCGAAGCGATGATTTTATTGCTGGCCGGATCGCCGAAACAAATGAGATTGCCACCTGCGATATCTTCGGCAGTGATTTCCGTGTCGTTCTTCACGACCACATCGCCCCGGAACTGCCGCCGCCACTCACGGACGAAGTGCTCGAATTCAGCGTTGGTCCATTGATCGACCAATTGGCACCGTGCCTTGCCAGTCGGCTTGACGACTATAAACGCGTCCATGAACGCATCGTCGATGGGGCCTTGGAGATTGTGGGTTTTGGCAAGCACTATCGGAGCAGGCTCTTCACCGGCAATTCGCCAACGTTCCCCTTCTCTCACAAGTTCCACCGACCAAGAACGATCCGTCTCGGGCGGTGGGACGTTGCGAAATACCTGATTGCCTTCGCCTGAAGACCGGTCTTGAATCACGATTCGCGGTGGGGCACCCGAACTAAACGGACTTTGGCCGGCAGGGATTTCAAGGTGTATTCCAGCAACATTTTCTGTTTGCAGTTCAAGCGAGTTCTGCTCCAGGTTGCATCGCGCCAGCACCGAGGCCATTTGCCAATGCTCGCCGAGAGCAGTCACTGTGACCCAATGCGAGCGGTTGTATTTCAAGGTCGACGTCCGCACATGCGCTTCTCGTGGGAACTGCGATGGGTCGACCTTCGCGATTTGCGAAAGCTTCTCTTCGATCGTCTTCAGCGAATCCCGATGGATATCGTGCTTGGTCTGCGGGCCAATGATGTGGGTCAAATGCATGCCGCGTTCGGCAAGAGCAGCCTCCATGATTTCCGCCGCTTGCTTTTGACTGTCGAGTTCTCCACTGTAGGCGACCGTCGGAAGATTGCGCAGGTTCTCGCAGACGGGCGGGCAATCATACATCTGCCACAGCTTCACTTCCCACGGTTCTGGCTTGAGCGTTTCACCTTGGAACGTCCGCAGGAATTCCTTGGTCTCCGAAAAGCCAGCACCGGGATTGGCCGCGAAGAACAAGTCAGGATAGTGCACCGCGAATTGCCAACAACCGGCTCCCCCCATCGAGAAGCCACGGATGGCGATGCGATCTTCGTCCACGCGATAATTCTGTTGCGCGTGTTCTAGGGCTTCGAGCACATCCACTTCACCGGCAAACTTAAACGCATTGCTGTAGCGGCCGTAAGGATGCAGAACAATCGTATCCTTAGGCTGGATGCGGCCGACCTGCGTCATTCTTTCCGCGATAAAGACCGATTCGCTGACGTTCTCCCCTCGGCCATGCAGCCAGATATCGAGCCGATAGTTTGCATTCCCTTCACCGGTATAGGAATCAGGAATGACCAAGCCGTACGGTTGCACCGTACGGTCGATCTTGGAGCGAAAGCCGCGAACAACAAGTCCCTTTTGTGTCGTCCATGGCGCTTGCCTGGCTTTTAAGGAGTCAGCGCGGTTCAGTCCTTCTTGCAAAACCTTCTTCGCGTTGTCGACATCCTTTGGGGAGAAAAGCTCACGATACTGCACTCCGTGGCGAACAGCCCGCGCAAAGATTTCGATGTCTGGCAGCAACTCCTGTGTGCGGGAGTCTTTCCGCTTCGC
This sequence comes from Pirellulaceae bacterium, assembly GCA_041739545.1. Lineage (GTDB taxonomy): Bacteria > Planctomycetota > Planctomycetia > Pirellulales > Pirellulaceae > JBGSNR01. The sequence continues at coordinate 132,413 of JBGSNR010000013.1, read as the reverse complement.
CAATTCAGCAATGGCCGCATCAAGCTTTGCGAGGCCGCTCTCCAGTTCGAATTTGTCATCCGGCTTCAGCTCCATGCCGAGGGGCGGAACCGCACGCACCTTGGTTGGAATATTGTCCTGTGGTCCATCGGCAAAAATGAAAGCGGGCGACAGGAACAAGGCTGCCAGTACGCCAACAGTTAAAGTGTTTCGAGAGAGTTGTAGCATCATTGGAGCGAGAGAGTGAACGATTTACTGTGGCGGAATCAACTCGAGGCAAACCAGTCGTTCTTCGCCCCGGACATAAAGTAAACCATGAGACAGGATCGGCGCCGACCAGCAAGGATACTGTAATAGCGGACGCTGTTCGGCAGGATTCTTAGGGTCGAATAGCTGAGCTTCACCCACAAGTTCGAACTTCTCCGGATTAGCTTTAATCAAGAACAAATTGCCGTATTCGCCTAGCCCGACTAAGTGCCCGTCGACGTACAGGAGAGAAGTGCGCGAGAGGGAAGGTTCACTCCACAGCACGGCACCGGTCTTCCAGTCGATGCAACGTAGTTCGGCATTTTCCGTATGTCTGCCGCTGCAGCCGTAGAGATATCCCTCGTGATAAACCGGGGTATTCCAATGTGTCTGCAGCGACTTGTCCCGCTTGCGTGGATCATCTTGCCAGACCACTTCTTCCGACTTGCCAGGCGAAACTTTGAGCAAGGCGCTGCCCGGGCCATAGGTTTCTGAAATCAAAACTTCGTTGCCAGCGACAACGGGCATGCTGGCATTCACGCTTTCAATGATTTTGGCCCGCCACGGAAAATGAAAATCAATCTTGCCGGTGGAAGGCTCGAGCGCTAATAGCCCCTCGCGGCAAAAGGCGAAACAGTAGTCGCGACCGTCGATCGGCGCGAGCTTCAGCGAAGCATAACTGGCAAGGTCATCCCCGGTGCGATATTTTTCTTTCCCCGTTCGTTTGTCAAAGGCCACAATTGCGCTGCCGTCGGGTTCCACCCGATCGAGTGCTCCTGGGGGCAACTCCTGGGAAGATGCTGGACTACCGCCAACCATCACCAGCAGCAATTCGCCATGCACCACCGGCGAGCTACCAACGCCGAAGAAGTTCTGAATCACACCATATTCGCGTTGGGTGTCGACCTTCCAGATTTCTTTGCCGTCGATAGCACTCACGCAGTACAGCATCCCCTCCACGCCGTAGATGTAAACGCGGTCGTCGTCGACAATCGGCGAACAGCGCGGCCCATTGTTGTAGCCGTAGAGATCCTCATAAGATGTTGGATAGCTGAATCGCCATCGTTCTTCCCCCGTTCTGGAATTCAGGCAAGTCAGAACGGCGTCATCTTCGTAGCGGTCGAACTGAAACAGCTTTCCCGCACTAATGCTGCCGATGCTGTAACCAGTGCCGATTTCTTTTTGCCAGACGATGCGGGGGATCCCTTTCCCCCACTTCGTTACGATTCCGGTCTCGGCAGATTTACTGTCTGCTGTCGGGCCGAGAAAGGTAGGCCAGTCGCTACCAGTTTGCACTTCCGCACGCGTTGCATGCACTTCGGTCGGCACCGTCGCCGGGACAACCTCAGCGACTTCTGTTTCATTCGCTTCCGGAATCTGCGCCGTCGGCTGCTGCTGACACGCCGAGAACGGCAACAGCAGCAGAAGAAGAGCCCATCGACAGAGGAATTGAAGCGAGATTTTTTGCCGCATTATTTGCAGGTTCTGGTCCGTTTCAGCGAATGAAGCAGCGGTCCCACCGAGGGCCATTAGCATCAGCCAGTCGATCAACACCTTGCCGCCGCTTCCTTGCGAGTATAAAAGTCCAGAGTACGCCGTGCCACCTCTTCCGCTCCGAAAAATGATTCTGATCAACAACCGGATGACCATTCCCGACGACGAATTGCGCTGGACCTTCTCGCGCAGCAGTGGCCCGGGGGGACAGAATGTCAACAAAGTAAACAGCAAGGCGACGATGCACTGGAGTTTTGCCGCCTCCACTGTAATTCCTGATGACGTTCGCGAACGGTTTGTCGCCGCCTACTCCAGCCGAATCACCACGAAGGGTGAAGTGGTGATTGCTAGTCAGGAGTATCGCGACCAGCCCAAGAACGTAGCCGCCTGCGAACATCGCCTGCGCGAGATGATCCTGGCGGTCTGGAAAGCACCCAAGAAACGTCGCCCCACGAAGCCCAGCAAAGGCTCGAAGATTCGTCGACTTCAAGCCAAGAAAGAACGTTCAGACATCAAGCGCGGCCGCGGCAATAACGCGGGGCGCGAGGACTAAGCGGCAGCGCTAAGTTTATGGCATGGGCTTGGACGGGCGTTTGGTAAGGGTCGCTTCCAATTCTACCGCTGCCTTTTCTTTGCCCCGTTGTACGCCGATTTTGACCTTGTCACCGGGCTTGAACTTCATCATGGCCCCCATGTAGTCCTCGATGTTGGTGACGCGGCTTTCACCGAACTTGATGATCAAGTCTCCTGCTTTGAGTCCCGCTTTGTCGGCCGGGGAATCAGGCTGAACACCAGACAGCAGCACTCCTTCTTCTTCGCTGGCATAGTCGGGAATCGAACCAAAATAAGGGCGGTCGCCGGCGACTGGATCTTGCCCACTATTGTCGCTGGCGGTGATGTCGGCGTGTCTCTTGTTTTCCACGTACTGCGGACGAGCAGCCGCTTTGTCGGTCTTCAGAACAATCGCTTCCACCATGTCTGCCACGCGTCGCATGCCTTCCACATTGACGAGCTCTACATCATCACTGGGCCGGTGATACTCGCTGTGGGTTCCGGTGAAGAAGTGCAGCACGGGAATCTTCTTAGCGTAGAACGAAGAGTGATCGCTCGGGCCGAAACCTTCCGGGTGCTTGGTGATGGCGAACTGCATCTGTTTGCCAAGTTCGCTGACCAGTGGATCGAACTCTTTGGCTGTACCAGTGCCGTACACAATCAGCTTGTTGTCCTTCAGCCGACCAACCATATCGAGATTGAACATCGCCACCGTTTTTTCGAGCGAGAACCGCGGATTTTTCGTGTAGTAGGCGCTCCCCAGCAAGCCCCGCTCTTCCCCTGAGAATGCCATAAAGACAATTCGCCGGGCCGGTTTTTGTCCGCTTGTCCCTAAGCGATAGGCCAATTCAAGGAGGGTTGATGTTCCCGATGCATTGTCGTCCGCACCGTTATGAATTTCCTTAGTCCAGGGAGCCAGCGAGCCCGCACCGCCGAAACCAAGATGGTCGTAATGTGCCCCAATCACAATGGTTTCATCCGCCAGCGGCCCTTCTCCTTCCAACACGCCGATCACATTCTTCGTGTCGGCTTTCTTCACCAGCAGGTTGGTTTCTCCCTCTGCTTTCCAGCCAGAGAGTTCAAAACTGCGCGGCTTGACCTCCTTGTCGATGCTGGTTTCAATTTGCTCCAGGCTCTCTTTGCCGGCAGCGGCGAGCAATTTATTGATCGCCGCTCGTGAACAGAAATAAACGGGCATTTTGCGACCTTTGCCGTCATCTCCGCCAGCACCATTGAAGGGGAGCAACGTGTCGAAATTTCCTTGCAGTTCTTTTCCCAGTTCCACCACTCGCGCGGCCAAATCCGTGACCTGCTTCTGATGTTTTTCGATTTCTTCCGGCGTTGGTTCCTTCTTCTCCGCGAAAGCAGCACGAATTTTTATCAGCTCCGCGATGGAGTCGTTCCATTGCTTTTCGGATTGTTCCCGGCTGCTCGTAAGTTCCAGCCCGTCGTTCACAAAAATGATGCCAGCGGCGCCGTGTTCCGAGGCGTTCGCGGCCTTGGTCATGAACTGTGCGTGTCGCGAGGGTCGAAGGCCATCGAAGACACTTTTCTCGTCGCGCTGTTGAGGTTCCTTCCGAATGACGATGACGATCTTCCCCTTCACATCCAGGCCGTCGTAATCGTCGTAGGACCAGTTGTCACCCTTGGCAGTAATGCCATAGCCGACAAAAGCCAACGGCAAATCGACCTTGGTAGAACCGCCCAAAGCGAGTGGCATGAAGTCGGCTTCAAGCTTCAAAGCCTCCACTTGCGGCTTGTCGTCCTTCAACGGCCCAACGAACGACAGCTTGTTCTGCTCCACGGGGCCCATTTCGGTCGCAATGGTAAAGGAAAAGTTTTGAAACTGGCTCCCTTCAAACAGATCCGTCTTTAGCCCCGCCTTGGTGAACTCGGCCGCAATGAAATCCGCCGCCAGATCGATCCCTTTCGTCCCCGGGCCGCGGCCTTCAAGCTCATCCGAAGCAAGGTATTTGACGGAATCAAGCAAACGCTGCTCACTGGCAACCGTGGCTTCCTCGGCACGCAAGAAGCGACCTAGCAGCAAGCCAGTGAACAGAGCAGTGACTGTGACAATACGTCGAAGCGAAGGAGTTTTGGGCATAGTCTCAAGCTTTGGTAATAACAAATACGTTCCGACGCGCGACGCGTCGTCAACATTCTGTGCCTATTGTTGGGGCAGCAGTTGAGCCAGGCAAGGTCTCTCCCACTTCGAACTTGCTCGCCGGGACCAAATCCAGCGTCGCAAATGCAAGCTCAACTCAATGCTAGCACGGCATTGCAGCCGTCGACTCAAGCGGTTTCTTGTAAACCACTGAACAGGGTCCGAACTGCATTTTTTGGAAACTGGTTTTATCACGTTTCAAACTACCTTAAGGTATTCTCTGGCAATGCTTTAGGCGAGCAAGTTGAAAGGTGGCTGTTAGCGCCTCATCCAGGGGGGGTAAAGTCGGTTTTGAACAGCTGCCGCTGCGCTTGTTTACGTTGGCAAATTACGTTTCAAAAACGTTCACTTACGGCTTACCGGCATCACGAATCTCCATGCTCTGATTTCATCAGGCGCCTGCGCAAATAATGACAATCGATTGATTAATTGTCAATCAACTACTGAAGTTGTGCATGGCGGCCTTGTAGGGCGGCCAAAAGTCAATTGGGCCCTGGCCAATACGCCCACTGCACAGCCCTCCTGGGGTCAACGAGCGTTCACAGCCTTCCTTGGTGGCAGCGCGGGGCGAACTGCGTGCCTTTGCAACTTTCGCGAAGGTTGTGCTATAATCCGGCCAACCGCGAACCAAAGTTGCCTTTAACCTCTCTTCTTGAGAGTACTGTCGGGGTAATTGGTTGTGCCGAGATTTAGAGGGGGGCGTAGCTCAATTGGGAGAGCGCTGCGTTCGCAATGCAGAGGTTGGCGGTTCGATCCCGCTCGCCTCCACCTCAGAGCCGTCGCTTGTCGACGGCTTTTTCATGCGCGGAACTGGCCCTAAGCCGATTTCGGCAGGACTTCTAGTTCGCCACTGCCGAATATCAGCCGGGTCCCTGCCTGAGCATGCGCGACGCGCAGCATCGCGAAGCCGATGGGGGACTCAAACCGGGGGGACCAGCCGACGGACGTAAATCGGCCAATGGACTTTCCGTCCAAAGAAATGTCGCTTCCCACGGCAGCTAAAGCTTCCGGCATGGGAAGATGAAAGCTAACGCGTGTCAGGATCTTGTTGACATGTCCGAGCGCATCCAGCCGAGCGACCGTTTCCTGCCCCAGATAACAACCCTTTTTGAAGCTAATCGCTGCCTTATCCCGGCCGATCTCCTGGGGAAGATTGTCGTCCGTAATGTCGCTGCCGAACAACGGCCAATTCCCTTCGATCCGCAAGCCGGTGAGCAATTCTCGGTCTTCGATAATCGGAATGTTTGCCGATCTCAAACCTGCCCCGCACAATTCCGCCTGATCGCGGGCAATCGTGACTAAGTAGGACAACCCAAGGTAAGGCACCAATTGGCAGGTGGCCGTTATTCCAGCGAATTCCAGTGAAGTGAAGCTGAGCAGCTCCGTGGGGAGTGGCAGTCCCAGGGCCGACAGTCGCCCCTGTGCTTCACTTCCAGCCAGCAGCCACTGGGTGCTTTCTGCGGTCGCATCACGAAAGGCGACATCTTCCGTGATTACGAATCGGTCCAAGTGCTTGATGATTTTCTCGGCTTGCCCGGCAACCGTTCGCAATTCAAGGTGCTCCGCATGACACTGAACCACGACGTGCCCGATCGTTTTTCCCTGATGATTGGTGATGAACGCCTCTCGCCCCTGCCCGGGAAGCAGGCTTTTGATGTCGTTCGTGCAGAAGCCGTTCAGTAGCTTCGCCCGGTCAGCACCGGTGATGAGGAGGCGAGTGTCGGCCGAATGGTCGACAGCAAAAATTGGGGGGGGCAGAAGTTGAATCATGGCCGGCGGGACCAAGGGAGAAAAGTTCCTGCTCGAATTGTTGCCGACCTGGACTTCAGGGCAAGCGGTCAGGCGAACGTTCGCTTAAGGTCCGTCGGCAGCGATTGGGTGGCCGGCAGGTCGTTTGCTCAGTTCAACACGGCTCAGTTGCAGTGGCAATTGCTCTTCTTTCGCCAAGATGCTCGAAGCGGAACGAGCCGGAAGCATCAGGGTGCGAATCTTGGCCGCGACCCCGACACCGCTAATCAAAACAAGCGCGACCGAAGCCACGAGCATCGCACGCCAGGCGGTTTCGGGCCGGGTGAAGGATCGGGCCAAATGGCTCTGCGTGGATGGTCGAAAAAGGGTCACAAGTAGTCCCAGAAAAAGGGCCAGCCAGTCTGGATTGCATCACCTCCCCTTCTTCGATAACCGTGGAGCAGTCGCTGGAGCCATTTTGCCGCAGCCCCGTTCACAATCGAAATCCAAGCAGGGACTTTAACGGTTATGAGAAATGTGCAGGCGCGAAGCACGCGTCCGCGAACCGTGACGATGAAGAGCGCGCAAAGACGCCGGGCAGTCCTTAACCGGTCACGATAGGCCGACCTTTTTCCCTCCGGCTATTCGCAACTCCGAACCTTTTATCGCTTCGCCGCGTATAGCGACTATGAGAGCCGGCGAAAGCGTCTCGTTTCGCCCGTCTCGCACGGGGCCGTTATCCCGCATTGAGTAAACGACGCAAGCTCTTATACTTATGGGCTTTGAGTCAAGTTCTTTCCGCTCTCCTGGCGTTTCCGCAATCGGACAGACAATGGATAAGAATCCTTTCAAGCCTACAAATCCCGAGCCGAAGCCCGAATCAAAGCCTGCCGTGGCCCAAGGCCCCGCCATGATCGAAGCCATCGGTCTGGCAAAATTTTACGGCGTTTTTGCCGCTTGCCGGGAAATTAACTTCACCATCCGCAAAGGGGAAGTCGTGGCATTTCTCGGTCCCAACGGGGCCGGCAAAAGTACGACGATGAAATTGCTGACCGGATACCTTTCCCCCTCGGAAGGGACTGCCCGCATTGCCGGCCACGACATGATTACCGATCGCATTGCCGGCTCCTGCCGCCTGGGCTATCTGCCGGAAAACGGTCCGCTGTGGCCCGACATGACTCCTTCGTCGCTCCTGGCCTTCATCGGCGACGCGCGGGGAATGGAAGAAGGATACAAGCAGGACCGGATGCGAGCCGTGGTGGATCTGTGCGATTTAAGTGGCGTGATCCACAAGCCCATCAGCAAGCTTTCGAAGGGTTACCGCCAGCGTGTTGGCATGGCCCAGGCGCTTCTGCACGAACCCGATGTTCTGATCCTCGACGAACCAACGGCCGGGCTGGACCCCAATCAAATTAGCGAGATGCGCGATACGCTGCGTCAACTCGGCGAAGAAAAAACCATTTTGCTCTCGACGCACATTCTCCAGGAAGTGGAGGCGATGTGCAGTCGCATTATTTTGGTGAACGAAGGACGAATCGTTTACGACGGCCCGGTCCAAGGTCTCGACCCGGAACAGCACGGGCTGGAACATGCTTTCCATCAGTTGACTGGTCATCGAGATTAGAGTTCGTCGTCTGGCACTCCTTCGCGTCATCTCTCCCCTTAACGATCCGCTGAGTTTCCACTCATGTTAGTGCTGCAGAAAATCCTGTTCATGCTGTTGTGCGATCTGGTCTTCGTAGGGATTTTGCTGGCGGTATTGATTCCGCTCGCTCAAAACCGCAAAGCCGCGTTCGCCGTTCTGAAGCGGAACTTCGTAGGCTATTTCAGCAACCCTACGGGCTACGTGTTTTTGTGCCTGTTCGTGCTACTCACTTCGCTGGCCGCCTTTTGGCCTCCGGAGTTTTTCGTTTCGAACATGGCGAATCTCGACCAGCTCAATAAATGGCTGCCGCAGATCATGCTGATCTTCATCCCCGCCATCACCATGAGCATTTGGGCTGAAGAACGCCGGCAAGGGACCGACGAATTACTGCTAACCCTCCCCGCCACCGATTTCGACATCGTCATCGGCAAGTATCTGGCGGCCGTGCTCATTTTCACTTGCTCGCTGTTGTTCTCCCAGATTTGCACTTTCATCGTGCTGGGTTGGCTGGCCCAAGGAAATGTCGATACGGGACTCTTCTTCACCACTTATTTCGGATACTGGTTTATCGGCCTGGCGATGCTGGCGGTCGGCATGGTGGCGTCCTTCTTAACGAACAACCTGACCGTGGGCTTCATCCTGGGCCTGGCCTTTAATGCTCCGCTGGCGTTTGCGAATTACTTAACGGCGATGGTTTCCGATCCGTCGTATGCGACCTGGCTCACGCGTTGGAGCCTGAGTCATCAATTCGATGACTTTGGCCGCGGCGTTATCAGCCTGGCTTCGATTTCGTTCTTCGTATTAGTAACGGGCATCTTCATCTATGTCAGCATGATCTTGATCGGCAGTCGGCATTGGTACGGCGGCAAGGATGGCCAATCCATGATTGCCCATTATCTGGTACGCGGTCTGGCGCTGTTTATCACGCTGGCCGGCATTAATGTCGCGCTTTCCAATTGGAATTTCATTCGCCGCGATATGACCGAAGGGAAGGTCAGCTCGATTTCGCCTGACACGAAGCGCCTAATTCGCAACATCGACAGCAAACACACCGTGGTGATTGATGCGTTTCTCAGTCGGGAGGTTCCCGAAGATTACGTTTCGATCAAGTACACGATTATTTCGATGCTGAAGGAACTGCAGGCGGCCGCACCGGGCAAAATCAAGGTGAACCTGCATAGCGATATTGAAGCCTACGGTGAAGAAGCCTCGCTTGCGCAAGAGCAGTTTGGCATTCGACCAACACCGGTTCGGTTTGCCACACGTGGCGCGATCAAAGACCAAGACATCATCCTTGGAGCGGCCGTTTCGTGCGGGCTGGAACGGCAGGTCATTCCCTTCTTCGACTATGGCGTTCCCGTGGAATACGAACTGGCCCGCTCGATTAGCATCGCAGCTCGCGGTGCCCGCAAGGTGGTGGGATTGGTCGAAACGGATGCGAAGATGCAAGGTGGTTTCGAAATGGCAGGGGGGATGATGCCGCGGCAAATTCCCAAGCAAGCGATCGTCGCCGAACTCGAAAAGCAGTACACGGTGGAGCAAGTCAATCCGGCCGAACCGATTGATACTTCGAAGTACGACGCGTTGATGGTGGTTCAGCCCTCGTCCTTGGGACCGCTGCCGTTATCGAACGTCGCTGCCGCGATTGCGAAGGGGATACCCACCGCAATTTTCGAAGACCCTGCTCCACGGATCCTGGCTTCCGCAGTGGGGACCAATCAGCCCAAGCAAGCTCAGGGGGGAATGTTTGGCGGCGGACAGCCACCAGAAGAAAAGGGAGACATCCGCGCGTTGTGGGATATGCTCGGCATTCAGCCCATCGGTGATTTCAGTAAGTCGGAAATCCCCGGCAAAGTAGTCTGGCAGACTTATAATCCCTATCCCCGTTTGCAACAAATCACTGGCTTGGGGCCTGAGCTTGTTTTCATTCGGAACGAAGTCCCCGGTGCGCGAGATCCACTCAATTCATCCGATCCGATTACTTCGGGTTTGGAAGAAGTCCTCTTCCCCTTCCCTGGCGCCATTCAATCGTCCGGAACGGTGAAAGATCTTGAATTTATCGACCTCGTCACAACCTCTGAAACGCACTCGGGCACCATCGATTTCACTCCAATGATGGGAGGGGTCGCGAACGAGGACTACGGAGTTGCGACCGGCAAACGGTATGTGCTCGCCGCTCGCATCCAAGCCAAGCCTGGTAGCGAGGCAGAAAACAAGGAAGGGGACGCGTCGCCGGAATCAGATACGGCGAAGGAAGGGGATGCTGATAAGAAGGGAGATAAAAAGGATGAGGCTTCCGAGCGGAAGCACTCGGGAGTCAATGTGGTCTACGTGGCCGACATCGACCTGCTCGATAGCCAGTTTGTGGCCATCCGTGCCGGTCGCGATCGGATGGGGGATGATTTTGATTTCCACTTCGACAACGTCACTTTCGTGCTGAACATCATTGACTCGTTGGCCGGCGATGATCGCTTCATCGAGATCCGCAAGCGAAAGCCTCGCTTTGCCACGCTGGAATTGATCGAAGAACAAACGCAGGCCGCCCGGGCCGCGGAATTGAACGCGATCAGCGGCGCCAAAAAGAAGATGGAAGAATCCATCAAGACCGAAGAAGGCAATGCAAAGAAGGCTTACGCGGATGCAGAATTAAAGAAGCAGGAACTGGATCGCCGTCGTGCGGAGGGGGAACAAGTCGATCCCGACGAGTATCGCGCGGTCGAAGTTCAATTAGAACTCCTCCGTGAGGCAGCCCAACGTCGCTTGGAAGTGACGAGAGTTCGTTTGCAACAAGAGAATGAACGAACCATTCAATCCCAGCGGCGGATCACCGAGCGACAAGTTCAAGGCGTGCAGAATCTGTGCAAGTTTTGGGCTGTTTTTCTGCCGCCGATCCCGCCTTTGGTCGTCGGCTTGTTTGTCTTCATGTACCGTCGCCTCCGAGAGCGCGAAGGGATCGCGAAGACGCGCCGTCGCTAGGATTCGCGCGGCAGGATGCACTGTTAACTCTCCAAAAAACAAAGACCTTGGTTCCCGGAACCTGATTTATGAATGAAGTAACTCGTACCGCCATTTTTCTCGCCTGCGCCTTGTTCGCAGCGTTGCTTGGCTTCATCAGCACCCCCTGGCAGCAGACCGTGGTTCAGCAGACCATCGTCGGCGAGCAGATTTTCCCGGAATTCAAAGATCCCCTGCAGGCATCGAGCCTGGAGATTGTCAAGTTCGACGATAAGCTCGGCGCGCTCGACAAATTTCGGGTTGCTAAGAAAAACGGCCGGTGGGTGATTCCCTCCCAGCAAGACTATCCGGCCGATGCGGAGCAACAACTTCGCGATGCTGCCGTCGCGCTGCTCGATCTTAAGATTTTGGGAACCGTTAGCGAAAAGGAAGATGATTGGTCCACCTACGGCGTGGTGGCGGCCAACGACGATCTTAAACCGGAAGATGAAGGGGTTGGATTGCTGGTCTCGCTCGGCGACAGCGGCGGCAAGAGTCTGGCCCAACTCATCATCGGTAAGGAAGCCAAAGGGGGGGAGAATCTCCGTTTTGTGCGGCGCCCCGATCAGGCCATGATTCTGGTGACGAAGATCGATCCCGCCCCCTTCAAAACCAATTTTTCAGATTGGATCGAGAAGGATTTGCTCTCCCTGAATGGCTGGGATATCGCCCGCCTCGCTCTCAAGGATTATTCCTTGATTTTCCGTAATGACTTGCAAGGGTTGAGCGTGATCAACGACCCGCGCATGGATGCCACCGTCGCTTACGACGATGCTCAAAGCAAATGGACCCTCGATAGCCTCACCTTGTTTGGACCAAACGGCAAACCGGTCCCGAGCAAGCTTGGCGAATACGAAGAGCTCGACAATCAGAAGTTGAACGACTTGAAGTTCGCCATCGATGACTTGAAGATTGTGGATGTCGTCAAAAAGCCGGCCGGTCTCGGTGCCAGCCTGACCGCGGATGAAAGCTTCCTGAACGATAATGAAGCTCGCATGTCTTTGCTGCAACGGGGTTTTCTCCCGTACAAGGGAGAAATTTTGGCACGCAATGGCGAAGTGCGCGTGGCAACCAAGGAAGGGGTTGAATACATCCTCCGATTTGGAGAAATCGCGGGTGCTGATCAGGCGGATGCAGGCAAACTGAATCGCTACATGTTCGTAACCACTCGAGTGGATGAGAAGCAACTAGTCGAGCCCCAGTACGAACCCGAGCCCGTCGATCAGCCAGCCCCGGCAACTCCTGGGGAAACAAAGCCCCCAGTGGACGACGAGAAGAAGGCTGACAGCCAGATGCCAGAGGAATCACCGGCCAGCGAAGAACCGGCGACCGACGCTCCGGCTGCTCAGCCGGCCGAAGGTGAAGTGCCAGATGTGAGCGACACCATTCGTGCCGAGCGTGAACGGATTCGCAAGCTCAATCAGCGCAAGAAGGACGAGTACGAAGACAAATTGAAGAAAGCCAAGGCCCGCTCTGGCGAACTGAATGCACGCTTCGCGGACTGGTACTACGTTGTCTCGGAGGATACTTACAAAAAGATTCACCTGAGCCGCAGCGATATCATCAAAGAATCGTCCAAAGCCAAGGAAGAAGGCTTTGGCGTGGATGCCTTCCGCGAACTCGAAACGCAAGGCCTGCAAAAGTAATAAAGCCCACGTTGGGCCGCTAAGTATTTCCATCACCGGCGCTCGTGAACTTGCAGCGCCGGCGGTTGTCCGTTTGTTCCCCTGCTTCGCCCCTGTTGAGTGAAAGATTCATGAGCGATCCTTATTTTCAGAAGTTGTTTGCGGAACGTATCGGCGGAGCGAATTACGGCAAAGGAACGGAAATCTATAAGTTTGAGAAGATCAAGCGGGCCAAGCGCAAAGCCCTCGCGGATTTTCCCGATCGTGCGCTCGTCGATTTCGGCATTGGCGAGAACGACTCAATGGCTGATCCCGCGGTCCGCCAGCGCATGGCCGAGGAAATCAACAGGCCGGAAAATCGCGGCTACATGGACAACGGCAATTCGGCCTTCAAAGAAGCTGCCGCCCGGTTCCTGGAACGCAATTTCCAAGTGAAGATCGATCCGGTCACACAGGTGAACCACTGCATCGGTTCGAAGCCGGCACTAGCCATGCTGCCCGCTTGCTTCATCAATCCGGGGGATGTCACGCTCATGACGGTTCCCGGCTACCCCGTGGCCGGCACGCACACCAAGTACTACGGCGGCGAAGTCTTCCGCCTGCCCCTCTTGCTCGAAAACGGCTTTCTGCCCGACTTCAGCAAAGTCCCCGACAGCCTCTGGCCGCGGGTGAAGCTCCTGGTCATTAACTATCCCAACAGCCCGACCGGGCGTACTGCGACGCGTGAGTTTTACGAAAGTGTTGTGCAACTCGCCAAGGAGAAGGAATTCGTCGTAGTGCAGGATGCTGCCCACTCGATGCTCTCGTTCGATGGTCCGCCACTGAGCTTCCTGCAGATTCCCGGGGCGATGGACGTGGGGGTTGAGGTTCATTCCTTGTCGAAGGGCTGGGATATGATCGGCTGGCGAATCGGCTTTGTCGCCGGCAACGCCACGATCGTTCGCGCTTTCGCCGATGTGAAGGACAATAGCGACTCAGGCCAATTCGGTGCGATTCAAACTTCAGCGGCCGCCGCGCTTGATGATGATTTAATTCCGCAGCGCATCCGGGCGAAGTACCGCCGCCGTTTGGAAAAACTGGTCGCGATGCTCACCCGTTGCGGCTTCCCTTGCGAGATGCCCGGCGGCACCTACTTCCTCTATACCAAGATTCCAGCAGGCCTCGCCGACGGCACTACCTTTGCCAACGCGGAAGAAGCGAGCCAATGGCTTATCACTCGGCAATCGATCGTGACGGTCCCCTGGGACGACGCAGGATCGTTCCTGCGATTCTCGGTGACTTACGAAGCAGTCGACGAAGCTGCCGAAGATGCTTTGATGGCTGTGGCAGAAGAACGACTGAAAAGTTCGGGCGTGAAATTCGCCTAAGCTGCACTGAACTTTTCCCGCAGCCATTCTTCGATCTCTTCCGCCAAACCGTCGTAGACCCCGGTGTAGAAATGATCTCCGCCGGGGACGATGGCTACGTCCAAACTGCTGCGGCAGTCACGTAAGCTTTGCAGCGCCTCGGGAACGCCGGAAAATGGCCCGGTGTGGGCGGCTACTTCTTTGCTGCCGTACAGAAACAGCGACGGCACAGGAAGTTGATTCGCGAAACGAACAATGTTGTATCGTTCGCCGGGACCATACTTATCCAAGTAGCTCGTGGCAGTGATCATCAGCGGGAACGGGTATTGGGCCAGGAACAATTCATCGGGCCGCCCCTCTTCGCTTAATCGTTCAGCCCGCGACAAGGCCGTAAAGTACGCTTCGCTTTGCTGCGACTTCAGGAACTCGCGATGCGACAATCGCGGCGGAGACATCGCCACCACGCCTACCACATTCGCATGCGGTTCATGGGTCAGCGAATAAACCGATTTGATCGCACCCAGGCTATGTCCCAGCAGCAAGATCCGCTGATGTCCACGGGCAATCAAGAAATCAACCCACGCCGCCACATCGTGGCGACATTCATCGACGATCTCAAACCCGGCACCGAGCATCCGCCGCCCGAAGTTCACGCTGGCTGCGTAAACGTTGTCGTGTCCGCGTGTATTCGCTGCCAGGATTGGCAGGCCCAGTTTTAAGAGCCGCGGCGCGATTCCGTCGAGCGTTCCCGAAGTATAGAAATTCGCCCCCAGGCCGTGCAAAAACAAGACGGCGTCGATGGCCAAGGGTTTCGCAGCATCCTTCTCCGGCGAGCGCAGAGCACCGTCCAGACGCAAGCCGTCGCGAGTGTTGACGCGGACAAGATCAACGAGCATGCTTGATCCAAAAATGCTATTCCTGCGTCGCCGTATTTTGTGCTGGCTGATTGGCACTCAGTTGCGATAGCACTTGCAGCACGCCATTCAAATGGGCCAGTCGTGGGCCGAACTTATCGCAGAAGTCGGACAGCATGTAGTCGCTCTCCGCCATCCCTTCGCCGCTGTGGTACACCTCTTCGGTGATGTTCTGCAAAAAGTCGGTCTGCACTTTAGCTAGCATCTCAGCCGCCACGCGACAGTTTTTCGCCAGCCCTGGATTAGCTTCTTTCCAGTTGGCCAGTTCCTGCTGTCGCTGCTTGTGGTTCATTCCCACATAGTGCGAAATCTCTTCGAGCAGCTTGATCTGCCGGTCCTGGCCGGCAACCATCTTTTGAAGCAAGCTGACCATCATTTCGGATGGTTCCACTTTGAGCTTATTTGTTGCCGACGACGGATCGGCCGAGACATCGATGCAGAAAATTGGAGCAAACGGATCTTGTGCCATAACATCCTCCGAGGTTCGATTCAGTATAAGCAGCAGATTGGGGGGCTGTCGAGAAACTGGCAAAATTTACGGAATCTGCCGAGTTTGAGGGATTTGGAATTGTCCGCTGCCTAGCACGTTCCCGTTAAAGCCAGCACGAACCGACACCCGATCATCAACCTGCCGGACGAGCGACAGGCCGACAATCAGCACGGGAAGGCATGGATGCCAACCCCTACTCGGCCGGAAGGAAGCAACATGACTGCTAGCGACGCTGTGGGCTTTGTAACCGTTTGCGAGCATGCGGAACTGGGGACCATTGGCGGATACCTGGTGTTGAACACCTCCGGTCGCCCCTTGGAGTTCCATTGCACCACGCCACTGAAGGCGACTCGCGCCCAGGAGATTCTCTACGGGGCGACTCTCAAGCCGGTTCTCCTCGGCGAGCAAATCGCCGCCGCTTTGGTGAATAAGTCCAAGGCCAAGCCGCTGTGTGTCTGCACCGATAACGAATTCGTAGCCGCGGTCCGCTCGCAGATCGATTCCCCCACGGTGCTCGTGCTGGATAAAGGAGGCGAACTCCCCAACCCAGCCCTGTGGCAAAAGCTCGCATTCGGTGGCGGACGTCTCGTAATTAGCAAGCAGTATCGCGAAGACGAAGCCGTGCTGCGCGAAAAGCTGCATCCGCTGTTGGAACAACTCGATTTACAGGAACCCTTCGGCCGGATTCGCGAGGCATTGGAAGAAGCCCAGAAAACAGCGCGCCCCGCCGCCTAACCGTACGATGGCCCTCCGAGGCCGTCGATTGTGGTTTGCCGTTGAAGATAAACTCGGCAGTTTTTTGAACTTTACTCCTCGCACCGACCAAAACGAAAACCTACTCCCGCCAGCCTTGGTGAGCCATCGTCCAAGTTGAGTCATGGAAATCTCCACCTTTCAACTCCCGTTGTTGCCCACCGTCGAAGCTCTCGACGCGACCGGTTCGTTGCTCGACTGGCCGACCATCGAAACGCACGCCTCTTCCGTTTCGCTCGCTGCTCCTGCTGCGTTTACGGTCAAACTGCCTCGTCCCAACTTTTTGGTCCGCAGTTTTGTGTTCCCCGAGTCGCCGCAGAGTGTGCTGCCCAAACAAGACCTGCCGGCAAAAAAGCCTGCCGCCAAAGTTGTTGACTCAGCAGCGAAGACTGACGACGACGCCAACCCATCCGACGAAAAGCCAAAATCTTTCACGCGGATCAAGCCTCCGCGCGACATCATCAAGTTGGAAGACCGTCTCTATTACGTGCTGCAACCGCCGCTAGAAACGCTCGTCAGTTCGGGCACGCTTCAGTTCCCTTTCGAGCCGTTCCCGTATCAGTATCAAGGAATCGCGTTTCTCTATCCGCGTTATTCCGCCGTGCTCGCCGACGAAATGGGGCTCGGCAAAACGATGCAGGCGATTTCGACCGTCCGCATGCTGCTGCGCGCGGGTGAAATTCGCAGTTGCCTGTTAGTCTGCCCTAAGCCTCTGGTGACAAACTGGAAGCGCGAGTTCGGTCTGTGGGCACCGGAAATTCCCATTGCCATTATCGAGGGTGACCAGAACCGTCGCCGCTGGCAATGGACGGAAGAGATCGCCCCGGTGCGGATCGCCAATTACGAACTTCTGATGCGCGATCGCGAACTCATCGAGGCCGGCCTGCACTTCGACCTGGTCATTCTCGACGAAGCGCAACGCGTTAAAAACACGAACAGCACGACGGCCGAGATTGCCCGCTCGATTTCCCGGACTCGCAATTGGGCCCTCACCGGCACGCCGATTGAAAACCGCCCGGATGATCTGGTTGGAATCTTTGAGTTTCTCTCCGCGGGATACCTGCGGACAGGAATGCCTCTGCGGGAACTAGGGGCGGCAGTTCGCGATCACATTTTGCGGCGGACCAAGGAAATGGTCCTCTCCGACATGCCTCCCAAGTTGTTTCGCGATGCGGAAATCGACCTTTCCGCCGAACAGCAACTCGCTTACGAGTCGGCCGAAAACGACGGCGTGTTGCAACTCAACAAGATGGGAGACTCGATCACCATCCAGCACGTATTCGAACTCGTCTTACGGCTCAAGCAAATCTGCAACTTCGATCCTCTGACCGGTGCGAGCAGTAAGCTCGAACGACTCGAGGCGGACATCGAAGAAGTCGCAGCCAGCGACAAGAAGGCGATTGTCTTTAGTCAGTGGGTGCAGTCGCTGGAAGTGATTGCCGAACGCCTAGATCGCTTTGGCCCGCTGCAATATCACGGCAAGATTCCGTCGAAGAAGCGAGACGGCGTGCTGCACCAATTCAAACATGACCCGAGCAAGCATGTGATTCTAATGAGTTACGGTGCGGGAAGCGTCGGGCTCAACTTGCAGTTTTGCGAGTACGTCTTTCTGTTCGATCGCTGGTGGAATCCGGCCATCGAAGACCAGGCCGTGAACCGTGCCCATCGGATCGGCTGTGCAGGTCCGGTGACTGTCACGCGGATGCTCGCGATGAACACGATTGAGGAGCGAATCAATCAGGTGTTGCAGCAGAAGCGCGAAATCTTTGAAGCGGTCTTGTCACAAACGGGTGCCCCCGCCAGCATCGGTCTTTCCGCAAACGAAATCTTTGGCTTGTTCAAGCTGCGCACGCCGAAGGGACCGATTAAAAAGGCGGGATAATCACAGAATAGTGATCGCAATCCGCCGACCTTAAGAAGCTGACTTACTTGAAGTTGACCCTCACGATCGCTCAACTAGGCTTGATGCTTCTTCACGCGATCTGCCTACTCCGCACAGTTCCGCAGGGGGTAGACTTTCTTGGCTCAGCGCCAAGCCACAGACTTCAAGTTAAACTCGTAGCATGCGTTCGTATCCCTGGCCTTGGTTCTTCATTGCTCTTCTCTTCATCGCCGCATGGCTGATGAGCGACGCACGCATTCATGGCCTGCTGACAACCTCGCTGCTGGTTTCTTCTGCGACGGCGATCGTGGCAACTTCGGTCGCGACGTTCCTGGCGGTTGTTTTTCTGCGAACTGATTTGCCGGGTCGTTCTGCAGGTCCGTGGCTGCTCGGGGGCCTGTTGTTCCTGCCGCTCTATATTCACATTGCTGGCTGGGAAACCATTCTCGGTCGCTTCGGCTGGTGGACATCCGTCGATGGCAGTCTTGCCTCGCCGCTGTTGACCGGTTCCTTCGCGACCATCTGGATTCACGCAGTTGCTGCACTGCCGTGGGGTGTGTTGTTCGTCGCGGCGGGACTGGCAATCGTTGACCCTGCCTGGGAAGAAACGGCGCTCTGCGATGTTGCCTGGCCAACGGTGCTGCGGCGAATCACTCTGCCGGCGGTTGCACCGTTCGTGCTGCTGGCCGGACTGTGGATCGCGTCGACGACGGCCGGCGAAATGACCGTCACGAACATCTATCAAGTCCGCACTTACGCGGAAGAAATCTATACCAACTTCTCGCTCGGCGCGACCGCGGCGGAAACATTGCGCAGCGCAATTCCTGGCATGTTTGTTTTGGCAGCATTGGCTGGAGGTTTGTTTCTATGTGTCCGTCAGATCGTGCCGGCAACAACGCTGGGGCGGATGCATACTCCGCGCGATTGGCCGCTCGGCAAGGCACGCTGGCCCGTGGCGATCGCAACCTGGCTGGTGATCGGCAGCGTGGTTCTTGTGCCGCTCGTCAGCCTGGTGCATCAATGCGGCGTCGTTGTCGTCGAGACCGATGGAAACTTTGTGCGCGGCTGGGCGACGAGTAAAGCCGCGACGACGATTCTGCAGGCCCCGGGCGAGAATCTTCCCGAAGCGCAAAGTACATTCGCCCTCGCGCTCGCTGCTGCGGCCGTTACGTTGCCGCTCGTGCTGCTCCCCGCCTGGTGGGGCGGAACTTCGCATAGCCGAATCGTGCCGTGGCTGCTGTTACTGCCGGCGTTCATTCCGGGGCCGCTGGTCGGCATCGCAGTGATTCAGCTTTTAAATCGGCCGGAAGATCCGACCGGATTTTTGATCTGGCTATACGACGACACGCTCGCCGCACCCGTGCTGGCCGTATTGCCCCGCACCATTCCACTGGCTGGCTTGATTTTGTGGTCCGCTTTTCGCCAAACGCCGCGGGACTTGAAGGACATCGCTGCCTTGTATCGGCCACGAACGCTACAAGCCTGGCTCCTCATTCGCGGTCTGCATTGGCGCGCATGCCTGGCTGCGTTCATCGCGGCTGCCGCTGTCGCTGCGGGAGATTTGTCTTGTTCGATTTTGGTCCTACCGCCGGGGGTTCGCACGGTAGCGTTTCATGTATTTCAGTTATTGCATGCCGGCTGCGATGATCGGCTCTCAGCGCTCTGCCTGGTGCAATTTGCACTGACAGCGATGCTGGGGGGAGTCATCTGCCGGCTACTCCGCGGCTCGACTTAATGATCCGTGCTTTCTTTTAAGCAGCCCGAAGCATGCTGTTTGAAGTGGCGTTTTTCCAACGCAGTTTTATTCCTGCCCAGAATTCCAGAGGCAAGGCGGCGAGCACGCGATGCTGCGCGAACGCCGAGAACAGGCGAAATACCATTATCCGTGCCAGAGTGGACAATCGCGTGGTAACGAGAATCCCCTTGAGAACGACGGCTGATTCGGCGACGATAAGCAAGATGTGCTCTTACTGGGGGGGGATGAGTAGCCAAGGAACTTGTCCAGAGATCGAGCTCGCCGGTAGACAGTAGCAATACTTCTGCGAGCGGAAAACAAGCGCAACTTCTAGTCTGGCGCAACGGGTTGGTGGTAAATCGTTCCTCATCTTCTTTAACGTGACTTATGAACCATACGCTTGACCGCCGATTGTTTTTACAGGGAATCGCTTCACTAGCGTCTGCCGCCGCGATTTCCTCGCGAAAGAATTTACTCGCGCAAGAAGTCGCGCAGCCGCCAACCAGCGCCAACGAACGGCCGGTCGTTGGCATTATGGGAATTCGCCGGGGCAGTCGCGGCAGTGCTTTAGCAGCAGCGTTTGCGGCCGGGGGTGCGGAAGTCGCCTACGTCTGCGATGTTGATTCGCGCGCTCACGAAGGAGCAGTCACGTTCGTCGGCGAGAAGCAAGAGAAGAAGCCCGAGGCCGTGACCGATTTTCGTCGCATCCTCGATGACCAAGCGGTCGACATTCTCGTCGTGTCTGCTCCCAATCATTGGCACGCCCCGGCCGCGATCATCGGCTGCAAGGCGGGAAAGCATGTGTATGTGGAGAAGCCCTGCAGTCACACGCCGGAAGAAGGTGAACTGGCGCTTGCCGCCGCGCGGCAGAATAAGCGCGTTGTACAGATGGGAACGCAGCGCCGCACCTGGCCGGCGATTCGTGAGGCGATCGAACTGATTCAAGGGGGGGTGATCGGCAACGTACATTACGCTCGCACCTGGTACAACAATCGCCGCGATACCATCGGCATCGGCAAAGGGGGGGAAGTTCCCGCCTGGCTTAATTGGTCGTTGTGGCAGGGGCCAGCTACGGAGAAGCCCTTCAAGGACAACGTAGTGCACTACAACTGGCATTGGCATTGGCACTGGGGAAACGGCGAGTTGGGGAACAACGGTGTCCACGCGATTGATGTTGCGCGCTGGGCATTGGGGGTGACTTTTCCCACGCGCGTCACCTCTGGCGGCGGCAAGTATCGCCACGAAGACGATCAAGAAACCCCCGACACGATGATGGTGACATTCGATTTCCCCGAGAAGAAAACCATCACCTGGGAAGGACTAAGCTGGTCCCCATATGGTCCGGGGGGCAATATGTTCGGGCTGAGTGTGCATGGCGACAACGGCACGCTGGTGATCGACGGCGCAGGGTACGTGCAGTTCGACAAGATGAATAAAGAGGTCAAGAAGAACTCAGGTCCCGGCGGCGACAACGATCATGTGCGGAACTTTCTGGATTGCGTCAAGAATGGCAAACGGCCGCACGCCGATATCGAAGACGCCCATCGCAGCACACTCCTTTGTCACCTGGGAAACATCGCCTATCGCACCAACAGCGTGCTCACCACCGACGCGGCCAACGGGCATATCCTCGGCAACGAAACGGCAGCCAAGTTATGGGGCAAAGAATACAATCCAAAATGGGAAGGGCTGATTCGGGGATAGCGTCCCGTGGAGCTGCAAGCAAAAATGAAGGGGTGTCGCAGCTTATTTGAAAGGCAACTTATGACGACGCTCAGTGTTGATCACGACCTTTACACCAAAGTCAGCGAAGCCGCCTTGAGCCAAGGAAAATCGGTCGAATCCTTTGTGAAAGACGCATTGCTGCGGGCCGTGGTCGATTCAAGCGTGCGGATGGAAAGCAGAAACGGGATTCAAGTTGTCGTTGTACCGGAAGGAACTCCAGCAATTACCTCTGCGGTTGTGCGTGAGACAATCGAGGAAGAGGTATTCTAGCTGTGGCTTTCCTTCCAGATATCAATGTTTTGATTGCGCTGGCCTGGAAGAACCACGAGCATCACACTGAAGCTCACAACTGGTTTCAGCGAGAATCTTCGCAAGGATGGGGGACGTGCCAGTTCACTCAATCTGGCTTTCTTCGACTATCGCTTAATCCCAAGGTCGTGGGTGTTGCGATCAACTTTTCCACTGCGATACAACTGCTGGAAAGTCTAGTGGCTCAACCCGATCACCAATTTATCGCACTAGCCCCAACCCTCGCCAACACAGAATTTCAAAACTTGGGGCGTTCAATCAGCGGCTATCGTCAATTATCGGATGCGACTCTGCTGCACAACGCAATTGAGAATCAATTGCGAATTGTTACCTTCGATCAGGCGCTGGCGACGTTAGATGCTTCAGCAAGAAACGTACTCGTCCTGCCTGGTTCCACAGTATGAAGACTCCTGTCACCGTCATTTCGAGTACGGCTGAGGAACCACCATTTGATCGCGTTGCCACTCCCCGTCCGCAGTTCAGCATCCGCTTTCTGCTGTTGCTGACAACCGCCGTCGCTGCGGCACTGGGGCTCGCGCTGGCAAAAGGGTGGAATACCTTGCCCCTTTCGCTCGGCCTGATCTGGGCAACGATGAATGCCGCCGGCGTGTTGCGATTTGTGCAACATACTCCGCGAGCGCGCTCGAATTGGATTTGGCTGGCGTGGCTGTTGTTCTTGCTGTCGTTATGTTTACCCGCTGCGAAAGGGTGCAACAACGAATTGATTTACGGCTGGGAGGTGGCGACGGCTTCCGCAATGGCCGAAGCGGAGGGAATCTACAAAGTCGCCACCTGGGACGAAGAACTGCAACAGGAACAAAACTGGGGAAACTTGGGGCGACAGATTTACGTTGTCACCATGATCAATCTCTGCAATCTGGCTTTAATCCTTGCTCCTTTGGCAATTGTGCTGTTTCACTATGATCGTGGGTATTGGATGACCAACCTGGTTGCTGTCACTGCCGTGCTCGCCTGGGCCTTTATCGTCGGCGATAACCATATGCCGATGTCCGGCTACTTCGTGTGGTGTTTGAGTTCCGCCGTGATGATCGCTGCGCGCCCGTTACCGTGGAGCATTTGGGGATTGATGATGGTGCATGCCGGACTGGTGCTGATGCTCAGCCAAAGATCGTGAGTGGAGCCCGCCTTTCCACGCGATGCAACGGTGCATTTGTTGCAAACGTGATGAACCGATCGCTTTTGCTGAGGCGGCACCAAACCGAAGCCGACAGATACTACGACTTGGCATGCACCATAGCGCAGGCTCGTTTGGCCAATTCCATTCGAAGCGTTGAAGTTACACCGAACGAGGATTGAAGGTTTGTACTCCACCCAATGACCCTAATACGCTCAAACAGCATTCCCTCGAACAATCTGCAAGGCACACGGGCGGGAATCGTATCGACCTGCTTCAGGTCGAGTTTGAACACCTGGAGCAGTTGCCGAAGCGTACCACTGCCGTTCACAAGCAGTAAACGAATGTTTTCGTTTTGAAGTTGTTGAGCCAAAAACTCCGCGTCGGCGTCTAGCAGCTCCTGCCGGACAGCGGGCTGTAACCTAGCCCATGTGGGATCGGTAGCCCATTGCACCAAGTCCAGATGACAAGCGGTGCCATCTTCGAACGATACTCCGCAGCATTTCAATATGGGTGCGAAGTAGTTGAACCACGCCGAGTAAGGTCTTCGGTGAAAATAATCGAAGCATTCTTTCAACACAACTTCTACGGCCTCGGCAGTGGCGTTATCGAGAGATGTCACCTTAAGTGAAGGAAGCGTTGCCAGCCGTCTTTCACTTCCGAACAATAGTTGTCCTCTGTCGTCTAAAAATTCCTTGCGACTTGGATTCAAGCCCAACGTGGCGACCTTGGCCGTCAGACAATTTCCAAACGAGATCACAGGTGTGGAGTTTGGAACAATAGAACATCCAGCGGGCATCGAGCGGCGGATGCGCAAATCAATATAGGCTGGGATAAACATTTTTGAATTGTTCGCAGTATTGGAGTTCGTTTCGCATCTACCTTCTCGCTTCCCGCACCAAATGCCCCAACTCCGGCACAATCAACTTCTCCATAGCCAAACGCACCGCGGCGGGAGAGCCTGGCATGGTGGCGACGACCATCGTTCCCATCAGGCCGGCGGTGGCACGGCTAAGCATCGAGGCGGCACCGATCTCGGCATAACTGAGCATCCGGAACAGCTCGCCGTAGCCGGGAATGGGCTTGGTGAGCATGCCTTCTACCGTTTCGTACGTGCGGTCGCGGCTGGAAATCCCGGTGCCGCCGGTCATCAGCACCGCGTCGATGGTTCCCGCGTGGGCCAAACGCGTAAGAAGGGGGCGAAGCCGGGCCGGTTCGTCGGGAATGATCAGCCGCTCGACGATGGTATGTCCGGCAGCGGAGAGGAAGCGAATCACTTCCGCGCCGCCAGTGTCGGTTTCGAGGGTGCGGGTGTCGCTGATGGTGATGACCGCACAGGATAGATGCTGCGGGGCCGTGGCACGATGTTCGGCAGATGGTTGGGGCATGGTAATCGATGAAGTGCTGTTTCAATACGGAGCGTCGATCCGCTTTCACTGGGACATCCGCGTTTCGTCCGATTATCGTATCATAGGATGCTTCTGTTAATCCGACCCCTGTCCTCCAAGAACCAGACGATGCGCGTTCTCTCCGGCATTCAACCGACGGGCCGATTCCACTGGGGCAATTACTTCGGTGCGATCCAGCAGTACATCGACCTGCAGCACGGCAACGAAGCGTATTACTTCATTGCCAACTTGCACGCGCTGACGACGATCCGTGATCGCGACCGGCTGAAACAACTGACCCTCGACGCGGCCCTCGACCTCCTCGCGCTGGGATTGAATCCCGAGCATGCGACGCTGTTTGTGCAATCTGACGTGCCGGAAGTGAGCGAACTGTGTTGGCTGTTGATGACAGGCTGTTCGATGGGGCTACTCGAACGCTGCCATGCCTACAAGGACAAGAAGGACAAGGGATTGGCGGCCGATGCGGGCTTGTTCACGTATCCCGTGCTGATGGCGGCAGACATTCTGGCGTATGACGCGGATATCGTGCCCGTGGGGCAGGACCAGGTGCAACACATTGAAGTGACACGCGACCTGGCCGGGAGTTTTAATCATCAGTTCGGGCGGGAGGTGTTTGTGCTACCCAAGCCAAAGACCCTCTCGACTGCCGCCAAAGTGCCTGGCACCGACGGCGAGAAGATGTCAAAAAGTTACAACAATACAATCGAGATTTTCGAGCCGGTCGCGGCCATGCGGAAGAAGGTAATGCGGATCGCTACTGATTCACGTCCCGTGGACGATCCGAAAGAGCCGGACGACGATCATCTGTATCAACTATTTTCCCTCTTCTCGAGCGAAGCGCAGCGCGAAGAAATGGCAGCCCAGTATCGACGCGGCGGGTTTGGCTATGGGAGCGTGAAGAAGGCGCTCGCCGATGCTGCGCAAAGCTACTTTGCCGAAGCCCGTGCGAAGCGGGAAGAACTGGCGGCGAATCCGCAGCGGGTGGAAGAGATTCTGGCCGAAGGTGCTGCACGAGCCCGGAAGAAAGCCGGCGATGTGCTCCGCCGCGCTCAGGAAGCCTGCGGCGTGAAGTAGGTTCTTACTTGGCGGGAGGGGCGTCAACAGTTTCGGTCGCAGGCTTGGGTTCTTCCGCCGGTTGATCGGCAGAAGGCTGGGGTTCTTCAGTCGGTTGATCGCCAGGAGCAGGCTTTGGTTCTTCCGACGGCTTCGCTTCGTCTGCCTCAGGTTTCGGCTCTTCTTTCGGCTCGCCTTCCTTCGCCGGTTCTTCGGTCTTTGCAGGCTCTTCTGCCTTCGGTTCGTCTTCCTTCGGGTTCTCGTTCGGCTGTTCTTCTTTGCTTACCTGCCGCTGGATCGAAAGCAATCGTTGCCCTTCTTCACCACCGACCCGCAGCAGTGGATTCAGAATGAAATTGGTGGGGAAGTCTTCGTCCAACTGCCCGAGGACATCGTTGTAACGCGAGATCGAATCAACCAGGTCTTGGGTCTCGGCATTGTCCATGATGAGGGGATATTTGTCGAAAACTTCCTTCCACAGCTTGAAAGAGATTTCGTATTCCTTCTTCGCGGTGGAAAGATCGGTTTTCTTTTTCGCCTCTTCGCCGGCCAACAAATGCTTGCGGGCTTCGATGGCGGTATCGGTCTGTTCGGCAGCGCACCGCTGGGTCCAGTATTCGAAATTGATAATTCCCCGGTAGCTGTTGGTGCGCTGGGCCAGGGTTTTGTCTTCGAAAATCTGGTCGGCCAACTGACGCGCTTTGGGACGATCCGCCGGTGGAGCTTGATCGGCAATTTCGTAGGGATTCACTTTGACGTTTTCTTCGAACTGCAGGAACATCAGCTGTTCCTGGGCAGTGCGATCCTCAGGCTTCTTCTCGAAAACGGCCCGTTCCGCGGCCGGCAGATTGGCTAGTTTCTGGTCACGCAATTTTTCACGCGCGCCGGGAGCGAGCTTATCGAGTTGCTCTTCCGTCTGCTGGATGCGAGCGAGGATCGAATCGTAATCGCCGAGCCGCACGGGATGCCCCCACGAGGTGGGAATCATGCGGTTTCCGTAGTCAGCATACTCGTCAGCCGCGCTGCTCCAGTTTTTCTGCGCCAGCTCCCACTTGCGGGCTTCGACTTCCCCCTCGTAGGTTTCTTTTTCCATCGCGTTGGAGCCGTTGATGAGCGACATCGCGGGCTGATTATGAAAAATAAGCGGACTCTTGCCGCGGATCGGTCGGCCACTCTCGTCGGCAGCGGTCTGCCCTTCCACGTACCAGAGTCGAGCCGTGAACCAGTTGTCCGGCTTGCCATCCGCCCCCGGAGCTTTATCGACATCAATGCCGTTTTGACGAAACAGATCATGGAACGGTTTGTCATCGCGGTACAGTTGACGAAACTCTAATTTTTCATCCGCGTTGCCGATCTTCTGCCCCGTGTACCAGCCGAGATTCCAGAACATGATTGGTTCGTCGCGGTTGTAATGCGAACCTTCAATCAAGAACTCGATCCCTTTTTTCACCCATACGTAACGATGCTCGTAGTTGTCGAATTCAACGGAGACGTTGTACGAAAGATTGTGTGCCTGGAAATCCCACACCGATTTGAAGTTAGGCTGCAGGCGGACGATCTGTTTCACGGTTGCTTCGAGCTTGTCCCAGTTTTTGGTCTTCTTGTAATCGTGGGCTTTTTCCCACAAGAAGTGGGCTGCCACGCCGTGCAGACCAAAGAGTGCCAGCTTCATCGATTCGCTGCCGGGGTCGATTTCGCCGAGTTGAGCTTGCGACAGGTTGTATTCCTGCCGCAGTTCGGCCAATTTCCCCTTCTGCTTCTCCTTGCCCGTTCCTGTGACGGGCTGGCTCAGGTAGGCCAGCGGCAGGAGCAAGATCGCGACCGCCGTAATGTAGGCGATTTTTCGATAGAAGGATTTTGTATTCATTAGGCGGCAATCTCCCGCGTCTTCAAACAGAAATAACCGACCAGGCTGGAACAAACGATATATGCCAGGGCGGTGAGCAGGTGCTGCACAATCAGATTGAAAGGAATGTCGTAACCATTCTCGACGTAGCCCGATGTGCTGAAGTAATTGTAGTTCGGCAGGAAGTATGTGACGAACGTCATCGTCCACATGATGGCGAGGTCTAAATTCTTGACGACGAAGATCACAATCGCATTGGCTTCTAGATCGACCTGCACATTGGCTTGGGTCACGATGCGAATGAGAGATTCAATCGGACCGCCTCCCTCGACGGCTCCTGTCGTTACCTGCCGCACGAAGTTGCCGAAAAAGCCCATGATCATCACGGAGAAGGTAGCCATCATCGCGACGGGGCCGTTCAGGAAGGTGCTGAACATCACGCCGAAGCAGATAATGATCATCATCTGCAGCCAGATTCCTAGACAGCCTTTGAGGAAGTTGGCCGCAAAGGAGCGGTCTGCCGCCCGAATGTAGAGATCGGACTGGGCCGCACCAAAGTACTGCGCAGGCTCTGCACAGCGGAGCACGATCTCCACCTTACCATCGGGCGAGACGAGGTCTTCAAACAGATCGATCTCGTTTGCCCCCGCACCAGATTGGTCACGAATGAGAGGCTTAAGCTTCCGCGGAATCAAGCGAGAATCGGTGATAAACTCTCGCGACTCAAAGGGAATTGGCGCGCTCGAACGATTGCTGGTGGGATCAGGATTGCGAACCAGGATTTCCCCCAGAATACCGCGTGTGATCTGCCCTTTGTAGGTGCGGAAGACTTGAATGGTTAATTCGATCGGCAAGCCGTCGGGGAATCGCTCGGGGGTAATTCCGGAGAAGGTCCAGGCGACTTCGGAAGCGGTGCCCCCTTCGATGTAGCTGCGATACTCCCATTCATCACCGGTATTGATCCCGCGATCGGTCGGCTTGCCATTGCGATCTTTGAACTGCATCTTGCCGTAGATCGGCACGCGAGCTTCCAGGTCGCCGATGGGGGAACTCACGGTGAACTGAGCATCGTTTCCTTCGCCCGACATTGTCACATTGTGCCAATGCCCCATCTGTTGCTCGACAACGATCTTGCCTGCTTTGTCGATCGTTACCTTGTGCTGGTGATGCGCGTTGACGGAGGTCATCGCTTGCCGGCCGGAGACAATTCCACCGGCAGCACGATCTTGCACATCCGAAAAATCAGCCGCTTCCACGGTATGCGTGTGCGAAAGCCCGCGCCACACGAAAATGTAACTACATAAGGCCATGACGAGCAGGATCGCCGTCCCCACCATTCCGAACCCAACGATGCGACCGGCAATGATCTCAATGGAGCGGACCGGCTTGGTCACAATAGTGTAGATCGTGCGATTCTTAATGTCGGCTGGCAAACTGAAGGTGCTCAGAAACAGCCCCATCAACATCAGCAGAATGTTGATGCTGAAATAGACAATCGACAGATACCAGCGGGCCGGATTGGAATTTGTGGTGTCGAGAAACAAGCCCGCAAACAGGAGCACGACCATGAAGACAACGAAAGCTGCTAGCGCAGAACGCCGCACCGATTCTTGCACGATCAAGCGGGCAATCGCGCCGGTACGTCGTAGCGAGAAGCCGGGGAAGTCTTGCGTGAAGGCATCGAAAATCTGCCGGGCGACGACGTTCAGTCCTTCGGTCGGACCATGTCGCAGTGCGGCCACCATCAGCCCGAACAAAAAGCCGAGCGCACACAACAGCGCCACCAATCCCAGGCAGCTAAGGAGAAAGCCTGGGTCGGTGATGTTCTGTGGAAACAACCACTCCAGGAGCGGCCGGACTTGGTTTTCAATAACCATAGGATCAAAACGGAAAAGGTAAGTTCAAAGCGGCGCGAAGCAGTATTTTGGTTGCCAATCAGGTGGAAATGGTCGGCCCACCGGTTTTGGCATCGCTTTCGCGCACGATTTTTAAGAAGAGATCTTCGAGCGAGGTCGTGGGATTCTCCATCGCCAGCAGTTCGACGTTGTGCCGGGCGAGCAGCGCTTTGATCTCCTCTTGCACGGCGGGGGTGAGTTGCTTGGTGCGAATCTGCGTGACATCTTGCACCGTGAGCAAGTCATCGACTCTGCCCAGTTCCTTCAAATCCCCCTGATGCAGAATAGCGATGCGGTCGCAAACGTCCTGCACGTCGGCCAACAAGTGGCTGCACATCACAATGGTCTTCCCCTGATCGCGCAGTTTCAGGATCAGGTCCTTCATTTCGCGCGTGCCGATCGGATCCATGCCGGAGGTCGGTTCGTCAAGCATCAAGAGTTCGGGATCGTTGATGAGCGCCTGCGCCAAACCGATGCGGCGGGTCATCCCCTTCGAGTATTCCTTCAACTGTCGCTTCCGAGCCCATTTCAGACCGACCATTTCGATCAGGCTGTCGATCCGCTGCTGCCGCACGTCGGCCGGCATGTCGAATAACCGGCCGTAGAAATCCAGGGTCTCGTCGGCGTTCAGAAAGCGATAGAGGTAAGACTCTTCCGGCAAATAGCCGATCCGCTCGTTCTTCGAAACTTCCGTGGCGTCTTTACCGAAGACGAGTGCCTGGCCGCTCGTTGGGAACAGCAGCCCCAGCAGCAGTTTCACGGTTGTCGACTTCCCCGAACCGTTGGGGCCCAGGAGCCCAAAGATTTCCCCTTTGCGAATTTCCAGGTCGAGCCCTTTGAGAGCCCGTACTTTTTGTCGCCCCCAGAAATCGCGATAAACCTTGGATAGACTACGAGTTTCGACGACGACTTCGCCCGCTTTGCGGACCGGCTTTCCGGCCGCTGGATACTTGGATGTCTCAACGCTCATGCTCAACACCGGTTCCAAAAAATGAAGATAATCGGAGCCGCCCAAGGGATGAATTTTAGGAGAAGGAATAGCGGCTGACGAACAGGCTGCGCTCACTACGCCAGCGGGAAGGAAAAGGTTCGCCCGCTCGCAGTGAAAAGGGCGCAAATCGTCAGAAATAAAGCGACAGCGTCCCCTTCGGCCAAGTGGCTTACTATAGGCCAGAAGGCTCCCATTCGCAAGGAACGGCGAAAGGAGGATGCCCCGCCGAATCCGGCGGTTGAACGCCCTTTTCGACCGGGACTTGACCCGACTTTGACGTTTAAGCGATCTTCCTCGTGCGCTGCCTAGATGAAGGCCAAAGCAGCGTGGCTACTCAAGAGAAGAATCCATGAAGATAGCCAGCTAGAAGCGACTGCCGCAAGCGACGGCCTCCGCGGGCCATCGTATAGCCAGCGTACGGCGAACCGCCTAGGTCCACTGCTGAACATCAAGCGTCAGATTGGCTCGTTCTTGTTGGCACAGGTCGAGAATGTCTTTCCGGCAGGCAAAGTAGGCCTCGATGACTTCCGGATCGAAATGCGAGCCGGAGCCGTTCTGGAAGATCGCCTCCACCTTGGCTACCGGCATCCCCTTGCGATAGGGGCGGTCGCTGGTCATCGCGTCGTAGGCATCCGCGACGGCCACGATGCGGGCGATCAGCGGAATCTGTTCGCCACTGAGTTGGCAAGGGTAACCATTGCCGTTCCATTGTTCATGGTGATGCAGAACGGCCGGCAAAACATCGGACAGTTGCGTGATGTCTGCCAGGATTCGATAGCCGAGCCCCGGGTGCTGTTTGATATGTTCAAATTCCTCATCCGTCAGCTTGCCCGGCTTGCTGAGCACTTCGTCTTTGATGCCGATCTTGCCGATATCGTGCAACAGGCCGGCCATGTACAGGGTATGCAAGGTTTGCGCTTCGCAGCCCAACTGCTTGGCGAGCCGCACCGAGATGCGAGCTACGCGATCGCTGTGGCCGCAAGTGTAAGGATCTTTGGTGTCGATCGCCGAGGTCAATGCACGAACAACGCTGGCCAGTAACTCGGCTTGTTGGCGAAACAGGTCGCGGTTGCTGACATGCGTCCCCAAAACGGAGGCGAGCGACGAAAGCAAATTGGCTTCCACCGACCCGAATGATCCGTTCGCATTGTGGTTGAAGGCCGCAATCCAGCCGTACAATCTTTCGCCTGCCAGGATCGGCACGACAATGAGTTCGTGAATGTCGGCGAAGGGCCAATCCGAAGCATTGGTGACGTTGTCGTTGGCGACCACAATGGGTGATTTTCGACTGAGCCGTAAATGTTCAATGAGTCGATCGAACTCGGTTTGATCGAGCGGGCAATCGCCGCTGGTAACGAAACTGACTTCAGTGCGAGCCTGATAAGTAATCGATTCGGCCCGCGCGACTGGCATCAGTTCCACCGCGACGCCGGAGAGGGGCAGAGCATCCAGCAAGCGCTCGGCCACCATCTCGGCCAGCGATTCGTCATCGCGCGAGATCTGCAATTTTTGCGTGACCGCATGCAGAAGGCAGATTTCTTCGTAGGTATTGGCGAGGTTGTCCGAAATTTGAACGATTTCGCCCTGGCGTTGGTGCAGTTCGCGTTCGGCCGCGAGTTGATGCACGATCAACTCCGCGTGACTGAGCAGAACTTTCACCGGCCAATGGGTCTGCGTGTTGATCCAATCCCGAGCGGCTTCCATATCCAGGCACAACAGCCGGGCGGCTGCGGCTAGATTTTCGTGCGGACCAACGGGGCGAAGGGCAAACGGGGCAACGGCGACGGTCCGCAAACCCAACGAAGTGAGCGGAATGGCCAGGAGCACAGCGCAATCTTCATCGGCAATCAATTGCGGCTCGGTCGTAATCCCGAGCGCTCGCACCAGGTCGCCACGCGTGGCGTCGTCCTGTCCTGGTTGAGAGGGTGCCTGTTGAATCAGTTCCCCTTCGACGAGGTCCCACATCGCGAAATCAACGTCAAACGCCCGCCTCAGCGCAGCACTGGTCTGATCGCCGACAGTTCTCGGCAAATAGACAAGTTGCGACTTGGTGGGTGAGTAAGTCATGGAACAAACGAAGCAGGTGCGTGCCCCATCCGCAGAGGACGAAGCCTAGGCAACCCTACTTCACTGTTGGGCAAAAGGTTTGTCCGCGCTCGCTCACGTCCTAAATCCGCCAACGATCAACACTTGCTTCTCCCGCTTCAATCCGTTCAATCAACCCGACACGCTCTCGGCCTGTTGGCGTTTTCGCTGCAACCGCTACGACCACTACAGTGCATTAAGCATTCGATTCGATTCGTTCGATACCATAAGTGGAGATCTGCCTCGAATGCTTCCCTTCCTGCAACAATATTGGCCTCTACTTGCCGTCCTGAGTGGCGTGCTGGTCGCTGCGCTCTTGGGCCTGATGTTGCTGCGTGAGGGACAGGTTCCGTATGAGAAACGGGAAACGCTGCTGACGCCGGCCG
This sequence comes from Pirellulaceae bacterium, assembly GCA_041739545.1. GTDB lineage: Bacteria > Planctomycetota > Planctomycetia > Pirellulales > Pirellulaceae > JBGSNR01. The sequence goes on along the minus strand of JBGSNR010000013.1, from coordinate 100,032 downwards.
AGATCAACTTCTTGCGTTCGTTGGAAATGGCCGTGCGAAGCGATTGGATGATTTTCCCCATGGTCCGGCTGGCGGACGTCATCCGGGTTCGTTCCCGAACACGCAAGTTTCAGTCGTGGCAGAATCGGATCTTTGGCAAGCATCTCGATTTCGTGCTGTGCGATGTAGAAACGCTCGAAGTCAAACTGGCCATCGAACTGGACGACTCATCGCATAGCCGCAGTGAACGGGTGAAACGCGATCGCTTCGTCAATTCCGCGCTGTCCTCGGCGGGGCTGCCTCTGCTGCGTGTTCCGGTCGAGCCCAAGTACGAAACGGCCGCGATACGCAAATCGATCGAGCACGCTCTCGGCATCGTGGTCAAGAAGAAAAAGAAGTGGTAACGCGTTTGTTGCAACCACTTCTCTGGCAATGTCGTCTGACCACAGCAGAACTCTAGGGCGCTGCCGGAATGTCCCCCGGGCCTTCGCCCGGCGGAGGCAAAACAGGTTCGCCCGGCATCGGTATTTGCGGCATTGGTGCCGCACCTGGAACCATCGGCCGAGGCACCACAGGTGCGGGTGCTGCACCCGGTTCGTCCAGCGGGACTTCGCCGGGGGCTAATTCACCTGGAATCGCATCTAGCGGCGGCTCGCCAGGACCAGGCACCGCCGGTGCTGCTGGGGCAGGTGCCGCGGCTTCAGGAGCCAGCGTTGCGGTGGTCAGATCTGCCATGGCAAGGAGTTTTTCTTCGTAGTCCACCGTGCCGAGCCCTTCGGTGTCTTCCTCCAGGAAGATGGCTAGTTTTTTAATCTCCGCTTGCAGGTTGTCGACCGCTTGCTTGGCTTTGGGGTTGGCTTGCGAAATGAAGATTAACCCGCGTGGCTCGGCAGGGAGCCCTTTTGAGTTAGCGCGGTCATCTTTACCAAGGATGGCGAATTCAACCCCCTGCAGCAACATTCGCAATTGGCGTCGACTGGCAGTCACGCGAAACGCCTTGGGGTCCAACGGTTCCAGGCCGGCGGCACCACTCAGGCCGTAAGGATCGGCAGCCAACCGTCCTCCCGGTGGTGCGAAGCTTAAGCCACCGCCACCACCCGCGCCACCAGTTGCGGCACCCACGGGACCGATCCGTGTTTCCTCGTACTTGCGCTGGGCTGCGAGAAGTTCGGATTCTTGTTGGAAAATATCGGCAACCAACTTTCCGAATTTCTTGGTTCCTGCTTCGGCATCGTACTTCACCCCTCCGGCACTCCAATTCACGCGCCCAAACGCGGTCGCTGCTGCCGAACGAACTTCCAGGGAGTCACTCTCGTCATTTACTACCGCATCCAAAACACCGACTAGGGATGGATCGGCCTGCGAGATCATCGCGTACCCTAAACCTTCGACGGCCTTCCGCCGCATCCAGATTTGCCCATCTTCGTTGCGATAAGCGGGTGGAGACTTCTGAGCGATCAGTTGCTTCAGCGTATTCAGCACGTCGGTGCGCTGATCGGCTTTCATCTTGCTGCCGGCCGCGCGGTAGTTATCCATTTCCAAGTGGCGCACAATTCCCAGCAGTGAACCGAGCCGAACCAGATCGAGCGTATCTTCCGCTTTGAGCCATTCGAGCATTGGCTGCAGTGCATTGGGATGGGGATCGGCTAACGTAATGCCGGTCAATCCGGAGCGAGAAACCTCGGTTCCATTCACCTGAGCAATCATCATGACCGCGTTGTAGCGCACGGCCGGATGATAGTTGCCGTCCGCAACTTTGGTCATGTAAGCGAGCAGTAACTGGCAGAGGGCTTCGTGAGCATTGGCATCACTACTCGATTCCAGGAACTCGCGAAAGAACAAGTTTCGCTCGGCCGGAAGTTTTTTGATGGACTCCGGATCGCTCAACGTGAGCATCGGGAACTTGTAGCGATTGAAGTAATTCTCAAACGGCCCACGCGTGGAAGGAAGATCAAGATCCCCTTTCAACACTTTTCGCACGGTCGTTTTGTACTTGCTTTCTTCCTGCGGATTCGTCCGGAGAGTGTTCGCAGGGGAGTCTTCAATAAACGGTGGTGCCGCGAACACATTCGACGAAAGGGCCCCGGTTGCGACCAGGACGGACGCCAATACGAAAGTACGAATCGAAAACTTTCCGACCATGGATTCTCCTCCATCGAATCAGGCATACCGGCAGCAGCCAGTTACGCCCTAGATCATGCCCCGTCGATCATCTCTGTTTCTGGCAGCGAACGTAAGCACCCCTGCAATCTGCAGTTGCGAAAGCGCGAACCGTTCCTGGGATAAGGCCGGGAGAGAACGGCGATTGGCCGCGGAATCTCCCAGTCTTACTATCTTAATGACTGCCTCGTGCCGGGGTCAAATTCCCGCTTTGCCTATTTGCACCCTGGGGGCAATGTTTATTCGTTACGTTCCGGAAAACCGGCCCCGGGCTGAGCGTCGGCCGGAAGCAAGTACAATTGAGTGAGGTATCCAGCCACGCCCGATTTTGCCACCTATGCGTCTTCGATCCCTCCCCAATCTGTTCCGTAACGTCAAGCGCTGGACCGATATTTTGTCGGTCTTGAGCAAATACGGTCTCGCGGATTGGCTGGCGGGGACGAACATCGAGTTCATCAAAGACCGCCTGAAAGATTCGGCCGGGGAGAATATCTCCCGCACCACGCGCGAAGCCCGCATCCGGCTGGCGCTAACCGAATTGGGCCCCACGTTCATCAAATTAGGGCAACTGTTGAGCACTCGCCCCGATGTGGTGGGGCATGCGCTGGCCACTGAGTTGCAGCAACTGCAAAGCGAAGTGCCGGCCGATCCGCCTCATGTTGTCCGGGCGATCGTGGAGAAAGAATTCGGCGAGACCATCGATCAACTTTTCACCGAGTTTAATGATGTCCCGGTCGCATCTGCTTCGATCGGTCAGGTGCACAAAGCCCGCCTGCCCAACGGTCACAAAGTCGTGGTCAAGGTGCAGCATGCCGGAATCGAAGCCAAGGTCAACGAAGACCTGGAAGTGCTGGGGGGGCTGGCCTACCTAGCGGAGCAGATTTCAGAGTTTCAGCCGTACCGTCCCGCTGCCACGGTTGCGGAGATGGCCCGCACGCTGCGGCGCGAGCTCGATTTCGGACGAGAAGAACGGAACTTGAGCCAATTTGCCACGCTGTTTCAAGACGATCCCACCATCCGCATTCCGAAGGCTCACAGCGACCTATGCACGCCGCGGGTTTTGACGATGGACTTTTTGGACGGGATTCATTTGCTTGATACGGGGCGATTAATCGCGGCCAACGTGGATGTGGATGAATTGGCTCGCCGCGGAGCGAATATCTACATGCAGATGATCTTCGTCCACGGCTTTTATCATGCCGATCCGCATCCCGGCAATTTGGTGGTGCTGGAAGGAAACGTCATCGGCCTGCTTGATTTCGGCATGGTAGGGCGGATCGATGAACGCTTGCGCGAACACATCGAAGAGATGCTGCTGGCGATCGTGAATCACGATGTTTCCATGTTGACCGCGATTATCAAGCGAATCGGCAGCGTCCCGCAGGGATTAGATGAAGGAGCGCTGGCTAACGATGTGGCCGATTTCGTCGGTCACTATGCGACGCAGTCGCTATCGCAATTTGATATGAGCGGGGCGCTGAACGAGATTGTGGAAATCATCCGCCGCTATCAAATCGTGTTGCCCACGCAGGTTGCTTTGCTGATTAAAGTGCTGGTGACTCTCGAAGGTACAACAAAACTTCTCTCGCCCCAGTTTTCGCTGATGGAGGTCATGCAGCCGTTTCGCAACCGCATGATGTTGCGCCGGCTTTCGCCACAAAGACAGATGCGGAAGTTCCGCCGGCTTTACTTAGAGGTGGAGCAACTGTTCGAGATTGTTCCACGCAGGCTCTCGAACTTGCTGGAACAAATTCAGGACGGCAATTTCGACGTCCACCTCGATCACCGCGGCCTGGGACCAAGCGTTAATCGCCTGGTGCTGGGGATGCTTTCCAGCGCACTGTTCCTGGGTTCGTCGATCCTGATGGCCCAACGCGTTCCGCCCCTGTTGTTTCCCCACAGCCAGACTTGGTGGGGAATCGAGAAGGTCTCGATTTTGGGGCTCGTCGGCTGCCTGTTCAGCTTGCTCCTGGGTCTGCGGCTCTTCCAAGCGATCGGGAAGAGCGGGCATCTGGATCAAAAGCCGTAGGACTGCAATCGACTACGCGGCCTTCTTCAAGATCAATCGGGTGCGTAATTCTTCACGCACCAGGGAGAGCACCACACGAGTAACCTGCGGGAGCGCTTCTTTGAGGAGCTTTGGCTCCTGCCCTTTCATCCGCGGGAATTCTTCGACGACCCCAGAAACTTGCCGGCGGGTTTCGCCGATGGCGTGGGCGCGAACGAATCCACGGGCTTCGGCCGTGCTCATGGCGAGCGGCGTGCGACCGACGGAGGCGAGCACGCGGGAGGTGCTCCGCCGCACCACGCGGTCGAGCGCTTCCTCATGTTGAGACGGCGACCAAACTTGAGCGATGAGTTGCAGTAACCCCATCGAGGCATCCTTTCGCATTCGCAACTGGGTCCTTCCACTGTTAGCGGGGTACGGGAGGTCCGCTAGCAGATTGAGAGACAGCCAAGGTTGCGCCGCGGTCTCTCGCACTGTTTCCATCGAACCAAGCGGGTGTCAGGATTCAGAAAGGATGCCGCAGGCCCTACTGAATGACTTATCGCAGTCGCAGTGCTTGCATCCTTAAAATGAATTAATTCGGCTGTTCCGAGCGTGCAAAGCCAGGGCTGCTAAGCAGTTACAATCGCCAAAATTGGTCCAGGAGCGAGCATGTGCAAAATGGGACTCATCTTCTCAATCCCCTTGACCGATAAAATCGTTTGTCCTAATTTGCGAATTGATGATTGGTTGGGTAAGGACAAATGGCGCCGTGGCGGAGTGGCTACGCAGCGGATTGCAAATCCGTGTACTCCGGTTCGAATCCGGACGGCGCCTCTAAATAAACGAATTGGCAGGCAAACACTGCTAGCAGCTCACGCGGCGGATTTCTTCGGATTTCCGCCGTATTCGTTTCTTGGCGGGGCAAGCGCATGCCCCGCTACTTCTCACGCGCCAGCCTGGCGATTTCGCCGAATCTTAATCACCGGTAGGCGTTCGCTTAGTAACGCTGCGTCCTGCTCTTGCCAATATAAGAGCAGGATCGCAGTAGTTTTTGCCTCTGACCGAGAAATTGTTGGGTGAACGAAGGTGGACTGGGCGTCTATAAAGGGGGCGAGCGAAAAGCCGATTGATCCCGTTCGCTCTTGCGTTCCGACCGCCGTGGAGATGAATCCAACCCATGCGAAACATACTTTCACTTGGTTTGTTGCTCGTGGCAAACTTCGCGTGGGCTACGGACCCGACAGCCAGTTATCACTTTCCCGAAGATCCAAGCGTCTTGAACGCCAAGAGGGATTTCGGCGCTGTGGGGGATGGCCAGGCTGATGATACCGATGCATTGCAACGCGCCATTGAAGCCAGTTGTGGCAAGGACGCGAAGTTCCGCGGCAAGACCAACGCCCTGTTCATTCCGAACGGCACTTATCGCGTGACCAAAACCTTGGTCGTCAAAACGAGTCTTGGCCCGTGGCTTTACGGCGAATCGCGTGACGGTGTGATCATTAAACTCGATGACAACGTGAGCGATGTTACCTGCGTCTTGCGAACTCATCCGAACGAGCAAGGTCCGACCTCGGCCGATTGGTTCATGCGGAATCTGCGTCACTTCACCATCGATGTGGGAAACAATCCGGAAGTCGACGGCATTCGCTACTTCGCCACCAATTCCGGCACGCTGCAGGATGTGAAAGTGATCGGCCGCGGGAAGATTGGTGTGAATGCCGGCTTCCTGGGGCAGAGTGGACCGAACTTGATTCAAGATGTGGAAATCGATGGCTTTGAAACGGGAATTCTAAGCCAGTGGATTTGGGGGCAGACCATTTCGCGAGCGACGATTCGCAACTGCCGCCGCGTGGGGTTGGAAGTTTCCGCGAATGTGGTGGCCGTGGAAGATCTTGTGGTCGAGAACACTCCCTTGGCGATCGACAACAAAATTCCCAACGACTGGGGTCATTGGGGCGGGGTCGTAGCCCTCGTCGGCGGAAAGTTTCGCGGCGGGAAAGCCGACGGTCCGGCGATTCAAAACAGCAGCATTTTGTACGCCCGCAATGTAGTGGCCGAAGGGTTCGGGCAGGTGCTGCAAAGTTCCACGCCGGGGGGATCGGTGAAGGAATTGCGGATAGATGAATACCTGTCGACCCCGGTGAAGCGATTGTTCGAAGACTCTCCGGCCACGTCGTTAAACCTTCCGATTGAAAGCGAGCCAGAGGTTCCCTGGGAAAATGATCCGCAGATTTGGCTCTGTGCCGACGACTACGGCCTGCGTTCGAACGACAACGAAGACGATACCGACGCGCTGGAAAAGGCTCTGCAGGCCGCGGCCGAAAAGAACAAAACGGTCGTCTACATCCGCGGCTGTGGTGGTCCGGAACCGAACTGGCTGATTCTTTCCCGTCCCCTGCGAGTGCCAGCCCCGGTTCGCATGATTCTGGGGCTTGGCTGGGGACGTGTGCTGGGAAAAGAAGGGGGGGGCTTTGTAATCGACGATGCCTCGGCACCTGTGGTGAAGTTTCAAAACCTCGATTCCTTTGGTGGCCCGCCGATTACCGTGGCGAACGTGGCCAAAACGAACCAGATGGTGGTTGCTAGTTGCGGCGTGAAGGTTGAAGGGAATGGCGGGGGTTCGATTTTCGTCACCGATTGTCCGGCCAATCTTGAACTGAAAAAGCCGGGACAGAAATGTTGGGCCCGGCAACTCAATCCGGAAGGAACGAGCGACGACGGCCTGGTCCTGAACCACGGCGGCGACTTATGGTGCTTGGGGGTAAAGCACGAAGGGCGCGGTGTGCGGTTCGCAACGTCTAACCGAGGACGCACGGAAATTCTGGGCCTGTTCAACTACGGTGGCTATCCCACCGAAGACGACCGCCGCCCGCTGTTTGATCTTGATAACGCTTCCTTCTCCGTGGCAGCCCTGCGCGAGATTGCTTTCGATTCACACACCGCAACGATCAAGGTGCGTGAGAAACGGGGAGAGGATCTTCGCTTGCTGGACAAATCCAAAGAAGGGGGCTGGATTGGCTGGTCGATGTTTAGCGGAACCAAACCGCAATAGATTGGTTCTACAGTTGGCTTGTTGCTCGCAACGATCCCCAACTTGTTAACTACTTCGGCTGCAGCTTGGGCAACGTCTCCAAATAGTCGACCAGCGAGGCGAGGTCTTTGATCGATAGTTCCTTCACCAAACCTTCAGGCATCACCGAGACGGTTTGCTTCTTGCGCTCCTCGATGTCGTCCACCGGCAAGACAAACTCTCTGGCTTCGGCGTCCCGCACGGTGACGGCGTCCGCGGCTTCTTTAGTGACGAAGCCGGTGATGACGCGGCCGTCGGCCATCAGGAACTGTGTGGTGACAAAGCCCTGCGCCAGCGTCTTGCTCGGCAACACAATCGCTTCCGCCAACTGCGGCCGTTTGTAGGTATTGGCAATCGTTCCCAAAAATGGCCCCCGTGGTGCTTCGCCAGGCATGGTGGTGTGGCATTTGGTGCACTGCAGGCGGTTGAAGAGTTCTTCGCCGTGCGCCAGGTCTCCCTTCGTGGCGACTGCTTGAGCAGCAGCTTCCTCCGGCGGCAAGGTGCCGACGATTGGACCTTCCGGCTGAAAGGCAGCGGAATCGAACTTCAATTCCTCGGCCGTCGCTTTCGCAGCAGCGGCAACGGCTTTGTTTTCGTCTTGCAGGGCTGCCACCACTTTCGCTCGATAAGTCATCTGTCGGGCGAGTGCGACGGCAGAGATGATTTGCGCCTTGCGTTCGGGGCTTTGCCAGGCAGCGTCGAGAATCTGGGCTGCGCGGGCTTGTCCTTCGGAAGAACCTTTCGTGAGGAGCCGAAGCAGAACGGCGTCGGCCCAGATCGCTTCCGGCTGCTTGGTCTGCGCGGCGAGTTTGGCGAGGTCTTCCAAATACAATTCCAACGAAGTGTTGGCCATTAGCACCACGCGGGCTCGCATTTCTTCTTTGTTGTTCTTCTTTTTCGCATCAAAGAGTCCGAGGCCTTGGAAAATCGCGGGGAGTGCGTCCGCCGATTGCGCTTTGACGAGCGCTTGAATCGCATCGGCCCGCAACGCGGGATTGGAACCTTTCGCCGTGGCAACTTTCGCCAGCAATGGCACCGCGGCCGCGGGAATGACTTCGGCCTGCGCGTATTCTGTGGCCACGCTGGGCAGGAGACGCTCGTCTTGTTGGGCGGCTGCGAGAAGTTTTTCGCCACCACCACTGAGAGGAATTTTGTGGCGATTCAACTCCGCGAGTGCTGCCGCTGCTTCGCTTCCCTCTGATTTTTCCAAGGCCAGCTTCAAGGCTGCCAAGACTTGCGGCGTGGCTTCCCAGGCAGCACGCACGTAATATGGACCCGTGGTATCGGGTCGCGTTCCCCAGCTATCGCCGGTCCATTTTCCTTCCAGGAAGTGCAGGCGGCAAAGAGTGGCGAACAGACCAATTCTTCGTTGCGGATCGGTTTCCTTTTGCCGGCGACTAATAACCGCGTCGACAACGGCCGGCTGATGCAGTTCGGCCAGCACTCGCAAAGCACCGGTGCGCAGTTGCGGCGAAGCAGCCGTTTGATCGACTACTGCCAGGCAAGGCTCCACGGCGGCGAGTTGAATCAGAACTTGCACCGCGGTATGCGCGATGACGGGATCGGAATCGTTCAGGAGCGGCACAATCGACTTCGCTGCTTCTTTTTTATCGAGCCGCGCCAAACCCACGGCGGCTTGCAAGCGAGCGCGAGGATTCTGGTCCGCGAGTGCCGCGACAAACGGCTCGGCCGGGACGCTCGCCGCAAAATCTCGCCCCAAGGCAGCATCGGCCATAGCTCGCAGGGCATACTCGCGAACGTCCGCTGATTTCTGTGCGAGTTCCGCGAGGGGCGCAAGCATCTCTTTCCCGCGACCGAGGCTCACCGCATAGATTGCTGCCACGCGAGTTTCGAGCGGCTGGGCTTCTTCCGCAGCCAACGATAACAGTGCCGCACAGTGGGCGTCGTCGAGTAACCCCTTGCGCACCAGAATTCGTTGCGCTTCCATCCTCCGCCGATGGCTTTTATCACTCAGGAGCGAGATCAACTCCTCAGCAGACAACTGTGCAAAATCAGGACATGCCGGCGGATCGTAGCCTTTTGGCACGGCCCGCGCGACAAAGCCCACGAACTCATCCTTGTAGTTGAACTGCCCATCCTTCCAACTGGACATGTAGAGCCGGCTGGAGCCATCGACATCCAGATCGGTCACGCGCGGCAGTTTGGCGAACGATTCTTGTTCGGCCTTAAACGTGGCACCATTCGGCGTCAGCGGGTGTCGCAGAATTTCGCTTCGCCCCCAATCGCAGGTGAGGAGCGAACGGCCTAGCCCGCGCGGAAAGCCGGGCTCATCGAGAAACAATCCGCCGCAACCGCTGCCGCCACCGTAATCGGCCAAGGGTTGAATTACTTCCTCATTGAAATGCATGTAACGCCGCGGATAACCATGATCTTCCATCCCGGTGTAATGATGCAGCCGAATGTCCCAGCCGCCGCCGTCGTTGGTGTTGTCCCGGCTAAAACTGTTCAGCAGCGGGTCCACCGACACTTCCAGAATGTTGCGCGTGCCGCGGCAATAAAGCTCCAGCCCCGTGCCATCGGTGCGCACCCGAACTACGCCACCGCCACGCAGTTGCAACTTTCGGCCATCCGTTCCTTCGGCTTCCAGGAAGCCAAAATCCCCAATCGCCAAGTAGAGCCAGCCATCGATGCCCAACGTCACGCCATTGCTGGTGTGATCCGCCGGCCGAACCTTCAAATCGAAGGCGATGTTTTTGACCAGAATCTGTTGCTCGTCGGAAACGCCGTCACGGTCTTTGTCGATAAAGACGCTCAAATGCGGAGGATGCATCAGGTAGAGCCGGTCGTGATCCCAAACCAGCCCCCGCGGAGAATCAATGTCGGGAATGAACTTCTTGATCTCATCCGCCTTCCCATCGGCATCGGTATCACGCAACCGCAAAACGGAACCCATGTGTTCCCCTCGGCCGAGCGAACCGTTCTTATCGACCGAGACATACACGTCTCCTTCCACCGAAGCGCCAACAAAGACCGGATAGTTCACTTGTGGCGGTGCGGCAAAAATGGTGGCGGTGAAATCGTCCGGAACTTTTACGTCGGACAACAGTTTCTCCTTTGACTCGGCAGCATGGGCGGTCTGATCCACGGGCTTCGCCTTCACCAACTCCGTGCCGTGGACCTGCAATTCAAAAATACTTCCCCACGCACCGGTGGAACTGCCGAGATAGGTCACGCGAACATAGCGAACGTCTTTGGCGTCCAACTTTTCGTCATTGGGGGCCGGCTTATCGTTCTTCGATTTGTCGACCAGCAAGTTCCAAGTCTTAGCATCGGCTGAACCTTCGACTTTGTATTTGTAGGTCGCGTTGGTCCCTTCCCATTCGATGCGCACGCCGGTCAGCGTTTCGGGCTTGCCCAGATCGACCTGCAGCCACTCGCCAGCGTTCGCGCTGTTCGCACACCACCGCGTGGACGGATTGCCGTCGACCGCTTTGGCGGCAAAGTTTTCCTTCGCCGATTCCTCACTCGAGGCCGTTACCTTCTTCTTCAAGGCCAGATTGTTGGGAACTAGATTGGCGGATTCCTGTTTCTGTCCCCAGGCAACGGGCGAAAGGGTCAGAGCGAAGGAAACAAGGAGCAGAGCGAAGGAACGACGGTGCTTCATGGCTGAACAGCGGTCCGAGGAAAAAAGGCGGGGATCGGGCGAAGGATGGGCGGTGGTGACACCCAGCGACTGGACGCTTTCGCTAGACTAAATTAGTGTAATCCCAATCAGGAGTTTTGCGTGAACAACCCGCCCAAGAATCTCGGTCAACCCATCGTCCGCGTCGCGGGGGTCCACAAGTATTTCAAACGGGGTGGGGAACGGGTCGACGTTCTCAACGGCCTGAATTTAGAAATTTTCCCGGGCGAATTCGTCGCTCTGATGGGCCCCAGCGGTTCGGGCAAAACCACGCTGCTGAACCTGATTGCCGGGCTGGATCGCCCTAGCGAAGGGGAGGTTTGGGTCGGCGAGAACTGCATTTCCACCATGTCCGAAGGGGAATTAGCCACCTGGCGGACCCGAAATATCGGCTTCATTTTCCAGTTCTATCATCTCTTGCCGGTCCTCACCGCTTACGAGAACGTCGAACTCCCGCTGCTTCTCTTGCCCCTGTCCGCTGCCGAACGCCAGCAGCAAGTGAAGACCGCCCTGGACCTGGTCGGCCTGCATAATCGCTCCAGCCATCGGCCGGGGCAACTGTCGGGCGGTCAGCAGCAACGGGTGGGAATCGCCCGGGCGATCGTGACCGATCCGCTCTTGATCGTGGCCGACGAACCGACGGGGGACCTCGATAGCAAAAGTGCCGACGAGATCATGGACCTGCTGGAAGAACTGCGGAAGTCGCTGCAAAAGACGATCATGCTCGTCACGCACGATCCGCGTGCGGCAGATCGCACCGACCGCACGCAGCATCTGGACAAAGGGCAACTGGTATCAACTGGTTAGCCACGCGTTGAGTGGGACCAGCCCCAGCCGGCCATCACGTTGGCGAAGAAGCATTTGAAGTGGGAACCAAAGATTGCTTTGAAGGAGGTTTGGCGAAGAAGATCGCATGGTTCCGCTCGATGAACCTGGCGAACTTCAGGCCGCCGACGCCGAATTTTTAGAGGGCGTCGCTCTTCATACTCGAACTCATGATCGCAACTACGTCCCGCCAGTCGCTCGTTGCAACATGCCCGCCCGCGAGATATGAACACCAGCGACGAACCGGCCCTGCTGGGGACGATAGAATTTGGTGCTCTACAAAATCCATGTCCCAAGGCGTCCATTCGCCCGCAACCAAAATCAGGTTCGGCCACAAGACCGGGCTGATATCGCCCCAAAGAATCTTCTGCAGCTCGTCGATTGAGTAGCCTGATTTCAGCAACACTTCGGCGATATGTTGTTTATCACTGTCATGCAAGTGATTGTCCAAAAAGAATTCGGACATCGCTTTCCAAACAGGGCGCCGGCGTTCCATTTCTTCGGATGTGAGAAGCATGCTCGACCTGTAGCAACTGCCGGACTACGCATTGTCCTACTTCCGCTCCAACGACACCCGAATAATCTCCGGCGTGTAATCTCGCGTGAACGGCACATCCGAGCTGGTTCCTAACACCGCATCGGTGTGATCCACGCCGGCCGCGACGTAGCCCTTCTGATTGATGAACGGATCATCCATCGGGCCCTCTGTCGGAATCTTTTTGAAGAACTTAACGTGGCCATCTTCAAAGAAGAGGTTCAAACCCCGACCGCCGTGGTTGCTGGTCATGTGCAATTTGTGATCGCGGGAAGGAACATCGCCAAGCAAGGCAAAATGTTCGCGGTTGCGGTTCTTCGGCGGGACGTAGCGATCATTATCGATGTAGCCCAAGCTGTATCCGTAAGTGCCACCCATACGGGATTTCAAATCATCGAGCGTATCGCCGACCGCTTCGTCAATTTCAGCGAGCGTGGGGACGCTTTGATCGACGACCTTCTGCACACGCATCGATTGCGGGCAGAAAAACGTGCGGGTATCGGTCACAAGTTTGTTCTGTACGAGGATTGGGGCGTAAATACCAGCCGCTGCCCGATTACCAGTCAGTTCAACGCGTGGAAAGCGACGATCCGGTTGCATTTCGCTATAAACATGAAGTGCACTCCCTACCTCTTGTAGCTTCTTTTGACACGCCACAACGCCAGCCTGAAAGCGACTGGCTTCAAGCGCAGGAAGAAACAAGGCCAGAGCGATGAGCAGGATACCGCCAGCGACGATCACGTCCGGCAGGCTTGTTCGCGAGGTGCTATGAAGTTCGGCCGGCAGCGCTTCGGAAAGTTGAGTTGGTTTCTGAGCTTGCTCCCAAATCCATTGGCAAGTGCGCTCGGCAAGTGCCGGTGGCGGTGCTTCATGATCGGGTCGACAATCCAAGGCAATTCTCTTTAATGATCGCCGCAGTTTGCCTGCCTGCAAACCCAATTCAGGCGATCGGTCAATCGCCTTCTCTATCTCGGAATGGTCCTGGAATTCTAAGGCTCCCAAAAGGAATCCCAGTAAATCACGTTTGCTTTCGTCGCTCATGGTGTCTCAGCGAATTCCCGGATCCACGCTTCATGAAGCTTCTGCACGGCAGCATGTGTACGGCTCTTCACAGTTCCCACGGGAACTTTCAGAACCTCGGCGGCCTCGCGATACTTCATGTCGTGGAAGTAAATGAGTCGGATCACGTCCTGCAACGTTGCCGGCAAGGACCCAATCGTTTGAATGAGCCACGCTTGCCGTTCTTCTTCCGTCAACTGTTGGACCGGCAGTGGATCGTTGCTCACCAACAGATCCAACAAGCGACCGTTATCTTCACTGTCGTTCGCGGCTCGATCGAGGCTGACCACGCGATGACGCTTATCACGTCGTCGCGCATCGATCGCCTGATGCGTCGCGATCGTATATAACCACGGCCGAAACCGGCGGTCTGCCTCGAACTGGTCACACTTCAGGTGGACCTGTAGGAAAGCAGATTGGAAAGCGTCATCCGCCAAGTCAGCGTCTCCCAAGTATCGCTTGAGATAGCTGAACAGTTCCCGCTCGTACCGCGAGACCAGTTCAGCAAAGTGCTGCCGCTCGCCGGTTTGCCGGTAGCGGACGAGCAATTCCTCGTCGCTGTAGGTGGTCTCGGAGAGCACTGGCTTGACACGCTTTCTGGTAACGTTCATTGTTTCTACGCAGAGCGAAGGGGAAAGTTCGCGGAAATTGCCGGTTGAGGCCTATTCCTCGTTCAAATCCCATCGCCACACTCAAATATACCCGGTAAAGGGCTGAGGATCGCGAGAGCTTTGGGCGGAAGGCTGTCGGGACGACAGGGGCTTGGACCGACTCACGAAACACCTTAGAGCAATGACCGTGCCAATGGCCTCCGCGCACCCTGAAAAACGCTGCCAATGGGCTACCACAGGCGACGTTAACGCCTTCTTTGGCTTGATGTTAGATAATATTGCCGACCTGATTCTTATGGTCGGACTCATGAAGTCCGTTTATGACTTTCCTACAAACATCGCCTTGCGATATATGGTGCCGGGGACGGCCATTGGCGTCCTTTTTGGCGACCTGATGTTCTTTGTTTTGGCGTTCGTGCTCAATCGCAAAACGGGACGGAACTCCATTACTGCCATGCCTTTAGGACTCGATACCCCCAGCACTTTTGGGATGGTGTTCTTCATCTTAGGCCCTGCTTTTGTAAATGCGAAAAACGGAGGGATGACACCTGAAGCCGCTGCAATACATACCTGGCACATTGGAATTGCCGCGATCTTTGTCAGCGGGATTTTTAAAACGGCCTGCGCATTCGGCTCGAACTGGATACGAAGGATGATTCCGCGAGCGGGCCTTTTAGGCTCGCTGACTGCGATTGCTTTGGTCCTGATCAGCTTCCTGCCGCTCATCGAAACGCTGCATTATCCGGTCGTCGGATTAGTTGCTTTGGCCATTATTTTAACGACGCTCACTGCGCAGATTCCGATGCCGTTCAGAATGCCGGGGGCATTGGGCACACTCCTCATTGCGGGGACCATTTTCTACGTGCCAAAAGTCTTGTCGTTCATGACGACTGGAGAATTTCAGCCCGAGCACACCGATTTTTCACCCCAAGACGCTTTACTCCCAACAGAGTGGCTCTCTGCTTGGAGATTCGAATGGGTGAAGGTTCTATTCTCACGCGAGCTATTGAATTACCTCCCGGTGATTATCCCTTTTGCGCTTGCGACTGTCGTCGGCGGGATTGATTGCACCGAAAGCGCTGCGGCAGCAGGAGACGAATACGATACGCAGCAAGTGGTAGCAATCGAAGGAGTCGCTACGATCTTGGCCGCCCTGTGTGGCGGCGTGATTCAAACGACGCCGTACATTGGCCATCCGGCGTACAAGGCCATGGGAGGCCGGGCAGCCTATGTCCTGGCAACAGCATTGTTTGTCGGGGCCGCGGGCTTGCTTGGTTTTTTTGGCTACATGTATTTGATCATTCCCAAGGCAGCCGTTTTTCCGATCCTGATCTTTGTTGGACTTGAGATTACTGCCCAAAGTTTCTTAGCGACGCCGCGCAAGCATTACGCTGCGGTCGCGCTGTCATGCATTCCAGCGCTTGGGTACTTGCTGATTCTGCATCTTGACAAGTTGGCCGGCATGCTCGATTTCAGCAAACTTCCTGACTTTATGCACCATGAGATACTGATTATCCGGATGCTCTCTGCAGGATTCATCGTCACGAGTCTGATGTGGGCCTCGGCGCTGGCAGCGATCATTGACCGGCAATTGTTCCGCGCGGGAGTCTACTTCGCACTGTCGTCGGTCTTCACACTATTTGGGATCATGCACTCACCGCTGCTGGGAAGCCCTATGTTTTTGCCTTGGAACATCGCCGCCGAACAGCATCATGAGTTATCGATGGTCCTGCAATTCGCGGGCGGATACTTCGCCGTTGCTCTGATGATGCTCGCGTGGGGAGCCTGGCTGCAGACGAAGCCACCGGGGTTTGCCAAGCCCCGTTTGGAATTAGAGCACCATTAGAACGCATCCAGCGGCAATGTAGCGGTCTTTTCGCTAGATACGTGCTGATTCAAGCCGCCGCGAACGCTAAACGTACGTGCGACTCGCACTAACTCTAGGTTTGAAACACTCCCAGTCGCCATGGCTCCCGCGAGGCAACACGAGTTGAGACGGCTAGCGCTTCGATCAGCACTTCTCGAGTCCGCGCAGGCTCGATAATGGCATCCACCCATCCTCGGGCCGCCGCATAGCGAACATCCGTTTGCCTCTCGTAGTCGGCTGCCACTCGCTCGCGCAATTCTTCGAGCTCAGTTTCATCTGCCGACTTCCCTTCGCGGGTCAGCTTGCTACCCATCACATCCATCAGCGTATTCGTCGCCTGGTCCGCTCCCATGACTGCCATGCGTGAACCGGGCCAGGCGAAGATAAATCGTGGATCAAACGCTTTGCCACACAGGGCATAATTGCCCGCTCCGTACGAACCACCCGTGATGACGGTGATTTTTGGCACGCGGCTATTACTCACGGCATTGACAAGTTTCGCCCCGGCCTTGATGATGCCCGCCCGCTCGCTATCGCGACCCACCATGAAGCCGTTCACATCCTGCAGGAAAATAATGGGCAGCCACTGCTGATTGCAGTCGAGCACAAAACGAGCGGCCTTCTCCGCACTATCAACATAGATCACGCCGCCGAATTGAAATTCCCCGCGGGCGGTTTTCACACGCTCCCGCTGATTGGCCACAATGCCGACGGAGTAACCGCCGATCCGCGCGGTTCCGCAACAGAGCGTGGGGCCGAAGTCGGCCTTGTATTCGCCCCAAGAGTTTCCGTCGACGACGCACGCAAGCAAATCGCGCACATCGTAGCGGTGCTGAGGTTCCCCCGTGCAGAGCGAATAAACATCGGTCGCGCTCCGTGTCGGTTTCGCACTTGCATGACGTGCAAACGGAGCCGCGGGTTCATTTGCATCCGTCCTGCCATTTCCAATCAAACTCCGCAGCCGCGTAAGGCACGCTTCGTCGGTCGGCTCGCGATAATCGATCGTGCCACTGATCGAGGCGTGCATCGCTGCCCCGCCAAGGTCTTCGCTGGATACTTCCTGCCCGATCGCGCTCTTCACCAGCGCCGGCCCGGCAAGATACAGCCCCGAGCCTTCGACCATTAGAATCTTGTCGCACAAGACTGGCAGGTAGCCGCCGCCGGCGACACAGTTTCCCATGATTGCGGCGAACTGCGGAATACCTTCGGCCGACATTACCGCGTTATTGCGAAAAATGCGTCCAAAATCATCTTCGTCGGGAAAGACGTCTTCTTGCAGCGGCAGGAAGATGCCAGCCGAGTCGACAAGATAGACAAGCGGCAGGCGGTTGTCGCGCGCGATGCGCTGCGCCCGCAAAACTTTTTTTGCCGTTGCAGGAAAGAACGCCCCTGCTTTCACGGTGGCATCGTTCGCGATGATCATGTGGCGGCGACCGGCAATCGAAGCAATCGCCGTGATCACACCCGCCGCCGGTGCGCCGCCCCACTCAGCATACATGCCATGGGCTTGCCACAGGCCGAGTTCCAGCGGCACCGAATCGGGATCGATCAAGAGCTGTAAACGTTCGCGGGCCGTGAGACGTTTTTTCGCATGTTGCCGATCAATCGCCGCCGTACCGCCCCCCTGGCGAATGATTTCCGCCTGGGCTGCGAGTTCTTGCCAGACTTGGGAGAGGGAGGTCATGACGTCACTTCGAAATTACGCTTTGAAATACTTCGCCGCTGCAAAGATGTATTCCACGCCCGAATAAATCGTCAGGAGGATCGCGCTCCAAACCGAGATTAGGAGCGTCCAAGACAGCCACGGCGGAAGCGAGTGTTCCGCACCTTGTGCGTCCAAATAATGCAGCGTGAACAAGCTCGCTCCGGCTGCAATGCATTGCAGCACCATTTTTAATTTCCCTGCCATTCCAGCGGAAAAATCGCCGCCGCTTTGTTCGATCATCGACCGCATCACGGTGACGAGCAATTCCCGCCCCATCACAACCACCGCCATCCACGGAACAATTCCCGAGCCCTGTTCGGCTGCCAGAAAAATGAACGTGCCGCAGATGATGATCTTATCAACGAATGGATCGAAGACGCGGCCGACCTTGGTGACTTCGCCGTACTTGCGAGCATACCAACCATCGATCCAATCGGTCGACGCGGCAATCACGAAAACGACTAGTGCTGCCAGATAATATTGAAACGGCATCAGCACGAAGACGGCAATCGACAGAATCAGCCGCAGAAACGTCAACGTATTCGGAACATTGACGACTTTGGTGGAAAGAGGCTTGGCGGCGGGCTTGTTCATTCCGCAACTCCGGGCTGAAGCTTCACGAGGTGATACCCATTTCTGATCGTGCTGATCCGAAACAAACCGTACTTGCTTCCCGCGCGATCGATAGCCGCAGTGATGTAGAGCGTGCTATTGTCTTTGCCGCCGCCGAAGCAGCAGTTGGTAGGATCGCCAGGGGTGGGGATAAAGGCTTGAGGATCGCCACTGGAATTGAAGACGTAAATTCCTGCGTGCTTGCCGGTTCCGGCAGTCGCATAGATCGCCTTTTTGTCATCAAGCGTCATGCCATCAATGCCACGCCCGGCACGAAAGTCCCACAACACGGATTTCGCGGCAAACTGGCCATCAGCTTGCAGATAGAAGCTCAGCAACTGCCGCGCGCCGATGGGATTGTTGTCGGCAACGATCAGTCGCTTGCCGTCGGCCGAAACGAGAATTCCGTTCGGTTTCTCGACATCCTGAACCGCGATGCCCGTCGTGCCGTCAGGCTTGATCGCAAAGACTCCTTCAAAATCGAGCTCGCGCGGATCATCACCCACGTACCGTGGATCGCTCATGAAAATGGTGCCGTTCGGCGCGATCGCCAAATCGTTCGGGCTGTTGAACTTCTTTCCGTCGAAGCCAGGAGATAGCGTCTTCACGGTCCCATCTTTGCCACCTTGAATACCAGTGGTGATCGAAAGCCGCCGTCCGCCGCCAGTGTTCGCACCTTCGCAAGCGAGCAACTGCCCGGCTGGGGTGAACATCAGTCCATTGGCGCGGCCGCTGGGATCGCGCAACTTTTCCGTTTTCTTCGTGGCTGGATCGAACCGCCAAATGGTATTGCCGATATCGGAAAAGAGAATTGATCCGTCCGGTGCGAGGGCCGGTCCTTCCGTGAACTCTCCTTCTCCCCACAACAATTCGAGCTTCGCGTCGGGAGTAACGAATCTTTCTTGCGAGGCTGGCTGAAATGGCGTTGGCTCGGTAGGAACTTCGGCTAAAACGCAGCGCAGACCTATGGCATCGTCACGCGAGTCTGGGTCATCGATCGCACGATAGAACGAGGTACAACATTCAGCGTTGTCTTTCCAACTGCCGCCGCGCAGGATGCGACTGGTCGATTTACCGCGCAACACTGGTCCGCCATCAACAGGGGCGTTTTCATAGTTGGGCTGCAACATGTCGCTGCACCACTCGCGCAGATAGCCGTGCATGTCGTACAAGCCCCAGGCATTGGGCTTCTTCGCACCGACGGCCGGATCGTTCCCCGCGGCGTTGCCATGAAACCAGCAGTAATCGCCGAGTTCCTTTTCATCATCGCCAAAGGAATACTTCGTGGTTGTTCCCACCCGGCAGCAATACTCCCACTCCGATTCACTGGGGAGGCGAATCTCTTCCGTCGGCTTAATCAGCTTTTGCTCGCGCATCAATTGCGTCGCGTGGCGGCAGAAGGCGACCGCCTCACGATGTGAAAGCATCTCGGCGGAATTCCGCTCCCCTTTCCAACGGCTAGGGTTCTTTCCGGTGACAGCTTCCCACAGATTCTGCGGCACTTCGTACTTGGCAATCGCAAAGGGATGGGTCATCCTGACTTCGCGAACTGGCGAGGTGAAGCTGGAATCGTCGCTCCCTTGCTTGAACGTCACGGGGAATTTTCCTTCCCCTGGCGTGATCGCGACGAATTCCTCGCGAAAGGTCCGCAGCAGTTCCATCTGTTGTGCATCATCACTCGCGGCCGATAACGCGACGAGCCCAATCAGGTACCACATAGTTGTACTCCGGGGGAATCAATTGCTCCTAACCTACCGAACGCCATCGCCAGCGGAAACCCGGCACGAGCCCATCCCGCGTCAGCATTGCGCATTCGCGGTATAATCTAGGTGTCATTACTTTTCTGCGAATGGAGGTAGGGGTGAGCCTGGCAACAACGGATTTGCTGCAGGGATTAACGGAGCCGCAACGGGAAGCGGTGCTGCACGTCGATGGGCCGCTGCTCATCTTGGCAGGGCCCGGCAGCGGCAAGACGCGCGTCGTCACCCACCGCATCGCCCACATGCTGAAGCAGGGGATTCCCAGCCGTCGGATCGTTGCGCTAACATTCACGAACAAAGCGGCGGACGAAATGCGCCGCCGTGTGGAACGCCTCGTACCAACTGCAGCCGTCTGGATGGGAACCTTTCACCGGTTTTGTTCGCGGCTGCTACGCAAATACGCGTCGAATGTCGGGCTGGGGGAAAACTTCTCGATCTTTGACACCGATGACAGCCACAAAGCACTGCTGTTGGCCATTGACGACGCCCGCGTCGATTTGATTCGCACCACGCCTGATTCCGTGGCGAACGCGATCAGTCATGCAAAGAACCAGATGATCTTGCCGGATCAGTTCCGTGCCCGGCCGGGAAATACGATCGATTATTTTGTGGAGCAAGTCTATCCGCACTACCAAAAGCGGCTGCTCGCGGCGAACGCGGTCGACTTCGACGATCTGCTGCTGCATGTTGCCACGCTGCTGAAGGAGAATCCTGAACTACGTAGCGAACTCGACGACCGCTACTCGTACATTATGGTCGACGAGTACCAGGACACGAATCTCGTGCAGTATGCGATCGTGCGGGCACTGTCGGTCGAGAATCCAAATTTGGCGGTCACGGGGGATCCCGATCAATCGATCTACGGCTGGCGCGGCGCGAATTTGAACAACATTTTGGAGTTCGAACGCGATTATCCCAACGTAAAGGTCGTGCGGCTGGAACAAAACTATCGCAGCACTGGAAAAATCCTGCGAGTAGCGGATGAATTGATACGACATAACGTCTGGCGAAAAGAGAAAGAACTCTGGACCGCCAATCAAGAAGGCTCGGCTGTCCGGCTGAACTGCTATCCGAACCAGTTTGAAGAAGCCAACTTCATCGCTGCGCGGATTGTGAACGAAGTGCGCTCCGACCGGCGTCGGCCACGCGACTTTGCGATTTTCTATCGCACGAATGCGCTCTCGCGGCAGTTGGAACATGCACTCCGCGAGCAGGGAATTCCTTATCAGATCGTCAACGGTCTGGCGTTTTATCAGCGCAAGGAAATTAAAGACATTCTGGCGTATTTACACCTGATCAATAATCCGCGACACGACGTGGCATTTCTGCGCGTCATCAATACGCCGACACGCGGGATTGGTAAATCAACAATCGGCCGCGTGCAGGAACATGCGTCGAAACATGGGCTTTCGATGCTCGAAGCGGCGCGCGAGGCGGGGATGATCTCCGGACTGGCGAAACGCTCGGCCATTTCGGTGGCGGCATTTGTGGCGTTGATCGACAAGCTAAGCATTGTTGGCACGGAATCATTAGAAGAACTGCTGGGGCATGTTCTTTCCGAAAGCGGTTATCGCGAAGTGTTGGAAAATTCCGGCACCGAAGAAGACGAGGAACGCTTGGCGAATCTGGAAGAATTTTTGACGGCCGCCCGAGAATTTGATGCCAGTCATCCGCACGATGGTGGTTTGGAACGCTTTTTGGAAGATGCATCGCTGGTGGCGGATACGGACGCTTGGGATGACGAAACCGACAAAGTCACGCTGATGACGATGCACGCGGCCAAGGGGCTGGAATTTCCTTCCGTGTTTATCGTTGCCTGCGAACAAGGGCTTCTGCCGCACGAACGTAGCCGGGATGATGAACGCAAAGTGGAAGAAGAACGGCGGCTGTTGTTTGTCGGCATCACGCGGGCCATGCAGGAACTGGAACTGAGCTATGTCGAGTACCGTGATTTTCGCGGCCGGCGTTATCATGCGATTCCCAGCCCCTTTTTGATGGAACTGCCGCGACAGGAGATGGAGCAGAACAGTTTGGTGAGCATGAGCCGGCTCAGTTCGGACGGCGAAGATGTCTCGCAACTTCCGCCGGATGACTTTGGCGACGATTTTGCCGCTGATGTGCCCGTCCCTGCGACTGATGACTTTGCGGACGAATTCTCACAGCTTCCCAAGCCGAAAAAGATTGGCAAGGATGACCCCCGCTTCACGCCGCTGAAGACAGGCGCCGATTTGCTGCGGGATTTGAAGAGTGGCCGCTATGCGCCCGATCGCTTCCGCCACGGGATGACGGTGAAGCATGATGAATACGGATTGGGAACGATCGTGGCGTTGTCAGGACAAGGCTCGAAGCGGTTGGCGACGGTAAAGTTCTTGGCGGATGGCGAGGAGAAGCGTTTGATGCTCGCTCACGCGCCGCTCGAGCCGATCATCGTCGACGAAGAATAGCTTGGCTTTTTCTCGCAGCGCTTTGGCAGACGTAACCACATGTCGACTTATCCTAAAATCGCTCAGTTGAAAACCGTGGCCGCTCTGCGCGAGCGATTGGCGGCGCTGGGATTATCGCTGCCGATTGACAATGCGATTCTGACTGCCGAACAAGGTTCGCCCCTGGCGGCGTCGATTGAAGTCGGCGGCTTCCAAGTGGGGAACCGCTGGTGTATTCAGCCGATGGAAGGCTGGGATGCGAACCGCGATGGTTCCCCATCGACTGAAACGCTGCGTCGTTGGCACCGCTTCGGCGAGAGCGGTGCGAAATGGATCTGGGGCGGCGAAGCGGCAGCAGTCTGTCTTGAAGGCCGAGCGAATCCCAGGCAGACACTTGCCACGCCTGGGAATCGTGCGGGGCTTGCGGCATTGTTGCAGGAATGTCGAACCGCGCACCGAGAGCGTTTTGGCACGCTGGATGATTTCTTTGTCGGCCTGCAATTGACGCACTCTGGACGTTTCTGCCGGCCGAACGATAAGCGACTTGAACCGCGGATCGCTTACCACCATCCGCTGCTTGACGCCAAATTCGGCATTGATTCTCAGGACGATTCGGTCGTCTGGACCGACGAAGACCTGGAACAACTGATCGAGCAGTACGTGGCGTCGGCCAAACTTGCGGCCGACGTGGGCTATCAGTTCGTCGACGTGAAGGCCTGTCACGGTTACTTACTGCACGAATTTCTCAGTGCCCGCACCCGGCCTGGCAAATTCGGCGGCGACTTTGCTGGGCGTACTAGATTGCTGACCACGATCATCGAGCGCATTCAACGAGAGATTCCCGGCTTGCTGGTGGTCGTACGATTAAGTGTGTTTGATGCGCCGCCGTTTATCACCAGTCGCGAAGTCGGCCAGCCGATGGCCTTCGCGGAGCTGCTGCCCTATCAGTACGGCTTCGGCGTTTCGCCCGCGAATCCGCTCGAATACGATCTGACCGAGCCGTTTGAGTTGCTGAGAAAGTTGCAATATCTCAGCGTGGCGGCCGTGAATCTTTCGTGCGGCAGTCCTTATTACAACCCCCATCTGCAACGCCCGGCGATCTTTCCCCCCAGCGACGGCTATCAGCCCCCCGAAGATCCGTTGGTGGGGGTCGTCCGACAAATCGACGTTGCCAGGCAATGCAAAGCAGCGGTCCCGACACTGCCGATGGTCGGCACGGCGTACACGTACTTGCAAGACTATCTGCCGCACGTCGCGCAAGCCGTCGTTCGCACAGGCTGGATCGATTCCATCGGCCTAGGGCGTATGGTGCTCTCGTATCCCGAACTTCCTGCTGACGTACTTCAAACTGGTAGCATGCAGCGCAAACTCGTCTGCCGTACCTTCAGCGATTGCACGACTGCGCCTCGCAACGGCATGATCTCCGGCTGCTATCCGCTAGATGCTTATTACAAGCAGTTGCCAGAAGGGGAAGCCGTGCGACAGTTGAAACGGGCGGAGTAGTTTATTCGCCCCGGTATCTGACATTGTCGATGCGGTGTCGATGCGGTAAAGCCAAGCGATCGCGGCACACTTCCATCCGCGCAAAAAGAAAGCCGGCCCTAATACAGGATCGGCTTTCCATTCGTGAGTTCGTCGGCGGCAGATGCCAACCGACGATTCAATTTTCTAGTTATCCTTCAAACTAGCCACCGCAAGGGGCGCAGCCAGTGCTGCAACCACCGGTCGAGCAGCCAGCCGCGGCAGCGCCGCAACCATTGCTGACGGGAACTTGTTCGGTGACGGTCTGGGGAACCATCTTGCAGACAGCAACCTTCACGGTTTCCTGAGTGGTGACAGGAACGCAAACCGTGTAAGTCACGGTCTTGGTTTCTGGAACGCACTTGGTTTCGTATACGGTTTCGGTCTTGGTCTGGGTCGTCGGCACGCAGACGGTGTACGAGACTTCGCGGGTCTTCGTTTCCGGGGTGCAAACGGTGACCGTGTACTCACGGGTCCGGGTTTCTGGCTTGCAAACGGTGACAGGAACTTCCTTGGTCATCGTTTGAGGAACACAAACGGTATAAGTTACTTCCTTCGACATGGTCGTAGGAACGCAAACCTGGTAGCTGACTTCCTTCGACATGGTCGTAGGAACGCAGACCTGATAGCTGACTTCGCGCGTCTGGGTTTGTGGGACGCAGACCGTGTAAGGGACTTCCTTCGTCATGGTCGTGGGGACGCAGACGGTGTAAGTCACTTCGCGGGTCTTCTGGGTCGGAACACAAACCGTGTAGGTCACTTCTTTGGACTTGGTTTCGGTCGTGTACGAACAAACCTTTTCCATCTTGGTCCGAGTTTCCGGCTTGCAGACAGTCACATCGTACGTGTATTCGGTCGGGGTACAAACCTTCTTGCAAACCGTGTAAGGAACTTGTTCCATTACCTTGTTCGAGACCCAAACCTTCTTGGTAGCAGGAGCAGCACAACCGCCGCAGGCCGAAGCACCGCAGGCAGACGATGCACAGGCCGAGGCTCCGCAGCTGCCACAGGCAGAAGCGCAACCGCCACAGGCAGAACTGCCGCCACAAGCGCCGGCAGCACCGCTGCAAGCGTCAACGGCTTGTTCTTCCCAGTGACCCATGTCGCGGCAGACCGTGCGATACTTGGTCTCTTGAACCATGCTCGCAACCATCTTGGTGCCGGTGCGGGTTTCGGTCGTCGGGACCATCACGGTGTAGGTCTTCTCGACATCGCTCCAAACCGGAACGCTAACGTTGTAGGTTTCGGTCTTGGTGCGGGTCTCGGGAACCATCACGGTGTAGGTTTCGGTCTTGGAACGGGTTTCCATGTTGTTGACCGTGTAGTTCACAGTCTTGGTCCGGGTTTCCGGAACCATGACGGTGTACGTCTCGGTCTTGGTCCGCGTTTCCATGTTGTTGACCGTGTAGTTCACGGTCTTCGTGCGGGTTTCCATGTTGTTGACCGTGTAATTCACAGTCTTGGTCCGGGTTTCCGGAACCATGACCGTATAAGTTTCGGTCTTCATTTCCGTGGTGGGAACCATCACGGTGTACGTGGCGGTCTTGGTTTCCTGATGAGGAACCATAACCGTGTACGTTTCCGTCTTGGTCCGCTGTTCCGGCACCATAACCGTGTAGGTCTTCTCGACCTGCTTGGCTTCCGTCACCTGCTTCATGGTGGTGACTTCCTTCGTCCGCTGTTCCTGCGTCATCACCGTCTTGTTGACCACTCGGTCTTCGTAAACGGTGGTGGGAACCATGATGGTCTTGGTCACGGTTTGATACGTGACGCCACATCCGCTGCTGGCGTCGCCGCAGCCCGAAGTGCTGCCGCAAGCCGAACCACAACTGTCGGCATTGCATGCCGTAGTACAGGGGCTACAACAGCCCCGACGACCTGCCCACGATTCACTCGCGGGCCACACGATGGCCGCCACTGCCAGGGCGAACATCATTCCACTAAAACGACTCATTGCTGATCTCCTTGTGCTGCATTCAAAAAAACGTGAAGTAATTCCCAGGTGCTAACCGGACACAGATGGCCATGCAGCAATGCCGAAGTCTGCCCGATCCGCGCTAAATTTTGACGATTGCGCGACTTGGATAATCTATTTGGCGGAAATGCGACTGTAAAGCGCCCCCCCAGAAAATATTAGCTCTGAGATCGGAACGCCGAGCGGTCAGACCAAATATTCTGCCAATGTCTCACAGGCTGCCCAGGCGAAGACGTTGATGCTCGTCGCGTTTTACGAAGATTCGTGGTGGGTAACGATGAATAATTGGCGGTTAGGCGATTATTTCCAGCGCGGACTCGCTTTGAGAGGTATGGGTTGTCGATTTGGTAAATACCGGCTAAAATTGGCGGTTTGGTCGATAGGTGATTTAAAACGGAGCGGCGGCGGTATGAAAGACGGCATTCACCCTCAATACGTAAGCACGCTGGTGACCTGCGGTTGCGGCAGCAAATTTCAGACGCGGAGCACGCGTAAGGAAATCAAAGTCGATATTTGCTCGGCTTGCCACCCGTTCTATACCGGCAAATTGAAGTACATCGATACCGCTGGTCGGATTGAAAAGTTCCAGAATAAGTTTGCCGCGGGCACTTATGCCAGCTTGCAGACCAAGAAGAAAAAGCCGGCCAAGACTGAGGCCGAAGGTTAGTAAAGCGCATTTCGTCGGACTGCCGGGCCGGGCGCAAAGTTGCTCCTTGGCCCGTTTCCTTTTTTCTGCCGACGATGACTGGATGTTCACATGTCCGAATTGCGCGAATCTCTCGATCAGAAGCTTAATCGGTTTGAAGAACTCGAACAGCTAATGACCGATCCGGTCATACTGTCGGATTCCAACAAAATCGCAGCCATTGCGCGAGAACATGGTTCTCTCGCCAAACTCGTAGGCAAGTATCGCCGCTTTCGCGCGCTCGTGAACGAGATCGGTGAATTGCGGAAGATGGCCACTAGCCCCGATGGGGACGAACGGGAAATGGCCGAAGCTGAACTTCCGCGTGTGCGGCAACATCGGGAAGAAGTTTGGCAAGAGATTTTAGATATGAGTGTGGGGGGCGAGGATGCCAACCGTACTCGTTGCGTGATGGAAATCCGCGGCGGCACCGGCGGCGAAGAGGCCGCTTTATTCGCTCAAGATCTGTTTCAGATGTACAAGCGGCACGCGGAGACGCGCGGCTGGAAGATGGAAATCATGGAAGCCAGCACGACCGAAATGGGCGGCTTCAGTAAGATCACGCTCACCTTCGAAGGGGAAGGGGTTTTTCGCGAACTGCAATACGAGAGTGGCGGACATCGCGTGCAGCGCGTCCCGGAGACGGAATCCAAGGGACGAGTGCATACTTCGATGGTGACGGTTGCGGTGCTTCCTGAACCTGAAGATGTGGAAGTGAACATCAAGCCCGAAGATTATCGGCTCGATAAATTCTGCGCGAGTGGTCCCGGCGGGCAGCACGTCAACAAAACTGAATCTGCCGTTCGAGTCACGCACTACGAGACGGGAATCGTCGTCCAAATGCAGGACGAGAAAAGCCAGATTAAGAACCTCAGCAAAGCTCTCCGAATCCTGAAGAGTCGCGTGTACGATCACTTCCGCCAATTGGAACACGCAAAACGCGCGGCAGATCGTAAAGCCCAAGTTGGCTCCGGCGATCGCAGCGAACGGATTCGGACCTACAATTTTCCGGAAAATCGCCTCAGCGACCACCGCATTGGGCTGACACTCTACAAACTTGACCAAATCATCGCCGGCGATTTACAGCCTGTCGTGGACGCTCTCATCGAGCACGACAGTAAAGACTTGCGCGACGCTATGGGCGGACTTGACGAATAATTCTTTCTCCGCAGGAACGCATGAGCGATAACCAGGAATGGACCATCGGCCGACTCCTGACCTGGACGGCCGACTATCTGAAGCAGCACGGCGCCGATAATCCTCGCTTGGATGCCGAAGTACTTCTCGCACATGCTCGCAACTGCGAGCGGATCATGCTTTACACGGCATTTTCCGAACCAGTGAGTGAAGAAGTGCGCGGTACTTTTCGGGAACTGGTGAAGCGTCGCGCGAGCGGTATTCCCGTCGCCTATCTGGTGGGACGTAAAGAGTTTTTCTCCCTCGCGTTTCGTGTTACGCCCGATGTCTTGATTCCCCGGCCAGAGACCGAACATCTTGTCACGGCCGCTCTTGACCTATTGAAGTCTCGGCCAGCAGACGCATCACCCGCGCGTGTGCTCGACATTGGGACCGGCAGCGGAGCCATTGCCATTACGCTGGCCGTGAATTATTCATCCGCAAAAGTTACTGCCAGTGACATCAGCGAAGCAGCACTTCGGATTGCCAGCGAAAACGCGAAGACTCACCAAGTCACGGACCGCATCGAGTTTGTGTTAGGCGATTTGTGGCAGCCTTTCCCAACGGATCGTCAATGGGATTTCATTGTGAGCAATCCACCCTATATCGCCGAGCAGGAACGCAGTTCGCTCGCGCGGGAAGTGGCGGACCATGAGCCGGGCGTGGCCCTGTTTGGTGGCCACACTGGTTTAGAGCTAACCCAGCGACTGGTGGAAGGGGCAGCGTCGCACCTAGTTGGCGGCGGAACTCTTGTACTTGAAATACATTCGCAACTTGTGGGTGAAGTGACCGCGCTATTCGCGGACAAAAAGCTCTGGACCGAAGTTTCGGTGACCAAAGATTTGGCCCAGCTTCCACGTGTCGTCAGCGCTCGCCGCGCAAACTAATGGCAAAGTTACCGTTTGCGAATTGCCTGAATGCTCAAGAGTTGCTTTGGGGGTTCCGTGCCACACCCACTCCTGCAATTTCCACAGCCTGCAGACCTTCCGCGGAATAGCCGCCAGGCACGATATCCCAGGTAGCTGGCGGCGGCGGCCACAACGATTGAAATCGCCAGGGGTTCAAACCAGCCCGACATGACGGTCCTAGTTTCCGTTGGAGCTTAATGTGAGATAGCCGCGGCGAAACGCTTCTGCCATCGCGCGGGGAACTTCAGCCTCTGCTTCCACAAGCAAAGCGCGATTCTCGCACACCTTGGCCTTGTTCTCCTGTTCCACCGCGACCGCATCGGCACGGCGCTGTTCAGCCTGCGCACGTGCAACCCGCGTGTCTGCTTCTGCCTGATCGGCCTGCAAACGGGCACCAATATTCTGGCCGACCTCGATGTGTGCGATATCGATCGAGACGATTTGAAAGGCCGTCTGATTATCGAGGCCACGATCGAGCACCGCTTTCGAGATTCGATTGGGGTTCGCCAGCACTTCCTTGTGAGTTTCGGCCGAACCAATTGAAGTAATGATCCCTTCGCCAACGCGGGCGATGAGGGTTTCTTCGGTGGCTCCACCAATGAGTTGCTGAATATTGGTCCGCACCGTTACTCGGGCCTTCACGCGTAGTTCAATCCCGTTCCTTGCCACAGCTCCCAGCGTTTGCAGTCCGCTTCTGCGCGGATCGGGACAGTCGATCACTTTAGGATGAACGCTCGTTCGCACGGCATCGATGACATCGCGACCGGCAAGGTCGATGGCGGCAGCCCGGTCAAAGTCGAGGTCGATCCCGGCCCGATGAGCGGCAATAATCGCATGAATGACATTCATGACGTTGCCGTTGGCTAGGTAATGTGCTTCCAAACGCTGGGTGGTGATGCCGTTCTTTCGATTCGTATCCAAGCCAGCCTGAGTTGCCATGATTTTGGCATTGACGATGACCCGCGAATTCACCTGGCGAAAACCCATGCCGATCAAACTTAAAAGACTCACATCAGCACGAGACATGTAAGCCTGAAACCACAGGTTGCCATACATCGCGAACGCGATCGCCATGATCCCGAAAAAGACCAGGCCCAAAACGGCCACACCAATCAAAATCATCGTAATAATGTCAGGCATGGGGGGCTCCAGAAATTGATGTATTAAACGTCCGTAATGATACCTGATGACGGGCCAGGAAAAAAGCTACACTTCGCCCCGCTCCAAGTACAATTCCGTTAGTTCCCCAGGGGAGTCAAACCGTCGAGGTATCGCCAGTTCTTCAGGTAGGCGAGTAGGTCTGCCATACCTTCCACGGGAATATTCTTTTCCAACCCTTCGGGCATCAGGGACACTCCCAAGGAGCGAAGTTCCTCGATTTCACCCCGCGGAATAACCAACGTCTTGTCCCCTGGTTGCCTCAACGTGATAGAAGCAGAGGTCTCGGTTGCCAGAATACCACTTAATACAGTGCCATCGGTCAAGGCGACGGCATACGCGACAAAGTTGGCGTCGATCGCTCGGTTGGGCTGGAGAATATCTGTCAGCAACTGGGCCGTGGTTTTTGTACGGGAGTCGCTGATATCTGGCGCAACGTTCACGCCGATCCCACCTACGCGATGGCAGGTGGCGCAGTTTTTTTCGAAGACGATTCTTCCCAGTTGGGGGTCGCCCGTCTGTTTTAAGGCCGGCTGATAATCTTTGAGCACCGCGACGCGATCAGCGGGCATAGAACTGGCGAGCAGTTTATTGACGCGATCCTGCAGCGTAGGGACCTTCAAATTTGCGAGGCGGCTCGTTTGGGCGGGATCCAGCTCAGCCAAACGAAACTGTTGATTTTCCAAGCGGTCCAGTAAAAGCGCAACCCGCTCGTTCTGCCGCAAAGTTAGATCGAGCAGGACTTGCCGGACGGCCGGAGTCATTCTGGCCGCTGCATCCAACAGCATCGCCCAGTGGTCGTTGCTGGCGGAGCGATCGAGGGCAGCGATAAGCCCGGCTTGCAATTCAGTCGGTGGATCGCGTTGCCACAACCGGACAAGGGTTGCCTCTTCCTCTGAAACAAAGGCCAACATCTGAATCGCAGCCAGACGTTCATTGATAGCGGCGGTGTCGTCCTCGGCAGACTTCACGGCTTCGGCATTCAGTTCGCCGACGAAGTTATCCTCATCGGTCTCAATTCCGGTGAGGGTTTGCTGACGCTTACTAAGTCCCAGACCGAGCCTCGCGATGCATTCAAAGGTCGTCGTGCGGTGTTTGTCGTCTAAACGATGTTGCCACTGCCGCAGCGCTTCGAGGGCTGTTTCGTTGGATCCTCGTTGGCCCGTGCGCTCGGCAAGGCTCAACAACAATTCGGAATCTAACGTCCTCTCGCTTAGCAACATCCGCAGCAATAATTTGCCTGAAACATCCGCTGTTGCCATTTGAATCGCAGTTCGAAACCACGGATCGCTGCCGTGTTTCTCTGCGGTGCGGAGTAGAGCTCGATAGTCATTGTCGGTTAATTCTTTCGTCGGAATCAGAAGCGATTGAAAAACAACTTCGGGCCGGCTGTGGGAGAGAACACTGAAAAAATCGTCGACCGATTCTGCTTCTGCGTTCATTCTCTGCACCACGTGCTCATCAACCAAAGCAATGGGCAGTGACCAATCGCGCAGGATCGTTTGCTCGTGCTTCAACCCGCTTCGAATAGGCCGTACCAACTCCCTTGCCTGCACGACATAGGGCGGCGTTTCGACATCGGGTAACTGACCCTGCGGAGCTGTGGCAATCAATCGTTTCAGCGGTTCGACCGCCGCCAATCGAAGCGTTTCGTCCTCCCACAGCAATCTTGCGGCCGTGTCACGCATCCAACCATCTTTTGCCTGCAATGCATCCGTCAGAAGGGCAACAGTTGCAGCCGTGTCCTTTCCCGCTAATTTGAGACCCCAAGATTGCTGCTCGGCAGACCGCTGTTTCGCCGCAATGCGATAAATTCGCCCTTGATCATTTCCCAACCTTTCATCGGGCCGGCGTTTCAATTCTTCCGGAACCCAATCGGGATGCTCGATCACGGCGCGGTACATGTCCACGACATACAACGCGCCATCCGGCCCGACCTCTAAATTCACCGGGCGGAACCATTCATCCGGCGAGGCTAGAAACTCTTTATTCTCCAAGCCCGGCTTGGCGGCAAAAGACGCGCCATCTCGTTGGACAACTTCCCAATGCACCAGGTTCGCAGTTGGGTCACAAATGAATGCGCTGTATTTCAGCGGATCGTAACGCGGCTGAAAGCGTTCGGGCAGCGCGGTGCTTCGAAAGATCAAGCAGCCACACGCGGCAGTGAACTGCCCCGCATGCAAGTTGGAGGTTGTCCAGGCACGGCTCAAGGGATAAATCCGCGATTGCTCCCCTGCCGCTGCAACGGTCTGCATTACCTTGGCGATGGGCACGCCTGGGGCGCGAGCAATTTGCCAATTCTCCAACACTACATGTTCGAGCGGGTTGCGATTGCTGCAAACAAAGCGATGCCCGAAGTCGTCGAACGTCATGCCGAATTGGCCGTTGCCGGTGATCGCTTCGCATTCGCCAGTCAGCGGATGAAAACGGAAGTCCATCCCATTCAGAACTATTTCTGGCTGTTCGGGTTTTCGAGCATTCCGAATTCGCCCCCCACGCAAGCCGTTCGCAACATAGATCCAGCCATCGATTCCCAGCCGCGGATGATTTGCCCGCAACTGGGTGTTTTCCTCGGCGAAGCCCGTATACCAGGTTTCGTCGACATCCGCCTTTCCATCGCCGTCGGTGTCCTTAAAAAACGCGATCCGGCCGGCAATGGTCACAATCACGCCCCCGTTCCAGGGCTGAAGTCCTGTGGGAAAAACAAGCTGCTCGGCAAATGTCACACTCTTTTCAAATCGGCCATCGTGATCTTCGTCCGTTAGCACCCGGATTCGGGACTGCGGCGGCTGACCATTTACTGGGCCGGTCGGATAGTCCCGCATCTCAACCACCCACATCCGGCCCCGCTCATCAAAACGAATCGCAATCGGATCGATCACCTCCGGCTCAGCGGCAGCGATTTCGATAGCCAAATCCTCAGCCAGGGCGAAGTGGCGGAGGGAGTCCTCGGCGGAAATTGGTGCTTTCCAGCTTGCTGGCATCGGCTCAGTAGCGGTTACAGCACTCGCCGCAAACAAGGTGATAACACAGCCAACAAGAAGCCACGCCATGTCCTGTCTCTTCCTTGAATTCGATAGTCTTTGCCCAGCTGTCAGAACTGACTCGAATCGAGCCGTTTTCTGGGCATTTTGTATTCGCCACTGCACGGCTGCCTCTTGTATCGAGGGGGGTAAAAGCATAGGATTGCGGCTCCTATTCAACACAGGACAAAAGTTTACGGCTTCGGACAACTGACGGCCAAAGGGCCGGGTCGGAAGAGGCTTCTTTCCCTCCGAACGACCTTCGCTTCACATGGACCAGCCACGCGACGTCGTTATAACAGGCGTGGGGGTGGTTTCGCCGATCGGAATCGGTCGAACTGCCTTCTGGGATAGCCTGCTGCAAGGTCGCAGCGGCGTCCGAACTCTTACCGAGCACGCCGGGGCGACGGATATTCCTTTTCGGATCGGCGCTCCCCTGAATGATTTCGATGGCAAGAACTTTGTTCAGCCGCGTAAGTCGCTCAAGGTGATGTGCAAAGAAATCCAGTCGGCCTACGCCGCTGCGTCGCTCGCGATGCAGGATGCAGGACTGGCGAAGGGAGCCGCTGCCGCCGATCGCTTCGGCGTGGTGCTTGGCAGCGAAATGATGTACGGCGAATTGGTCGAAGTGATGGATGTCTTTAGTCATTGTGTTGTCGATGGTCAATTCAGTTACGAAAAATGGGGCGAGAACGCCTTCAAGGATCTGTTCCCCCTGTGGATGTTGAAATACTTACCCAACATGGCTGCCTGCCACATCGGTATTGTGCACGATGCTCGTGGTCCGACCAACTCAATTGTACAAGGCGAAGTTTCGAGTCTCCTGGCAGTCATTGAGTCGGCGAATGTCATCTCCCGCGGCACCGCGGACGTAATGCTCGCTGGCGGAACAGGCTCACGGCTCACAACGAGTGCACTGACGTTTCGACGACACGATTTTTTAACAACTTGGGACGGAGATCCCACTCAAGCCTCTCGCCCCTTCGATCAACACCATTGTGGCATGGTGTTTGGTGAAGGTTCAGGAGTGTTGGTTCTGGAAGCACGCGAGCATGCCCAACAGCGCGGGGCAACGATCCTCGCGACCATTCGCGCCACCTCCAGCCGCTTTGAATCACCCGAAAAATCTGGGGGGCAAACCGGCTCTGCCATTCGCAGCGGAATTGCCTCGGTGCTGGAACGCGCACAGCTCTCTCCGGCAGAGATCGGCTGTGTGAAAGCTCACGGTGATTCGGTGCCGGCAAACGACCGTCGCGAAGCACAAAGCATTCGTCACACCCTCGGCGATGTACCTGTTACCAGCTTCAAAAGCTACTTCGGCGACCTCAGTGCTGGAAGCGGCGCCGTAGAACTGATCGGTGGAGTTTTGTCGCTGGCAAACGGGATTGTGCCGCCAACTCTTAACTATCAAACGCCCAATCCCGAGTGCCCGGTGAATGTTGTTCACGGCGAAGCACTGAAGCTTAATCAGCCGAATATTCTCGCCTTGAACCAGGCTTTTACCGGTCACGCGGCCGCGATTCTTCTCGGCTCAGCTTGACGCTGCAATTATCTTCGGGGAACCACGATGGCGAAGAAGAACCGTCCGCCGAAAGTGACCGCCGATGCTGTGGTCGTCAAGCCGGTGCCGCGGCAACCAGCTCTTCTCGTCATTAGTGTCGTGCTGCTATTGCTCTGGCTGGTCGTTCTAGTTGCGCTGGCGTTCTTAGCGTAACCGTACGAAGGCCCTTCGAGTCCGCTGGCTTTGCTTTCCATTGCAATCCGCGCTACAGTTAAACCTTGTAGGATGTTTCTCACCCACCAAATCGAAGCCGCACTTCGACGGCTTCGGAGAGCCATCGTACTTAACTCTTAGTTGCCCACGCCACGCTTCTTCAGCTCATCGATCACGCCTCGCACGATCCGCGAAATATCTTCCGGATTCGTTGAACTCTCAATCGGGCAGCCACACAGCGGCTCATCCATAAAACCTTCGGCTGCAAGTAAGCATTGCAAGTGTTCAGTCAGCTTATGCAATTGTTCCTGCTGAAGGTCACTCTTCGGCTGTCGTCCCATGCCAACATCAAAACCACGTAGCCTTAGCGCTGCGCGGAACCCTTCTGGAAACTCGGCCGAGAAGAGCATCGCGTCGAACAACGGCAGGATGCGGTATTGCAGATCGCGCGCTGCATCCAGGTTCCCCGCGAGGGTCATGTCGTACAGCTTCCGCATGATCTCGGGCACCACGCCAGTCGTCGCGTTCGTGCCGCCGTCACAACCGATCAACAGCATCGGCATCAAGGCAACATCCCAACCCGTGAGGAAACTGAAGTCGGGACGGTTTGGTCGCACCGCCGTAATCATCCGCATCATGTGGGGCAGATCGCCGGACGAATCCTTGATCGCCACGACTCGCGGGCATTCGTCTGCGAGGCGTTGTACCGTCGGCACATCGATGGGCGAAGCAAACATCGGAATGTTATACAGCGTCACATCAATCGGGCTGTTGTCCGCGATCTCTTTGAAGTACGCATACACGCCAGCCGGCGTCAGCTTGTAATAAAACGGCGAAACAATCGCGACCGCCCGACACCCAAGCTCGTGGTAATACTCGCACGCGGCGATTGTCTCTTTCACATTCGCTTCCGCCGCCCCAGCCAGGATCGGCACCCGGCCGCGGTTCTGGTCCGCGACGATCTCGATAATCCGCCGCCGCTCTTCCGCCGTCAGCCTAGTGAATTCCCCCGTCGAACCGTTGGGATAAAGCCCATGCACTCCCTTGGCGATCAACCAGTCGACGTACCGCCGCAGTTCCGCCTCGTGGATATCGCCACGGGCATCGTGCGGGACGACATTGGGAACGAACAGGCCGCGAAGCCGCTGATTGGGAGAGTTCATCGAATTCCGGTAAGCTGGCGAAGTTGCATAAAAGGACTCACTATCATACCTCCGAGTTTAAAACTGAGCCGTCTGTTGCGGGTGAACAGTCGGGCAAACAGCCTTACGAGCGAGTGCTAGCATCGCTTTGGAAACCTGTTTCACCACCATCGTATCGCGCTAAGCATTTTCCCAGTAACGGTTTAGTGCAAGAAGTGTGTTCCTGGCTGTTAGCTCCACCGATGGGGGGATTGGCTTGTGCTAGCACTGCTCGGAGATGTTTCGAACAGTCACGTTGTGGAGGATCGCTCCGTCAGCAGCGTTAGCAAAACGCCCACCAACAGAGTGTCATCGTTTTGACAAATTCAGCAGTCCGCCGCGAAGACTCTCCCCTAGACCAGATTCTTGTAACTCATTGATTATTAGTCAACTAACGGCCACGGATGGCATGCAGTCTCGACACACCCAATCGTCGAATGCAAACGAGCTTTCGTTCCAGAAGAAAATTTTGCTAAATAAGAGATCACTCACCTCTCCAACTTCGGCTCAACCCACACCCCCCAATCGCTGGCATTCCCGTTGCCGGAATCTTCAACTTTCAGGGTCAGTTCCTGTACCGCACCAATGTCGATTTTGAAGCTCGGCAGGGTTGCTTCCCCGATCTTGTTGGATCGCCACAGTTCTTTTCCGTCCCCTGAGACGACGAACACCACGGAGCCATCGTACCCATCGGCCAGGCCAGCTTTGCCGCTGAAGTGCCTCCATTTCCCGCCGAGTTCGAAGGTGTAAGCGCTGGGAGCATGTGCATAAATGCCGCGAGAAAAGAGTTGCCCTCCGACGAGCAGCGTCAACGTTGCGTTGGGCAAGCGATTCACCGTCGGGCGCAGCCAGCCCACGCGAGCCTCCTTCCACTTCGAATCGGAAAGCCAGCAGAAATCCCCCTCGGCCTCGGCAGGATTAGTACCAACCTTGAAACTTTGGATTCCCGCCAACACGCGCGCCGCCTCGACGAGACGTTGGTTGGAAGCCAAACTCCCGTCGAGTTGTTCGATCTTCTGCAATTCGGCAGCCACCGCAGACGCATCATTGGCCAGCAACGCGGTCGTCAGTGGTTTCAAGTGGATTTGGGCTTGAAACGCAGATAAATCAACGACTCCGCTTTCTGCAACCGTATACGGAACCGCCAACACCTGATCGTTAATTCTCCCCCCATTGGCCTGACAGACAACGATTCGCAGCGAACCGGCTTTGCCCGCTTTGAGGGCCGCGCACGGCAATACAAACCTGCCCGAAGGGTCCGGAACGGCAGTCATGGTTGTGGCGTCGTAGTCGCTGCCGCCGCTGGGGTCCATGTAGCCGATCACCGCATAGGCGGGTGGATCGGCCGAAACATTCGCAGAGAAAATGAATGATTTTTCATCGGGCGCAAGTTCCACTGCCACGTTCTCGAGTCTTGCGTTGGGAGGAAGGTTGATTCCCTTCACCGAACCGGTAAACAGCGGATGGCTCGCCAGTCGCATTCCTTCGCCGAGCGTGAGAAACGAACCTCTCCCTTCGCCACGTCGCTCCTCGCCGTACGTGCGATTGCCGCTTCCCATCAAGGCCGTACCGAAAGCCGCGCGTTCGTCACTCCGTTCTTGATTGTGGGGCAGTCCCAAGGCATGCCCCAATTCGTGACATACGCCACCCACAAAAATGCTGTTGTAGCGCCCCACCGAGATCCGGCCGTACTGTCCGTCCCGCAGCATTGGTTCCCGCTTCGCCAGCAAGTCCGAATCCAACAGGGGCGAATCAACCTGCCACGCATTCCCGTTGCGCAAACCGCCGGACGCGTAGTAGGGACTGTTTTGCGACATGGTCTGCTTCTCTGCATCCCAATTGCTCATGTTGCAAAACAGGACGACCGTTTCTTGATCCGCGTCGATCCCCGCCGCTTTCAAGGTCGGCAGGCACTCCTGGCGAATCGCTCGGCCACTTTCCACCTGGTAGTTCGCATACGGCCTTTCGCCCCGCACCACATGAATGGTCAGCAAACCATCGGCATCGGTCGCGAGACGAATGGTCCGCTCCCCAAAGCCGAGCCTTTTCATCTCCCGGCGGTAGAAGTCGCGAATATCAAACAGCACGCGCGTCAGCCGTTCGCGATACTGCGGCTGAGGCTCGCGATCCGATGGAGTCCAATAAACGATATGCAGCGTTCGATCTGAGGGCTGAGGTTCGTCCGCGTGATAGGCGTCGATAATTTTCAAGGCCGCGGGGACTTGCGCATCAATCAACTCTTGCGGCGACTGACTGTAGGCAACTGGCACAAGTCCCGCCAAGCAAAGGAACGCCAATGAACCTGCCATGCAGAGCGATTGGCGGAAAAATAGAGGTGGAAGCAACACAGATTCTCCTGCTGGACGGAATTTTCGCGTGGCACCAAGACCGCAGCCACATCAGAACCATTCTTCAGACTTTTATAACAACATCCTTGGGAGCGCGAAAGCGGTTGCCGATTGAGAAAGCCTGGTGTTAGCCGAGCATTCTCCCACTCTCTAAAAATCCGAGGTTAGAATCAAGGAAACACTCTTCTAGCAACGATCGATCTTCATGCCTCAGTCCTTCAGTTGTCCGCACTGTGCCGGGACCACCCTCGTAGCCGACGAGTTCGCCGGTTCGCGCGGCCCTTGCGTTCATTGTGGTCGGGAAGTTGTGATTCCCTCCTTCACGCCGTCTCCCTACGTTGGTCGACGGTGGGGGACTTTGGGACGTCGCTGGGGATTGTCGCAACATCAATTGCATGTGGTCGGTGCGGTCCTCGGAATTTTGGCAACGGTCGCAGCATGCGCCGCCATTATCGTTGCGACGATCCCGATCTGGCAGCGCGCTCGCTTGCAGAGTCAGCGGCATCAATCGCGCTTAAATTTGGAGAAAATCGGCGGGGCGATTCGCGCTTACGAAGCCGACCATGGGCGATTGCCGCCGGCCTACGTCTTCGATGTCTCGGGGAAGCCGCTCTACAGTTGGCGGGTACTTATCCTTCCCTACCTAGGAGACGAAGAGAAATCGCTTCATCAGCAATTCAAGCTGAGCGAGCCCTGGGACTCATGGCACAATCGCTTCGCTGCCGCGCGAATGCCCAAAGTCTTTGCCTCGCCTCTCGACTCAGCTGCCGCGGCAGCCAATGAGTCGAACTATAAAGTGATCGTGGGGCCGTCGACTCTTTTCCCGCCCCCTCCTGGGGAACGCAAACTAAGTGACGTCACGGACGAACTTCTGACGACGATCATGGTCGTGGAGTGTGTCAGTCCCGGCGGGAGTTTTTGGACCGAGCCGGTTGACCTTGATGCCACGAAGATGAGCTTCGGCATTGCTGATGGCAGCGCCCAGCAACTTGGCGGCTGCGATCCACTGGGGGCGCATGTGCTGTTTGCCGATGGTTCCACCGGCATTTTGCCGCTGGGGATACTGCCCCCGATCGTGCGAACGATGTCAACGATCAATCTTGGCGAGCCGACATTCCCTGATTCAATTATCTGGTCGGAGGACCGCTAGAAGTTCTAGCTTCCTGAACCCCAATAAAGATCTTCCAGGTATCGGCTGCGAACTGGTTCCGGTAACTGACGCGAGTAATCGCGTGGCCGGCCACCGACCACTTCCGGCCCCAGATCTTGGTCGGGGTAGGGATCATGGAGCGTCGCGCGGAGACGCTGCTGCTGAATGCTTCCCTGGGGCTGAAACCAGCGGGCCAGTCGGCCTTGAGCACAACCAATGGTCGGCACGGCAACCAGAAGGATCAGCAGGGTTGAAACTCGCATGACATCCCTTGGGCGAACGGAACGACGGGTAATGGGCCGGACGAGTTCACGGCACAAACAGTGGAGCATTTTCATCGGGTGGGATTATAGAGTGGAGTTGGCCAAGCTTCGCAAGGGGAATCGGCCCCGATCCACTCCGTTTTCGTGGGCTAGCCCTTCACATCGATAGCATCGACCCGCTATCAATGCTCGCTTGAGCTTCATTGGCCCACAGACTTTGCTAAGGCAGGTAAATATCGAGCAGCGTTGTGGGAGCGAGAAATTTTAACGAAACTGCCGATCGTGATGCCGGCAAAAGCATGGTTTCTCCCGCTTGCAATGGACGACCCGTCGGGTCACCGCTGATGGCGACTTCGCCGCTGAGGACGGCCAACAGATGAAAGCGGTGGTCTAAAGGGAGTGGCTCTTCGCCGATGGAATGCCGCCAGCGATCCAAGACAAACTTGTCGCAAGAAACCAGCCGCTCGACGTACGGCAGAGCCGTTGGCTCAGCGGTTTGCGGTGCCACAGGACCTGCTTCATAGTTGATGGTGTCGAGCGACTGCTCCACGTGCAGCGTCCGCGGCTTTCCGTCCGGCCCAACGCGATTCCAATCATAGAGCCGAAACGTGGTATCGCTGGCCTGTTGAATCTCTGCCACTAGCAGTCCCGCACCAAGTGCATGGACCGTCCCGGCAGGGATGAAAATGCAATCGCCGGCCTTGGGCTCGAATTGGTGCAAGCAAAGTTCCGTTGTGCCGCGATTGACTTCTCGGGCGAGCGCATCGCGATCGAAACCTCGCTTCATCCCGGCATAAACCAGCGCGCCGGGGGCCGCATCAAGCACGATCCAAGCTTCGGTTTTGCCGAGATCGGGAGGAGTGAGTTTTGCTCCTTGCGCATCATCGGGATGGACTTGCACCGACAGCACGCGCTGGCAATCGAGCAATTTGAACAATAGGGGGAAGCGATCCAAGGCAGAACCAGGGCCGATGAGTTCCGCTTGTCGCTCTTCCATCAATTGCCGCAGCGACGTGCCGGCGAGTGGACCCGCAGCAACAACGCTTTGGCCACTGGGATGATCCGAGATTTCCCAGCTTTCGGCGTAGTCGTCTTCCGGACCGATGGGCTTGCCGAGCACCGTTCCCAGGCGGCGGCCTCCCCATAGATAACGTTTGAAGATCGGCTGGAAGCGGAGTGGATAGAGCGCGGGTGAAATCACTGCCGCACCCTCCGATAGCGCACCGTACAACCACGGGCGACGGTCTCGGCTGTTTCTGGAGCTTTGTTGGCAAGTAGTGCAACGATTGCCTCTTCCACGTACTTCACCTTCACTGACTCGGCAGAGGTGCTATCGTCCAGTGCTCCCAGGTACACGACTTTCCGATCTTTGTCCAAAACAATAAACTCCGGCGTGAAGGTGGCTCCGTAAGCGCGAGCCACGGTTTGCTCTTCGTCTCGCAGGTACGCGAAATCGAAGCCTTTGGCTTTCGCCTTCGCCTGCATCCCTTCCAGGCTATCTTCTTCCGCGCGACGTGTATCGTTGGAACTGAAAGCCACCACCGCTCCATTCTTATCCGCAACCAGTTTTGACAGAGCAAGCAGCCGATCTTCGTAGTCGACGGCTGTCGGGCAACTATTGCAGGTGAAAACGACCACCACAAAGGCTTTGTCTTTCAAGTCGGCCAGAGCATGTTCTTTGCCATCAGTCCCAGGGATTTTTTCCCAGGATGGGGCTGCATCGCCCGGACTGAGGGTGGGGTTGTACTTGCCGGCGAACGCGGACAAGGGCAAGGCCAGAAAAAGTGCAAGCAATATGACGGGCTTGAGCATAAGTAGCTTGAACAGGAACGCAGGGGATCGGGAAGACAACGTGTTATTTTAGGGAAATTAAATCGTCAACACACGGCCAGTTCTAGTACACTTCGGCCAGAAAGAACGCTAAGAGTTCTGCTGCGGCGGCGTCTAGGAACGCAGCAGGATCGGCACTGATTTCGTAATTGGGGCAAATTGAAACTGCCTCAAGTCACGACTCTCTCATGCGGCAGCATCGTTGACACCCCAGTCATCAAGGGACCACGGGTGGGTCAAAAAAACGCGGGCTCGATGCAGATTGAGGCAGATAATGTCTACCTGCGGCAGACCAGGGACGCGAGTGCCGACGCTAGTTGAATGGCTCGCGGCCGGAGTTCGAAAAAATTGCCTGCGAAAGCCTGACAACAGCTAGAAGGATACATTGAGAGAGTACACTTCCATAACCGTGAAAGTTGGCCTCCTAGGATTTGAACCTAGACTAAATGAGTCAGAGTCAGTCGTGCTACCGTTACACTAGAGGCCAGTATTCTTACCGTACGTCGGCAGTCCCGCACGGTCAAGGGCACAGCGAAATGCCGACGGTTTCGACATGTAGCTGAGCCCGTTTGACCGTGCCAAAAAAAGATCAAACACTATGCGGCGTGGCATCTTTGGCGGATCCTTCGACCCAGTTCACAACGGGCATTTATTGCTCGCAGAGTGTTGTCGTGAAGTAGCTACGCTGGACCAGATTATGTTTATGCCAGCCTCTGTGCCGCCGCACAAGCAAGACCGGCAACTCACCACCTCCAGACAGCGCGTGGAGATGCTGGAACTGGCGATCGGCGGCAACGAATCTTTTGCGATTTCGACACTCGAGCTAGATCGTGGAGGGGTAAGCTTCACCGTGGATACGCTCCGCCAGCTTCAGGCGGATTACCCGGCAGACGAATTCTTTCTGATGCTCGGCGCCGATTCGTTACGGGACTTTCCTACCTGGCGTGAACCAGCGGAAATTTGCCGACTCGCTACGCTGTTGGTCTGTCGCCGGGGAGGACTGCCACCCCTGGATTTCAACGTGCTACAAGACTTTGTTTCTGTGGAACGTCTCGACTATTTCGCAGCCTGCCAGGTCGAAATGCCACTGGTGGAGATAAGTAGCACCGACCTACGTTTACGAGCCGCTGAAGACCGCAGCCTGCGTTACCGTGTGCCGCGAGCTGTGGAAGAGTATATCCGTTACCACGCACTTTATCGCTCATGATTGCCTATCAAGATTTCGTCCCACGCTTAGTTGCGCCCGCAGGTTTTCTGTCTCCGGCCGAGCACGAGAGTTTTGAGGCAGCGCTCGCTGATGCGAATCTTTGGATCAGCACTCATGCGGTCCGCGTGCTGAATGTCGAAACGGTCGTGCTGCCGAATATCTGCAGTCGTTTTGAAGAAGGTTCCACCGATACCTCGCTGGGCACGAGCGGCGAATCCCCCAGCCATTGGCATCAATTCATTCGCGTCTGGTACGACGCGAGCGATGTAGCAGGCTAGCTGTCAGTCGCTTCAAACTGATTTACTTGAACGGATCGAAAGGATCTTCCCCCGCAGCAGGCATTGGCATCGGGGCAGGAGCCGGGCCAGCACCAAAAGGATCGTTCGCAGGCTCGGCCGCACCGAAGGGGTCGTTCTCGATAGGTTCCCCCAGTGCCATCGGTTCCTGCACTTCACCATTGCCAGCAACGGCGGCTTTCACGTTATCAATCTTCGGACGGGTGATTTCTTCACCACGATGGACGAGTGGAAAATCTCGAGAGACTTCACGATACATTTGCAAGGAGCCAGTCGAAGTGCCCAAGAGGATGCGGTCCGTCAGCATATTCTGGAAACGGAAATCAAGGCCTGGGGCCGGAATCGATCCCTGCTTGGCCCCCGTGGCCATGTTGATCATTACGACGTTTCCAGTCGTATCGGACATGTAGAGATGTTCTTTCGTGGCGGCGAGAAAGCCGGTGATGCCATTGATCCACCACTTCTCTTTCCCTGAATCGCCATCGACAGCGAATAGACCACCGTTGTCGGTAATCAAAAAAGCCATGTTGTTGACGGCGAAAGGGGGCTGCTCGATCGCTTCACCCGTTGAGATACGCCACAGTACCGTGCCGCGCGCTTCGTGCATGCAATACAAGTGCCCATTATCCGAGGCAGCGATGAGACGATCGGGATACAAGATCGCCGGAGGCGTGTTGCATCCGCCCGGCATAGTTAGGCGGAACCGCATTCCAGGGACTCGGCCGTTCGCGGAGTAGATCACTCCTTCATCCGTGGTCCAAGCCGCCGTTCGCTCCGTTGCCAGAGGCTGCAATAACGTCCGACCGTTCGAGTAGAACGTCTTGGATGGGTACGTAGGCTTTTCAATCTCAAAAACTTCGACCGCCCCAGTGACATTCGGAACGTAAATGAATTCGGCAGTCACACCAGGTCCAGCAGAAGGCGCACCAGTGATTCTGCGTTCGAACGCAATCGTGCCATCAGAAGCTTTGAGGACAAACAATCGAGAACCGTTCACGACTGCCACGTAGTCATTGTTTGAACCAGGTGCAGTCGTGGGATAATTCGGATTCCCAAGGGCGACCGCCCAACGCGAACGTCCCGTTTCTCCATCAATGGCTTGTAGAGTCCCACGTTCCGACGACGCATAAATCGTTATTTCTGGAACCACATGCGAAATCAGTTGCGGCGGCGGAGTTTTGTCATTGGCTGCAGCAAGTTCTGCCTTAATCATGGCCAACTTGTCGAGCGCCTTCTGACGCGCTTCGGCGGCACCGATCTTTACGCCGTAAGCATCCAGGTCGAGTTCGCTAAAGCGATACTGTCGCCCTTGGTGATTCAATTCGAAAACTGAATAGAGTCGCGTCGGGCTCACATGCAAATGGACCCCCGCCAAGCGTCCACGGCCGCGATCAAAATCGACCTGCGTCTGCCACATTCGGGTCAGGCCCAATTGCCTGGTCATGGCTGCCGACAAGTAACCCTGTGCCGAGCATACGTTTGGTAATACCAACACTGCGAGGCTGAGTGCGATGGCGTAACTAGAC
Source organism: Pirellulaceae bacterium (assembly GCA_041739545.1). Lineage (GTDB taxonomy): Bacteria > Planctomycetota > Planctomycetia > Pirellulales > Pirellulaceae > JBGSNR01. The sequence continues at coordinate 55,832 of JBGSNR010000013.1, read as the reverse complement.
GGCTGGTGGCGGAAGATCATGAGCAACCTTTTCCCACTCCACGGGACGAGTCCGCAAGGTTCGGCAAAAAACGCCGGTACGGAGGTTCGGGATTACGTTCTATTCTAGTTACTGCCCCCAAAGAAGTCACTTCAAAATGAAAGCGACAGGTACTCCAAAGCACCTGCCGCCCGTTTTGATTGCAGCGATTTTGCCGAGAAACGACTTTGCCGTTATTCGACTTCCAGTAATTCCACCAGAAAGTGCAGGGTGGCCTTGCCAGGAATTACCCCACCGGCACCACGGTCGCCGTATCCCAATTTGGAAGGGATTTCCAGTTCGATCATCCCCCCTTGGCCGACCAACTGCATTCCTTCCGTCCAACCTGGAATAACACCATTAAGCGGGAAGGAAATCGGCTCCCGGCGGTCGTACGAACTATCGAATTTCTTACCGTCATCCAACCAGCCGTGGTAGTTCACTTTGACGGAATCGGTGGCCTTGGGTTTTTCTCCCTTGCCAGCACGGAGGATTCGATATTTCAGGCCGGATTTGGTTTCGGTGAAGGTTTTGGGAGCGTCGGCATCAATCTCGCCTGCTCCGGCAGGCAGTTTGGGGAAGGCTACTTCTTTGTCTTGAGCGGGCAAGGAAACCTCCAAAGTCAGGCAGGATAGGGTCAATACGGTGAGCAGCAACAGCGTTCTACGAGACATGCATTCCTCCGTGCAAAGTAGTTAGAACCAGCAAATGTATGCCTTAGCATAATGCTTTTTGCAGAGTTTTGCAGCAGTTGGAAGCAAGACACCGCTGCACTAGAGAAAAGGTGCGAAATTCGCCCGCAAACAGCTGCGCTAGGCGAGCTACTGGCACTCGCGACAATGCCCCTTGAGGTAGATCTCCGTAATATTGCCGACGATGCTTGTTTTCCCTTTTTGGTCGGCAACCTTCACCTCCGTATCAGGCAGGCAGGTCACTTTTCCGCAGTCCAAGCACATAAAGTGGGGATGCACGTCGTGTGCCTCGTGGTGCTCGCTCCGGAGCTCGAACCGCCAGGCGTGATCCCCGGCATCAAGTCGTGAAAGGATGCCAGCATCGGCCAATTCGACGAGACAGCGGTAGATCGTGGATTTGTCGAACCCGGCAGGGACCAGTTTATCTGCCACGTCCGAATGGCTTACGGGGGCAGTACTTCCGGCCACATGCTGCAGCACGGCAATGCGCGAACTGGTACAGCGGAGGTCGGAGCCTTTAAGCCTTTCGCGGGCCTCTTCGATCGACATTTGGGGAAGAGTTGTCATAACGGTGCCATGCAGGATCGGATCGGCCGCCCGAAAAAGCAGCCATGCCCTATCATAGGCGAGAAGTCCTTCGAATCCCAGATGCACCCCGCTCGGCAAGGAACCTGCGAACTTGCAAACCATGCTGTTTTTGTGCACCGGCAACTACTACCGCAGCCGGTTTGCCGAAGTTTTTTTTAACCACCTCGCCCCGCAGCATGGCCTGCCGTGGCGAGCCGAATCACGAGGGCTCCGCCCCAGTGCCGGAAACGTCGGTCCGATCTCGCAGCACACACTCGCCGCCCTGAAAAAACTGAATGTGGACCCGGGCGAACTCCGGTTGCCGCTCTTGGTCACCCAGGCTGATTTCGACCGCGTGCAGCATGTCGTCGCCGTCAAAGAAGCCGAGCATCGCCTCTTAATGAACGAGCTTTTCCCGCATTTGACGGACAAGATCGAGTATTGGCACGTCCACGACCTGGATTGCAGCGGCCCCGACGACACCATCTGCCACCTGCAGCGCGAAGTGCTGGATCTGATCGGACGGCTCAAAGAATTGCGCGGGGAAATCGGTTAAATCCGCTGAAAAGCCACTTCTGGCTATCGACGACGCCCTTAACGCGGATTTGAATGGAGGAGTTATATCATCATGAGCCTCTTGATTTTCACCGTGATCGACGGCTGGTATGTTGCGATTCAAAAAATGGTTTGATGATCTCCCGCCGCAAGCGACGGTGCAGATAGCCCTGCAAAAGCTGTGGGGCGAACGCTATCGGGCGGTCGCGCATTATCTAAAGCTGCTTCAAACCGAGAAGACTCCCAGCGTTGAAACGGTCCATCAGCTGCGAGTCTGGGCACGTCGGACCGCTGCAGTGGTTGATCTTTTCGGTCCTCCTCAGCCTGTCCGTCCCTGGATGACGCTGCGCAAACAACTAAAGAAGATCCGCCGAATAGCTGGAGAAACTCGGGACTACGATGTGTTGTGGGAACAACTCCGCCAATCCAAAGAGGTTGACGAAGATTTCAAATCGACGTGGAAGCGGCGGCGGCGAGCAGCGCGCAAAAGGCTGTCCGAAGCAGCTCGTACAAAAAAGGTCCTGAAGGACGGTCCTCAACTGCTTCAGGAATCGGCGCGTGAAATTCGTGCGTTGCCGGATCGTTCACGGAAGCTTCCATTTCGCAACCTCGCCCGGCAACACCTGAAGTTGACCGTGCGGAACTGGCTCAAGCAATCGGGAACCGATCTGACAAAGCCGGACGAAATGCATCAGTTTCGGATTGAGGGCAAACGCTTGCGCTACGCTCTAGAGAACGTGGCCAGCGTTTTGCCACTTGACCACGTGAAGCAGTTGTACGCGAAACTGAATACCCTACACACACTTTTAGGTGAAATATGTGACACGCGGGCAGCCATCGAACGCTATGAGCTCCTGCGCGAGGAAGTCTCTTCTAGTCTCCGCAAAACCCTGGCCGGCATTCTCCGCCAAGAGCGCCGGCGTCTGAAGAGCCAACAGCGGAAGTTTCTCAAGCATTGGAATGCGGCGGCGCGTAAAGCTTGGGCCGCGGAGTTCAAGAAGTTATTGGCATAGCCTGCGCACGAAAAAGCCCTGCCGTGACGCGGGGGGAACGTCGAGGCAGGGCTAAAGAGCAGACGGCCTACAACAGGGCCGTCCGTCAGGATGTTGTGAGAGCGGTGTTAAGCGCTCTTGGCTTTGATTTCGACCGGGGCGAGCTTGCGGCGGCCATGGACGATTTCTTCGTCGATGACAAACTTGCTCCCCTTCGGTTGATCGGGCAGATCGAACATCACATCGAGCATGATCTCTTCCACGATCGAACGCAGTCCACGAGCCCCGGTCCCCTTGGCCAAAGTGCGGCTGGCAATCGCTTGAATGGCTTGCTCGGAAAATTCCAGTTCGCAATCTTCGTAGGAGAAGAGCGTCTGATACTGACGGAGCAATGCGTTCTTAGGTTCGGTCAGGACTCGCTTCAGCCCTTCGTGGTCGAGCGGCGTGAGTGAGGAGAGAATCGGCAAGCGGCCGACGAATTCTGGAATCAAACCAAACTCCAGAATGTCTTCCGTGGTGGCGAGCGGCAGAATCTCGGCTAGATCCTGTTCGTTCTTCTCGCCACTTTGCGAGCCAAAGCCCAAGGTCTTCTTGCCCAGTCGCTTGCGAATAATGTCCTCGATCCCGACGAATGTGCCGCCGCAGATGAAGAGGATATTGCTCGTGTCGAGCTGAATGTACTGCTGTTCAGGGTGCTTGCGGCCCCCCTGCGGCGGAACATTGGCGACCGTTCCTTCCAGCATCTTCAGCAAAGCCTGCTGAACCCCTTCGCCGGAGACGTCTCGAGTGATTGAGACGTTATGGCTGGTTCGGCCGATTTTATCGACTTCGTCGATGTACACGACACCCCGCTGGGCGGCATCCACGTCGAAGTCGGCAGCGTGCAGCAGTTTGAGCAGCAGATTCTCAACATCTTCGCCGACATAGCCGGCTTCGGTCAGGGTGGTGGCATCGCCAATCGCGAACGGAACATTCAATATCCGAGCCAATGTCCGCGCCAGCAATGTTTTGCCTGAGCCCGTGGGGCCCATGAGCAAAATGTTAGACTTTTCGACGTTATCCGTCCCGTCCGCACCCATCTGCAATCGCTTGTAGTGATTGTGCACGGCTACGGCAAGAACCTTCTTGCTGTGCACCTGGCCGATCACATACTGATCAAGTTGGCTGACAATCTCGCGCGGCGAAGGAATCCGGTTGAAGAGCGGTTTCGTAGAACCGCGCCGCCGTTGTTCCTGGTCCAGGATGGACTCACACAAATCGATACACTCGCCGCAGATGTACACGTCGCCGGGGCCCTCAACGAGCGGACCGACATCGCGATAACTCTTGCGACAAAATGAGCAGAATGCGTTCTTCTTAGCGGTACTGGCACTACGACGTCCAGGTCCACCGATGTTATTGTTGTTACCGTCTTTTCCAGCGGGCATAAGCACTCCTTTTTTCGGCTTCCCAATCTGGGGCCATCCACAGTTGGGTCAACCAACTCCTAAGTGGTTGTCTGCTCGATGGACAAGTTTCGCCGGAGCGATCCTCATCCGGAGGGTCATCCGTGTCCGCGTACGTCGAGCCAATGGGGGTCGTACAAGGGTATCTGTGCGACTCGAGTCTCCCAGACCGAGTCTCAAGCTTCAGTAGGTAGAGCCACCAGTGGTACTCGCTTCCTCCGGAGTAATCCGAAGGATCGCTCAAGCACCAATCGTCGTTCTATTTTTTCCCATCTGCGTCTTGACGGAGCTTCGCTCCCAGCACAGAAGTTATTGTTCGGTATTCCGCGTCGCTGATGTCACCTCTGTGACGCAATTCTCGAAAGTTTGCCAGCATGTCCGGAGGCGGGTCGCTATCACCAACTGTCTTCTTACGCACAACCCAAACGATGGTCGTCCCGAGGACAAGTAGAATCAGCAAAACCAGTCCCCACAGCATTAACTCGATCGACGTCGATTCTCCTGTCACAGAGTTCATCGTTGATCATTTGCGAATAACTGGCAGAACCGTTTAGCTGAGACTTTCCTCATTATGCGCGTTTGGGCTGCGGAGTCTAGATTCAATTGCTCAAGTTGGGCTTGAACCCCAAAAAAGCATGAATCGACGAGTTGCAGAACCCGCCGTACGCCGCAGCTGAAGGCCCAGTTGTTGACAGCCACGCCCCGGAGTTCTAGGGTGAACTTCAGCGGTCGCTCGACCGATCCGCGTTTAGATGCGGATCGTTTCCTCTTGATGTCTGATTCTACGTGGCTACCGGTCGGAGAGTTCTTGCCGGACGAGCAGACTTCACAAAATCCCTTGGTTTTTATGCCTTCTACTTTGGACCGAATTCTCGCCAGCGGAATTGTCGCAGTTATCCGTGCGGAAAATGGGGACCTGCTGGTCGATGTCGCACAGGCACTATTGGCCGGGGGAGTTGACGCAATTGAAGTCACCTTTACCGTGCCAAGGGCGCACCAGGTCCTGGAACAGGTGGCGAATCGTCTCGGTGGGAAAGTTGTGCTGGGGGCGGGGACTGTATTGGATGCCGAAACCACCCGTATCGCCATTCTCTCTGGCGCCGACTTTGTAGTCTCTCCGGCGTTTCGGCCGGAAGTGATTCAAACCTGCAAACGTTACAGCAAAGTCGTGATGCCCGGGGCACTTACGCCGACCGAGGTGATCGCCGCTTGGGAAGCCGGAGCGGACGTCGTAAAAGTCTTCCCTTCGGAGATCACCGGACCGCAGTACTTGAAAGCGCTGCATGGTCCGTTCCCGCAAGTGCGGCTCATGCCGACCGGCGGCGTGAACCTAGAAACCGCGGCTGAATTTCTCAAGTGCGGAGCTTGCGCCCTGGGGGTGGGAAGCTCGCTTGTCAGCGCGGCTTTGATGAAAGCTAAAGATTGGACAAAATTAGAATCGCTGGCCAAGCAGTACGTGCAGATTGTGCAAGATGTGCGGACGATCTAGCGTTCGTCGCGCGAACTGGTACTATTTGCCCGCGGCCTTGGCCGCTTCTTTTTGCTTTTGCATCAGGATCGATTGCCTGATTCTTTCACGCCGCTCCGCCTTCTTTGCTGCTTCGGCCGCTGCCAAAGCCTGTCGTTGTTGCAAATAAGCTTGCTGGGCCGAATTACCGAGCACCGGCGTTTGCACTCCGCCACTTCGATTGGCCGACATCAGCATCCGCTGCAAAGCCGCCGCCTCAGCAGCGGTCATGGTCCCTGTCCCTTGCAACTGTTGTTGCCTGAGTTGCTGAAGTTGTTGCTGCACCTGCAGGCGGTTCGCCGAATTGATGCCAGGAGTGATTCCGTTGGGTAGCGTGATACCAGGAATCTGAGTACCTGGGGCAACACCGTTTTGTGCGGCGGCAAGGCCAGCTAAAGAAACGATCAGTGCGGAACTAATTAGCAATACTGCATATCGCATCGTTGCCTCGGCTGTTTCCCATCAAGAACCGCCTGGTTTCGCCATACGGCGAAAGATTTACCCACCTCATGCACACTAATTACCGCCAGTATGGATTGCTACTGGATTTCTGACGCCCATCAACGAGATTCCAGGAATTGCTGCCATGGAAGCTGTTTAGATCGCCCTCGGCCAAGGAGTCCCTAATCCGCTACAATAATCGGTTATTCGCTTCAAATGGGAGGTTTGCGTGTCGGAGTCGATCTCACTGCCACTGGTGCAATTGAATGCCCCCCCTCCCTCGCCGCCGGCTCCCGCCCGGCGCTTACCGCCGTGGCTGAAACGGGATATTCCCACCAGCAACGCCAATCACTTCACTGCCAATCTGCTGGACGAACTCCGCCTGGAGACCGTTTGCGACAACGCCCGCTGCCCGAATCGCATGGAGTGCTATTCGCAGAAGACGGCGACCTTCATGATTTTAGGCAATGTCTGCACCCGTCCCTGCGGCTTTTGCTCGGTCGATCGCGGTAAGCCGGGTGCGCTCGAAGCCGATGAACCAGCCCGCGTGGCAGAGGCTTCTGCCCGGCTTGGTTTGAAGCACGTGGTCATCACGTCTGTCACTCGCGACGATCTCCCCGATGGTGGCGGTGAGCACTTCTATCAAACGGTCATTGCAGTGCGAGAACGAACGGGTGCCGCGGTGGAAGTACTGACCCCTGACTTCATTCATCAACGAGCAGGCTTGGAACGAGTGCTCGATGCTGCCCCTGAAGTCTTCAACCACAACACCGAAACGGTCCCGCGTCTCTACCGCAAAGTTCGGGGCCCAAAATCGGATTATCCCTGGACGTTGGGACTGCTGCGGCGGATCAAGGAGCGCAATCCGAACATAAAATCCAAAAGTGGCCTGATGCTGGGCTTGGGCGAAACGCGGGACGAACTGCTGGATGTTCTAGCCGATTTGCGTGCCGCTGATTGCGACTTCTTGACGCTCGGCCAGTACCTGACCCCCTCGTCGATCAACGGCGAGTACTTGCCCGTGGTTCGCTACGTGCCGCCGGCGGAGTTCGATGAACTTGCCACAATTGCCAAGCAGCTAGGCTTCAAGCAAGTCGCCAGCGGCCCGTTCGTGCGGAGCAGTTATCACGCACGGGACATGGCCGAAGTTTCGTAGCACTCGCATCAACCTAGTCATCATGCACTTGCTTGCCGAAATATTTGTGCATGACACGTATGTGAATTTCTATCCGATCCCGTGGTGGGTTTTGATTGCCGGAGCCACAGCACTAGTCGGCGTGTTGACCATCGCAGTTATCGCAATAGTCATTGTGACACAGGCATCTGGAAGAAATCGGTAGATCGAATTCTTCTCGAGAATGTCTCCTACACCCGTGCATTCTCATCAAAAGTTTAGCATTCGTCGTCGACTTCGTTATCAAACTAAAGCCTAGGTGGGAACTTCCCCAACTCGATCAAAACATTTCGCAGAGCTACGTTGTCCGCGTCATTGACTCGCAGGACTTCGATGGTCGTCCGCCCAGTAGGTGTCAATCCCTTCAGACTCGCGGTTTCCCAAACGAAATGCTCGCTCCAAGTTTGCAGCCTGGGGTTGAATAGCTCCGTTAGAACGCCAGTGACAGGATCGTACCCCGCCACATTTGCACCCTTGTACAGTGAACACGCTGGACAACACAGTGCAAGGTTTTCAAGTTCCGTTGGACCATTGTGCTTAAGCGCGCGGATGTGATCTAAGTGAAAGGCACTTTTGTCTAGAGCCTGTGGCATTTGACAATACTCGCAGCACTCTTGCGCGCGGTCAAATACAACCTTGCGAAGTGCGCGACTCATGCCCTAAACCTCGGCTGCGGGGTCGCCCGCTCGTTTCAGCGCAAGTCGAGCTTTCGCATGCAGAAGCGAGAGAACCCGCCCCACGTGCACATAGTTCTTCAGCGTCGCGTACTCGGCTTCGGTGATCGTTCCTTCATTGTTGCGAGTGGCTAGATTGTCAACGAGCTCTTGTGTCTCGTCAGCGAAGTGCCACGCCAAGATTTCCTTGGCTGCCGAAGGCTTCATTTCTTCGTCGTCGCCGCCAAGGATCTCGTTCCAAATTTCGAGTTCGTTAACCGTGTGCGCGTTCATGAACTACCTCGCGTTTGCTCCCAATCCTACCCCCGCGCATTCATGCTCATCAAGAATTCCGCGTTCGTCTTCGATTTGCCGAGCTTTCCGACCAATAACTCCATCGCGTCGGGCGCGTTCATTTCGTTCATCACGCGGCGGAGAATACAGACGCGGCGATACTCTTCCGGGTCCATCAAAATCTCTTCGCGGCGAGTGCCACTCTTGTTCACGTCGATGGCCGGGTAAATTCGCTTGTCGACCAATTTGCGGTCGAGCACAATCTCTAAGTTGCCGGTCCCCTTGAACTCTTCAAAGATCACTTCGTCCATTTTGCTGCCGGTATCGACCAGTGCCGTGGCGAGGATCGTCAGCGATCCTCCTTCTTCGACCTTGCGGGCCGAGCCAAAAAATCGTTTCGGCTGCTGCAACGCGTTCGCGTCCAAACCGCCGGAGAGAATCTTGCCGCTCTGCGGACATTCGCTGTTCCAGGCCCGGGCCAGCCGCGTGATGGAATCCAGAAAGATCACCACATCGATGCCGCATTCCACCAGTCGCTTCGCTTTTTCCAGCACCATCTGCGAAACCTGCACGTGCCGCGCGGCAGGCTCGTCAAACGTCGAACTGATCACTTCGCAATTCGGGCCTTTTACCTGCCGTTCCATGTCCGTCACTTCTTCCGGACGCTCATCGACCAGCAACATGATGACGTACGCATCTGGATAGTTATGCAGCACGGACTTCGCCATCTTCTGCATCAAAATCGTTTTGCCGGCGCGCGGCGGACTCACGATCAAGCCACGCTGACCAAACCCAATCGGCGTGATTAGATCGACCACGCGCGTCGAAATCTCTTCTTGCTCCGCCTCCATACTGATCCGTTTGTCGGGATGCAGCGGGGTGAGGTCTTCAAAATCAATCCGCTTGGGCGAATCGTTCGGATCGCGATAGTTGATCGCTTCCACGCGCAGCAGCGCGAAGTAGCGTTCGTTCTCCTTCGGCGGCCGAATCTGTCCGCTCACCGTTGTGCCGTTCTTCAATCCAAAGCGGCGAATCTGGCTTGGCGAAACGTAGATATCGTCCGGGCAACTCAGGTAGTGGTAATCGGGACTGCGCAAAAAGCCAAAGCCGTCCGGCAAGATTTCCAGCGTCCCTTCGCCGTACATCAGCCCCGTCATCTTCACGCGTTCTTTAAGAATTCGGAAGATCAGGTCCTGCCGTTTCATGCCGGCCACATCTTCGAGGTTGTCCTTACGGGCTTCCTCGATTAGGTCCGTCATGCTCATCTTCTGCAGTTCGGCAATGTGCGTTTCGCCTTGCTTTTCCAGCTCGGCAATCGCTTCGTCCGGGTGCAATTGCCCCCGGTCGTTCATCACTGCTAACTCTTCCGCCAGCGAGAGAGGATCGCGTTCCTCGTCCAGCTTGCGGAGACGTTCTTCGAGCGTATCGGGATCAGCAGACAAAGGACCGCGCGGAGGTTCACGGTCTTTATCGCGCGATCGACCAAATCGGTGGGAAGGCATTGCAATACTCCCAATGAGGAGGGGAGCAAACGAGGCAGGAACAGGCAGCCGCATCGAACCAGCGCACGACCGTGCCTGGAACGAAACAGGATTTGCAAAAACTAATAGTGGATCAGCAGTGGGACGAGGTTCGCGGCGGAAAGGAGTCGATGCGCGTCAACGTTGCGGAGGTCGTCAACGGGCCGTTACATTCGCCCCCAGGACTGGATCATTTCATTATTTCACAGACCAGTCACGGTGGAAGGGGAATTGACAGAAAATTAACTCCGCACGAGGGAAAAAGCATCGTTCCATCCAATATTTTTCATTCGTCATCACCCGGCAGCGGACCAAATCTGTCACCGACCCGAACCGGATAGCCTCGCAGAAAATCAGCAATCGACATCGTTTTCTTCCCTGCCGGCTGGAGTCGCTCCAGGGAGATAACTCCCGCACCCGCCGCTACTTGCAGCCTGTCCTTAGACACCGCGACGACTTCTCCTGGGATTACGCCCGTTGTTCCGCCCCCGGCGATAGCATCCCCATCCGTTGAATTTGCCACGGAAATCGCATCCACCACCAACCGCAGCGGCTCCCCATCCTGCCGGAGCAAGAACGTAAACGTCCCAGGCCAAGGTTTGAGAGCCCGCACCTGGTTCAGAATCTCAGTGGCGGAACGCTGCCACTGCAAGTTGCCGTCGGACTTTCTTAACCGCCGGGCCTTGGTGGCGAGGGCCTGATCTTGTCGCTCCCCCAAAGGCGAATGCCCGTCCCATTTTTCTAGTTTTTCAATCGCTTCCAGCACCGCGGGAACCCCCAGCTGGGCCAAGCGCGGTTCTAGTTCGGCCGTCGTTTCGTTAGGACCAATCGGGGTGGAGCGAATGGCAATCGCGGGACCACCATCGAGCAGCGGCGTCATGTGAATCACGGTCACGCCGGTCTCTTGCTCTCCCTTCCAAATCGCCCAGTTAAGCGGCGCCGCCCCGCGATATTTGGGAAGCAACGAGCCATGCAAATTGATGCCGCCTACCTTCGCTGACCCGAGAGCTTCGTTCGACAAAATCTGCCCGTAATCACAAACGACCAACAAATCAGCTTGGAACGATCGGAGCAGTTCCACTCCCTCGGCAGCGTTGATATCTGTCGGCGCATACACGGGAACCTGACGCGTTTCGGCAAACGCCCGCATCGGGTTCACGATCTCCTTCCGTCCTTTCGCTGCCACTTCCGGCCTGGTGATCAGGGCTGGCACGTGGTGCGAGCTGTTCAACAAGCTTTCAAAAGTGGGGACTGCGAACGGGCCTGTTCCCAACATTAGGATTCGCATTTTGCTTCGCTTCTCCGACCGCGTGCTAGCACGCATTTTGGAAAGGGGTAACAACGTCCAAACTCGAGTGCTAGCACTTCTGCAAGGATCCGCCTGACAATGACTTAACTCGATTTTTGAATTTCCATATCAATCCTGGCTGTCAACTGCTCGTTCAGGGGGTTAGGTCTGGTTTGCCCCACGAATCAGCGACTTCAATTTGAGTTCATTACCGTCCGATTCTCTTCCCTTCGCCTGCCACCGGGGCTCGCAATCTTTGGGAGCTCCATGCACGCATCTTCAATCATCTTCGGGCGCGATTGATGATTCGACAAGATGAATACGCCCGTCCGCCGCCCGGAAGTAATCAACGAAACTTCATCTATTTTGCATGTTTTCATGCGAACATTTTGCTGGGAATTTCCCTCCGTGGCGTCGGGAGGCTAGATTAGTGAGCAGGCGAATTCGGGTGTCTTATCCTAACCCCCAACGGCCGACTCAGCATGCATTCTTCTCAACCTAATCCTTTCGCCGATAGTCCCATCAATCCGTATGCGCCGCCGCAAGGGCCCAGCTTGCAACCGGTCCCACTTGAAGGAGGCGCATTTAACGGCCTGTGGCGGCAAGGCAAAATCCTGATCATGCACCGGCAGGCTCAGCTGCCCCCCATCTGCGTGAAGAGCAACGAACCGGCCGAAGCCTGGCTTCAGCGGAAATTGCAATGGCATCCGCGGTGGGTCCTCGTGTTGGCCCTGATCAACATTCCTATTTTCGCTATCGTAGCCTTCCTCACTACCAAACGGGCGACAATCAACATCGGCCTGACTCAGGACTGGATCAGCCGCCGCAAAATGCGGATGAATATCGCCTGGTTGTCAGGGTTGGTCGGCGTGCTGCTGATCGCGGCCGGCGTGCTCACCCTCTCGACGGCCAGTTCCCCTCAGCCCGAAGATTGGCGAATGGCCACCTTCGCAATGCTGCTTACCAGCGGCATCGTGGTATGCTTAGGAGCAGTGATTGGGGGCAGTTATGGCTGCCGAATGGTCCATGCGGACCGCGTGACCGACACGCACTTGTATATTAAAGGGGTCCATCCAGAATTCCTGGATCGGCTGCCAGTTTGGTACGGTTAAGTTTCTCGACGATGTCAGCGTGAAGGTTTAATGGCTCTTTATATTGTCGTCCATCACCAGCAAGATCCTCGTCAGACGGGGGCCAATTCCTGGCTCGATGACGATCGTCTGTGCTCGATTCAAACCACCAAACATGTGGCCACGCTCTGCTCGGCAGCCCTCAGCAGGATCGAAACGGTCTTCATCCATCGGGCCGGTTTTGGGGAAATCGAACCGCGCATCTGCTGCTCCTTAAATGTGCAGTCGGTGGACACCGTCGATTCCAATACCTCGCTAGTGAAATTCAAATCTCAGACCGTCTGCGATGAAGCTCCGCCCATTCAGCCAGCCCGCGGACAGAATTCGTATCAGTACCCCTGATTTTCTGTGGACGTCGCACTGCGCGGCAGCAGCCGAAGCGACTTGGCTTGCGGTCGTGCCAGTCATGACGCAGTCCGCGGTAAGTCGGACTCCCAACATCATCACGCGACATTGCAGTGCAAGTGCCTGCGATGCCATGCGTTTCAGTTTTAAGTTGCGAGTACTGGCGCGCTTTGAAGGACCTGCCAATTACAGGGCAACGGTGAAGTGGTCGGGAAGTAGCATCGAATCGTCGGCACGATGATTGCAACTAAACGTGTGGAATATCCTCTCCCTCATGTTCCTCTCTGGTGCACCATGACTGCAAGCGAGCAAAAACTGAATTCATCGCCTGATTCGTACCTATCTGCGCAGGTCGACGATTGTCCGCGCCAGGACCTTCGCGAGTGTGCGAGGACGGCGCTGGACGAAAGTCCTATCTTTCGCGGTCGTTTGGCTTTAGGTGCCATTCAAATCGAGGCAGTGGGAGACAAACTCGTGCTCCGTGGCCGGTTGCCATCGTATTACTTGAAACAGCATTTACAAGAACTCACCCAGCAGGTCGCAGGCGTCAGCGAGGTCGAAAATCAGGTCGAAGTTACTATTTGCTGAGCAAGTTCTACACGGAATGACGTGCGTTCGTGGTCATGGGCGCGCCAAAGAGCACAGTTCCGCGATTCGCAATGCGGGTAATTCGGAACTATTATTCAATTCATCTTTTCGATCGGTTTGTCAGTATCCAGGAGAACACTCCATGACGAAGTCGCTTTCATCCCGCTGGCTACCCCTGTTCGGCCGGCGACTTTTCGCGGCGACTGCGCTCGCCCTCATCTGCAGCTTCGCTCAAGGAGAGGAAAAGAAAGAGAAAGTCAAAGCCAACCCAGCCTCCGACGAGTCGGCGATTCAGGGAACGTTGGAGTCGTACGTCGATGCGTACAACCGTGGTGACGCCAAGGCCGTTGCTGCTCACTGGAGCGAATCTGGCGAATGGACCAATCCCACCGGGGAGCGGATCAGCGGCGTCGCTGCCATTGAGAAATCACTGGGGGAATTCTTCGCCCAGAACAAGGGCCTCCGCATCGAGGTTTTGCAGCCTGCGATTCGCCTGGTGTCCGCCGATGTCGCCGTCGAAGAGGGAACGGCTCGCATTATTTATCGCGGCGAAGCGCCGAGTGATTCCACTTACGTTGCGATTCACGTCAAGCGAGACGGTAAGTGGAAGTTGGATAGTGTCCACGAAACGGCATTGCCGGAGACGCCCGCCGCCAGTGCCGCCCTGCAAGAGTTGTCATGGCTCGTCGGCGAGTGGGTCGATAATCGGCCCGACGCGACGATCGAAACCAATGTCGCGTGGACCAAGAACAAGACGTTCTTGAGCTATTCGTTCAAAGTTTCTATGCCGGACTCGGATCCCCTCGAAGGAGCTCAAGTCATCGGGTGGGATCCCATTGCGGGAGTAATCCGTTCATGGATGTTCGACTCCGATGGCGGCTTTGGCGAAGGAATATGGACCCAGAAGGACCATGGCTGGGTAGTTCGGTTTCGACAGGTTCTCCCCGACGGTCGAGTCGGTTCAGCCACCAACGTCTACACCTTGATCGACGGCAATACCTACACTTGGAAGTCCATTGGCCGAAAGATCGACGATGAATTTCTTCCCAATATGGAAGAAACGAAAATTGTTCGTAAAGGAACTGGGGAGCCGGAAGCTGAGCTTCCCGTGAAACAAAAGCCAGAGCCTCCGGTGAAACAAAAAGAAGCCAAGAAATAAGGTCGCCATTTGCGACAACTCCTCGTCTGCCGACCCTCAACACAAGTTCTGCAAGGTGCTCTCATGATTAAGGCATTTTCGATTGGCCTGGCATTGGTTCTGGCCCTTACGTCATCCGACTGTCTGGCGCGAGGCGGAGGCGGCGGTGGTGGCCGCGGCGGTGGAGGTGGTGGCGGAGCCGCCCGAGGTGGTGGTGGTGGTTTCTCAGGCGGCGGAGGCAGAGGCTATTCGGGTGGAGCATCTCGACCAGCGCTAGGTCCTTCGATGAGCCGCGCGGCCCCTTCTCCTTCAATCAGTCGACCAGCTCCGATGCCCGCGAATCGTCCCGTATCGCCTTCCATTTCAGGTCCACGTCCGTCCGTGGGAGTGAACCCCGGGTACTCGGCTGGCCGGCCGCCATCCGCATCGCCGGGAGTCGTTTCACGACCGGGAGCATCTGGCCCTCCTGCGTCGGGACGTGCGGCATTCGATTCGCCACAGTCTTTCAACCGTCCTACTCAGGGAGATCTCAATAACTTCTTGAACCTGCCCCAGCAATCTTCTGCGGGGACTCGAAGTGCAAACGCCGGTCAACTTTCCAACTCAGGTCCAGGGGGCCAGTCCAAGTCTTATACAACACCCGGTGGATCTACCATCACGATTGGCGGCGCGGGGGGTTCGGGGACGACACAAGGCGGAGCAACCGTGGGTGGTGCTGTTGGCGGTGTAAAAATCGAAGGTGCTGGCGGCAACACCGTCGTTAAGGGATCAGGAGTCGCGGGCGCTTCCAAAGGGGATAACGCCGCAGTTGCCGGTGGCTCACGCGCCGGAATTGAAACGGCAGGTGGTGGTGAAGCAGCACGGGGGAGCAGCGTTCGCGCTGCAACCGATGGTTCGAACACCGCGGTTCGGGCTGGAAGCGCAGCCGGAGTTCGCGATGCCGCCGGAAACTCCGCCGCCAATGTTCGCGGCGGCTACGCTGATTCTTCGGGTTATCGACAAGGTGGTTCGCTGACTGCGGCTCGCAATCAATGGGGCTACACCGCGGGGAATGTGCGCGCCGGTGCCGGGGTCGATGGCGTAGGTCAAGTCGGTTCGGTCTCTGGCATTCGTGGTCCTGGGGGGACCGTTGTTAGCGCCGGCCGCGGTGCCGCCTTCGTCAACGGTCAATTCGTTGGTGGTCAGGCCTGGTCGGCCGTGAATGGAGCCTACACGCGCTGGGGATATTTCTCGCCGGGCTGGGTTGGTCGCTATCCAGGTGCCTGGTGGCCTGGCAAATGGGCGGTGATCGGAACGGCTTGGGGAACGCTTGGGTGGGGCACCGCGGGAAGCTACTGCGGTTGCGAAGGGGAAGGCTCCTATTACGACTACGGCGGCAACGTCAACTACGAAGACGACACCGTTTACTATGGCGACGAACCAATCGCCTCGGCCGAGCAGTACTACGATCAGGCAAACCAAATCGCAGCCGCGGGTGAAGCGCCCGCCAATGAAGAGTGGCTGCCGCTCGGCGTGTACGCGATCATCTCGGAGCCAAATCAGACCAATGCTTCCAAGGTGGTTCAGTTAGCAATTAACAAGGAGGGGATCATCCGCGGCAACTTCCAGGATTTCGATACCGATGCTGTCACTCCTGTGACAGGTTCTGTTGAGAAGGAGACGCAACGCGTTTCCTTAAAACTGGAAGGAAACGATGCCCTCGTCGTTGACACGGGACTCTACAACCTAACCAATGATGAAGTGCCGGTTCTGGTTCACTTTGGCCCCGATCGCCAGGAACCTCGCACGTTCATCCGCCTGAAACAGCCTGAGGATCAGCCCGAGCAACAGCCGGTGCAAAAATCCAAAGAGTGGTAAGCCGAGTCTTGCTCGGCAGGGATCAATGATCATCGCTCGCTGGACCGGGCTTGTCCGGTCCAGTTCCGGGAGCGGTGCTTTTAGCGGATGCGAGCATACTTACCAGCCCGGCTACAATTACGGCCAGATAAAACTGGCCCGTCATGGCTTCGATCCAGGCGCAGGTTCGTGTCAGGGGAGTAAGCGGCGTGATGTCTCCGTAGCCGACCGTGGTGAGTGTGACAAAGCTGTAATAGACCATTACATCGGATTGTGGTGCCCCTGCTTTTCCGAGGGAACCAAGCGACTCGCTCACGTTCAATGAACCCGGCGCGAGCTTCTCGATCATGGAATAAATCACGGCCCAGCCTAGCCCCAAAAACAGATAGCCACAGATTGCCCCCAAGATGCTGTCCCAGGAGAGCGACCGGGAGCTAAATAATAACTTCACGATCAAGATGGCCGAACTGAGCAAGAACGAAGCTTCGCACAGATGCCCAAGCAATAAGGCCCATTCGTTAGCGACCCCCGCCAATACATGGCTTATCAGCGAAAAGACAATCGAAGGAACTCCGAGCAGCAGGGCGAAGAATCTTTGTTGTCGCTCGAAACAAAGTGAGATAATCGCAGCCAGCATCAAGGCCGACATGAAACTATCGAACCAGACCGCTGACAGTCCAAAGCCCAGCAAGATCGGTGGCCCGGCCGTTAGCAGTAGCATCATCGTGAGCAAGATGCCGTATCGTCGCTCTTTGTAAAGTTTTGGCCAGTCTTGATTCATAAACGGCTTTCCTCACTTCCAGCAGCGCGGCACTAGACTGCTCCTGGGTGATCTTTCATTTGAGTGGGCAGTCGGCAAAGTCGACAAGCAATGATGATGTGAAGCAGGCCTGCTACTCCGGCTGCGCTGCTAGAACTTTCGGGGGAAGCCTTGCTCTTGCATCTCCCCGCAGGCAAAATAAAGCACCAGTAATTCTAGCGTGCTCGTAGTTAGACTCGCAGATCAACTTTCACGATGCCCCTCTCGGCCGAACAATTCGCCAAGGCTGTCATCACGGCCGGCCTCTCGACGCCCGACGAGATCAAGGCGTTTTGGAACGCGTTGCCCCCCGGCGAGAAACCCAAGGATGGCGAAACGTTTGCCGCGCGGCTGATCGAGAAGCAACGGTTGACCCAGTTCCAGGCGGGCGAACTGCTCACGAACGGCAAAACGCCGTTGGTGCTCGGCGATTACATTTTGCTCGCCAAGATCGGCGCAGGGGGAATGGGGCAGGTGTTTCAAGCCCGCCATCGGCGGATGAAGCGACTCGTCGCGCTAAAACTTCTCCCCACTGCGCTCGCCCACGATGCCGACGCCATCGCGCGTTTCGAACGCGAAGTCGAAGCCGCCGCCAAGCTGTCGCATCCCAACATCGTCCAAGCCTTTGATGCCAGCGAGCAGCGCGGCGTGTGGTATCTGGCCATGGAATATGTCGAGGGGCGCGATCTGGCCGCGGTCACTGCTGAAGAAGGTCCGCTGCCAATCGGCCGAGCGTGTGATTTCATTCGTCAGGCCGCGCGGGGGTTGGCTTACGCGCACGAAAACGGAGTTGTGCATCGAGATATTAAACCTTCGAACTTGCTCCTCGATCGCAAAGGGGTGATCAAGATTCTCGACATGGGGCTCGCCCGGTTCGAGGATCCTGCTATGCGCGAAGGACTGACGCAGTCCGGCATGGTAATGGGGACCGTCGATTACATGGCCCCCGAACAAGCCGCCGGCGCGAAAGGGGTTGACGGCCGCGCGGATACTTACAGCCTGGGTTGCACACTCTACCGGCTGCTCACCGGGCGCAACGTGTTCGAGGGTGAAACGCTGGTGCAGAAGCTGCTGGCCCATCAAACGCAGCCAATTCCGCGTCTGGTGGAACGCCGCCCCGATGCCCCGCCGGAACTGATCGCGATTTTTGAAAGAATGGTCGCCAAGCGTCCCGACGATCGCTATCCACGTTTGAGTGAAGTCGAGGCAGCGTTGGCTCCGTTCGCTGCAGTGCGGAACGTGCCGGCACCGACGGAGGCGTTCCCGGCGTCAGGTGGTTCGACGTTCGCCACGCCGACTATCGAATCGACCACCGACGGCGTACACGTGCAGGTCGCACCTTCGGTCGCGGCAGAACCCGCGGTGACGGTAAACCTGACCAACCCCCTGCAAAGCACCGATCCGGTTTCTGAGCGTTCCTTGATGCAGGTGCGCGAGGCTACGCCAGCGATTAAAAAAGCCGCAGCCCTTCCGCCCCGTCGTCGCAATCCGTGGCTCATTGCCGCAGGGGGGCTCGGCGGCTTGTTGCTTTTGCTGTTGGGCGTGTGGGTGATTGTGAGGAACAAGGACGGCCAGGAGATTGCGCGAATTCAAGTTCCGGAGGGGGGCCAAGCGGAAGTTACGTCGAACCCACCAACGGTACCAACAACGAATTCGGGTGCAAACAGCCAACAGGCCGGCGCGCCTCCCATCGCCAAAGCTCCTTTCACCGCTGCTGAAGCCAAAGCCCATCAAGAAGCGTGGGCCAAGCATCTGGGCACCACCGTCGAATCAACCAATTCGGTCGGCCAGAAAATGATCTTGATTCCGCCGGGCGAGTTTTTGATGGGCAACAGCGTTGCGGACATCGAGCAACTCACGGTGATCGTTAGGGAGCATGGCGACGGCAACAGGCAATGGATTCCCGAACATGCCAAAAAAACTTCGACTCCGCAGCATCGCGTCGAGCTAACCAAGCCGTATCTCTTGGCGGCGACCGAAGTCACCGTCGCCCAATTCCGACAATTTATCGAAGAGACCAAGTATCAAACCGATGCGGAACGATATGGATTCGGCAACTCGGGACTGACCAAACTGGACGACAGCCGCGTGGATCCAACGACGAAAGGCCTCGACTGGAAGAATCCAGGCTATTCGGTCGCCGACGATCAGCCGGTGTCGCAGGTCACACCCAAAGACGCCGAGGCCTATTGCGATTGGCTATCGCAGAAAGAGAAAGCCGTCTATGGACTGCCAACGGAAGCGGAATGGGAGTTTGCTTGCCGGGCCGGAACGACAACTCCCTACTTTTTTGGCGCGGATGACTCTAAGTATGCCACCTATGCATGGTGTCACACCAATGCTGGCGGCAAGCCTCAGCCGGTCGCCACCAAACTGCCGAATCCATTCGGACTCTTCGATATGCATGGCAATCTGACTGAGTATTGCGCCGACATCTATGATTCGCCCGCTTACGCGTCTCGCCCCGCCAGCGTCGTCGATCCCATTGGAACCGGCCCCGGTACGACTCGCGCTCAACGAGGACAGAGCTGGCGGCATGTCCCTTACGAGCTCCGAAGTGCTTCTCGGTACGGCAGCGGATGGTCTAATCGACATGACGCTACTGGGTTTCGCGTGGTGAGACGTTGGAACATGGTTCCACCCCTCGCCAAAGCCCCGTTCGACACGACGCAGGCCAAGGCCCATCAGGAAGCGTGGGCGAAGCATTTGGGAACGCAGGTGGAAACGACCAATAGCGTTGGGGCGAAGATGATCCTTATCCCGCCGGGGGAATTCTTGATGGGGAGTTCCGACGAGGACATTGCCCTCGCCCTGAAGATTGCGGAAGAAACCAAATTGGATGCAGGCGGTGTAAATTGCATCCAACACGAACGGCCGCAACATTTGGTGCGCATTACCAAGCCGTTTCGTCTGGGGATGCACGAAGTCACCATCGGGCAGTTTGGGAAGTTTATCGAGCAATCGGGCTACAAGACGCAGGCCGAAGAGTTCGGCGGCAATTCCGACATAACCCAGGCGGATGATCCCCGCGTCACGCCGGAGAGCAAAAAGCTCAATTGGCGCACACCCGGCCACGAGGCAGGTGAGAACACGCCGGTGACCCAAGTAAGTGGGAACGATGCAATAGCGTTTTGCAATTGGCTGAGTGTGCAGGAAAAACTGGCGCCAAGTTACGTGCGCGAGGGCAGCAGTTGGGCATTAGTAGCGCTGCCGCAAGGCTATCGCCTGCCGACGGAAGCGGAGTGGGAATATGCCTGCCGGGCCGGTACGACAACGCAGTTTTCGTTTGGTGATGATTGGAAAGAACACGACAAGTATGGCTGGTCGAACGGGAATGCAGGTCGTGGGCCGCGCGGCGTGGGACTATTGCCCGCCAACCCTTTCGGCCTGTACGACATGCACGGGAACGTGTGGGAATGGTGTCATGACTGGTACGACGGCAAGTGGTATGCGCTTTCGCCTAGCGACGATCCCAGGGGGCCTCCGGGGGCCTCGGACCGGGTGCTTCGGGGCGGCGGTTGGTCCCGCACGCCCGCGTATGGCCGGTCGTCGTACAGGAATAACTTCATCCACGCCACCGCGTCCCGCCACTCCCATGGTTTCCGGATCGCCCTCTCCGGTGACGCGGTGAAATCACCAACTGCCAACGCACCAACTGCCAACGCTGCTTCCTCAACGGAAGCTTCCCCTACCGAAACCGCCAAGCTGCTGCACACGCTGCCGGGCGGTGATATAGACTTTTTGCTCGACAACAAACTGCGGGTGGGGCGAAGTTTGTACGACGCGGAGGCCGGCGAGTTACTCCGCGATCTGATTCCTAAATCGGAAATACGAGCGTTGGCTATCCCTCCCGCTATCTCCCAGAACGGCAACCGCCTGGCGTGGATCACCCAGGACGACGAGTTGACGGTGTGGGATAACACATCCAATTCGCAACTGTGGACGGAGAAACTTGATCCGGAAGGGCCCTTTCATCTCATTATGTCCGCCGACGGCGGTCGACTTGCCGTGGCCACGACTGGGGAATCGCTGAAGGCAACGGCTGAGAACTTAGGAGCCAGAAAAACCAAGGTTCGTATCTGGAACGTCGCACCTTTTAAGCTTCTCTTTAAGGTCGAAACAAGATCCACTATCCCCAAGGAGGCGTTTCAATTCTCACCAAGCGGAAATTTGTTATTGGCGGGCGCGTATCAAATCGGCTACCTCTGGGACGTCAACGTAAGTCACGTAGCGGCGATGATTCGATACAAAGGATGGCCCAAGTGCGCTGCTTTTTCGGCCGATGAATCGCACGTGATTGTCACCTGTACCCTGACCAATGCTCGCGTGGATACAGAGTGGACTATTTACGACCTGGCAGCGCGTAGCAATGAAAATCAAACGGAGCCCGATGCGGGGGACTACATCGCGAATCTCGACGGAAATCGGGTGCTATGTCACCGCGCAGGAAAGCTTTACGTGTTTGATTTGAAAACGAAAGCGCGGTCAGAACCGATTGCAACAGCCGATTCGATATCAAAGTTAGCCACTTCCCATGACGGTCGTCTGTTTGCGATTTACTCGGAAACATCCAAACAAACGACCGTCTACCGCCTGCCTTTCAGCAAGTCCAACGCTGATATTCTTCCTGGGCAAGTCGGTGCAGATCGTCCGTGAAGTGTCGCCTGGCAGGAGGCGAACCTCACGATGCTTTGCATAGACGACCGCTGAGTTGAACCCCATCCAACGCCACTGGGGATTACAATGGTGACAAGTTGCGAATGATTCCCAACTTCATCGGCAATCTGCACCTCTATGAACGACCCCTACCGCGAGTGGCTGGGAATTACGGCAACGCATCGGCCGCTGGATTACTACAGCCTGCTCGGTCTCGCGTGGTTTGAAGCCCGGCCGCAGGTGATCTCGGCCGCGGCAGATCGGCAGTACGCGCGGGTGATGCAGTTGCAAGGTACGCCGTATGCCGCCTGGGTGATCCCGCTGATTCAGGAATTGACCGTCGCCCGCACCACGTTGCTTTCCCCAGCCAAAGGAGCTTACGACGAAGCCCTCCGCCGCGCGATGCAGCCCCACAGTAGTTCGCCCCCTCCTCCGCCGGAAGCTCCGCCGCAGCCGGTCGTGGTCAAGGTGAAGAAGCCGAAGACCGTGGAACAAAAAGCCCAGGAGAAGGCGGAACCGCCTCCCGAAGAAGGAGCAACGGTCTCGCACGGTGCGAGGATTTCGTTACGCGGCAAGCTGATTCTCGCCGCAGCCTCAACGGTTTCACTGCTGGCCCTGGCCTGGATCGGCTGGCAGATGTGGGGGAGTTTTACCGGTGGCACGATGCCGGAAGCAGAGCCAAGCGAAGTAGCGGAGTCGGAACTCCCCGAGAATGTGCCCGGCGAGGCCGAAGTAGAGCAGAAACCAAAGCAGCCTCCCGAACGGATTGTCGTTCAGCAGGAAGGGAATGGTGAAGTGCAATTCACTCCTCTCACGGCGCAGCTTAGCGGCGAAGTGGAACTGATCACGGAAGGGACCGAGAATGTTCTGGGGAATTGGGTCGCGATCGAAGATCGAATTGCCTGGGACTTTCGCCTCGTTAAACCCAATATTTTTCGCCTGCAGATCACTTATGCAGCCCCCGACGACTGGGCCGGATCCCGTTACGATGTAGCGATTGCCGGGGAGACCAAGGAGCGCACCACACGCAGCTCAGGGGGCAAAGGAAAGTTCATCACGGACGAATTCTTCCTGCCGATCACCAAAGCGGGGCAGCATCGCCTGGAATTGCGCCTGCTCGAACGAGGCGGAGAAGAATTGATGATTCTGCGGAATGTGCGGCTTGTACCGGAGCAACGCGGCAACAGTAAAAGTTGAAGGCTCGGGCTTCTCGCACAGCTTTCCCCCGTTGCGAACTAGGTTTGCAGCGGAGGAATGATGCATGGGGAAGCACTTCGTGATGCTCGCGGCGATGATCGGCGGACTGTTGCTGGCTCAATCGGCAGCAGCACAGACCAACGTATTCTTGGAACTGCGCGGCGAACGGCTGGAGGGAACCCCCATTACCTGGTCTGCCGAACGGGTTTTCCTGCTCGTTCGTGATGGACGGATGGTCGATTTCGAACCGACCGAAGCGAAGAACTACGGCCGCGCGTCACGTTCGTTCACTCCTGCCTCGGCAGCCGAATTGCGCTATGGCTTGCAGCGCGAGTTCCCTGGAAAGTTCGAAGTCTCGGGAAGTGGGCATTATTTGGTCGTCCATCCGGTTGGTCAGCGTGACCAATGGGGAACTCGTTTCGAAGAGTTATACCGCTCGTTCCAAGGTTACTTTACCGCGCGCGGCTTCCGCCCTGCGGAACCACAGTTTCCGCTGGTAGCTGTCGTACTGCCGAGCAAGAACGAGTTTCAGCGGATGGCCATTGCGGATGGGGCTCCCAATGCGGAGGGCTTGCTGGGGTACTACTCCAGCCGCAGCAATCGGATCGTGATGTACGACTTCACGATGGCTCATCCCCATGCCGATTGGTCGATCAATGCGGAAACGATCATTCACGAAGCGGCCCATCAAACGGCCTTCAATACCGGGCTTCATCGTCGCTTTGCCGATACGCCGACCTGGGCCATTGAAGGGCTCGGCTGCCTGTTTGAAGCCCGCGGAATCTGGGCGAGCCGGCAGTATCCGCAGCGGAGCGATCGCATCAACGCTTATCGGGCGGCCGCGTTCGCCAAATGGTCCCAGCGACGTCCGGCCGGAACACTCGCCCAGACGATTGGCAGCGATCGCCTGTTTCAGCAAAATGCCGAAGACGCCTATGCCGAGGCTTGGGCGTTGACCTTCTTTTTGAGTGAAACCGAGCCGCGCAAGTACGTGGAGTATCTGCAAAAATTGGCCGCCCTGAAACCGTTTGCGACCTACCCGGAGGCCGAGCGAGTGCGGGACTTTGAGTCGATTTTCGGAAGCAATTGGGGGATGCTGGAGACCCGATTCTTGCGGTTTATGGGGGAGTTGAAGTAAACCCTGAGTTCTGAGGATAAATTCCGCGTCTCGCGTAGCCCCTTTTCCCAGGTCGTAGCTATAATTCAAGGAAGTTCGAGATCATTCACCTGGGAGTTCCGACCGCCGCATCATGTCTTCCGGCCGCCAGAACATCGATCATATCTTCCGCGATTGGCCCTACGATCCCCAAGGTGTCAGCGTACGTCGGCAAAAAGGGAAGGACGGGCGGGAAGTGCTGCAAATGCGCCTCGATATGGGGCTCTTGCAGCTAGAAACCACCGGCCGACCTGACGGCACTAAGCCGTTTGGGGCACCCACCGTGTGGGATTTTCTCTCTCTGAAGGTGACTGCTGAGGGGGAAGAATACGTCTTGAATGATGCGGAATGCACCGAAGCTGATCGCGAATTCGTGCAGTTCTATCACCGCCGCATTTGCTGGCTCGCGCTGCGGGAGTTCGAACATGCCGTGCGCGATGCCGATCATACCCTGCGGCTGATGGACCTCTGCCGCGATCATTCCCCCGACGAAGAATGGATGCTATCACACGAACAATATCGTCCGTTCGTCCTCTTTCATCGCGCCCAGGCGGCATCGTTATCCGCCTTGGAAGCGAACGGCCCGGAAGCAGCCATCGAACAACTCAACGATGGCCTGGAGCGAATTCGCACCACTTACGCCGAAGTGGAAGCGGAAGAAGAATTTGATAGCGACGAGTTAGTGACAAGGTTGCAGGAACTGCGCGAATCCTTGCGGCAGCATTTTCAAATCGGGCCGTCGCTGGAAGAGCAACTTCGCGATGCCGTCGCATCCGAGAAGTACGAACTCGCCGCCCAGATTCGAGATGAAATGATGAAGCAGCAGCGGCCTGAGAAGCGATAGTACCGCTGTTTGGAACCTACTACGCACTCTCTGCGTCGTAACGCTCGAACTCATCTTCGCCCGATTCTTCTTCAAACTCCGCGATTTGATCTTCGTTGACTTCGTCGCGCTCGTCCGGCTTGATCGTCCGGGACGGTGGTGACACGGGAATATGCTTGGTGGCTGTCGTCCCACGCGTGCGACGTTTGGGCGGGGCCTCGATTTCGTCGTCGTCGAGATCGACCGGCGCGACCCCTCCGCCATTGCTCTCTCGTTTAGCAGCCCAGTCATCCGCCGAGATGATCACTTCCCGCGCTTGCGAACCGTTGTAGGTGCCGACGATGCCGTCCTCGGCCATGAAGTCGATAAGACGGGCGGCACGGCCGTAACCAATGCCGAGTGCACGCTGCAGCAACGACACGCTGCCGCGACCTTCCCGCATCACAACGTCGATGGCTTCGTCGTACATGTCGTCTTGCTTCCGTCCGCCACCGCCACTGGCTGCCTTCCCTTCTCCTTCAGGATCTTTGACCTTGATGTTCATCAGTTCGTGGACAAAGTTCTGCTCGCCCGTGCTGCAAACATCGCAGATGGCGTTGATTTCTTCGTCGGAAAGATACGTTCCTTGACCGCGGAGCAAGGTGCTCGTTCCGGGCCAGAGGAAGAGCATGTCGCCGTTGCCGAGCAATTTATCCGCCCCCATTTCATCCAGCACGACGCGGCTGTCCGTCCGGCTGGCGACTTGAAACGCGATGCGCGCGGGCAAGTTCGACTTGATCAAGCCGGTGATAACGTCGACCGTCGGCTTCTGTGTGGCCAGGATCAAGTGAATACCAACCGCTCGGCTCTTTTGCGCGAGGCGAATGATGTGCTGCTCGACTTCTTTGCCGCTGGTCATCATCAAGTCTGCCATTTCGTCTGCCACGATCACAATGAACGGCAGATGACGCGGAATGCTTGCCTTTTCTTCCTCGTTTTCGGGTTCCAGGCGATCGAGCAATTCTTCTTCGCCCAGTTGGTTGTAACTGCTGATGTGACGCACGCCGGCGCGGGCGAGCAGCGCGTACCGTTCTTCCATCTTCTCCACTGCCCACGCCAGAATCGCTTCTGCCTTGCGCATGTCGGTCACGACGGGATGCATCAAGTGGGGGAGCCGCGCGTAGCCGCTGAGCTCGACCATTTTCGGATCGATCATCAGCATGCGGACTTCGTCGGGCTTGCGCGTCATCAGGATTGAGCTGATGATCGCGTTCAAGCAAACGCTTTTTCCGGTGCCCGTGCGACCCGCGATCAGCAAGTGAGGCAACGTTGATAGATCGGCGACGAGCGGACTGCCGGAAACATCTTTGCCCAGAAAGAGCGGAATCCGCATCTTCTTGATCTTGGCGTCGGAGTCTTCAATCACTTCGCGTAGACGCACCGTCTGCCGTTGTTCGTTGGGAACTTCGATGCCGACCGTGTTTTTGCCTGGGATGGGCGCAACAATGCGCACGCTCGGCACGCGAAGCGCGATCGCCAGATCATCCGCCAGGCTGGTGATTTTAGATAATCGCAGACCGGCCTCGAGTTCGACTTCGTACTGCGCAATCACCGGACCCGTTTCAATTTCGACGACCTTTACCTGGAAGCCGAAGTCGGCAAAAGTCTTCTCCAGAATCTTTGCCTTACGGCGAACTTCGCTCGCTTGAGCTTCGAAATCGATGTCTTCGGTTGGGCTCAGCAGTTCGAGGGATGGAAGTTCATAATTGTTGTTGGATTCGACGTTGTCCCCCACCGCATTCAGCTTGGAGATGACCTCCTGGCGTTCGCGATCGGCCGCATTCTTCCGCCGTTCCAGCACATTTTTCACCTTCACCTCGGCAGCAGCCGCAGCTTCCTTGGCCTTGCTCATTTTCAAGGTGACAGGAACTTCGTCTTCTTCTTCGTCTTTCGCTGCCGGTTCGTCCTCGTACTCTTCTTCCAACTCAGCCAACTCTTCGGGCGTGTAAGTTTCCAGGTCGCTCAGCGTCTTCCCGCTGACCTTGACCGAGATGCCCCCCTTTTTCCGCTTGGTCGTCGTGGCGTTCGCAGGCACCGGTGTTCCGCGAACACGTCGCCACAAGGCACCCAGGACAAATATCCCGCTCAACATGGCGATTCCCTTCACCAGCCATTGCACGAGCAGGTAGTCGGTACACAAGAACAACCCGCCGGCCGTCACGCTGGATGCCAGGATCATGCTCCCCATCGTCGCAAAGTGGGTTTCAAGGATGGCCTGGCCGAGCAATCCGAGCATGCCGCCCGGGCCCACGACAGGCCCGAAAGTTGTCGGCGGAGCAAGCATCTGGCAGAGGGTGGTGATTCCAATCAGCGACAACATCCAGCCAGCGGTTCGCACCACGGGCATGTCGATCTCCTGTTTGCGCAAGAGGGACAGGCCGAGCATGCCCAACGAAGCAACCAAATAAATTGCCCCCAGGCCGAGCTTATTCCAGAGCAGATCGGCGCAGATCGCTCCCCAATAGCCACAGGCATTCGCCGTCTGAGCATGGGCTGGATAGACCGCCAGATCGTGCTGATGCAGCAGGCTCAAAGGAAAGGGGAACGCCGGCAACGGGTCTGCCGGATCGTACGTGGCAAGGGCCACGCCGAGGAAGGCAACCACACCCAGGATCACGAGGGCGGTCAAATCGAGATGCCACTTGCGTGTGCCAAGCATAGGATTTGCGATTCCGGCTCATCAATCAAGCCGTGACATGATGCTGTATCAACGTCCGCGCATCCGTGCTGACATAACTCCATCTCTGGAGCTATCGGCGCGACGCTGGACGGAACACAAGCCAAGTGCTAGCCGCCGCATTCTCTTCGCCACCTGCCACAGTCCTCGCGATTCATGCAGAGCGAAGAAATGTTGTTATCCGAATATCCGGCTGTGTCGATTGTCGCGAGCATTCGGGAAGTCCGGTCCTTCGAGCTCATCGCAGTGGACATTGCCCTTCCCTGACCTAAGTTTGCACGAAGCACCGTTGTCGACCGGCAACATGTTCCTTCTGTTTCGAGGCATCGTATGTCTAGTATTCGAGTTGCGCAGCGACTTTCCTTCCACGGCGTGTTGGTGTTTTTCATCATTGTCGCTGCCCTGTGGATCGCTGAACCATGGTTGTGGACCCCCACGATCTACACGCGTTGCGCTGCCGCAACTTTGCCGGTGCTGTTCCCGTGGCTCGCCTTGCGTTGGGCGGAAATGGTTCATGCTTCCAGCCGGAAAAAGATGTGTGAGCAGGTGGAGCAACTCTGCAGAACGGACCTGCATGAAATGGGGCATTCCGGAGATAGCGTCTGGACGGGGCAGATTGACGAACAAGACCCCGTCACGGTGCAAGTGCGAAATACGATGCTGGAATACTCGCGTCGCTTCGATGAACTGGAACAGGCACGCCAAGGAGCCGATCTGCGGGTGCGGCGGGCGACAGCCGAACGAGATCAACTCACCGAAGTCTTTCGCGGCCTTGCCGAACCGATTGTCGCCGTCGACGCTTACGGCCAGGTACTACTAACTAACGCCGCATTTCTGGAATTATTCTCCCTCCAGGCACAAGCGACGGAGGGGAAACCTCTGGCGACCGTCATTGCCTGCGAGCCACTGGTGGAAACGGTGGAAGCCACACGCCGCCGCCGAGGGATCACCGCTCGCACTACCGAAGCATGCATCGTCGATCCCGAAGGCAAGTCGCGCTGGTACCGCGTCACTTGCCGACCGATTACCGATGCCAGTGCAGGCAGCGAACTGCATAGTGGCGCGGTAGCGGTTCTTTCGGACATCACCCCGCAAAAGCTTATCCAGCAGCGCAATGCCGAGTTCGTCGCTGCCGTAAGCCATGAAATGAAAACGCCGTTATCGAGCATTAAGGCGTACGTCGAACTTCTTGCCGATGGAGAAGCCGAAGATGACGCGACGCGCGAAGAGTTCCTGGGAGTCATCAACGGACAGACCGATCGCTTGCGGCGACTGATTGATAACCTGCTGAATTTGGCTCGCATCGAGGCGGGCGTGGTAAGTGTCAACAAAGAATCGCAATCGCTGAATCAAGTGCTGCAAGAGGCAATCGAAGTCCTCCGCCCGGCAGCCGAACAAAAGA
This sequence comes from Pirellulaceae bacterium, assembly GCA_041739545.1. Lineage (GTDB taxonomy): Bacteria > Planctomycetota > Planctomycetia > Pirellulales > Pirellulaceae > JBGSNR01. The sequence continues at coordinate 26,900 of JBGSNR010000013.1, read as the reverse complement.
AAATCACGCTGGTCTCGGATCTCAGCCCGCTCTACTTGGGCGTGCTTGCCGATCGAGACACCTTGCTGCAGGCGATCATCAACCTGCTCTCCAATGCTGTGAAGTACACCCGCGACGGAGGCCAGGTGACAATCCGCAGTCGCTCGCTGGAGGGCTCTGTAGAGTTCGAAGTCCAGGATACGGGCGTCGGACTGAGCGAAGAAGACACGGCCAAGGTATTTGAAAAGTTCTACCGCGTGAAGAAGGACAAGGACATGGCAGCGGGCACCGGCCTGGGCCTGCCGCTCGTCAAGCACATCGTAGAAGACATCCACAGCGGTCGCATCGAGGTTCGAAGCGTGCTGGGAACCGGCAGCACCTTCAGCGTTCAATTGCCCCAAATTCGTATCACCGGCTAATTCACAGCGCCCTAGGTGCTCTCAGAAGCCTCACAAGTAGAAGAGAAGAGAATGTCACACAAGATTTTGCTTTGCGACGACGAATTGCACATCCTGCGAGCCGCAGAATTTAAGTTTCAGCGCGCGGGCTACGATGTGCGTTGCGCTTCCGATGGCGAGGAAGCCTGGGAATTGATTCAAGAAGACCTGCCCGACGTGGTGGTTACCGATCTGCAAATGCCGCGACTGGATGGTCTGGAGCTAGCGCAGCGGATCAAGCAAGATCCCCGCACGGCACACCTCCCAGTCATCATGTTGACCGCACGTGGCTTCGAACTGACCTCAGAAGAATTGAATGCCCAGTACGGCATTCGGGCGCTGCTCTGCAAGCCGTTTAGTCCGCGCGAGTTGTCGCGATTTGTGGAACAAGTCATTCTCGAATCCGCGCAACCGCAGGCGTAACTAACGAGATTCCCATGAAACTCCCCACAGAAGTTTTCGGCGATGTGGTTGTGGTACACACCCAAGAAGAGGTCGGCGACGACGTTGCCGCACGCTTGGAGTCCTTTTTGACCTCACTCGACAGGCCTTGCGTCGTTGTGGAACTCGATGGGACGGAAACCATCGACAGCTCAGGATTGGAAGCACTCTGCAATGCCCAGGAAGCGTTGCGTGGTCTGCACGGCGATTTGAAGCTTGCCACCTCCAACCTAATGAATCGCAAGATCTTCGAAATCACGCGACTCGATCAGCAACTTGAAGTTTACTCCTCAGTTCTCGATGCCGTGAAGAGTTTCACCTAGCGCTTCCTACCCCACGACTTTCAGAACGATTGCGGTCATGCAAGGTATCAGCACCAACCGTTTGGGAAACATTCTGGTTGAGCGTGGATTTCTCACGCTCGACCAGTTGCAGTCTGCGCTTGAACACCAGCAGCGCAGCGGCCGCGGCAAGTTGCTAGGGGAAATCCTGGTCGACCTGCAACTGTGTACCGACGATCAGGTCGTTGAATGTCTGGCACGCACTTTCGATGTTCCGTACGCCAAGCTCGATCCTCGGCTGGCGGACCCGCGGATCGTCGACGTACTTCCGCGTGAATACATTGAAAAGAACCTGGTATTCCCTCTGTTTCGCGTTCATCGTCTACTGACGGTTGCGATGGCAGAGCCGTCGAACTTGTTCTTGATCGACGAACTGCGTTCGCTCACCAATCTCGACGTGCAAGTGGTTGCCACCACCGCCAAAGATATCAGGCGGATGATTACCACGCTTCCGGATTCCAAGACGTTCGTCATTGATGACATCATCGACGACACGGGAAATGCCGAAGTCACTCTGATTGAAAATGCCGTCGAGGATATCGGCGACGTCACCGAAGTGGCGGGCCAGTCGCCGGTTATTCGCCTCGTCAACTATGTCATTTTCAATGCGGTCAAAGAGGGAGCCAGCGACATCCATATCGAACCGGCCGAGCGTTGCATGCGCGTGCGGTATCGCATCGACGGCAAGTTGTACAAATCCCTGGAAGTCCCTGTGCATCTACTCGGCGCCGTGGCGAGCCGCATCAAAATTATGGCGGGGTTGAACATCAGTGAGCGGCGCTTGCCGCAGGACGGCCGGGTGAATGTGATGCTCGATGGTCGAAAGATCGACTTGCGGGTGAGCACTTTCCCCGGCAATCGGGGCGAAAAGACAGTAATTCGCGTCCTCGATACCAAGACAACCTCGCTCAACCTGCGCGACTTGGGCTTTGCGGAAGACGTACTAGAGCCCTTTCAATCAGCAATTCAAGCACCGAATGGGATTGTGTTGGTGACGGGCCCCACCGGTAGCGGAAAATCGACGACGCTTTACGGCGCTCTCAACGACATTGCCACGATGGAGAACAATGTCTGCACGGTCGAAGACCCAATTGAATACAATCTGCCGCTCATCAATCAGTTTCAGGTTCAAGAGCGAGTGGGGCTGACCTTCTCGAAGGCACTCCGCACTCTGTTACGCCAAGATCCGGACGTCATCATGGTTGGGGAAATCCGGGACGAAGAAACAGCTCGCACCGCGATTCAAGCGGCACTAACCGGGCACACCGTTTTCAGCACCTTGCACACCAATGATTCTCCCTCGGCGATCACGCGGCTCATCAACATGGGGGTTGAGCCCTACTTGATTGGTGCCGCACTCAATGCCGTGCTCGCCCAGCGACTGGTTCGCCGCATTTGCTCAAAATGCCGCGAGCAATTCGATCCGCCCCGTGCCCTTCGCAAGGCGCTTGAAAAGGAAGGGCACATGCTGGAAACGTTTTACAAAGGAGTCGGCTGCCGGAAGTGTCGCAATACGGGCTACTCCGGCCGAGCAGGAATTCACGAATTGTTGATCGTCGATGACCCCATTCGGGACGGCATTGTGTGCAACATGTCGATCCTCGATCTGCGCAGGCTGGCGCTTTCCAAGGGGATGATTACGCTCCGCAAGGATGGATTTCGCAAAGTGCGCGAAGGGCTCACCACGGTCGAAGAAATCATTCACGCCACCGGCGATGTTGCCGCTCCCGATCGCTCGCAGCCAACGAGCGAATCCGAGAAGCTTGCAACCGTGGAAATTTAAGCCAGGATCCGACTTATGCAATACACCTACAAAGCCCGCGACGCACTCGGCAATCAGCAGGATGGCAGCTTGGATGCCGTGGACCGAGATGCCGCCCGCGATCAGTTGCGGCGTGAAGGGCTGAGCATCCAATCGCTGGAAGAAGGCGAAGCGAGCCTGAACTTGTTTGCCCAACCGGTTCGCCAGGCCGATATCATCTACGCAACCAGCCAACTGGCAGTGCTGGTGGATACCGGCATTACGTTATCTGCCGCACTCAATTCCATTTCGGAACAAGAGCCGAATGCAACTCTCCGTGGGGTCCTGCGCGATCTGAAAGTCAGAGTTGAGGGAGGCGAAGACTTTTCTTCATCGATCGCTCGCTACCCGCGCTACTTTGACAAAACCTACGTCTCGTTGATCAAGGCCAGCGAGCATACGGGCACGATGGCAGAAATGCTCGAATCGATCGCCAACTATCAGCGCAACCAACTTGAAACGCGGCACAAGGTGATGGCGGCGATGACCTATCCGGCCGTGATGCTCACCTTGGCAGTTTCGGTGACTGTCTTTTTGCTCACTTATATTCTGCCGAAGTTTGCGCCGCTATTTCAGCGCAAGGGAGTCAAACTTCCTGCCATCACGAACTGGATGATTATGGCATCGGATTCGATGCTGCATTATTGGTGGGCCTGGGCAGCCGCCGCGGCCGTATTGATCGTCTTCCTGGTGGTTGGCCGAAGAACCGAAGCCGGGCGACAAGCGATCGATTGGATCTTGCTCTATCTCCCCGTCATTGGGCCCACCTATCGCAAGGTCGTGCTGAGCCGGTCGGTGCGCACGCTGGGGACGATGGTGAAGAGCGGTGTCTCCATGCTCGACGCCGTACAGATGACCGGGCAAGTCTCTGGCAATCATTATTACGAGCAAGCCTGGGCCAAAGTGCTGGAAGAAATCACACAAGGAAATCGCATCTGTGACGGCTTGAAGGGGAATCCACTTTTTCCGGCGACCCTTTTGCAGATGATCGGAGCTGGCGAAGAGACCGCCAAGCTGGATCATGTGCTGGAGAAAGTAAGCTCGTATTACGATCGGGAAGTAGAAACGGCGATAAAATCGACGACCAGTTTGATCGAACCGGTACTGATCATTGTCATGGGAGCCGTCGTCGCGACCATCGCAATGGGGCTGCTCTTGCCGATCTTCTCGCTCAGTCGAGCCGGCTAAGCGTCAACGGGCGGCGATTACGAGAATGGTCGCTGCGCTGCTGTCAACAAATCGAAATAGGCTCGCTTGATGAGCTGAGTAGGAGAAATATCAAGCTGCAGCAGCAAACGGCGCGCGATTTCTTCACCCGCGTTGACCGGTTCATCATCTGCCAGGACCACTTCCAGTTCCAGAAAGTCCCCCAGGTCCTGCACTCGATCTAGATGCACACGTGTCCGACCAATCATGAACAGCGTGCGATTCTTCAACACGCGCCCCGTCTGTCCGTAGGCTAGCGCTAGAACTTCTCGCAAAGCCGCTGGCTCTGCCGTTTGGGTAATCACGTAAAAGGATTCGCGTGGCCCCTCCTCGTCGGCACGCCGATAGAAAATCAATTCTCCTGCCGTTTCTGAGAACTGCCGCAGCTTCAATCGCCCCTGCCGGCAGAAAAAGAAGGTGTCGTCCTGGTAAATCTCCGTAGGGCCCGACGTCGCCAACTGCTCCACGGCTGGACGAATCGCATCCAGGCTCTCGAGACTCGCTTTGATTTCAACGTTGCGGGGCATCTTTCTCCTCCTTGCCGGTCATCGCCAACCGTAAATGCGGCATCCATTCCTCCACGACCCTCTGCTCGGCGTTGGGCAAAACTTTACCTGGACCAAGACAGGATGGACCAGTCCGTACCGAACCGAAGTCCATCGCACTCATTCGTAGTCCCACTTCAAAATCCAAGGATCGTGCGTTCGCTTCTGAAACTGCTTTAACTTCCCCTTGAGTTCGGCCAACACTGAAGCCAATTCCGGCTTGTCGGCAATGTTGGTGGATTCTTTGGGATCGGCTTCCAGATCGAAGAGCTCGAATTGTGGCCGCTGAATATACTGCTTCACCGTCCGCTGACCATACAGCGTATCAGGACCCTGTTGATAGGCGGCTTGCCAGGTTGGAGCGGCCCACAAGTCGCTGGCGAATGGGTAGGGAAGCGGATGAGCAATGTTCCAAATCAGCTTGTACTTTCGCGTGCGAACCACGCGCATCGGATAGTACATCTGGATTTCATGAAACGTATGCGAGGCATAGATTTCTTCCCAACCTTCCGGCCGTTCTTCTTTAATCGCTTGTAAAAATGAACGTCCTTGCAGCGCGAATTTGGGCTTTGCCGGAGCTTCCTGGTCTTTCACGTTGGCGAAATCGAGGATCGTGGGAACGAGGTCTACAAAACTGACCATCGCGGCACTCGTGCGGCCGCCAAGTTTCTCCGCGGCGGGAAATTTGACCAGGAAGGGGACATGCAACCCTCCTTCGTAACAGGTGGTCTTGGCACCGGGGAAGGCCATGCCATGATCGGCCGTGAACATAATCAGGGTGTCGTCGTAGACTCCAGCTTCTTTGAGAATGCTGACCAGTTTGCCCACCCCCTGATCGATGCGCGAGATTGATTGGTAGTATTGCGCGAGTTCCGCCCGGCAGGTCGGAGTGTCCGGCAAGAACGGGGGCACAATAACGTCGGCCGGTGAATACTTCACTTCTGTCACTCCGGGGTAGCCCTGTGGCCGATTGCCGAATGCATTGGGTTTGTGCGGATCCTCTTCAACGGTTCGTCCATCACGATGCGGATCGGACGGACAAAAGTAGAGAAAGAATGGCTGATCGCTTTTCGTCGAAACGAATTCTCGACACTTCTCTGCCATCTCCACGGTGCTACGGGAATTCGCCTTCAGCTCAAATTCAAACTGAACCATCGCAGCGGGCTCAACGTGCATCTTGCCACACTGTGCGGTGCGATATCCGGCGGAGGCCAACCGTTTGGGAAGTGTCTGAATGCCGTCGTAAAGCGAGAAATGATGAAAGTCGTGAGTATGCCCGTACTGGGCATTAGCATGATTGTGTAAGCCGGTGAGAATCACGCTGCGACTGGCCGAGCAACTGGCAGTGGTGCAAAAGGCATGCGTGAGCCGAATACTATCCGCGGCGAGCACATCAAGGCTGGGAGTTTTGATTACCTTGTTTCCATAACAACCAAGGTCCGGCGATTGATCGTCAGTGACGATCAGCACGATGTTTCGCGGCGCGGCATCTGCCTGATGCGCCTGCAGACCCAGCGAAAGCGCCGTAAACGCAAAAAACAGCCAGGAATAGATTCGGAACATGCGGCAGAACTCCATGGAAGTCGCGGCAGAAGGGGGAGGCTCTTTTGCAGAATAACCGCTGCCGGGACGGTTGGCGACATGGCGTTGGCTTGAAAGCTGGCGGTCTGGCAGTGGGCTCTGACTTCGTCCATGATAGAAATCCGCAACTGCTGCGGCCGTTTTGCTTCCTCTTCCTTTCGTTCACTGCGAGGTCATCTATGTTGCGTTTGCTGCTCATTCCATTCGTAGGTGCTTTCGCTCTCACGGCAGGCCTACCGCAATTGTCCTCCGCTCAACACCGATTCATTACGCAAGGAAAGGACCGCCTGGCCATTGTGGGGAAGGATGGCAAAATCGAATGGGAAATGAAGTGGGGTGGCATTCATGATGTGCATGTGTTGCCAAATGGACATATTCTGGTGCAACAGGGGAGCGCGAAGGTCGCCGAGATTGATCCGGCCACCAAGCAAGTCGTCTGGTCGTATGATTCCGCCAAGATGAACGGCAACGAAGGGAAGCCGGTGGAAGTACACGCCTTTCAACCCCTCGGCGATGGAAAATTGATGGTTGCCGAAAGTGGCCGGGGACGAATCATCGAAGTGGATCGCGACGGCAAATTGCTCAAGGAAGTCGCTCTCAAGGTCAATCGTCCCCATCCGCATACGGACACGCGGTTGGTGCGAAAACTATCAACGGGGAACTATCTGGTTTGCCACGAAGGGGACGGCCGCGTTTGTGAATACGATGCCGATGGCAAGATCATTTGGGATTACGAAGTCCCGCTTTTCGACCGTAAACCGGCGGGCGGACATGGCCCAGAATCGTGGGGGAACAAGTGTTTCTGCGCCCTGCGATTGGACAATGGCAATACGCTGATCTCAACGGGCAACGGCCATAGCGTGATTGAAGTCACACCAGAAAAGAAGATTGTTTGGCAGATCAATCAGAAGGATCTGGAAGGGATTGTCCTAGGCTGGGTGACGACGCTGGAAGTACTTCCCAGCGGCAACTACTTGATTGGCAACTGCCATGCAGGATCGGGACAACCTGTCTTGGTGGAAGTCGAACCGAAGTCCAAGAAGGTCGTCTGGCAATTCGACGGCTACGAAATGTTCGGCAACGATATGTCGAACTCGACCGTGTTGAAATAAGTTTGCTGAACTAGTTTCGCGCCAACTATTTCTTGACTAGATCGCGAACGAGTGGCGAAACGTGCTGCTCGTAGGTAAATTCCTCTTCGAACTGTTTCGCCACCTTGCCATCCTTGCCGTACACAATCACGACGGGGAGGGACACGATATTTGCTTTCTTGAAGACGGCTTCGTCCGCATCGGTGCTCAGTAAATTGGGGATCGTCGCTTTCTGCTCACGGAGAAATTCGACAATCGCTTCGGAGTCGTCTTCCGGCTTACCGAGGCCGATGAAATCGCAATTGAACGAGATACAGACCACCTCGTCGGGCAATTCTTTCTGCAGCTTCACCAGGCCGGGAAATTCTTTCACGCAGGGGGGGCATGACGACGACCACATGTCGAAGACTACGATTTTCCCTTGGTGCTTGGCCACGAGTTCCTGGGCTTGCTCCCAACTGGCAGGCTTCAGTTCGACCTTAGCTGCAGCAGGACCCTCGGCAGCGTGAGAACGGGCGTCCATCGGCGAATCGCTCGTACCGCATCCGGCCAATGCGCAAGCGGCGCAGACTAGAACAGCGAATAGTGCGGTGTGATTAATGGTACGCTTCATTTTTCTACCTTTTTCATTCCAGCAGCAATCGCAGCCGGCTCTGGGTCTTCGTAGGGGAGGGACTTTAGAAATTCAACCAGATCGCTCACTTGAGCGGAGGTAAGTTGACTGGTTTTGCCGTGACGGTCACCGACGTTACACGTGGTCAACACTTCTTCCAGCGTGGCTGCCTTGCCGTGATGCAAATAGGGAGCCGTGCGATAGACACCTAGCAGTGTCGGTGTATCGTAAGCAGGCCCCATTTTCTCAGAGGGGTCGTCCTCTCCTGTGCCAACATCGTGACGCACGATCTTCTCAACGACATTTGGTCGCGAATCACAAAAGTAGGGGCCTGGATGACACTCGGCACACTTCGTTTCGCTGGCGAAGAAAACTTCTTTGCCGCGCTGAGCCGCTTCGCTCAAACCGTGCTTTGCAAAGGGACTAAGAGGCACGCGATGCGAATTGCTGTAAACAGCCAGCGCATCCAGATCCCGCGAAAGGCCGCTGTTCGGTTCGTTTAATTCGCCATTGAGTTTGCCACGTAGCAGGCCTCGCCCCTGCATCAATTTGCCACGAATGGTGTGCTCGAAATCTTGTACCTCATCTCGATCAGCGGACCAATGAATGGGATGCGTCCACGCCATTCCCGCCAGCGATTGCGTATTCCGCAGCCCTTCAGGATTGTGCCAAGTCTTGCCGTCGGGATCGCCATCGGGATGACAACTCGAACAGCTAATCCACCGCCGTGAAGCCATCGGCTCATTCGCGGAATAAAACAAAACTTTACCGCGCAGCATTTCGTCGCTGTGAGGATACTTGGTGACCACGACTCTGCCGTCGATGCGCAGCGAATCAACGCTGTAGGCGACGACTTCAAAATCGAGTGCATTGTATAGGTACAGAGTCTTGCCGTCGGGGGAAAAACGAACGGCCCGCGGATTGCGCCCCGTTTGAAAATACTGCCGGTAATCGAGTTCGCGATAATCATCATCAATGACATTCGCGGCAAACATGTCGTCGGTTCCTGCAAACACGACGAATAGCAGCTTGCCATCTGGTGAGATGGCACATTCCCACGGATTGGCGGTGACGAGCGCGCCGCGGAACGCATCCATCGGCACACGTCGCCGGCGTTTGTCGTCCGGCTTATTCGGATCAGCGGGGCGCGTGTCGACAATCGACACGTACGGAAAGATCGAGCCTTCCCCATGCACGGCAGTCACCCGCGAACGAATGTGCGGCACGTACAATTTGGGCCTCGTCGGGTGGACCACAATCTGCCGGCTGAGATTGTCGGTGCTGACTCCCGGGATTCGATCGACAATCTGACCGTCGGCGAGATCGAGTGCCAGAACATCGGCCGAGTAGTAGTGGGTGACGTAAAGCCGTTTTTCATCGGCGGCGAGAGCGATGCCGCGCGTGAATGGCACGGCTTCCATTTCGCGAACGATTTTGGGCGATCCGCTCAAGTCGATCTCAACCACTCGACCGGGAAAGTCCAGTGTCACAAACAGGCGACTGCCATCTTTCGTGCTGACGATGCCGTACGGCTCGTCAAAGACCTCAATTTGCGAGGTGACTTTTCCTTCGTCTCCGTCGAGAAACACGACTTTGTCTTCGGCATACACGGCGACCGCCAAACGATGCGTCTTGCCCAGGAATGACACTCCCTCAGGATGTTCCCCCACAGGAATTTCAGCGATTTTTTCCAAATCCTTGGTGCGCACGATCGTCACCGTGCCGCTATCGCGGTTGGAACACGCGAGTAGCTCGCCATCGGCGGAGACATCGAGCAGGCTGTTGCTGGTCCCGGCAAAAGTGGTGGCAGGGCCGGTCACTAGGATGATCGCCGTAGCGAGCAGGAAAGCTGAGAAAGGGCGATTGATCGCCATCGGAACCCTCGCGTTGTGCGAGTCCCCAGAGAGAAACGGGTGCACCGTTGAAAAAACAACCCGCCTTCGAACTTCGAAGGCGGGTTGCAGATAAGCAAGCGTGTTGCGAACCAACGAGGGCTCCCGCGACGCTGCAATACTAAGACTATTCGAGAATCTTCTTCGTTTCGCCAACGATCTTGGTCGAGGTGGCGGCGTCCAGCTTACCGGCCGCGAGAGCCGTGTTCGACTTCACTTCGCTGTTGTTCCACATCAACACGGTGAGGTCGGCGTCCTTGGCGATGTTGTAGTCAGCCGGGCCCGATTCCCCTTCGAAAATGGTCAGCGGAACGTTCTTAATGCCGTTCTTCTTGGCCATTTCTTCGAGCTGAGGAATAATCTTTTCGGCATCTTCGGCCAGGACCACAACAAACGCAGCCATCTTCTTGTCTTGGTTTTCGCCAACGACGGTGTCCAGTTCCTTTACCATCTTCGCGAGCTGATCGTTCACCGAACGGGTGAACACGTTCACTACCGGACGCTTGCCATAGCTGCAGCGATAGCAGAGTGACTTGCCTGCGTTCGGCCCGGTGACATCTTTCACCTGATAAGCCCCGGGTGCCTCGCCAACCTTCAGCCCCGATTCAACTTCGGCGGCCAGCATTGTGCCCGTGAAGGCAACCATCAACGCAACGCTCAGTAAACTCTTCATTGCAAAATCTCCAACAACAATGTGCGGCGTAACCACCGACACGACGCCGGTTGATACGAGTTCAAGCTTAGGGATTGAAAACCGAAAGGCAATAGTAGACCGCCCCGAGGGGCCCGAAACGGCGGAAATAGGTAAAATCAATATTTTCACCATCTCCCTAAGGAAAACTTCATGCAGACCCGCACCGTTGCAGTCTTGGGCGCTAGTGCCGATCCCGCCAAATGGGGCTACAAATCCGTGCTAGCTCATCAAGCGAAGGGTTTTGAAGTTTTTCCTATCAACCCCAACGGTGGGGAAATTGCGGGGCTAAAAGTTTATCGCAGCCTGGCAGAGATCCCGGGTGGGAAACTCGATCGCATCACTGTTTATTTGCGGCCGGCACTCGTCTTGCAAGCCTTACCGGAAATTGCCGAGCGGGGCTGCGACGAACTGTGGTTGAACCCCGGCACCGAAAGCGACGAGGTCATCGCGGCAGCGAAGTCACTCGGAATTGAGCCCATCATCGCGTGCAGCATCGTTAGCGGTTGAGTTTGAGAATGACCGCCCCCTACCTTCTTAAAGTTTGAGATTAGTCATGCCCAATCGCCTCGCACACGAGTCCAGTCCGTACTTACTACAGCATCAAAACAATCCTGTGGACTGGTATCCCTGGGGGCCCGAAGCACTAGCGCGCTCTAAAGCGGAAGATCGGCCGATCTTTTTGTCGATCGGCTATTCCGCATGTCACTGGTGCCACGTGATGGAGCACGAAAGTTTCGAGAATGCAGAAATCGCGGCTTTAATGAACGAACTGTTCGTTTGTATCAAAGTTGATCGCGAGGAACGCCCCGACCTCGATCAGATTTACATGACGGCCGTGCAGTTGATGACCGGTCGTGGCGGTTGGCCGATGTCGGTATTTCTCACCCCTGATCTGCATCCGTTTTTTGGCGGCACTTATTGGCCACCACGCGCCAGTCGCGGGATGCCTGGGTTCGATCTCGTTTTGACTCGCGTGGCAGAAGCCTGGAAAGATCGTCGACAGGCTGCCGTCGACCAAGCGTTGCAACTAACCGCAGCACTGCAACAAGCTGGGCAAGAACAGGAACCCAGTGGCGGCTTGCGAATCGAATTATTGCAATCCGCGGATGCAAAACTGGAACGGGCTTTTGACTTTACACACGGCGGGTTTGGTTCCGCCCCCAAGTTTCCGCACTCGATGGACCTTCAAGTCTTGCTGCGCACCTGGCAGCGCAAGCCCCGACCGGCCACGCTGGAAATGGTCACTCTCACGCTCGACAAAATGGCCCAAGGGGGCATCTACGATCATCTTGGCGGCGGCTTTGCGCGGTATAGCGTTGATGAACGCTGGCTGGTGCCCCACTTCGAGAAAATGCTCTACGACAATGCACTCCTAACAACGGCCTTTGTGGAAACTTTCCAAGCAACCCAAGAAGACCGCTTCGCGCAGGTCGCACGCGAGACGTGCGACTACATCCTGCGAGACATGACCGACCCGGCAGGAGGCTTTTACAGCACCGAAGATGCCGATAGCGAGGGGGAAGAAGGAAAGTTCTACGTTTGGAAGCCAGCAGAGATTGTTCAGTTATTGGGCACGGAAAGGGGTGAGCGATTTTGTTCTGTTTACAACGTCACACCCCGTGGAAATTTTGAACATGGCACGAGCATTCTGAATTTGCCGAAAACGATCGCGCAGTGTGCGTCGCTGCTCGGCTTGGATGTCACGTTCTTGGCCCAGGAACTCGCTGAATCCCGCGAGATTCTCTTCGCCCATCGCGAGGAGCGCATTCATCCCGGTAAAGACGACAAGGTGCTCGTCAGTTGGAACGGCTTAATGATCGATGCTCTGGCTCGGGCGGGGGCTGCGTTAAACGAGCCCCGTTACGTCGCTGCAGCCCAGAAAGGAATGGCCTTCCTGTTGACTGCTTTGAAGAAGGACGAACAGGGACGCCTCTTTCATTGCTGGCGGCATGGGGTCCCCAAAGTGGATGCTTTTGTCGATGACTACGCAGCCGTTCTCAATGCTGCGGTCACGCTGTTTGAAGTCGACGGCGATCCCGCGTGGCTGGCTTCGGCGAAACAAATGGCTACTATTTTGCTGCGTCATTTCCACGATCCCGCGGCCGGTGGATTCTTCTACACGGCCGACGATCAGGAGCAACTGATTAGCCGAAGCAAGGACTCGCACGACAGCAGTGTCCCCAGCGGCAACGGCCTGGCCGCCACGGGGTTACTGCGATTAGGCAAGCTCACGGGCGAACGCAGCTTGCTCGAAGCGGCAGAAGGAACGTTGCGAGCATCTATTTCCCTGATGGAACGGGCTCCCTCCGCAACGGGACAACTTCTCATTGCCACAGATTTGTTTCTGGGCCCGACTCACGAGATCGTCCTCTGCGGCGATCTCGAGGCCCCAGATTTACAAGCGGCGACGCAAGAATTTCATCGCAGCTTCATCCCGCGTCGCGTATTTGCCCAGCTTAACGCGAATGGTTCCCCTCGGCAAAACGACGAGCACCATCTGCTCCGTTCGTTGTCAGCGGGAAAGAAGTCGATTGACGGACAAGCGACAACCTACATCTGTCAGGACTTTGCCTGCAGCGAACCGGCGGTCGGCTTGGCTGCCGCGCGATCAGCCTGGCAACGAATAAGCCAGAGATAATCGATAGTCTGAGGTTGCGATTTAGGCTGTTTTCCAGGAAGTTCTGGTCTACGACCAAACCACTTCCAAACGGTTGTCGATTTCAGCAACTCCTTCCACGCGACGCAGGGTTTCCTGAACCATCTGCTTCTGGAAATAGGAGTTAACTTCGCCCGAGAGCACTAGATTGCTCCCTGCCGCTTCAAATCGCAGCTTGCGACCATTGAAGTATGGGCTGGCGGCGAGGGCTTGATCGAGTCGTTCCATCAACGGAGCTTGGGGGGAGACCATCGTTATTCCATGAAGGTTCTGGGGGGACTTAAACCTGGGCCAGCAAACATTGCCGAAAAAATGGATAGAAGGATCGCTAATGCTTACCTTCTAAACAAAATTCGAAGAATCGGCAGGGAGAGGCGCGGCTTTTAACGGTCGTAAGGTGTGCAGTTCGCGTGCCGCCAGGGGGTTTTTCCAGCTCGGAGAATCCATCCCTCCCGCAAAAGACGCACAAACGAATTTGGGCTGGGGGGATTTTTTAATGCGCTGCCCCTTTTTGTTGCAACTCGCTGTGCGGGAAGTTAGCATCAAAGCTTACAGCGCGGGTTGTAAATCGGATCTACCGATCATGATTATCTCTTAAGTTAGCCCGGTTTTGGGAGCTGCATCGATGGCGAAGATTTTCCGGACCATTTTGGTCGGGGTGTTGGTGTTATTCCTGACCTTTGATACTGCCGTCGCGGGTCGATGGTTGCGAGGTCGGCGAGCCTGTAAAAAAGTTTGCTGTCCCACGGTCTGCCCCCCACCTTGCTGCGAGCCAGTCCCCGCGCCTTGTGATGCAGGGGCTGTTTCTGGTGGAACCTCAGATATGTCCTCGGGGACGGAAACGATGCCACTCCCACCGGCACCACTTCCGCCTGCTCCTCCCGGTGAAAGCGAGGGCGCTGGTGGTGTGGTCGACGAGGGAACATCGGGAGGCAATTCCGTTCTGACTCCTCCCGGCGACAAGATGATCGAAGTCCAGCCAGTTCCTGCTCCGCCAGAAGAACCGCCTGTATTGCCAAAACCGGCAGAGCCCATTCCGGCACCTGCTGAGCCAATGCCTGCTGAGCCCAAGCCAGTGGATCCGATCCCTGCTGAGCCAAAACCCGCTGAGCCAAAACCCGCGGACCCCAAGCCGGCTGAACCTAAGCCGATGGATGATTTGGATGACCTCTTCAATGGTTTGCCGAATGCTCCGAAACCACAGCCGATGCCGGAACCTCCAGCTAAACCCGTAGAGCCCGCCGTAGACGATCCGTTTGGCATGCCTCCTGCCGAGCCAGCAGTTCCAGCTAAGCCTGAACCAGCACCTGCTCCTGCTCCGGCACCAGCTGAAGATGATCCGTTTGGCGCTCCTGCCGATCCAGCAGTTCCGGCTCCTGCACCAGATCCGGCCCCTGCTCCAGCTGAAGACGACCCATTTGGTGCTCCGGCTGATCCCGCAGTTCCGGCCCCAGCCCCAGCCCCAGCTGAAGACGATCCGTTCGGCGCTCCTGCCGATCCAGCTCCAGCCCCAATGCCCGCCCCCGCTGAAGATGATCCGTTCGGCGCCCCTGCTGCTGCTCCAGAAGCAAAAGCTGCCCCACCTGCCGAGGACGATCCGTTTGCACTACCTGCTGCTAAGCCGGCACCTGAAGCAGCTCCTGCCGTCGCAGCGGAAGATGATCCGTTTGCCGTTCCAGTGGCGAAGCCAGAAATGGAAGTAAAGGCGGAGATGCCGGTCGAAGACTCCGACCCGTTCGGCCTGCCGGTGAACCCCGTCAACAATCCTGCGGCGAATGAAAAGCCGGAAGTGAAGCCGGCCGCTGTCCCAGCTAACGATGATCCATTCGCCGACCCCTTCAACATTTCGACCCAAGGGGAACTTCCGATGCGACAGTGGGTGGATGATTCGGGCGATTTTAAAGTCACGGGGCGGCTCATCGAAATCCTCGATGGCAAAGTCCGCCTGTTGAAGGAAAACGGCCGCACCACGACCGTCCCTTTCGAACGCCTAAGCCCAGCGGACCGCAGCTATGTGGAAGACGCTGAAGGCCACTTCGGGAACGGCTTGATCGGCCGCGTTGCCGCCCGCTAAGGCGATTGCCTCGGGTTTCGACGAACCTATTTAACCTAAGCACGCTCTGTCACTGGCAGGGCGTGCTTTTTTTTGCCCGCTCTCTATGGTTCTGGCGAGCGTCGTTCCGCGCCCAGCCGTTCGTCGGTAGAATAGTGGCAAGTTGCCCTGGTAGCTCAGTTGGATAGAGCAATGCTTTCCTAAAGCATAGGTCAAAGGTTCGAGTCCTTTTCAGGGCACTGCTTGGTTCGTCAAATGCCGACGAACCACCAATTTCGGCGGACAGCTTATCGCTGTGCTGGCGGAGGAGGTAGCGGAACGATGGTGCTTGTCTGCTGGGACAGCGCTTGTGCATAGGCAGCAACCGCGTTGCGAGCCGCTTGAAATTCCCCCCGCTCTACGATGCGGGCGTACTGCGGATTTCGCAAGACCTGATCGTATTGGGCGAGGCTCGCTGCCACACTCGCAGCCGAGGGTTTGCCTCCTGGCGCGTAAGCTTCGGCAGGCAACGCAAAATACCGCCGCCACGACTCATCCACGATGCGTGCAAGTTGTTCCGAGGCCCCGGCCGCATTGGCTCGCAAGTTTTCCAGCTGTTCCTCCGGAGTGAGCAAACGTACCTGCCCTGGGACATTGCCAGCTTGATTCCCGGCCGGGTTGCCAGCCTGGTTTTCGGCTTCGGTGGGGGACTGCTTGGAATAGGTGTCTACCAGTCCGATAAACTTCCCGCCCGATTCCGGGTAGACGACCTGGCCATCCGGGCCGACGCGATAGTAGTCTCGCTCCGAATCGCCATCGAGCTGAATCATCGCGCCATCGATCGAGACTCCCGCGAACAGCCCGCGGCTGCGCGAGTACGAGTAAATTTCAGCCTGCAATTGTCCATCAGTGGCTGCTTCGGCCCGGCGTCCGACAGGTCCGGCAGCGGCGGCGATGTCGGCCCCAATCTTGAACTTGCCCGTGAGCAAATTTTCGACACTCTTTCGCGTCTTAAAAACCAAGATCAAATCGGTCGCGCTCGCACCGATTTGCCAGCCGACACTGCCACCTGTGACAGTAACGAATCGCGGAGCCTGCCAATTGCGATCTTCACCCCGAATGACCACTACGCCGTGCCCTCGTTCAACCCCGGCAACGAAGCCGACCTTCACCACCCCGGGAAAAACCGCCACAGCCTCGGCATTAGCCAGCAAGGCCTCGGGGATTTTTGTCATTTGCCCCGACATGACTTCGTTCAGTACGTCACTCGCCTTGGTGACGGTACGTTCGGCATCGGCTGCGGTTACGATTCCCGCCAGTAACAACCAGGCAGCGGCCAGAATGAATTTGTTGCGCATTGCGATCTCCTAAAGGGTTCTTGCAGGCGAGTTCTAGCAAGAAGGCCGGTTAGAAGACAGGTCGTTTTTGGATTCGATTCGCTAGCAAAGCTGCGAATCGAAAGAACATTTGCCGCCTCAAGCCAGGCTAGATTTCCAGATCTGCCACTAACACCTTCGGCTCTTCGGCGTTCCAAAAGCGAGCCAAGTTAGGTGCGCGATCCCCTTGTTCCCACGCTTTGCGCAAAAATTTCTCGGCCCGAGCGCTTTGGCCGTCGTATTGCAGAAACATGCCAACCACTAGCAAGTAGCCGGTGTCGTTCGGGGCTTGCAACGCAGCACCAGCTGCCGCTTCCAGGTGCGAATTCTTCGCGATTTGAGCTGCACCATAAAGTTGATCGAGCTTGAAGCCATCGCGAGCAATATTCGGATTCGTCGCCATGGCCTGACGAAACGCCGCCGCTGCTTCCGGGAATCGGCCGAGCGCGGTCTGAGCATGGGCGAGCCGGAATTGAGCTTCACTTAGATCTGGCGCCGTGCTGGTCGCTTCCTGATACTTCTGGACTGCATCGTAGTACTTCTGCTCGGCGAAATAGCGATCCCCCAGTTCAACCATTTTGCGAGCACGACTGCGGGCGAGCGGGAGTGACTCGCTTGGAATGCTGATCACATTTTGTTGAGCGACTGGAGCGGCAGCATAAGCTTGCGAAGTCGGCAACTGTGGCTTGATCGCGCGAATCAAGTTTGCTGCCAAGGCGACTGCTTCAGCCGCCTGATTGTTGGCATTATTGTTCACCACATTCGTTCCCAAGAACCGCTGCACCGCCTGTGGGCCGTAATAATACTCGGCCGGCGGGACATAGCTGGCAATCACGTTCGAGTACGCAGTTGTATCGCAGCCTTGGTAGAAAGCGGGGGCGAAATAAGCCCGATAAGCTGGCGCGTAAAACGCGGGAGTGTGGAAGCTTTGAAAGCCGTAGCCGCTGTAGAAGGCCGGTGCGTAAAAGTTCGAATACACGGCGACGCGCGGATAAAAACCGCGAAAGGCGAACGTGTTGAAGCCTCCCCAGCCAATGCCGCGGTAGCCGTGTCCGCGCCAACCAATGGCATTTCCACGCCAGCCACCGTGGTAGCCACCCCAACCCCCTCCCCAATAGCCATGATGGGCTGAAGCCGAAGTAAACAAGCCACCTGCGATAATGAGGGCTAAGGCGAGTAAGAAGCGTTTCATGGCGAATCCTTCCAAGGAACGTTGGACAAGATCGAGAGACCAACTTCTGAAATTATCGCGATTGCCGTCATTCTGAGCAAGGAAAGATTCCGCCTGGTTGGCAGCACCAGAAGATTTAACGGGATGCCGCGGTTGCTTCGTCCTTGGGCTGGCGACCTTGTGCCAGCATCAGTCCCACGTAGAGCAGTGCTGAAATGGCAAAACTGACGAACCAGGCGTAATCGTACAGCTGCATCCAGAAATCTTTTACCACACCTTGCTTGCCGATCGACCAAATCGTCTGCACGAAGCCTGGCACGCACGGAGCGATACCGACAACCAGCGCGATCATCGCCAGCAGGTTGAACCCGCCCGTGTACCAATAAGGCCCGTGTTGCCGGTACAGCCCAGGCAGGTCGAGCCTTGTTTTGCGGATGACAAAGTAGTCGGCAATCAGGATGCCGCCGATTGCCCCGAGCAACGACGAATAACCAACGAGCCACACGTAGATGTAGCCGCTGGGGTCGCTGCACAGCTTCCATGGCATGATGGCGACCGCAATGAGTGCTGTGATCAAGCCGCCGATCCGGAACGATATGTACTTGGGTGCGAGGTGCGCAAAATCATTTGCCGGGCCAACGGCGTTCGCGGCAATGTTCGTCGCGAGGGTCGAAAAGACGATCGCGAAAAGTGCGCCAAGTTGCACGAGCGGACTTTCGAAAATGGGAAGTAGTTTAATTGGGTCCCATTGTTCTTTGCCGTACTTGGCAATGACGATAGGCATCGACGCCGTAGCCGATGTCACTGCAATGCCGATGAACGCATACAGCGCCATGGTCGACGGCAAGCCAATGATCTGGCCGATCACTTGATCGCTTTGCTTGCGGGCGTAGCGCGAAAAGTCAGGAATGTTCAGCGACAGCGTCGCCCAGTAACCGATGTTCGCTGTCAGGGCCGGAAAGAAGAACGCCCAAAACTTTCCTTCCTTTAAACCGCCGATGCGAAACTCCGAAGGCTTGCTGAGCATCGGCCCAAAACCGCCAACCGTGTACGCTGCCCAGGCCAGCAGCACCAGGCCGAGCGCGATGAGGAGCGGCGCTTTGATCAGCAGCAGCAACCGAATCGATTCAATGCCATTCCAGACAACGGCCACGTTCACACCCCAGAAGGCAAGAAAGCAGAGGAACTGCGCGATGTTAATTCCCATCGCTCGCGGCAGTTCTTCGAGTGTCGGAAAATAAATGCTCAGCACGATGTAGATGGCGTCGCCGCCGATCCACGATTGAATTCCGAACCAGCCGCAGGCGACCAGCGCCCGCATCACGGCCGGCACGTTGGCTCCCAGAATGCCGAACGAGGCGCGGCAATAGACGGGAAACGGAATGCCGTACTTCGTTCCGGCATGGGCGTTCATCGCCATCGGGATCAAGACGATCACGTTGGCGAGAAAGACGATCAACACCGCCTGCCACCAGTTCGCCCCTTCCGAGATCATCGAACTGGCGAGCATGTACGTGGTGATGCAAGCTGACATCGAGACCCATAGCACGGCAATATCCCACATGCCCCACCGCCGCTCGCTCGGCAAAATCGGCCCCAGGTCGGCACTCCAATAAGGTGAGCCGACAAGGTCTTGAGCCTGCACGCCAGCGAAATCGGCATCGGCAGCATTTGCAGTTGGGGCGGTCAGATCAACGGGGCGGGCACGCACATTCATATTGGGTGAGTGGGGTTCTGCGAAATTTCAATCGAAAGACGTACGCTCGCCTGCGTCAGGGTTGAGTGTACTGGGGCGGGAAATTAGCGGGTAGACGAAGTCACCACGAATCGTATTTGCCAACAGGGCCTTTCCCCTCAAACTTGCTTCATACGCGAGTCTTGCCCTAAAACAAACCTTTCTTAAATAGCTACCTTAACCACCCTGAATCGGAAAATTGGGCACTTTACGCCGGATTGCTCAATGGGACTCAATCCGCAAAAAATAATCTGTCACGATTGCAGTGCGGTTGTGTTGTACTACAAGCTGGGGTGTGGCTCGGTCGGGAAATCGTAAGCAAGGGGAGCGAGTACGTGATTCACAAGAATCGGGACGGTCCCTGAGCCGATGCCAGAGCGACCGCGAGCCGACGAAGAACTCAACGACTGGATTGTCTCTACGGTTCAGCAAGCGTTGGCTTTTGCGCTGTCGTTGTTGCGAAATCGGGTCGAAGCCGAGGATATCGTGCATGACTGCTACGGGCGGCTGCTGGCTCGGGCCGACAAGTACGACTTGCCCCGCGATGGCTCGAAGCTGTTGTTCAAAGCGATCAGCAACGCCTGCATCAACGCGACCCAGCGGCGAGCCCCCACGGTCAGCCTGGATGCAACGACGAATTCGCCCGACGGGGACGCAACAGACCTGACAACCACAGCGCTGGCAGACAAGCTGGGGAGTCAACCCGAGCAACAAGCCATGCACCGGGAACTTGAGGCGGCCTTGGAATCGGCCCTGGGGGAACTTTCAACCATGCAACGGGCGGTCATCGAACTACGCGGGCTCGGGTTTTCGTTGGTCGACGCGGCCCAGATGTTGGAGATCAGCGACGCGAACGCCCGCACCTTGCTGCATCGCGGCCGAGCCCGACTAGCCCAACGGCTGCGGCCTTTTTTGGAGGAGAACGTTAAGTGAGCGATGCCGACGCCAGAGACCCGAACCCCAGCGATTCCCAATCGAGCGGAGACGACCTGATCGACCGGATGGTTGCCGAGCACGTGCAGCGACGGGCACGCCAAGTGGACATCACATCACTCCTCGCACGAGTCCGTCTTTCGCAGCAGGTTGAAAGTGTTTTAACGCCATCGGTATCGCAGACGACAACAGGTCAGGAACCGATCCCCGGCTCGCCGTCCGAACTTGTTTTGGTCCAGCGCAAGCCGCGGCAGTGGATCGCTACGTTGTCTTGGCCTCTCTTAACCGCGCTAGGATTGTTTTTCGCGTTTTTCGTCGGTCACTATTGGGGCCCGCTGACCTCCAATGCGGCGGCCGCCTTGCGGGACTTGCAGGCGGTTCACCTCAGCGACATCGACCGCTGTTATCGCGTGCAGTATGCGCCAGACCCCCGATTTTGGGACGAGTCGAACCGGCTGGAAGGCCCTTCGAACAGCATCTTGTGGACGCGCGGCGACCGGTTCTGGTCCGACTGCACCCTGGCCGATCTGCGGCTGAAAATTGGGCGTGCCCAGGATGGTACCCTATGGATCACCTCTTCGCCGGAGAAGGGAATTCAATTCTCCAGCGATGCAGCAAGCCTTCCGCGGGAAGTCTCGCTGCTGTGCGCAGTCAACGCAATGACGGTGCCGCGACTGGTCGACGAAGTGCTGGCCGATTTTGAACTGCGGATTGATCGTTCCCGGTCCGGTTCCCAGCAGTCACGAACGGTGGTCTGGGTCACTTTGAAGCCAGGGCATTCGCATCCGTTAATTGAATCCGCGCTGCTCGAGATTGATTCTGACACGGGCGCTCTGATGGGTTTGGTGCTGTCGATGGTCCGTGATGGCCAGCCGCGAGGAACAGTGACCTACACGTTTTTAGAAGCAGCCGAGCAAGACGATGCTCTGTACGAACTGCGGACCCATTTGAATGCGGACGCTACCATTGAGAAACATTCGTTTCAGAAGGTGCTGGAATAACAGGCGGGGATCAGACGAAATGAATATCGCTGAATGGAACTTCCGATTGAGCCGGTGCCTGTTGCTGGCGCTTTTTGCCGGCTGGCCAGGCGTGGCGACACTGTCGCAAGAGAAGCCGCCAGAGAAAGACGCAGCAGCCGCTCCAACCGAAGCGCAACTAGCCCACTTCGAGTCAAAAATCCGGCCGATTCTGGTCAAGCACTGCTACGATTGTCATTCCGCAGAGGCGGACACAGCCGAGGGGGGATTGCGGGTCGATTCCCGCGAGGCTCTCCTGCGCGGCGGCGACCGTGGACCAGCCGTGGTGCCGGGGGACCCAGGCGCGAGCTTGCTGATCACGGCCGTGACGCACGCCGACGCCGACCTGAAGATGCCCCCCAAACAGCCGCAGCTTTCCGCGAGCGTGCTGGCCGACTTGAACACCTGGATCAAAGATGGTGCGGCCGATCCGCGCCGCGAGAGTGAGAAGCCCAAGGGGGCCGCTCAGGCCTGGAACAAAGGGTCGGCTGAAGACCACTGGGCTTATCTTCCGCTGCCACGTAACGAAGATGGCAAGTTCAAGCAGCCATCGCTACCAACCTTCAAGAGTGAAGTCGACAGAGAATGGCCACGACGCAATTTAGACAGCTTCATCCTGGCTAAATTGAAGAACCACGATTTGTCTCCTTCGCCGGACGCTTCACCGGCGAAGCTATTCCGGCGGCTGCATTTCGACATTGTCGGGCTCCCCCCAACCCCTGACGATTTGCAGCAGTTCCAGCAGCGAATTGCCGAAGCGGGGCTCGATGCGGCACTGGAGCACGAGACGGACCGCCTGCTGGCCCTGCCTCAGTTTGGCGAGCGGTGGGGACGCCACTGGTTGGATGTGGCGCGGTTCGGTGAATCGAGCGGCAAGGAAGCGAATATTTCGTTTCCTTACGCCTGGCGCTATCGCGATTATGTGATCGACGCCTTGAACCGCGACCTGCCGTACGATCGATTTCTCACCGAACAGATCGCCGGGGATTTGCTTCCCTACGAAGAGGACGCCGAACGAGCACGGCTGTTGATCGCCACCGGCTTTCTGGCCTTGGGGCCGAAGAACCTGGATGCGATGAACCCGTTGCAGTTCTTGGCGGAGGTGGTGGACGAACAGATCGACAGCGTCACACGGAGCGTGCTGGCCAGTTCGGTGGCGTGCGCGCGGTGCCACGATCACAAGTTCGATCCGTTCTCCATGCGCGACTATTACGCCCTGGCCGGCATATTTGCCAGCACCGAGACGTTCTTCGGCACGGCGGTCTCGCCCGCGAATCGGGTCGGTGGAAAGCCGTTGCCCTTGCCAACGAAGGCGGGCTATCAGGCCTTGCATGCGTCCATTCCGGCCAGCAAAGTAGCCGAGTTGCAGTCCGACTTGGACAAGTTGCAGCAAGAGGAAAAAGATGGGAGAGCGGCAGTCCAAAAGGCAATCGCGGAAGGAAAGGACCCCAGCGACATCTTCACCATCACGGACGCCCTGCGGATCTTCTGGCGCAGCGGTGCCATTCGAGGTGAATTGAACAAAGTCTCGGAGCGCGGCGAGGCGTTGCCTCTGACGATGGGGGTGCTCGACCGTGAACAGATTTTTGATGTGCCTTTGCTGGAACGGGGCGAGATCGGCCGACCGGGCAAAAGCGTGCCGCGCGCCTTTCCAGCCGCCATCCAACTGGATGCGAAAATCGAGATTCCCAGCAATCGGAGCGGGCGGCTTGAGTTCGCCCAGTGGCTGACCCATCCGCAACATCCAATGACCAGCCGCGTGCTCGTGAACCGAGTATGGAAGCACCTTTTCGGCGCGGGGCTGGTTTCGACGGTCGATAACTTCGGCACCACCGGAACGCCGCCGAGCCATCCGGAGTTGCTCGATCATCTGGCGATTCAATTCATGGAGAACGGCTGGTCGATCAAACAGCTTGTGCGAGAAATGGTTCTTTCGCGGACCTATCGGCAAGCGTCGGATTACAACGAAGCAGCGTTCCTGAAAGATCCCGACAACCGCTGGCTCTGGCGGGCTTCCAAGCGGCGACTCGAGGCCGAGGCCATCCGCGATGCGATATTGGCCGTGTCGGGGGAACTTGATCGGTCGCGACCCATCGGGTCACTCGTGGGACGAGTCATTATGGACAAGCCGATCTCGCTGATCGGGCTCGATAAGCGGCTCCCAAACGACCTCGATGGCAGCTTGCATCGCTCGGTCTATCTGCCGGTGATTCGCGACCGTTTGCCGGATGTGCTCGATCTCTTCGACTTCGCGGAACCAGGCCAGGTGACCGGGGCTCGTGAAACCACCAATGTCCCCACGCAGGCCCTGTATCTGATGAACAGCCCCTTCGTGCAAAGTCGGGCCGACGCCTTCGCTGCGAGGCTACAAAACCAGGAAGAAGAACTCTTGCAACGCGTGCGGCTGGCGTTCCGGTGGTGCTACAACCGCGTGCCAGATGCAGAAGAAGAACAACGATCGTTGGCATTCTTGCAGCGGAGCTTGGAACCGAGTTCGGAACAAAACTCAAAACAGGAAGACGCGACCGATCGCTGGAATAGTTTTTGTCAGGCTCTACTCTGCACTGCCGAATTCCGAAATCTTGACTAGGACCCTTAGGAACTCATTAATATGCCTACTCCCCAAGACAATCAACTCTACTCGTTCCCCTGGTCGCGCCGGACGATGCTGCAGTCGTTAGCGTCGGGGTTCGGCTATCTGGCTTTTACCGACATGGCTCAGCGTGCCTTCGGGGCAGAGGAGGCGCAAGGAGGTCGTGCAAAAGGGGACTCGGCATTGAAGCCACAGCCGACACATTTTCCGGCCAAGGCCAAGCGGGTCATCTTTTTGTGCATGAACGGCGGTCCATCCCACATCGACTTGTTCGACTACAAGCCGGCCTTGAATGTTCACTCGGGGCAAACCGCAAAGGAGACGAAGAGCGGCGGAGCGCGGCTGATGCCTTCTCCGTTCAAGTTTTCCCAGCATGGAGATTCGGGGCAGTGGATCTCGGAACTGTTTCCAGAATTGGCGCGGCATGCCGACGACCTCTGTTTCATCCGCAGCATGCAAACCGACCTGCCGAACCACTCGCAGGCGTTCCTGCAAATGCACACCGGCAGCTTCCAGTTCATGCGTCCTTCGGTGGGAGCCTGGAGCCTGTACGGTTTGGGGACCGAGAACACCAATCTGCCGGGGTTCATCACGCTCAATCCCCCGTCGGACAACGGTGGGGCGAAAAATTACGGCAGCGCGTTCCTGCCGGCCGTCTATCAGGGGACCAAGATCGGAGCCAACCAGATCCCCGGCTTCTACGCCGCTCTGCTGGGGATCGATCAAGAGCCGGGACCACCGCTGCGGAATATCGAAACGAGGCGTCTCTCACTCTCTGAGCAGCGAGCCCAACTCGACTTGGTTCGCGACTTGAATGCCCACAAGCTGGCTAAAGAAGGGCATCATCCGGAAATCGAAGGAGCCATCGAATCGTTCGAACTGGCCTTTCGCATGCAGGGAGAAATCCCAGAACTGCTGGATTTGAAAGATGAGCCGGAAGCGATGCTCAAGCAATACGGCATCGGGCCAGGACTGCCGACCAACCGCTTCGGTCGGCAGTGCCTGCTGGCTCGCCGACTGGCCGAGGCGGGCGTGCGGTTCATCGAGATCACACCTCCGGTCGCTTGGGATCATCATTTTCGCTTGAAGGAAGAATTGGCGACCAGTTGCACCGCCACCGATCAACCGATCGCCGCGTTGCTGGCCGATCTCAAGCAGCGGGGAATGCTTGACGAGACCCTAGTAATTTGGGCTGGAGAGTTCGGCCGGACTCCGCACGCCCAAAGCGGCACCGGACGGGACCACAACAACCACGGCTATACCATTTGGATGGCAGGGGGCGGCACCAAGGGAGGGATTGCCTACGGTGCTACGGACGAACTGGGGGCCAAAGCGGTGGAAAACCCGGTCCACATCCACGACTGGCACGCTACGATCCTGCATCTGCTGGGGCTGGACCACAAGCGTCTTACCTTCAAGCACGCCGGCCGCGACTTCCGCCTGACCGATGTTTATGGAAACGTCGTGAACGAATTACTTCAGGACGCCTGACCGCTTTTTGCGACGGCGGCGATCGTCCGTTTCCTTCCAGGACAAGCCGATCTTCGCGCTCCGTTTGCTCCTCAGTAGTCGGTCGCTGCCTCGTGCGCTCGGGAAGAGCGGCATCGCTGCCGAATAGAACTTCACCCGCGTAGTTCCTACTTCTACTTCGGCAACGTCTCTTCGGCGATTTCTCGATCCCATTCTTCCATCAGCGGCCAATCTTTGGCGCAAGTCCCGAAGTCGGCCATGTGCAAATAGCTTTCCACGCGGGTGATCGTTTTGTCGAGCAGCCTGTCATCCTTCTTAAAGATCGGACCATGACTTGGCAGGAGCCATTTCGCGTCGCACTTCCGGATGCGCTTCAGAGATTCCACAAAATGGCCGATGTCGCTGCCGTGATGGGCGTCGATGGCACCGACACAGCCGTCGCGGTAGATGTTGTCGCCGCTGAAAAGCAAATCCCCGGTGCGGAACGCCAGTTGGCTGGGGGTATGTCCGGGCGTGACCCACACGTCGAGCTTCAGCTTGCCGATTGTGATCTGGTCCCCTTCGTCGATCGTTTTGTCGATTTTGACGGCAGGCATCGGCAGGCTGATCTGGTGCGGCTCAATTTCAGCAAAGGTGTAGAGCCGATCGGGGGTTTCCAGCGGCTTCACCGCGAGTGGATGAGCGTACACTGGCGCTTTCAGCACTTGCTTAAGCTTCGCCAGCCCCTGAATGTGATCCACATCCGCATGCGTGGCGATCAGCATTTTGCACTGCGAGAGAGGAAAATCGAGTTGCCGAATGAGTTCGACAATCTCGTCGACATTCTCTTCAAAGCCAATGTCGATTAGCGCCCATTCGGAGCCTTCGAACACCAGGTAAACGTTGCACCCCATCACTCGGCCGATCTGGTAATTCAACTCGATGACATTGGGGAAGATCGTTTTCCGCTTCAGCATGACAACCTTTCAAAACCCGGCACAGACAAGGCCGCGGCAATCGCGGCAGAAGATTTTTTGAGTGTTGGGATTCTAGGAGCGAGTCACCATCTGTTCAACCCGCGGCTGGCGGCTAAAGGATCGTATCGAGACACCACTTTGTGCCAGCGCAGCAAATGTTGATACAGCGTCTCAGTTGGCCACAGCAGAAAACGACATGGCGCTGTCAAACTTGAAGTGTCCGCTATCAGCGGCTGAATTTACGTGAAGATCCACCGCCGGGAGGTTTGAATGAGGTTAGTTCCACAACTCTTCAAACGGAGTCCCGGCGATGGAAAAGCAACGGCAGTATCATCATT
>JBGSNR010000004.1:0-133865 GCA_041739545.1 Pirellulaceae bacterium | reverse complement strand
AATGATGATACTGCCGTTGCTTTTCCATCGCCGGGACTCCGTTTGAAGAGTTGTGGAACTAACCTCATTCAAACCTCCCGGCGGTGGATCTTCACGTAAATTCAGCCGCTGATAGCGGACACTTCAAGTTTGACAGCGCCGCTGCGCTCACTGATAAATGGCAGGCCCCTTCGTGTGCCGTTCACGGGGGACTCTTAATAGTAGTAGGCACACTCCGTGTGCCGTTCACCTAAGCCTTGGTACGTCTCTCTAAACGCGCAGCAGTTGCTTTGAAAATCCTTCCATCAACAACGGCACACGGGAGTGTGCCTATTACTTTATTGCCGGATCGTCGTGATCCACAAAAAGGGCTTGTCCGCTTCATCCACCCGTAGCTCCAGTTTCAGCTTCGCTTGAAACAAGGCTCGTTCCAGAATCTTTTGATAGAAGGTGTTCGTTTTCGGCAGCGAAACCTTCGTCGTGGCCAGATCGACTCGTTCCCGGGCCAGCGAATTCTGGTCGATAATCACCGGCACGGCCAACCGTTCCTGCAGGGCCTCGATCACCTCCGTCAGGGGGGTGTCTTCAATCTCCACGGTCAGGAATTTGAACAACTCCGGCACATAATCCTTCGGAGGTTTGGTCGGCCGCCAGCCCACAGGCCAAACTTCGGCGGCCCGCTGTGAGTCCACAATTTGCCACGTCACCGTCCTCCCTTCGGCAATGGGGACCAGCGCCAGCCCGGCCGGACGCAGGACCGCAGCCAACATCGTGCCAGCCGAGAGACCGGTTAAATCGTCGGGAAACTTGTCGAGCTGGGCCAGTTTGGCGTCGGCTTTTCCATCCAAAGTGATCGAGGGGGTGATTTCGCGCAAAATCCGCGACACAATCTCACCCGGCGGTTGATCCTTGGTCGTCACGCGGCAAGTACCGGCCCATTCTTTCTTCGCCGCATCGAGTTGCTTCGCGGTCAGGCCGAGGGCAACGGGCTTCTCGAACAGGGCATCTTCGCCCCCCGAGCGAACTTTGGCTGCCCAGGCAGCGAGACGGGCTTTGTCGCTGACGGTGAACTTCCCCCCGGGGAGGTCGAGTTGATTGCTGCCGCTCAAAATGCCTGTAATGCGGTAGCGGGTTGGTGGTTCGCCGAGGGCTTCGAACGCCACCCGATCGCCCCGTTTTCCCCCGCGAATTTTTACGCCGTAAATATTGATTTCTTCAAATAGTGCAAACCATTTGCGTGCATCTTCCTGACGAAAACCGGCTTCGGTGACTAGTTCAATATCGAGCGACGGATCAGCCCCGTGCGCTGCGATGGGAAAGAAGGTGGCACCGAGCAGGGCCAGGAGTAGAGAACGAACCAGGAGCGACTTCATTGGCAGTTGCATCGGTGCCTCCAAATCGGACGGAAGAGATTTTGGAAGTATACGCCGCGGCAGGTGTTGGGGCTGACAGGCGGAATGCGCAGCGCGGCCCGAAGCACTGCTGTTTCCCTGAAAACGGCGGATGGAACGGAGAAACACCTCGCTTTTAGATGTCAGCATCACCGGCGATCCCTTTCCTTCCGCAGAAATCGATCGCAGCCCCCTCTTTTTGCTGATTCCCGCAAATCCGCACAGCTGATATTCGGATTTATACGCTTCTTTACGTTGGAACGGTGGAGACGACGCCCACAAGTAGAAGTTTGGGTGATTTTCGGCCGCTTTGAGGGGTTTGCGTAGTGTGCGAGAACTTGTTGCAGCCTTTTTCATTTCTTAACAATGCAACTCTAGGCTAATCGGAAGTCTCTGTTAATGTGACAGGACCTCTTCAACCGGCACAGCTTACCAAAGCACCGCGGCGAACCTATCGCTACCCGACTCGTGCCGTGCATTTAACAGGCAAATTGTCGTCCTCGTATTGATCTGAGTGAATTTATGATGTTTCAGAATTTGGCAAACGCCGTGCGTTTATCCATGTCTCGTAAATCGAAGAAGTCGAGCGCCCAGCGCCGCCAGGATTTCTTGCGACAGGTTCACAAGCCGCAATTCGAGAAGATGGAAGAACGCACGGTGTTTGATGCAACACCCTTCGATCTATCAACTGGCAGTTTCACTCAGGACTGGTCCGATACGGGTATGATCACGACCGATGGCGATTGGTCGGGCGTTCCGAGTATCATCGGATACCGCGGTGATGGCCTGACGGCAGTGACCGGAACCGATCCGCAAACTTTGCTGATGAACGATTCGCCAGGTGTTGTCAACGTGATCGCGAATCAAGCGAACCCGGATTCCTTCGCCAGTGGTGCGGTCGTTGAGTTCGACGGAATCCCGAATCCAACCATCGCGTTAAACGGTTCCGGCACCGCTGACGCTCCTTACATTCAAATCCATTTGAATACGCTGGGGCGAGAAAACGTTACCATCTCCTACAATTTACGCGATCTAGACGGATCTGGCGACAATGCTACGCAGCAGTACGCTCTCCACTATCGTGTCGGGAACACGGGCGATTTTACAAATGTTCCCGAAGGCTACGTAGCAGACGCAACCACGGGTGGGACAGCTGACCAAGTCACTGCTGTGAACGTTACCCTGCCTGCGGCCGTGAATAACTTTGCGCTCGTCCAATTGCGGATCATGACCACGAATGCGGGTGGTAACGACGAAAGTGTCGGTATCGACGACATCGTTGTGTCTTCGTCCGAGGTCACAGGGAACACCCCTCCCTCCGTAGTTACCAACACAGGACTGTCCGTGCCGACCAATCTGGTTGGTACTCCGATCGACATGTCCCGACTGAATTCAACCGACGCCGAACAGGCGCCAGCCAGTCGAACATATACCATCGTCACGGCACCGGCCAACGGCGGGATCGTTCGGTTGTCGGGAGCAGTTGTGCCTGTTGGTGGCACATTCACTCAAGCTCAGGTAGACGCCGGCCTGGTGACCTACGATGCTGCAGCATCTGCCGGTGACGATTCGTTCGTCTTCAGCCTCTCGGACGGCTTTGTCAGCACCGCCGATACCCCCTTCACCATTACCGTCAATGCCGCCGCCGAAGCGATCGCCCCCACCATCCTGTCGTTCGAGGACGATGATGCGGACGACACGGTTGATGTCGGCACCACGGTGATCTACACGATCACGTTCGATGAGCCGCTCAACCCGTTCTCAATTTCGGCAGCCGATTTCATTAACTCGGGGACCGCGGCGGTTACGTTTGGTGCCCTGACTTTGCCGACCGCAAGCTCCGTTTCGTTCCCTGTAACCGCCACGGGACCTGGAACCATCATCCTGCAGATTCCAAGTGGCGTGGTCATACAGGACACGGAGGGGAATGCGTTGGCGGTGCCCGCCACAGACGACACGACGATTACTGTCACTCCTCCTCCGGTCAACACGGTGACGATCAACGAAGTCGATTCCGATACGCCTGGAACCGATACAGCGGAGTTCATCGAACTTTACAACAATAGCCCTACCCCGTTCTCGCTGGATAATTACTTTCTGGTTTTGTACAACGGTTCCACAGATGGGACGTACCTCACTCAGGATCTGAGTGGAAACACCATCCCGGCCAACGGCTTCTTTGTGATTGGTGGCGCCGAAGTTCCGACCGTCAACCTGATATTGGCCGATGGATTTCTTCAGAACGGGGCGGACGCCGTCGCCCTCTTCCGCTATTCGGGTGGACCGCCGGGGACCGGAGTATTCCCAGCCTCAGCAGCAAACGCACTCCCGGCTAATTTCGAACTACTCGATGCGGTTGTTTACGATACAAGTGATGCTGATGATCTAGGCCTGTTGGACGCACTGACGCCCGGTCAGCCTCAGATCGACGAAGGTGGTGGACCTAATGGCAGTGGAAACGACTCCATTGCTCGCGTTCCAGACGGTGGGACGGCTTTAGACACGACGACGTTTGTGGCGCAAGCACCTACGCCAGGTGCCACCAATGTTCCGCCGGATGTCACCCCGCCGACCGTTACGTTCGATGACGGCGACGCAGACGATGTTGTCAACGTCAACAGCACGTTGCTTTACACGCTGACCTTTGACGAGGACGTGGACGCTACGACGATTGCCTTCGATAACCTTGGCACCGCTGCCATCACGATCGGCACCATCACCCAAACCTCGCCGACCACGGTCACCGTTGAAGTCACGCCAACCACCGCAGGAACGATCATCCTGCAGATTCCAACAGGTACGCTCGTTGAAGACACGGCCGGCAATGACCTAGTCGTGCCCGTCAGTGACGACACCACGGTCAACGCCAATCCGCTCAACAACGATCCACCAGTCGTCACTGTAAACCTTCCCCTCACCGTGGCTGAAGGAGCGACAGGGATCATCGACGAAACGTTCCTCGCTGCCACTGACGATACGGATGTGCCCAGCACGCTGACCTACACCATCATCGCGCAGCCAGCCAACGGGCAACTGCTGCTGAACGGCTTGCCGATCGTGGCTCCGTTCACGCAGGCAGATATCGATAACGACCTGCTGACTTACGTCCACGGCGGTGGTGAACTGGCCAGCGATAGCTTCACGTTCACGGTGACCGATTCGGAAATGGCCAGTTCGGGTACGCAGACCTTCAGCATTGTGGTAACTCCTGTCAACGATGCGCCGCTGTTGACAACCAATGCCGGCTTAACCGCGACCTACAGCACGATCAACACGATTACGACCGCGTTGCTCGAAGTGACCGATGTAGATAACACGCCAGCCGAAATTACCTACACACTGACCGCGCTTTCGACCGGAACCCTGAGCAAGTCTGGTGTGCCACTTGCCTTGAGTGAAACCTTCACTCAAGAAGACATTAACAACGGGGCGATCACCTACACCGCCCCGGCCTCGGGAGCTTCCGATAGCTTTGACTTCACCGTGAGCGATGGGGCGGGCGGCTCGATTGCCACCTCGACCTTTGCGATCACGCTGCTAGAAGCGCCGGTGCTGTTGATCAACGAGGTGTACTTTAATCCTCCGGGAAGCGATAGCGGTACTGGCTTCGGCAACGAATTTGTCGAACTACGTGGCACGCCTGGTTATGTGATTCCGGCCGGAACCTATTTGGTTGGTATCGAAGGGGACGCTTCGACTTTGGGAGATGTGCAAAACATCTTCGATGTCTCCGGACTAACCTTCGGCACCAACGGTCTGATTCTTATCCTGCAAAAGGACAACTCCTACGATACGTCCGCAGCCATTGCCGATGGAACGACCGTGCTTGTGAACACGGGAACAAGTCCTGGCTGGGGAAATGGGGGCAGCAGCTCGATTGGTCATTCGGGCGATGGGGGCAACGATATCGAAAATGCCTCGGTAACGTTCATGCTTTTGCAATCGGGCACGGCTCCTACCCTGACCGATGACATTGATATCGACAATGATGGCGTGCCCGACGGTGCTGTCTACGCGGGCTGGAACATCCTTGATTCCATCGGAATTCTCGATAATTCTGCGGCAGGTGACTTTAGTTACGCTCCAGTAAACTTCATCAATTCCACCGGCTTCGGTGCATCGACAACGGGCGTGACCGTTGCGATTGGCAGCACCGCGGGCTACGTCGCCCGGTTAGGCACTTCGACTTCGAACACCCCTGCCGACTGGCTCGCAGGCGACACGACCGGTACGGTGCCTAACTTCACTCTGCTCACCGGCAACGGTGCCGGAATCAGTGACCCTTCGCTTCGCGGAGCGGCGATCAATACGATCGGCTTGCTGAACACTTTCGTTCCAGTTGCTCCGACCGATATCGATCTAGCGGGTACAAGTGTCGATGAGAACCAGCCGATTGGTACCACGGTCGGAACCTTCAGCACCGTCGATCCGACCACGGGCGATACGTTTACGTACACGCTGGAGGCCGGCATTGGCGACACCGACAATGCTTTGTTCACCATCTCTCCGACGGGCGAGTTGCTGACCAATGCCTCTTTGAATTTTGAGGCGCAAGAGACCTACTCGATCCTGGTTCGCTCGACAGATGCTCAAGGCAACTCCCTTGACGAAATCTTCACGATTACGGCTCTCGATGTGAACGATGCTCCGGTCGCCTTGGGGAACACCGTCACCACGCTGGAAGATACGGCCTACACCTTTAGTGACGCAGACTTCTTCTTTAGCGACGAAGATTTGGATACGCCAGTTTCTGTCACCGTGAACCCGCTCGCTACGGCGTCCGGGACGTTGACGTATCTCGGCGTACCCGTGACTGCGCCGGTGACGATCGATGTGGCGAATCTGAGTGACCTGGTCTTTACGCCGGCGGAGAACGATTTCGGCATCGGAGCTAACAGTTTCACTTACACGGTGAACGATGCTGATTTTGGAACCGTAGCGGGAACGTTGAGCATCGATGTCACCAACGTCAATGACGTTCCAACCGCGATCAACAGTTCGGTGACCACCGACGAAGATGTGCCCTACACCTTCGCCGCAGCCGACTTCTTGTTCAGCGACGTGGACGGCGACCAACTGGCTTCGATCACCCTAATTAGCCTGCCGAGCAGCGGAACGCTGCTATTGGGTGGCCAAACAGTCACCATCGGCCAGATCATTGCGGTTGGCGACATTCCAACACTGGTCTACACGCCGGAGGCTGATTTGTCGGGTACGGCTCTCGCCACGTTCGACTTCACCGTGAACGACGGTATCGAGGACAGCGCTGCACCGGCCACAATGACGATCAACGTTAACGCGGTGAACGATCTGCCAGAAGCTACCGGCAACACGGTTACTACCGACGAAGACATCGCCTATACCTTCCTGCTAACCGACTTCCCGTTCACGGATGTGGAAGGGGATGACTTGGCCTCGATCACCATCAGCGGACTTTCGCTGGCTGGAGGAACGCTGACACTGGACGGCACACCGATCACTTCGACGACTGAAGTGTCCGCCAGCGAAATCGCCGCCGGGGATTTGGTGTACACGCCGGCTGAAAACGCGAACGGCACGGGACTGGCTTCGTTCTCCTACACCGTGAACGACACTGAGCCCGGTACCATCTCGGCGATTCTCAGCATCGATGTCACCCCAGTGAACGATCTGCCGATCGCAAGCAGCAACACAGTTACCACTCCCGAGGATATCTCAAAGACCTTTGCCGTCGCAGACTTCACCTTTACGGATGTTGAAAATGACGCGCTGGTCTCGGTCACCATCACCAATCTGTCGCTCAACGGCGGCACGCTGCTGTTGGGTACGACGGCTGTCACGGAAGGTCAAGTGATCACGGCGATTGAGATCCCGACGTTGGTTTACGCTCCGCCAGCGAATGCCAATGGTTCGCCGTTCGCGACGTTCGACTTCTCGGTCAACGATGGCAGTGGCAACAGCAGC
This sequence comes from Pirellulaceae bacterium, assembly GCA_041739545.1. Classification (GTDB taxonomy): domain Bacteria; phylum Planctomycetota; class Planctomycetia; order Pirellulales; family Pirellulaceae; genus JBGSNR01. Next base: position 126,552 of record JBGSNR010000004.1, on the reverse strand, counting down.
GTGGCAACGATGACGATCGACGTCACCGCGGTTAACGATGCACCCGTGGCGGAAGTCAGTGCGGTAACGACCGATGAAGACACTGCCTACGCTTTTGAGTCGGGTGACTTCCTGTTCACTGATGTCGAGAGCGATGCACTGGTGTCGATCACCATTCAAAGCCTGGCTCTGAGTGGCGGCACGCTATTGTTCGGCGGTTCGCCAGTGACTACTGGCTTGACTATTCCTGCGGCCTCGATTTCGACCTTGATTTACACGCCGCCGTTGAATGCGAACGGCACACCGTTCGCCTCGTTTACCTTCACCGCGGACGATGCCTCGCCTGGAACCGTTGCAGCCACGATGACGATCAACGTCACCGCGGTGAACGATGTACCGAGCTTTGTGATCGGCCCCACGCGAACGGTAAACGAAGACTCGGGGGCTCAAACCTTCCCTGGCCAGGCCACCGCGATCTCAGCTGGTGCTTCGGACGAAATTGGACAGACCCTCACCTTCATCGTCTCGAACGACAACACGGCGTTGTTTACCGCGGGTGGCCAACCAGCCATTAGCGATAGCGGCGTGTTGACCTTCACGCCTGCTCTGGACGCATTCGGCTCGGCGCTAGTCACGGTTAGCCTGAGCGACGGCAGCTTGACTTCCGCCACGCAAACTTTCACGATCAATCTGACAGCGGTCAACGATCCTCCGAGCTTCACCAAGGGGGATGATCAGACCGTCCTGGAAGATGCCGGTCCACAAAGTGTCACGGGTTGGGCGACCAACATCAGCACTGGTCCAGCCAACGAGAATGGGCAGATGCTGTCCTTCTTCATCGAGACGACCAACGATGCATTGTTCAGCGTGCTTCCGGTGATCAATCCCGCTACGGGAATGTTGACCTACACGCCGGCTCTCGATGCGTTTGGGTCGGCAACCGTCACGGTGACTCTCTTAGACAACGGCGGCGGCACGAACTCATCGCCATCGCAAACGTTCGATATCAATGTCACTGCGGTGAACGATCTGCCGACCTTCACCTTGCCGGGTAATCCCAATCAGTCGGTCGATGCGAATTCGGGGCTGAACACCGTCACCGGTTTCGCCACGGGCATCAGTGCTGGTCCTGCCAACGAAGGCCAAACGCCAACGTTCGATGTAACCAACGACAACAGCACGTTGTTCAGCGTGCAGCCGTCCATCGATCCAACCACGGGCAATTTGACTTACACGCTGGCTGCCGATCAGACCGGGACAGCGATCGTAAGTGTCACGCTCAGCGATGGGATCGATACCACCGCCGTGCAGCAGTTCACCATCACGGTGAACAGTGTTGTGGTTGGTCCGACTGTCACTGTGGTGGCACCGCTCGTCACAGTACCGGGCCTGGTGCGGACCTACGCCTTTAACGTCACCAATCCGACGAGCCCCACGGCTCAGTACACGTTCACGATCAACTGGGGGGATGGCACGCCGATCCAAACGGTGACGGGAGTGAGCGGCACCAAGGTGACGCGAACTTACATCGCCAAGGGGAATCGAACCATCTCGGTGACAGCCCGAGACAGCAACAACCTCACCGGGGCACCAACCACCAAGGTGGTCCAAGTGAAGGCTGCGGCAGTGATCGCCAGGGTCTTGTATGTCGGCGGAACGAACGCCCGGGATATCATCTCGCTAACTCCGGTGACGGCTGCCAACGGAAAGACTATTCGCGTTAAGCAAGGGGCTTTGATTCTGGGAACGTTTACCAACCCGGCCAAGGCCGTTGTCTTTGGCCTGGGCGGGAACGACAACATCAGCATTGTGGCAGGGCGAACGGCAACGAACAGGCCGATCAAGCCAAACGTGCCGGTGCAGTTCCTGGGAGGTGCCGGCAACGACGTCCTCTCGGCAGCAGCCAACGCTGCCCGCAGCACCCTGGTGGGTGGCACTGGCGGCGATATTCTCACCGGTTCTGCTGCTCGGGATATCCTGATCGGCGGTGTGGGAGCGGACAGGATCAGTGGTAACGGCGGCGACGACATCGTCATTGCCGGCAGGACGAACTACGATGCCAACCTTGTAGCCTTGGATCGCTTGATGGCCACTTGGGGCAACACCGCGCTGAACTATGCGACTCGCGTCCGCAGGTTGAGCACGGGAACTCTCAGCCCAACCACGCCGAAACTGCGACCGCAGACGGTGAAGGACGACAAGGTGATCGACACCATCGCCGGCCAGGTCGGTCAGGATTGGTTCTTCGCCAGCACAGTGGGAACCAAGAAGGATCGTCTCACCGGGAAAGCCGCCAATGAAACGGTGACCAGGATCGTGTAAGCCTTCGCGTTTTCGCGAGTCTTTGCAAAAACCCGAACCAGCCGCTGGGCCACCTCCAGCGGCTGGTTTTTTTGCGTTCTGGGGGGTGGATTTGTCAACCCTTGAGCAAACAGCGCCGGGAGGGGACAATCAAAGTTAGTTCAGGTGCCTGTTCCTCAAGATCCAATTTCTGATGCCCCGCCTCTCCGTAGTCGTCTCACAAGGTCAGTCGGCCAATCCTGTCCGGCGCAAGCTGGAAGAGGACATTATTACCGGGCTCATGTTGGAGTCGGGGCTGGAACTGATTGTGGTGCCGCACCTCTACGATCTCTCGGCCGACCACACCGGAACACTTGCCCTGACCGGGATTGGCGGAAACGTAGTAGTCTTGTCCTGGATGTATGAGCGAGGCTGCCGGTGGACGCTCGATCGACTGGGGGTCCGTGGACAAGCTGGTGTTTCGCTAATTCAGCCCGAAGAGGAACAAGACGAGGAAGAAACTGCTGAAGCGGAGGAGAAACCTCGCGTTGCCGATGACCGGCCCGTTCCTAGCCGCCGCATCTACTGTCTCGATCTACGTCTGAAGCCGGATGCCGCGTTATACATTGCCGAGGTCAAACGCATCGCACAAGAAAGCTCGCTGAAACTGATGGGGCTTGGCTTAGGAATGGGAATGACCGCGCCGCCAAGCTCAGGAGCAGTTACCGCCGAGCAACAGGCGAGATTCGTACAGCCGACGAATAATACGGCCTTGCCCCTTCCTGGAAATCATCCAACGCAGAATGTACCTGTAGCTGCGAACTCCGCCGAAACTTCACTCCCACAGCTCACTAGGATCGAAGCCGACACTGATCGTCGCTGGTATCCGGTTATCGATTACAGTCGCTGCACCAACTGCATGGAGTGCATCGACTTCTGCCTGTTTGGCGTGTACGGGGTCGATGGGGCGGAGACAATTCTAGTGGAACAGCCGGACAACTGCCGCAAGGGTTGCCCGGCCTGCAGTCGCGTTTGCCCCGAGAATGCAATCATTTTCCCACAGCACAAAACCCCGGCGATTGCGGGTGCGGATCTGGGTGCCACGGAGAGTTTAAAAATAGACTTGTCGCGCCTATTCGGCGCACCGGAAGCGGGTGAATCTGCGGCTGACGCTGCGATCCGTGAGCGGGACGAGCAATTGCTGCTGGCTGGGCGGGCGGCGGTAGGGAGCACCATCGAGCCGACCCTCGTCCCCGCTGCGTCCAAATCTGCCGACGGGCAGAAAGATAAGTTCGACGCCCTCCTCGATGAACTTGATCGACTCGATATTTAAAGAATATAGCGCCGCTTTTACTCGCTCGTGCTTAATCATCCGTAGTCCAGCGCGCACGCTATTCCACAGCAGGCAGTTCCTGAAAATCTTGTGAGAACGGCGTCCCAGGCGTGACGGGAACAAAACGCTGAACGTCCCATTCGACCTGCACCGGAGAGGTGTACTCAAGTCGCCGATAGTGGGCGGGAAAGCCGTACTGCGAATCGAATTTCACGCGCAACAAAAACGGCATCGACTGGCGCTGTCGCTGTGCCTCTTCGAGGCGGGCAACGTCCTCGGCGAGCGTTGCAAACATGCCATCGATGCTCCACGTGGAGTGACTGCGAAGATGCGGCAAATATTTTCCGTTTCGAAATGCTGCCCGAGCTTCTCCGTTGCGAACCTGCACAAAATAGCTTGCCGGTTGGGAGCCACGAACGTCAATCGCGACATCATAGTTCGCGGGAGCTTCATCATCCCAACGCTGGAGGGCGCGCAAGTAGTCGTCAAACGATAATTGTGGCGTGGGATCGGCCCCTAGCCAACGCATCAAAAGCAGGACCAGAATCAGTCCCAAGATGGTTCCCGCACCTATTCCTAAAACGAATGGCCGCGAGGTTGGACTATGAAGATTCATGGAGGGACCGTACCGAGTTGTTTTGGCCGAGTCCCCTATACCGATTGGGGTGGCTTCACTACAACCAAGTCTATCTATCCGGCGGGCGAATAGGAAATTCTGGGAGCCCCATGATGACAATTCCACCGAGTACGGAATCCTTCGATCAACGAGCACGCACCAAGATTGTGGCCACGATCGGCCCGGCTTGTCGCGGAGTTGAATCGCTGACGGCGTTAGTCAAGGCGGGAGTTGATGTCTTTCGCATCAACAGCGCGCACGGCACGCTCGAAGAACGGCTGCAAATTCTCAACGAAGTTCGCGCGGCAGAAACCGCGGCTGGCATTCCAGTGGCAGTGCTGCTGGATCTGGCTGGGCCAAAAATCCGCCTGGGAGAGTTGTTCGAAGATCCCATGAATTGCGATTTGGGCGCGGAGTTTCGTTTCGTCCGCGGCCTGGAATCGAAGAGCAAGTACGACCTCACCAGCAATTACGCACCGCTGATCGACGAACTCTCGGTCGGCAATACCGTCATGCTGACGGATGGCACCGTGCACATGGTAGTCATCGACAAGAAGCCTGACGAGGTTGTCTGCAAAGTGCTCGGGGCGGGCATGATCCGCAGCCGGCAGGGAATCAATTTGCCTGGTGCGCGGCTTAGTGCCCCGGCGTTGACGGAACAAGACCTGGCCGACGTCACTTGGGCGGCTCAGCACGAGATCGACATTGTCAGCCTGAGCTTTGTTCGTTCGCCGGAAGAAATTCGGCAATTGCGAATCCTGCTCCGTGGCAATGGGTCGAATGCGTTTATTGTGGCGAAGATTGAAAAGCGGGAAGCCCTGGAACGGCTGGAAGCGATTGTTGAATCCACGGACGGCGTGATGGTGGCTCGTGGCGATCTGGGGGTGGAGATCGATTTCGCGGAGATGGCCGTCACCCAAAAGCGAATCGTTCGTGAATGCCTCCGCCAGGGAAAGCCGGTCATTGTCGCGACGCAAATGCTGGAGAGCATGCATCACGCGCGCCGTCCCACGCGCGCGGAAGCGACCGATGTCGCCAATGCCATTCTTGATGGTGCCGATGCCTGCATGCTTTCAGGCGAAACCGCCATCGGCGAATTTCCGCTCGATGCGGTCAAGGTGATGAATCGCATCATGATTGCCACCGAACCACTGTTGCTGGAAACACCCGTTAGTGGTCGGGATATCGTCGCCAAGGATGTGCATCCGATCACCGCAGCGGCGGTTCACGGCTGCACCGAAATGGCCCGCATGCTCAGGGCTAAATTGGTGGTGGTAGTGACTCGTGGCGGCGGTACCGCTCGCTTGCGATCCAAGCTGCGTGGACAGATCCCCACGATCGGCGTGAGCGATCATCTGAACGTGCTGCGGCGGATGTGTCTTTATTGGGGCGTTTATCCTTTGGCTGGCGCCCCCGTTCACGATGGCCCCATGCTGCGGGCCTTTATGGATCAATGGGGCCGCGAGCGAGGGATTGTGGTACCCGGAGATTGCATCATCTTCGTCACCGGCACCAATTTTTATCCCATGGCGCAGAACCTTTTGGTGGTCCACGAAGTCGAATAGCTCTCTGCTGATTCGCTTCGGCCGACCAGTTCTGCGATATCGATCAAGTACATCTGCCGTCCGTTCGCATGGGGTGAATCGATGCAGACTTTTGTCCCATCCGGGCTAAACCGGGGATGGGTATCGCAACGCCATTCTCCCATATAATTTTGGGGAGAGTGGAAATGTCCCAGCGGCAATCTTCTTCCGCTGGCAACTTCATACAGGTACGGATGCTGAAGTCGCTCACGATCGGGATACGTGTCGTTGAGAATCCACTTGTTTCCAGGCAAGTAAGAACAATGTCCGTTCTCGGTCATCACGTCCTTGCCGACGACTTCGACCTCGGTCGACTGATCGTGATACAAATAAAATCGTTCGCCATGCGACGGATGCTGCGCCCACGCCAGAACACTTTTCGCATCTCGCCAAATGAAGTGCGATGTCTTGCCATGCGGGTCCAAAATATACCAGTCGCTCCCATCTGCGGCGGCCGTGAACATGCGCGTCGAAAATCCCTTCCCTTCGGCCTTTCCTCGCCAGCGATGCAGGTAGATGAACCGTTTTCCATCCGGGGCGATGAGAAGGTGATTGAACCAGTGCTTGGCTCCCAAGGAATAGCCGGACTTGTGGGGGATGCGAGCGGCATCGGCCAAGGTGACAATCAGCTTGCGCGTGCCGGTTTGCAAATCGACCCGCCAGATGCCTGCCTCGCCGGGCGCTAGTTCCTCGCGAAATGGGTCGACAATCCCGGCATATCCATACCCGGGGCGGCAGTCGTTGAGCCGACGGAAATCGCAGGTCAATCCCCAGGTACCGTTGGGACTAACGCAGTAGATCGGGGACGGAATTGTTCGTGTCTCACCGGTTTCGAAGTTCTGGATATGGCAGACGAATTGATCTTCGACACGATCGTTCCAGAGAATTTCTCGCTTGCCGGGAATCCACTGCAACATGCAACCTTGCTGCCAATTCGAGGCCCGCGACTGACCTAATTCCTGCCAGCGATCCCCATCGGCAGTATCGATCACACCAACGCGAATCACATCGTCGGCTGCGGGCGAACGATGTTCAAAATCGACCTGATTCCCCAACACATAGCGACCGGTCGGGTCGAATTGAAGTTTGTCGTAATACGCGAACCAATGGAACTTTGGCCCCTTGGTGATCGCGCGCACCGGAGGCAGGGAAGTTTCTGGAATTTCATCCGCAGCCCGCGCAAGTGCGAATTGACCGGCAGCTAAGGCGATTGACTTGAGGATGGTCCGCCGAGAGAAAGACGACATGGGTTGACCCGCAGCGAGGGAGAGTTCGCAACATCCCTTAGCGTAACGGCCCAAAACAGCAAATCCAAGGCTGTGCCGTTGTAATGCAGTACAGATCAGAAACAACGGGAGTGCCGGCTGCTATTCCCACTCAATGGTTGCCGGGGGTTTGGAACTGATGTCGTAGCAGACGCGGTTAATTCCCTTGACCTCATTGATGATCCGTGTCGAGATGCGGGCGAGCACCTCGTAAGGCAAATGCGACCAATCGGCCGTCATGAAGTCGTCGGTATTCACGCAGCGCAGAGCGACGGCGTTTTCGTAGGTGCGGGCATCTCCCATGACTCCCACGCTGTTCACCGGCAGCAAGACGGCAAAGGCCTGAGACGTGAGGCGATACAAGCCCGCGGCTTTGATCTCCTCAATCATGATTGCATCCGCTTCGCGGAGAACATCCAGCCGTTCCTTCGTTACCTCTCCCAAGCAACGGACCGCCAGCCCAGGCCCCGGGAACGGATGCCGCCAAATGAGATCCTCTGGCAAGCCAAGTTCCAGACCCATGCGGCGCACTTCGTCCTTGAACAGATCCCGCAGTGGTTCAACCAGTTCGAAGCCCAACTCCGCCGGCAAGCCGCCAACATTGTGATGCAGTTTGATCGTTGCTGCCGGTCCATCGACGGCCGCCCCGCTTTCAATCACATCTGGATAGAGAGTTCCTTGCGCCAGAAACCGGGCATCTTCGATCTTCGCCGCTTCCTCCTTGAAGCATTCGATGAACATGTGCCCGATCCGCCGACGTTTCTCCTGCGGCTCGGTAATTCCTTCCAGCGTTTTCAGAAACCGTTCTTCGCCATGCACAATATGCAGGTCGGCCTTGAAGTGGTTCGTGAACTCGGCCAGCACGGCGGCTTGTTCTGCTTTTCGCAACAGGCCGTTGTCGACCAAAATGCAGGAAAGTTGTGAGCCAATGGCCCGATAGAGCAGCGCTGCGGTGACTGCCGAATCGACCCCTCCCGACAAGCCGCAGATCACGCGACTATCGCCAATTTGTTCCTTCATTCGCGCGATCGCTTCGCGGGCAAAATCACCCAGATGCCACGTGCCGCTGCAGCCGCAGATGCTGGTGACGAAGTTGTGCAGCATCGTCCCCCCCATCGCTGTGTGGGTGACCTCAGGATGAAACTGCAGACCAAAAATAGGGAGCGATTTGTGTTGTACTGCTGCCAACGGACAGGTCGCAGTGTGCGCGAGCGATTGAAATTCGTCCGAGACGCCAGTGACTTGATCGCCGTGACTCATCCAGACATCAATTTGGTCTGGCAAGCCAGCGAAGAGCCCGGCCGGAGAATCAAAAAAACATCGCGAGCGGCCGTACTCCCGCGCGGGAGCGTTGGCAACTTTTCCCCCCAGCGTTTCGCAGGCGAGCTGCATTCCGTAGCAAATGCCCAAGACTGGGATGCCCAGCTTGAACAGTGCCGGATCGCATTTTGGTGCGCCGGTTTCGTAAACACTTGATGGGCCGCCGGACAAGATCAGGCCGCGAGGCTTGTGGGCCTGAATTTGGGCCGCAGTGATATCGTGGCGGACAATTTCGCAATAGACGTTGTTTTCGCGAATTCGCCGGGCGATAAGCTGCGCATATTGCGAGCCGAAATCGAGGACGAGGACTCGTTCATCAGCGACGCTTTTGGTCGGTGCCGCGGCCATTGTTCCGTCCGTGTGCTGCCCAAGAAACCCGGACGGCAGGGAGCGACCTTCCGGAGGAATCTCGCAGTCTACCGACCCGGAAAGGATCGGCAAGGGGGGCGGCTAATCCACTAGTTCCAACACCAGCTCGCTGGTCCCTTCCGGGGGGACTTCGACCACCAGGCCGCTGTGTTCAAAACTGTTGTATTTCGTGGGAATCAAGGTCGGCCCTAAGCCCGGCTCATCCTTGATTGTTCCGTCCGGCTGTGGCTGCTGCGTCTCGAAGCAGGCCACACGGACTTTATTCGGACCGATCCGGGCACCATCTCCGTCCCCATTGGTGGAGAGGTAAAAGCTGCCGTCCTTTTGGATGTAACCATAGGCCGGCTGGCCAGCTTCCGGCTGAAACATGACCGAGCCGAAGGTCAATGGGGTGCCGCGATACATGACCTTTCCGCGCACTGGCGCGTACTCGTCGCTCCTGCAGCCACTTAAGAGAAGCAACGTTCCAATGAGCAACGCGACCTGAACGGTCCCTGTGCGCTGAAAATAAAGTCGAGTAAGCATTCCCAGAATTTCCGACAACATGAACCACAGGGAGTGAAGTTGCAGTCGCTGAACTGACGTCACTTAGTCAACAGTGCTAACCGATTCGCCATTGTTCACGGTGCAATGGGCGCGATAGATGGCAATCGCAATGTTGCTGGTGGCAAAGTGGACGCTGCCATCCCCGTAAACAAACTGAGCACCATTGGAATGATGGCTGCCGAAGGGAAGATGATTAAAAGGAATCCCATCGGCATTGCGATCGACTTTGGCGTTCAGAGGATACTCGCCAACCTTGAACGCGTAGGATGCACCGCCCCCATTGTCCCCCAACACCCAAGCTCTGGTGTTGCCCGGCGGCTTGGTAAATTCGCCGCTTTTGCGATCTCGTTGGACAAATTCGCCAATCGCAAAGGAATTACTCAGGCCATCGGTGACTTCAGCAAGATTGCGATAGAACTTCCAGCCAAACATGCCATTGTGCGGCTTACTGCCGTATGCCGCACTCGTCGTAATTCTCTCGCCGTTGTTGGCGATCCATCCGCCTACTCCTTGGTAAGTGGTTACGGCGCCATTCATGTAGCCGTTAGTGTTGCCACGAAAGACATGATCGAACGGATAACTGGGGCAGACATACGCCTTGATGCTGATGTATCGGTACGGCGTACCATGACCACTCCCGTTGAGATTAAGTGCCGGGTCTTCGTAGATGTTTCGCTGTTCGAGATACGGCAGCATGTAGGTAAACAACCCATGCTTGGAGCTATCGAGACTCCCCACCGGAAAATGCCGAAAGGTGTCGGCATAGTTGTGTAACGCCAGTCCCATTTGCTTCAGGTTGTTGTTGCAACTGATCCGGCGGGCGGATTCGCGCGCACTTTGAACGGCCGGGAGCAGCAACGCGACGAGCACGCCGATGATCGCGATGACTACCAGCAATTCGACGAGGGTAAACCCCGCCGCGGGTCGCGCGAAGCGAACGGAAGAATGGTCTGCAGGACGCATAGATGGGAGAGAATGTTGAGGAGAACAGAAAGTAGTGTAGCCGGAGGCAGGAATCTGCTCGGGCCTCAGCCAATCAAGATCGCATTATACGTAAATCGATGGGGCTGGGAAAAGCTTTGTTTCTGGTTCCATTGCATTTATTGGCGGCGCGGGGAATGCTTGGATTGATCTCGAAACGGAGGGGATTTTCTGCCGAATTGTCGCTACAATCCATCGTTAGCAGAACCATCCTTTCCTCTGCTGGGAGATTAGCAATGAACAAACTGCGTTCGTTTTTGTCGAAAAAAGTTACGTTGGCAGTTTGCATGCTCGGTTTTTCTGCGAGCTTGCCGGCGATCTTTGCTCAGGAAGAAACTCCGACCCAGCAGAGCGTCCCGGCCGATTTCGATGCACTGATTTCGGGCCTCGACTCTGAGGAATTCTCCACCCGCCAGGAAGCCACGCAAAAACTGGCCGAACAAGGAACGCTTGCCCTACCGGCATTGGAAAAAGCGATGCAGGGTGAAAGCCGCGAAGCTTCCAGTCGCGCGTTGGATTTAATCAAGAAACTCTTTGAATCCAAAGACTCCGCCACCAAGCAACAGGCGGAAGCCGCCTTGAAGCGGCTCGCGGAAAGTGACAAGCCGGCAGTCGCCAACCGCGCGCAGAACATTCTGGCTCCTCCTCAGGAACTCCCTAGACCGGTCCCCGGCGCTCAGCCACAGATCGCGCCTATTCGAATTCGGTTTCAAGCTGCAAATGGAGACCGCAAAGTCTCGATCCGGGACCAAAACGGCGTCCGTGACATCGAAGCGGTCGACAAAGGACGAAAAGTAAAAATCCATGACGATCCCAATAATGGCATCCAAGTGGAGATCACGGAGACGAAGGATGGCAAAGAAGAAACGAAGAAGTACGAAGCGAAAAACGCAGAGGAGCTGAAAAAGAACCACCCAGACGCCCACCAGGCTTACGAAGAATTTGGCAAGCGGAATGGTGGCCAGATTAAGATCTTCGGCGGAAATGGCCAGGCCGTTCCCTTGCCGGGCTTGCCAGGCCCTGGAATTCCGGCAGGTGTGCCTGGAGCGGATCCAGAGACGATTCGTCAACGACGGATCGAAGGTTTGGAACGCGCCCTGGAAGGAGTGCAGCGCGCGATGGATGAACTGGAAAGGCAGAAGCTGCGCATCTTGGAGCAAAAAGCGCAACTCGAACGGGAAGTTCCCGCGCCGGCTCCTGCGGCAAAGCCGGCAGAAGTTCCTGCCGAGAAGCCCGCCGAAGTACCGAACCTGGCACCGCCGCTAAGATAGTCGGGCTTCGGAATCTAAGGCAGCTTAAGCAACGCGCGGCCTTTCTTATGGTCTGTTACGCGTTGCTGGTGAACAGCGCAGGACCGTCTACAGCAATTTCTGGCGATAGAAATATTGCCACGCGCTGAATTCAGAACTGCTGCGCGATCCGACCAGCATTGGGCGCGACAAATCGTCACACGCTGCGCGCACTTCTGCACGGCAAGACCTGCCCACGCGAAAACAATAAGGCTCAAGAAAGCCTCCTTCTTCGGCATTTTCTCGTCGGTATGCGGATTTGTCTTCCTTTGGCATCGAGTGTGCATTGAGGCGACACGAATCCAAAAAGTTGATTTTTTCGCCGGTAAGTGAGTCGTTGTACCGTTCTCGCACAACGAACTTTCATTCGACATTTGAAATTTCACACCATGCTTGATTGCAAACGATGGTCTTCGGTGTCCGGGCTAGTGTTGCTTGTACTCGCGATTGGCTGCGCTCCCAAACGGGAGCCCGTTTTTCAGCCAGCCGAATCGAGCAAAGAGCTTTCGGAAACGCATCAAAAGCAGATTCACGCAGCGCTGAACAAATACTTCGGCACTCCCAAAAATCCAGTGCTGAAGCTGGCGGCCGCGACCACGGATGAGGCGGGCGAGTCCGTCCTATCTGATGCTCTTGAGCCGGAACATCTGAAATACGGCGCTCAGGTCTTCTTGGAGCGCTGTGCCGGCTGTCATGGTGAAACCGGAGACGGGCAAGGCGAAGCCGCACCATTCTTGCAGCCGAAGCCTCGCGACTACCGTAAGGGGATCTATAAGTTCACGTCGACCCCTTATGGCACGAAGCCCGCGCGAAATGACCTAATTCGCGTCATCATGCACGGGTCGAAGGGAACTTCGATGCCCTCCTTCAAATTCATTTCGGACGAAGAAATGCAGGCGCTCGTCGATTACGTCATCATGCTCAGTCAGCGCGGGGAGGTTGAAGAAACCCTGGCGAACATCGCCACGAACGACTATGACCCTGAAGATGAAATTGAAGCCGAGGATTTTGAACGAGCGATGACGCGCGTGCACGATCGATGGGTCGAGGCCGAGTTTCAATTGGTTCGACCCTATACCGCACAGCCCAAAATGACGGACGAAACGATCCTTGCCGGTCGCAAAGCCTTCCTCTCGCGCGGCTGTTCAAAGTGTCATGGCACCGATGCGAAAGGGCAGACCACCTGGTTGAGTCCGCTCTATATCGCGGAGCAAGAAGCCAAGCCCGAAGAGGAACGGGAGAAGATTAATCTCGACGCCTGGAACTATCCCGCGCCGGCTGCAGACTTGACGGCTGGAATGCTCCACGGCGGTCGACGGCCCATTGATATTTACCGCCGCATCTATAGCGGCATCAACGGAACTCCGATGCCTGGGTTCGCAGCCGCCTTTCAAGAGGAGCCCGACACGATCTGGCACCTTGTCCACTACGTGTTGAGCGTTGTCGATGGACGGGAGGTTCCAGGCCTGGCAGAGGTGCAGCCTGACCCGCCCCCAGCGGAAGAAGGTTCTGCGGAAGAGACACCAGCAGATTCAACTCCTACAGAATCTTCTCCGGCAGAGACAGTCCCCGCTGAGCCAGTCCCTGCGGAAGCCACTGAAGCAATTGAATCCACCACACCAGCCGCAGAACCGGCAGCAACTGACGCGCAAACCGATGCGGAGAAGTCAACGCCGGACAACCCAGACGCCAGCGAACCGTCCTCTTAATCATCAGCTTTTGCGTTCTTCACAACCATCCGCCCTAAGAGCCGACCGCGATCCCAAATACAGCTATGGATGCCAGCGAAAGACAGAAAAAACTCGAAGAAGTATCTCAGCTTCGCGCCCGTCTGGCGGAGTTGGAGCACGAGTTGCAATCGACGGCATCGTCGTGGCAGGCCCGAGATTTTTATCTCACTTATTACGCCACTGCCGGATTTTTTCTCGGCATGCTCGGGGCAATTGCGAGCCTGCTGGCGAACGTTGTGGGGTCGACCCTAATCGGCCAGCATCCACTGCGCTTAATTCAGGTCTATCTTACCTTTCCCTTGGGTGAACAAGCGAACCCACTTAACGCCCCAGCGGCCCAAATGGATCAGGGACTCACGCTGGCTCTGGGATGCTGCTTATACATCGGCACGGGAATGCTCTTGGGGGTTCCGTTCTATGTGCTGTTGGTTTGGTTCACCGACAAAGCTGGGCTAGCGCAACGGTTTACTGTTGCCAGCCTGCTCGCGATTTCGATGTGGCTCGTCCACTTCTACGTGATTCTGAACTTCGTGCAACCGGCGCTGTTTGGCGGCAATTGGATTGTAGAGCAGATTCCGTGGTGGGTCGGCGCTTTAACGCATTTGATTTACGGCTGGACGCTCGTGTTGGCTTATCCCCTGGGGTTGTACGTCCCCTATCGCCGCCCCACTGAGGTGCCTGCCTGATTTTGTTGCGATCGTGAAATTCAAAATTTGAAGTTGCCTGGTTCCGAGTTCGTTCAGAGAGGTTCCACCGCATGCAAGCGGCCACGATTGATTCGATTCCTGACCCTGAAAAACTAGTGGATGCCCGGCTGGTGCGCTGGTGGTTCATCATGGCGCTTACCTACCTGGGAATTTCCATGCTCGGCGGCCTGTTGATGGCGCTCCAACTGGTGCACTGGAATCCACTAAATGGCCTGGAGTTTCTCTCGCCTGGCCGCTGGCGAATGATTCACACCAATGCCGTCGCGTACGGCTTCATCGCCAGTGCCTTTATCGGCATGTTGCATTGGGTCGTTCCGCGACTGACTTTGCGGCCCGTCTTGAGCAGTTACCTCTCCTACTTCATTTTCTTCGCCTGGCAAGTGATCGTGTTGAGCACGGCGGCTGGCATCATTCTCGGGCCAACCTTTCAAGCCCAAGAGTGGGTAGCAGAACTCTCCAGGCAAACGCGATTACCAATGAACCTTGGTGCCCAAGGACTCGAATGGGGCGAAACTCCCTTCTGGATCGATCCGGTCGCGCTGCTCGGGCTAGGACTGCTCGCAGCGAACTTTTTGACCCCCATTGCCCAGGCGAAAGGGCCCATGTATGTCACCCTGTGGTACTTCATGGCCGCCTTTGTGTGGACTTTTCTGACGTACGCGATGGGCAATTTTCTGCCTGAATACTCACTCACCGGCACGAGTGCCGGAGCAGTCGGAGGCTTGTTCATTCACGATTTGGTCGGCCTGTTTGTGACGCCGCTCGGTTGGGGGCTGATGTATTACATCGTGCCGATCCTGCTCAAGAAGCCGATTTGGAGCCATGGCCTTTCGCTGGTGGGCTTCTGGGGCCTGGCCTTCTTCTATCCGTTGCAAGGGATCCATCACTTCCTGTACACGCCGATTCCGATGTTCCTGCAGTACGGGGCGATCATTTCCACGATCGCCGTTGAATTTGTGGTGGCCACAGTGGTGATCAACTTTATGGGAACGCTGTACGGCAATGGCCGGGCAGTGGTCACCAACCTGCCGATTCGATACTTCTATACCGGTATGATCTTTTATTTCATCACCTGCTTCCAATGTGCGTTGCAAGTCACCCTGACCTTCCAAAAACTGATTCACTTCACGGACTGGGTTGTCGGCCACGCGCATCTGGTGATGTTCGGCGTCTTTAGCCTGTGGATTTTCGGATTCATGACTTACCTGTTCCCGCGCTTGATTGGTCGGGATTGGTATAGCCGTAAGCTCTGTGAATGGCACTTCTGGCTCTCCGCTAGTGGCCTGTTCATCATGTTCATCGATCTGACTTTGGCCGGGGTGTTTCAGGGATATTACTGGGCCTCGTTGCAACCATGGGAGGCGTCGACCATCGGCTCGCAACCGTTTTGGATCGTCCGCGTCTTTGCCGGCCTGATGATGATGTCCGGCTATGTTTGCTTCCTCTACAACCTGGCGCTGACCTATCGCGGAGGAATTGTTCCTCGCCCGAATCATGCCAGCCCAGCCGAAGTTTAAGGCCACCTACTTACTTCCGTTAATTGCAACTTCCGTTATTTCCAACGAACAGCAATCCCAGCCGATTTGTGTAAAGGCCAGTCATGTTTGAGAGCAAAGCGGGAATCATCTTCATTGCGGGCATCGGCTTCTTTGCCTTGGCATTCGTATCGAATGCTTTGGTTCCAGCCTTGATGTTCAGGCATCTGCCGGAACAAACTGCCGAAGAAGTGGTGAATTCCCACGTGATGTATCAATTCACCGAATTGAGCCGCCGCTATCCGGAAACCTTCGAGAAGTACATCGGCGAGGCGAACGAGCAGAACTGTGCCGATGCCCTGCGATTGGGACGCCAAGTGTATGTCGGCGAAGGTTGCTGGCACTGCCACAGCCAGTTCGTCCGTCCGGTCTCGAATGACCCGAAGCGATTTGGGGCTGTCTCTGAAACTTGGGAATATCAAAACGAACTCCAACGCCCGGTGATGTTTGGCACTCGGCGTGTGGGCCCCGATTTAACCCGCGAAGGAGGCCGGCATGCCAGCGATTGGCATGCGGTTCATTTCTATCGTCCCAAGAGTGTTTCTCCCAATTCGCCCATGCCCGAGTATCCTTGGCTCTTCGATGGCAGCCAGGATCGCCCCAACAAGCGCGGCTTGGCACTGATTACTTACATGCAATGGCTTGGGTCGTGGCATCCGACCTATCCCTACTACGAAGAACTCGAACAACTTCGCCGCGAGGAATCCTACTAATGAGCACTTCTGTCAACTCCGCGGCCAGCAAAGAAACCGACGAACACAAACGGGGCCGCCGCTACAAAGCGATTCTGCTGCTGGTGATGACTGTCTGCATTTTGGTCCCCAGCATGCTCGGTTTCGTCGCGAAATTTATCGAGTTCGTACATACATTTCGCGAATCGTCCGACGGAGCGTTTGCGATCACTCCGATTATGAATTATCTGCTGGCCAGCATCGGCTTCTTCTGCATGCTCATTTGGGCGGCCATCAATGGCATGTTTCACGACATGGAGCGCCCCAAGCACTACATGCTCGATTTGGAAGAAAAGTTGAACAAGCTGGGCTCGCCCGCCCATGGCGAACGGCTGTAGCCGACCCGCGATTGCTGCCGAATGAACTTCCCAAAACACTAAAGAATTACGGACTGACCATGACTGACGAACACAGCGGGACGCCTGAAGCTGAGATGGAATTTCACCATTATCGGGGGAATGAGATTCCCTGGTATGTGCGCGTGATGTGGCTGGGCTTCTGGATTTTTGCCATCACTTACACGATCAGTTGGCTCTTTCCTGCCATGCGCAAGGAACTTTTCCAACAACCATGAGCGAAGCGTCGCCCGTCGTCTCCTGCACGTATTGCCATCTCCCTTTCCATAGCACGTCGGGGATTTATTGCTGTTCGGGATGTCGTTTCGCAGCCGCTGTCGCGGCAGAGACGGGAGCGGAAGGGGGCGCTCGACGAACGCTGATGCGGCTGGGGCTGGGAATCTTCTTCGCCATGAACGTGATGGTCTTTACCATGGCGATGTGGTCGTACGATGTCTACGGCGAAACATCGCTTGACTCGCCGCAAGCCCAGGCACTCTGGGAACTTTTTCGCTATCTCAGCCTGTTGTTTGCCGGGCCGGTGATGATTCTACTCGGCTTGCCCCTTCTGGAACATGCATTCGATAACCGTTGGCGGCTGACCTCGACAACGGACAGCCTGATTCTGCTGGGCGTTGGTGCAGCCTACATCTACTCGGTCATTGCCGTGCTCACGGGGGATCGGCACACTTATTTTGAGGTCGCGTGCCTTGTGCTGGTCGGCGTGACCCTCGGCCGTTGGCTGGAAGCGACGGGGCGGCAGCGTGCGTCCGAAGCCCTGCGTTCCTTGAAGAAATTACTGCCGGAGACCGTGCGTATCGTGGACCCGCACGATTCGCGGTTCGATGGAAAGATCATTCCGTTGGGAGACGTCGTGGTGGGGCAATGGATCCGCGTCTTGCCCGGGGAACGTGTCCCTGTGGATGGCATGATCCGCCGCGGCCAGGCTGCCGTGGATCAGCAGATTGTGACGGGAGAAAGCGCGGCAGCCATCAAAGAATTTGGCGACACGGTTTTCGCAGGGACGGTCAATCTCGATGGCGATCTCTTAATCGAAGTTCAAGCCGGTGCCGAGGCAGGGATGTTGAACCGCATTATCGAAGCGGTCGAGCGGGCGGCCCTCGCCAAAAGCCGCCTGCAGGGAATCGCAGATCGCATCTCCGCCTGGTTCGTGCCCGGCGTATCGCTTTTGGCGGTCCTCGTCTTTTTCGCGCATTGCTTTAATTCGGGATTTGCGACGGGCCTCCTCTCCGCTTTGGCGATCCTCTTAATCGCCTGTCCTTGTGCGCTTGGTATCGCGACTCCGATGGCGTTGCACGCGGCGATCGGTGTGGCGGCTCGTCGCGGCGTCTTGTTTCGCAATGGGGATGTGCTCGAACGATTAACCCTGGTAAAGACGATTTGCTTCGACAAAACCGGAACACTCACGACGGGTGAGCCTGTTGTGGAATCGGTGATTGTCGATGAAGGGACCTCCCGTGCCGCTTTGCTGGCTGTGGCAAGTCATCTGTCTGCAAGATCGAACCATGGGCTGTCCAAAGCAATCCATTCCTATGTGGTGGCTGAGCAGAGTTGTCGATCCGACAGTGCCCCCGCAGAGTTGATAAACGCTAGCCTCAAGAATTTGCCCGGCCGAGGTGTCAGTGCCGACGGAGCAGAAGGGATGCGTTCTTTCGTACTAGGCAGCAGCAGATTGATGCACGAGTCAGGGTTTGCGTTTCCCGCAGCAATTGCGGCGGCGGCGGAACTGGCGGAACGTCGAGAAGTTCCTACTGTGTTTGTCGGCTGGTCCGGCAGAGTTTACGGACTATTCACCTTCTCCGAAGAATTGCGCCCCGAAAGCCAAAATATGCTCGCCGATCTTCACGGCCGCAGCATCGAAACGGTGGTCCTTACCGGGGATCACACCGCACGCATCATTTCGTCCCTGCAAAGTGCCGGAACCCATATTCAAACGCGGCTCTTGCCCGACGAGAAACGCGGTTACCTGGCAAAGCTGCGTGCAGAGCACACCATGGTGGCGATGGTTGGTGATGGCATCAACGATGCACCGGCACTCGCCGAGGCAGACGTTGGTATTGCGATGGGCTGCGGAGCGGATGTTTCGCGTGATACTGCCGATCTGTGCCTCTTGGGGAATGACCTCGGACAGATTCCCTGGGCCTGCGACCTGTCGCGGAAGACATTGCGAACCATCCGACAGAATTTGTTTTGGGCGTTTGCCTACAACGTGGTTGGGATTGGGCTTGCGCTAGGGGGTGTTCTCAATCCCATCTGGGCTGCCGCGGCAATGGTCGGCAGCAGCCTATTTGTCACCATGAATTCACTTCGTTTGGCTCAACTGGCGGAGGCTGGAAACGCTACTGCGGTGCTTCCATCTGACATTGAGGCTCCGCAGCCCAGCGATGCTTCCCCCACAACGCAATCCAACTGCTAACCAAGGATCTTCTGTTGTTGGAACTTCCGTTCATTTTTCTGGCGGGCTTGCTCTCCTCCTCGCATTGCTTGGGGATGTGTGGTCCGTTCGCCTTGGCGATCGGCAGTGTTAGCGGCGGCTGGCGAGCGTTGCTTACGCGTCAACTCACGTATACCGTCGGCCGTATTTTCACCTACGCAACACTGGGTGCCATTGCCGGCTACGCGGGTTTTCGATTGCAGAGTAGCGCCATCTTTTTTCGGAACGGGGCCGCAGTCTTAGCCATCTTTGCCGGGCTCTTTCTGCTCTATCAGGGACTGGCGGCAACGGGGCTAATTCGAAAGCGAGGCGCGGCGGCAGCCCCCCAAGGCTGTTTAGGGGGATCGTTCCTGGCCACCTTTCTCCGCAGTCCCGGCTGGCAAGGAGTTTTTCTGGCAGGGATCTTCACCGGGATGTTGCCCTGCGGCCTTGTCTACGGTTTCCTTGCCCTCGCAGCGAGCACGATGAGCATGCCACAAGGGATGCTATTGATGATCGCCTTCGGCCTGGGAACCGGTCCACTGATGATTGCTGCCGGGGCGAGTGCCTCGCTCATGTCGCTGACGATGCGGAAGCGGCTCTATCAAGTCTCTGCGTGGTGCGTCGTGATGACCGGACTCATTTCCATCGCTCGTGGTGCGGGGTTTGTGGAGATCGAAGGGTACAAAGAAGCTACGGGCTGCCCCGCCTGCCGAGCGGTCGACATAGAAACAAAGCGAATTTCCGCCGATTGATCAAAGTGCCGGCAGACACTTGGTCTACTTGGGTGCCTGAATCATCAGTGTGGCGGCCGCGAATGCAATCCCAAGGATGTTCAACAGGACGATCATGAGCCCGACGCCGATCAGCGTCTGTTCGCCGTCGTCCCAGTTGCGTTTCTTTTCACCGCGCCAAAGACGACTGGTTATCACGCCGCAGATCCAAGACCAGTGCAACATCACGTGCAGCAGCACACCAAACGCTAGAACGCACAAACTACCAAACAGCAAGCCGAACCACTGGTCGTAGCTCCAACTCCACAAGCGCCACCCTTCCGCCATCGTTCCCGGCGGGAAGACGAAGCGCAGCACGAATGCGGACCACAAAGCGAACAGGAATGCCACCAGCAGGGTGGCATCGAGCCAAAAATTTAGGATCGTGCGCGACATGAAAACTCTACGCGGGAAGCTCTTGCAAACAATCCATTTAGTTTAGCAAGAAGGCCTCCAGCGCAGCGGCACCAAGTCCGAACTAGAAATCGAGTGGAGTCGCCAGCCGAATGCTACGGCAAGGTGATGACCGAGCGCGTTTTCACAATCGCGCAATCGTCGGGGAAGGTGTGAACAGCCTGAAGCACTAGCGAATGATTCCGAGCCTCGATATTGATCAGGCTGATCGCTCCGGAGCAGAGTCGGCCACTGGTATCAAAAACATGCACGATGGCCGAATCGGGTGCGTCTTGTCTTAAATGGTGCTGAAAGGCGAGAAACAGGTCGTGCGACACGGGCTCCAGCGAATACTGCATGTCGTAGGAGACCCCGCCGCGGCATTCGACTTTATCACTCCGCTCTCCTTTGAGGCGGTAGGACAGCAGGCGACGTCGTTCCGGCAAAGGATGCTGAGCCGAACAACAGACTTCAGTCAGCGTGATACCCTCTCGACGCCATGTGATCACGTGGCCTGCCGAGGTGATGGAAATCTGAGCCTGGTAATCGGCCCGTTGAACGGTACGGGTCGAATAAACTTCAAAGAGCTCCGGGTGGAGCGACCTCTGGAAGAGTTGAAAGGAAAGCTCGGCAACTTTCGGACGTACAGATAACACTTGGTATTTTTCCCAAGGCGGTGAATCGTTCGTGCTAGGTGCTACGGAGATTCGCGCCAGGTTGCTGTGAGTAATTCAGTTTGACTGTGGAACAGAATTGAGGTCTTCAAGTTCCGCGTCCGAATTATAGACCGTGTGAGCGAAGTCGACAAAGGTTGATTTTGACGAACAAGAATCGAGCTTCAAGCACTCTTGACAGAGGCCTGATTCGAAGTTCGAGGTGCCAGACATTTTAGGGCGCGAGACGCGAAAATCCTTTCGTGCATTGGCCAGCGATTTGGATCGCGTCGTGCCATTCTCCCGAATGTTGCTGCGAATTCTTTCGGACAATCAACGTGCGGAGAGAAGTGAAAACTGGTCGTAGATCCACTCGAACTTATCGAAGGGCGGAGCGTGAACGAGAAGATCGGCAAGACCCTTTTTGCCAAAAAAAAAGCTCGCGACGAGCGCGAGCCGAGGGCAAAAATATGGATTGCCGCGAATTATTTTTCGGACACAACGCTAGCGTTGACCACGAATAATCATCGCGCCAGGATTAGTCGCCACATGCGGTACGTTCGTTCCTTGCTGGGCCGCGATGATTTGTTGCTGCACTTCTGTAGGGAGTTGTTGCAGTGGGAACGTCTGGGGAGGCAAATGGGGCTGCGACTTCGATCGGATAACGCAGAACATTTCCAGATCGGAACTGGAAACAGTTGCCACTGGCGCGGCAGCTTGAGGTTGCGGTGCACCCGGCATTTCGCTGGGCAGGCTAGGGATCGGGCCGGTAGCAGCCAAATGGGTCGGACCCGCTTCGTAGGCAGCGACCAGAGTCGCCGAGCGTGATTCTTGATAGATGCGCTGCTGCCCGATCCGATCAAGTTGCCAGTGAATGGCAGGGAGTGAAGCGTATAGTCCTTCGTTATCAACCGCGTCGGCAGCGTTGCACACGCCGATCAAATGTCCTTCCGCCGAGAACAGCCCGCCACCACTGCGACCAACGACCGGCTGACCTTTCACGGTCACATTCGGTCGGCCATGGTATTTGTCGACCGTCGCAACCTGCGAACCAATCACGCTCGGCAGATTTCCTTTGTCGCAGCCGATGCTGAAGACGGGCTGGCCAATCTGCGGCTTAAAACCTGTGCCAGCCACTGGGACCGGCGCAATCTGAATGCCAGGACGGAACGACACGAGCGCGACATCACGATGCAAGTCGTGGTCGATCAACTGCCCCTCCATTCCTTGCGGCTGGCCAGGCGCAAACATGTCGATGACGATTTTTCCTTTTCCTTGCGACTCGCGAAACAGGTGTGCACAAGTCAACACCAACGCTTCCTCGCCATGGCAATCGACAATCGTACCAGTGCCATAACCAAAGCCTTGTCCTTCGTCGACTTTCAACCGCACCGTAGCGGCAAGTGCGAGTTGGTCCGGGGTGAGATTATTAACCGGCGCTTGTGACGTGAAATTTGTCAGCTGATGGGTCGCCTGCGGGGATGGCGAAAGACTCGGCAACGCATTGGGGCTTGAGGAACTCATCGCGGAGGAGTTGGACGCGAAACTGTTCGGAGCATTTCCCCGCGACGACATCCGCTTGATGTCAGCAAAAAGATCTCCGCCGGGCGAAGCCTGGGCAGCCGCTGGCTGGCCGTAATTCGGTGTGCTGGGAGCAGCAATCTGTGACGGTGCCCGATTAGGCATTCCCCCGGCAGCTTGCAGCCACTGGGCGAGTTTATCGTACGAGGCAGCGCCGACCATGCGGTCGACTTCTTGTCCTTGGCGGACCAAGACCAGCGTTGGCAAGCGGGTGATGTTGTACTTGCGGGCCAGATCTTCGTTAGCTTCGAAATCGAGATGACGCACGCGAACGCCATCTTCGGCCAGGCGATCAACGACCGGCTCGAGGGTGCGGCAGGCGGGGCAGTACGCTGAAGTGAACTGCAACAACTCAGCGTCTTCTGCAGAAACGGTTGCCAGAACAGTGGCGAGACAAAAAGCAACGAACATGGATCCCTCCTGGATTCTGCGACTGTCGCCGCGAGCAGCGATCCTGCTGCCGAATATCAACCTGGATTGGGCGGCCCGAGTTCGCGCATCAATGCGTGCTCGACGTGTAGCCGTCCGTCTTGCTGTTAAGCACTCGCCGTGCCGAAGCGCGACAACTGCCAAAACGCGGGCGGGACCGTGTTTCCAGCGGCAGAACCTTCCCAGGAGTTTGCAATTGTTACAAGGTCAGTTGCAAAGTTGGGGGTCAGGTGTGGCTAGCAAGTCCGGGCGATGATTTCACGTGGAATACCAAGATTTACCACCTCTACCCGCCCCACGAACGGCCGAGCAGCAGCCGCGTTAAAGCCCACTTTTGCGGCAGCCAGCGTGCAGGTGAGGTGAGCCCGAAAAGTCACTGTTGCTGGTTGACCCGAATCACAATCCAATCCGCTTGGCAAATCGATTGCTAGCCGGCGGACATTCGTCAGATTCATCGCCTCGATCGCAAGATTAAAGGGATGTTCAGGCTCGCCACGAGCGCCGGTTCCCAGTAACGCGTCAACAAGCCAGGCCGCTTCACTCAGATACGGTTCGAAGTCGCTAACGGACTGAGCGTGCGAGAGATCGACTACAGGCAAAGCGAGACTCTCATGGATCTTCCAATTGGCTACCGCATCTCCCCGAAAACTTTCCGCCGAAGCGAGTAACAGCACGAGCGTATCCACTCCCCGCGCGTTCAACTGCCGCGCCAGCACCAGGCCATCGCCGGCATTGTTTCCTTTGCCACACGCGATGACGACTTTTCCGGAGATTCCATCCCGCAACATGATCTCCGCGATCCCCCGCCCGGCGTTCTCCATCAGCAAGATTCCTGGAATGCCGAACTCTTCGATCGCAATTTTATCGACGCGTCGAATCTGATCGCGGGTAAGCGACATTGGCGAATCGCAACGCATAGATGCCTCTAAAAGTTGTTGTCGACTGGCCGGAAAACATGAGGCACTAGTCGTGCAGTTTCACATGCACTCGTGGGGGTTTCTCAGCCGTGGGCTCTCGAACCGAAGCAGGAGGAAATGCCTGCAGTAAGAGCAAAGTTTCCTGCGCTGCTGGAACTTGGAGTTCATCCGCCGGTACAAGCATTCTAACGAAAGCCACGATGGGAAGCGGTTGCTGAGTCGGATCGAGCAGGAGAGCTTGCGTAGCTGAAGTGAGTACCACGCCGGCGCGTGTTGGGTCTGCGATTCCCTCGATCACCATCCCGCTTCCGGACGTTTGGAAACGGGCTGCTAGTCGACGGTAGGCGACCAGGCCATCCTGCACCAGTACGCGTTCATTGTCCGCCCCGAAATGGCCATGTTCCTGGGCAGCCGTGAGCAGAGTATCACTGACATATCCGCCCCGACTATCAATCGTGCCACGCAGTTCAGTGATCCTTCCGCCTTCGATTTTTAGCGGAGAAACGGTGACCTCCGCCAAACCGCTGAGTCGATGAGCCGTGTGGGGCGTGACGAGCGAATCAAGATCGACCTGCAGAAATCGTCCTTGAATCTCGGCCGAAACGGCGCCGCTACCTACCGTTCCTTTCGCCTGACCTACGAATTGTGCTGCGGGGCCCAGGGTGCGCAAGGACGGAACCCAGGAAGAGATCAGCGAGCAGGGAAGCGCAACCGATTCGGTCACCAGTTCCCAAGAGTTCGCTACTTCGCCACTCCCATCGCGCAATCGACGAACTGCCAGGCGACAGGGCGTGCCCTGCTCGTTACCGGCCAAGTGAAACTGCGCGACAATTTCAGCGCCGGCGTCAATCGGACGACAGAAAACGACAACTTGCGTGACCGTTTGCGCTTGCTCGCCGAACTGAAGCGTCAATTCACGAATTTCGAATTCGCACGGCAGATCATCCGGCCCAATCTCCCGAAGAATTCGTTGATCGAGCAAATGAGCCAACTCGCCGATGTGATCCAGATGAAGCTTGGGCTGGGAAACATCAATCAACCAGGCCGTTCTGGTGCGGGCCGCTTCTATTGAACGACATTCCAGCAATTTCGCCTTGGATTCACGATCGGCCAACTGCAGGCCGTCCAGCCGGGCAACCCAATACGACGGATACTTGACCTGCATCGTTTTGGCCTGCACCCCCAGCCGTTGCGAGAGAAAACGTTCCCAGTCGTCCTGCTGAGCGTTGCGGTATACAGGTTGCGATCGCTGCACCGCCCAGGCTGCGACAAGGCAAGTCGGCAGGAAGGCGCACAAGAAGAATAGCGCTCGACAGGCGAGAATTTTTAGGGGTGATTGCATGTCGAACTTCCTTGTTCGTCACTGGTACGACGGCCCTCCGAGGCTGTCGTTTACGCTTCGCTTCTGTGCCGACTACAAACTTGAATTTGAGGTAAACGGTGCGGTAATCGACCCGTTTAGCGAATTGCGTCTAATGCTCGACGGCCTCGGAGGGCCATCGTACAAATCGCGCGGACGGCCATCTTCCGACCTACCGTTCCGCTGCCATTCTTAAAAACAAATCTCGCCGAGCCAACATTTCTGCCAGGCTGTCGTGGCCAAACTTTTCACATAATGCAACCGCGACTTCAAACGCCACGACGCTTTCGACAATTACGCTTGCGGCAGAGACTGCACACACATCGCTGCGCTCATATTGAGCGGCCTCTGCTTCTTTCGTCTTCATGTTGACGGAGTCGAGTGGCTTACGGAGCGTGCTAATTGGCTTCTTCGCAGCACGAACGACCAGGGGTTGGCCATTGGTCATCCCCGCTTCAAGTCCACCGGCATTATTTGTGGGGCGCGTGTAGCCCAGGTGTGGTTGAGCGGTCTGGCTGGCGTCGAACTTGATGGGATCGTGTACTTGCGAGCCCTTCCGCCGGGCGGCTTCAAAGCCCAGTCCGATTTCAACTCCCTTAATCGCCTGCACCGCCATCACCGCCTGTGCGATGCGGCCATCGAGCTTTTGATCCCATTGCGCATGCGTGCCTAGACCGAACGGCAAACCTTCGACGCGCACCTCGACGACGCCGCCAAGCGTATCGCCAGCTTTGCCCGTTTCATCGATCAGCGATTTGATTTCGTCGTCCTGCTGTGGATTGAGCGAGTAGATTTCGCTCTTATCTCGCAAAGAGATTCGTTCATCAATCGTTAATTCCTCAGCAGACTTGATTGCCACCCCTCCTAACTCGACGACATAACCGGCCACGCGAATATCGAATTGGGCGAGCAACTGTTTCGTCAGTGCGCCGGCAGCAACTCGAACCGCTGTTTCACGGGCGCTGGCTCGTTCGAGCACGCCGCGAATCGATCCGAGGTACTTGATGGCGCCAGTGAGATCACCGTGGCCAGGACGGGGACGATCGAGATCTTCCAGCCGCTCTAATTTGAAGTCACGATTGACGACCTGCAGCGCGATGGGGCTGCCCAGGGTCACGTTCCGCCAGACGCCGGTCATGAACTCGACCGTGTCCGTTTCGATCCGCTGCCTTCCACCACGACCATAGCCCCCCTGCCGCCGCTTCAGTTCGGCATCAATGGGGGCAGCATCGATCGTCACGCCGGCAGGAAAGCCATCCACCAGGGCGATCAATGTCTTGCCGTGCGATTCACCAGCGGTCCAGTAGCGTAGCATACGGTTCTATGAGAAAACGAAGGGCCTTCCGGGGAATGAACGACACACTTCGCTCGTTACAAATCCCGAATTGGAAGCAACAATACTCCTCCCGAATTCTAGTTCTGCCACGCAAACCCCACTAGGGCAGTTGCGCAGACTGGCCAAACTGGCGAACCTGAGGCTCGCGTGCGACGTTTTCTTACTCAGTATTGGTTTCTGCTGGCACTGTTGGTGCTACTGGCCTGGGGAACTAAAGCCCATGCCTCGCTAACGCCTTTGACCGAACTCGACTGGCTGCGCGACGGGAATCTGTTCCTGGTAATGCTAGTGATGGTCTTGCCGCTGGAATTTCGCCAGCTTTGGGACACGATCCGTCGACCGCTCGCACCAGGACTGGCAATCGCTATTACCTATGGCCTGGCTCCGTTCTTGGCGACTTTAATTGCTCCCTTGATCGGTCCGGAGTTTGGTCCAGGCTTGCTGGTGGCTGCGGCACTTCCTTGCACCATGGCTTCGGCCGCGGTCTGGACACGCAGAGCCGGCGGCAACGACGCGATTGCACTGACCGTCACCGCGGTTACGAATTTCAGCTGCTTTCTCGTCCTTCCACTACTATTGAGGTGGATGATTGGTGCCGCGGCAGAGAAGGCGCAGATCGATACCGGTGCATTATCAAGACAGCTTTTCTTGCTGGTGGTCGTGCCGATCGTACTTGGGCAGTTGTTGCGGCTGAATGCTTGCGTCGCCTCTTTCGCTGCCAGGCATAAATTACTCCTGAGCAACCTGACTCAGATCGGCGTTCTGTTCCAGGTCTTCCTGGGTGCGATTCAGACCGGCAATCGCTGGTCGCAGGGGCAAGGGCAATCGACCATTCAAGACTTCGCGCTGATGGTGGCTGCGGTAAGCGGCCTGCACTTATTGCTGTTTGTGGTCGGCTACTTCTCGGCCCAGGGACTGCGGCTCCAGCGTGGTGATGCCATTGCGGTCGGCTTCAGCGGGAGCCAGAAGACGCTGATGGTGGGACTGCAAGTTGCCGAGAAACTAGGCTTCTCCATCATGCCGCTCATTTGCTACCACGTGCTGCAACTTTTCTACGATACTCTGATTGCGGAACGATTCCGGCAAACGGCACCGACGCATGAACACATCACGCCGGCAGCGGAGATAAAAACGGAGAAGACGCTGGTGTCGCCGAAACCATCAGGTCAACGCAAGAATCGAAAGCAAAAGCCCCGCCGCAAGCGACAGCGCTAGAACCGCGAACAAATTCCATTTCAATCGCAGCAACAATACAGCAGAGACAGCCGTTAGTCCTCCGGCGATCCAGGAAAACTCGCTCCAGTCGCGCGGCAACAAGCTATGAGCAGCAATCCAAGTCTGCCCATCGATCACCAGAAACGGTTGGCTAACTTCTTTGAGTTCGCCGCGAAACAGAGTATTCAGCGTGAACCAGACAGCCAGATTCAAAACGACCCCTACGACTGCCGCCGTGATCGCCGTTAATGCTGATGAAAGCTGCGGAATCCGTCGCAACTTTTCCACGTAGGGTGCCCCGACAAAAACCCACATGAAGCTCGGGACGAACGTCATCCAAACGGTCACCAGTGAGCCGAAAACTCCCGCCAGCCAAGGTGGGAGCGCGCCAGGATTCTGATAAGCGGCCACAAAGCCGACGAATTGCACCACCATAATCAGCGGGCCGGGCGTTGTTTCCGCCAGGCCTAAGCCATCCTGCATCTGTCCCGCCGTGAGCCAGCCAAATCGCTCGACCGCTTGTTGCCCAACATACGGAAGCACGGCATAGGCACCGCCAAACGTAACCACCGCAGCCTTGCTGAAGAACCAACCTTCCTGAACCAGCAAATGATCCCAGCCGAGGGTGACACCCAGCAGCAGCAAGGGCCCGAACCAGAGGGTGAGAAAGACTGCCAGAGTCAGCAATTGTGTCCGAGCATTTGCGTGAATCTGACTGTGTTGATCGAGTTCGACGCGGTCGTCATTTTTCCCCAGCACCGCCATTCGACCGGCAATCATCCCGATGATCGCGGCCGTGAAAATAATGGCTGGGAATGGGATATGAAAAAAGAAGATCGCCGCGAAAGCCGCGGCCATGAGCATTACGCTGAGCCGGGTTTTTAGCACCTTGCGTCCAATCCGAATCACCGCCTGCGCTATGACGGCTACGATGGCGCACTTCAGCCCGAACATTACTCCCTCCACGGCCACCGTTTTTTGCCAGGTGGCATAAATCAGGCTGAGAATCAGGATCGCAACCGCACCGGGCAAAATGAATAGCCCACCGGCGAGTAAGCCGCCGATGCGACCATTCAATAACCAGCCGAGATAGGTGGCCAATTGCTGCGCTTCAGGTCCTGGCAAGAGCATGCAGAAATTCAAGGCGTGCAGGAAGCGATCCTCCGCGACCCAGCGACGCTCTTCGACAATCACCCGATGCATGACAGAAATTTGAGCTGTCGGACCACCAAAACTGAGCAGGGCAACTTCTCCCCAAGCTCGCAGTGCAGACTGAAGCGGGGGACGTTGCAAATCAACCTCCGGCTGTGCATTCGAAGATGCGGTCACTTGATTCGCCGACGCCACTACTACTCCAAGATGCCCGCGCCAAAGTCCCCTTTTGCCTGCTTGCCGGAGGGATCATTCGGCGTGGGAGGCTCCTCGACGGGCCGCGGGGTAAAATGCGGCCCGCCACTTGCCTCAGGTCTGTCTTCGAGATCTTCTTCTGCTCGAACGGCACCGGGACGCACATGCGGCGGGGGAACTACGGCTTCGCGATCTGTTTCAGGGGCGGGCGGCGGGGCCTCGACCGGCGGAGCTGGTGCCACCACCGTGCGTGAAATTGCCGCAGAGGGCGCCATCAATTCAACATCTTCGTAACCATAGTCGTCATCATAACGGGAAGCATAACCCGGCTGCTTCGCTCGTTGCAACTCAGCTTGAAACTCAGCAATCACTCGTGCTTGAATGCTCTCGCGGCAAGCGGAGTTAATTGGATGAGCGATATCGGCATAGAGCTTCGTCCGCCCTTCCGAATCGCGCACCGTGCGGTCCTCGCGCAAGCGATCGCCACACTGATTACAGTAGGCCGCCTTGAGATAGTTCTTGCATCCGCAGCGTGGGCAATGTGATGTGAGCTTGCGACTGGGCATGGCGACAAACGGGCCGCTCGTACCATCAATAATTTTCAGATCGCGGACGACAAAGGATTGGTCGAAGGTGATCGAACAAAAGGCACGCAGCCGATCGTCCGTATTCTCCATCAACTTGATCCGCACTTCAGTGATATCCATCCGGTACTCCCTTCCCTACGCAACCGTCCGTCGGATTCAGTTCACATCGGTGTCGCTCGTTTAGGACCTGGGGCCCTACCTGGCCCGGTGCTATTTAACTTACACTTCTGCCGGGCAAGCCGCTGCCTCGGCCGACCCAATCCCCATACATCGTAGCCGACCCGCAATCCGCCGGGCTTGCCGCCATGAGCGCGCCACTCCGACAAAACTGGACCCACTGCCGCTCATTTGGCTCGCTAACAAATCACAGTGCAAAAGCTTTTCTGCTACCTGACTTACGATCGGCATTACGGAAGCGGCCGCCCCTCCCAGCCGATTCACCATTCCCTCCCGCACACCAGAATCTGGACCATTCCAGGCCGCAACGCACGCCTCTGCAGACTTCTTCGGGCGACTGTTGGGCTGACAATTGCGGTAAACAAGCGGCGTGCTTAAGCCGGTTGGAGGGCGGACAATAACCACTGGCCGCGAACGCAGTTGAGGAACTTCCTCGACGAGTTCCCCGCGCCCACGACAAATGGCAGCCATTTTGCCCAAAAAGAACGGCACATCGCTCCCCAGTTGCGCGGCGATCGCCGCCAATCGTTGTGAACCCCAATGCAAGTTCCACCCCAGATTCGCCGCCACCAAAGCCGCGGCTGCATCTGCTGAAGCGCCCCCTAAGCCGGCAGCTGCGGGGATTCGCTTCACTAACGTCACACGCGCCCCAAGTGCCGATCCACTTTCGCGGCGGAACAAATCCAAGGCACGCCAGGCAAGGTTCTCCGGGGACAGAGGTAACGGCCCGAATAAATCGGCATCGGAACGTCGCTTCAGATAAGCTTCCCCCAGCACCTGGTAACCGGCCCCCCAGCGGCATTCGAAATTCAGATCCGACGTCGTGAGCGGCTCAAATTCGAGCGTGTCATAAACGCCGGCCGTGGCCATTAAGGTTTCGATTTCGTGAAAGCCATCGGAACGCTTGGTCAGTACTTCCAGGTAAAGGTTCACCTTGCAAGGAACATGAATCAAGATCGCATTCGTCCGTTGCCGAATTCGCATCGTTGCCCGCCCGCCAATTCAAAAGGGGGAATGCACCGCGCAGGAGGTGCCGATCCGCCGTCGGCAAGCCAACGTGTCATTGTTTGGATTGTACGAAACGCCGCGCGCGGGTCAATGAAGAGGAGGGTTCGGAGATCGGGAATCAGGGATGCGATGAAACGAAACGACCGTCAATCAATTTGCTTGGCCTTCCCCGATCCCCGACCCACTTTCGCGCCCGAATCGGCTACGCTAACGACATGCAATGGGAAACGGTCACCATCGTCGGCGTGGGCTTAATTGGGGGCTCAATTGGCCTGGCCTTGAATGAGCGTCGGCTTGCGCAGAATATCATCGGCGTGGGACGACGGCCGGAAGCGTTGCGCCAGGCCCGTTTGATGGGCGCCGCTACGGAAACGCAAACGGAACTTGAACCGGCCTTAGCCCGCGCGGACCTCATCGTTGTCTGCACGCCAGTGGAAACCGTGGCCGATGTCGTGAGATTGGCGTTAGAAAAGTCCCCTTCTCATGCCCTCATCACCGATGTGGGTAGCGTGAAAGCGAAAATTGTTCTGGAGGTAAACCGGGCGCATGCCGAGTTGCAGGCTAAGAATGCTGCTTCTCCCGCTTCCAAAGCGATGCCGGAATTCATCGGAAGTCATCCTATGGCTGGGAGCGAAAAAACAGGGGTCGAGTTCGCAAAAAAAGACCTGTTTGCCAATCGGCCCGCGATCATCACGCCGACTGCTGAAAATTCTGCCGAGAAAATTGAGCAGCTAACAACTTTTTGGGAAAAGCTGGGGGCCCGCGTGGTCAACATGTCCCCCGAGTTTCATGATGCTGCGGTTGCCGACGTAAGTCACTTGCCCCACCTGATTGCCGCCGTTTTAGCAGCCGCCACCCCCACCGAAAGCCTGCCACTCGCCTCTTCCGGTTGGGCAGACACGACCCGAATTGCGGCCGGCGACGTGGAACTTTGGCGCCAGATTTTGCAGGCGAACCGCGCCCCTACCTTGCAGGCTTTGGCTCGGTTTGAGAAAGTGCTATCAGAGTTCCGGAAGGCTCTAGAACAAGATTCCTCTCAACCGCTGGCGGAGTTGCTGGCGGCAGGAAAGCGACGACGTGACTCTCTGGCAAGTTGATATACACCCAGCCCCGGGCCAACCCGATATCCTCGCGCGCGGCATCCTATCCGAAGCGAAAGAATTGGGGCTGGAAACATGCGAAATTAAAGCAATTCGCGGCTTTCTCGTGCAAGGCGATTTGAACGAAGCACAAATCGGACGGCTGGCGCGTGAACTGTTTGCCGACTTGGTGGTGGACCACACCGTCGTCGCCAAGGTTGGCGAAGCATCCCTCGCAGAGACGCCTGCCGGATTCGCGCATCTGGTACACGTCCTGCCTAAACCGGGTGTGACCGACCCTGTTGCTGAAAGCGCTCGCAATGCGATCTCCGATTTCGGCCTAACCGCCGATGCCGTTTGCACCTTCCGCAAGTTCTGGTTGAGCAAGTTGCCAGACGAACACTTGCAGAAGATGTGCTCCAAATTGCTCGCCAACGAATCGATCGAGCAGATCGTACATGGACCCTTGAATTTGCAGCGATTGCACGTCGGTTCGACCTACGCCTTCGAGCTCGAAACGATTCCGCTCCGTTCGCTCGGCAGCGATGAATTGGTCTCGCTAAGTAAAGCCCGCACGCTCAGTTTGACCTTGATCGAAATGCAGGTCATTCAGCAGCATTTTCAAAAGGTCGGCCGAGATCCGACGGACATCGAACTGGAAAGCATTGCGCAAACGTGGTCGGAACATTGCAGCCACAAGACACTTGCGGGGCGGATCGCCTACAAGGATGAGAATGGCGAAAAACGTTTCCAGAACATGCTCAAGGAAACGATCTTCGCGGCCACGCAGAAGATTCGTCGCGATTTGGGTGAGAACGATTGGTGCGTCAGTGTTTTTAAAGACAACGCCGGCATCGTGAAGTTTCACGAGGACTTCCACGTTGCCTTCAAAGTGGAAACGCACAATCGTCCTAGCGCAATCGAACCTTATGGTGGGGCGAATACGGGCATCGGTGGTGTGATTCGAGATACGCTGGGAACAGGACTAGGTGCGAAACCTGTTTGCAGTACCGATGTTTTCTGCTTTGCACCGCCGAACACCAAAACAGCAGACTTGCCGCCGGGCGTTCTGCACCCGCAGCGAATCATGCGGCGCGTGGTCGCTGGCGTGCGTGATTACGGCAACCGGATGGGAATTCCCACGGTGAACGGCTCGATCTTTTTTGACGAAAACTATGTCGGCAATCCGCTCGTCTTCTGTGGCAATGTTGGGATCATTCCGCCCGCGATGTCCTTCAAGGAAACGCAGCCCAACGATTTGATCGTGGCGATCGGTGGCAGGACTGGCCGCGATGGCATTCACGGGGCGACCTTCAGCTCCGTTGAACTCGATAGTCAAAGCGAAAAGACTTCCAGCGGCGCGGTGCAAATCGGAAATGCCATCGTCGAAAAGATGGTTGCGGACGTGCTGCTCCAGGCCCGTGATCGAGGCCTGTTCAATGCGGTGACTGATTGTGGCGCCGGCGGGTTTTCGAGCGCCGTCGGTGAAATGGGGGCGGAACTCGGGGCTGAGGTCTGGCTGGAAAAATCGCCACTGAAATACGCCGGACTGTCCTACACCGAGATTTGGATTTCTGAAGCTCAGGAGCGCATGGTGTTTGCCGTGCCGGAAGCCAAATGGGCTGAGTTCGAAGCACTTTGCAGGAGTGAGAATGTCGAGGCGACGGTCATCGGACGCTTCGTACCAACGGGCCGTCTGAAACTTATGTATCAGGGGGACCAGGTTGGCGAACTCGACATGCACTTCCTGCATGAGGGTCGGCCCCCCATCGAACGGCAGGCTTTTTTTCAGCCTGTTGCGCAACCGCCGCTGCAATTGCCCCCGCAACTCGATCACCGTGCCACGCTGTTGAAATTGCTTAGTTCCTGGAACATCTGCAGCAAAGAATGGGTCGTCCGGCAATACGATCACGAGGTGCAAGGGGGGAGCGTCATCAAGCCGCTGACCGGCATTGAAAACGACGGGCCCAGCGATGCCGCTGTGGTTCGTCCCGTGCTGAGCTCACGCCGCGGTATCGTTGTTTCCAATGGGCTCGCGCCTCGCCAGGGAAACATTGACCCCTATAACATGGCTGCCAGCGCCATCGACGAAGCGGTCCGCAACTGCGTTGCCGTCGGGGCCGATCCTGCACGTATTGCGATTCTCGACAACTTCTGCTGGGGCTATACGGATCGGCCACAAACCTTGGGTTCCCTCGTGCGAGCCGCGCTGGCCTGCCATGACGTGGCGATTGGGCTAGGGACTCCTTTTATTAGTGGAAAGGACAGCCTGAATAACGAATTCAGTTACGGCGAAGGAGCAGATCGCAAGACGATTTCCATTCCGCCAACGCTGCTCATTAGCGCGCTCGGCCAGGTGGAAGATGTCTCCACCTGCGTGACGATGGATTTGAAACAGCCGGGTAATTTGCTGTATCAGGTTGGGAAGACGCATGCTCATTTCGGCGGTTCTCAGTTATGTCAGTCGTTAGGCTTGAGCGGAGGTGACGTGCCGCAGGTCGATGTCCCCCTCGCTAAGCAAACATTCGCGGCCATTCATCAGGCCATCCAAGCCGGTTGCATTGCCGCTTGCCACGACCTGAGTGACGGTGGTTTAGCCGTCGGTGTCGCGGAAATGGCGTTTGCTGGTGGCTGCGGTGTGCGTGTGCGATTGGAAGATGTGCCATGCGAATCTCGCCAGGTTGGTTCTGCGGCATCGCATGTCGCGGTGGCACTGTATGCGGAGTCCAACACACGGTTTTTGTGCGAAGTCCCTCGCAAAAATGCGCAACAATTCGAAAAACTCCTCGGCAGCGTGCCGCATGCGGTGATCGGCGAAGTAACCGACACGGGTCGCGTGCAGATTGCCCCTCCCGCTGATTCTCAGGCTCCCGCCTGGCTGATTGATCTTTCTATCGCCGAACTCAAGGAAGCGTGGCAAAAGCCGCTGCGCTGGTAAGCACGAAGAATCATGGTTCAACCCCGCGTTGTTTTGCTGCGAGCGCCCGGTACCAATGCCGATCAAGAGGCTGGGTTTGCCTTTCAAACGGCAGGAGCGCAGGTCGAGTTTTTGCACATCAATGCGGTCCTGGAAAATCCCGCGGCCCTTGAGCAATTTCAGATTCTGTGCGTGCCGGGGGGCTTCAGCTACGGCGATGATATTAGCGCGGGGCGCATTCTGGCCAACCAGATGCGACACCATCTGGCCGAGCAACTGCGTGCTTTCAAAGATGCCGGTAAATTGATTCTGGGGATCTGCAACGGCTTTCAAATCCTGATTAAGTCAGGAGTGCTGCTACCTGATCGGGCAGAAGATCCAATTGGAACACTAACGCTGAACGACTCCGGCAAGTACGAGGATCGCTGGGTTAATCTGCGGGTGGAGGGGGATCGCTCCGTTTTTTTGAAGGGGATTGAATCGATGTACTTGCCAGTCGCGCATGCTGAGGGAAAGTTCGTCCCGCGCGATCAGGCGACCTTCGAGCAGCTAGAACGCGCTGGGCAACTGGTGCTGAGATACTGCTCGGCAGAAGATGCTAGCAATCCCAATGCTGAATTGCCGTACCCGCTCAACCCGAATGGTGCTTGTGGGAACGTGGCCGGGCTCTGCGATGAAAGCGGCCGCGTCTTGGGCCTGATGCCCCATCCAGAACGCTTCATCGATCCAACTCATCACCCGCGGTGGACACGGCAAAAACCGACCGTAGGCGATGGGTTGTTGCTATTCCAAAATGCGGTCGCTTATTTTCGCTAGCGTTCAGCTCGAAGTCCGTGGGGCGACCGCTCCGTCGCAAACGCTACTTGTCAAAAGTGGGCAACGAAGCCCGCCATGGAAGTGGATGTCTTCTGACAATAGCTAAACTCCCTTCAGATGCGGGTGCCAAGGGAATCTGAATTAATTTTCGTTCATTACCTCAAATTGTGATTGGGGCTAGCCCGCAAAGTCGATACGATCCCTACGTCGTTAGTGCATCACGAGCAACAGACATTTAATTAGGATCAACTTGCATGAGTGCGGTTTCTGTGAAGCAGACGTATTCTTGTGATTCGCAAGAGGGCGCCTCCTACCGAAAGAAGTCCTGGCTAGCACGCTCTCGCGCTTGGGTTTCATTGCTAATTCTTCTGCCGATCGGAATTGCCGTCCTGCTGAACAAGCTCCCTTTTCAGCTTGAATCAACGGCGGAAATCCTCTGCACCTTTGTCGGCTATTTACTCTTCGGTGCCGGCTTTGCCTGGCGCTGGTGGGCCACGCTCTATATCGGCGGCATCAAAGATACACATTTGGTGCAACAGGGACCCTACTCGATGTGCCGCAACCCGCTCTACTTCGGCACCTTCCTGCTGACGTTGTCGATCGCCTTCGTGATGCAAAGTCTCACACTGGGGATCGCGATGATTCTGGTCTCGATCTACTACTTGGGTGTGACCGTTGCTAACGAAGAAGCTCGTTTGGAGGCCTGGCTCGGGCAAGAGTATCGCGACTACAAGGCCCGCGTACCCCGTTTCTTCCCGCGGTTTTCGCTTTATCACACTGATCCGGTACTGACCGTAACTTTATGCGGATTACGGGCCGAAGCCCTGCGAACGCCGCAATACGCGTGCATTCCCCTCCTCTGCCACGCGATCATGCACATGCGTGACAACAGTTGGTGGCCAGATTTTTTTAATCTGCCCTAACTCGTCAGACGCGGTAGCAAGGTCTGCTGAATGCTCGAAACGCCGGCCTTAGTACGTCCGCGGCGTGACGCGACCTTGCACGCGGCCCGGCAAACCTTGAATACGCAAGAATCCTTCGGCATCGGTCTGATTGTACGAGCCGCCTCCCTCCATGGTTGCAATGCCTTCATCGTACAGGCTGACGGGGCTCTTCCGGCCGTCAGTTTGAATGTTCCCTTTGTAGAGAACTAAAGTCACTTCGCCGGTGACCGACTTTTGCGCTTCGCGATTGAAGGCGAACAGCGCGTCGAGCTTGGCGTGATACCAAAAGCCGTAGTACACCATCTCGGCCACTTCCGGCGAAAGCCGATCACGCAGATGCATCAAATCGCGATCCATGGTGAGTTGTTCGATGCAGCGATGGCCGTGATACAAAATAGTCATCCCCGGTGCTTCGTATACACCGCGGCTCTTCATGCCCACAAAGCGGTTTTCGACCATATCGATTTGCCCCACGCCATTGCGACCGCCGATGGTGTTGAGCGTTTTTACCATTTCCAGGGCCGACAACTTCTTCCCATTGAGCGTGACAGGAATCCCGGCCTCGAAACCGAGGGTAATCTTCTCTTCTTTGTCTGGCGCCGCTTGCGGAGTGACCGTCATGCCGAAGTCAACGGTCTTCACGCCGTTAGCCATCAGATCTTCCAGTTTCCCCGCTTCGTAGCTGATGTGCAGGCAGTTTTCATCGCTGGAATACGGCTTGCTTACGGAAGCCTTGACGGGAATCTTCTTCTCGTCACAGAACGCGATCATGTCGGTTCGGCCAGGGAATCGTTGACGGAATTTCTCGATTCGCCAAGGTGCGATAATTTGCACGCTCGGGTTTAGCGCTTCGGCCGCCAGCTGAAAGCGACACTGATCGTTTCCTTTACCCGTCGCACCGTGGGCGTAGGCATCGGCGTTTACTTCGCGGGCAACTTGCAAACAAACCTTGCTGATGAGCGGCCGGGCGATGGAAGTTCCCAGGAGGTAGACCCCTTCGTACTTGGCGTCGAACTGCATCACTGGAAAAGCAAAGTCCCGGCAAAGTTCTTCCTGGGCATCCACAATGCGAGAGGAAATTGCGCCGCAATCTTCGGCCTTCTTAAGAATTGCCTGCCGATCCTCGCACGGCTGGCCCAGGTCAACATAGACAGCGTGGACGTCATATCCTTCCTCTTGCAACCAGCCGAGGATGACGGACGTATCGAGACCGCCAGAATAGGCGAGAACACAGCTTGGCATGCGGCACCTGAAGTCGAACGGGGACGGCAAAACAAAATTCTGACGACCAATCCCCAATGCGACAAGGGACCGACGGGGATGGTTCGCACAAATGCCGCGAAATCGACTACTTCAGCTGCTCCAGAAGTCGCAATTTTTCCTGCTCAAGCGGAAACGGCTGATAGGTCGTCAGTGCCGTGGCCTGGGCATTGATGGCTGTAACCCGTGTAGTGTTTCCTTTTGCGGGCTGCTTGGCGATCCGCTCGATGGTGTCCGCCTTCTTCAGGTCCTTATTAAGCTGATTTGCCGTCTGATTCACCCGGCCGACCGCATTGTTGAACGCCTGCTGCACGACATTCGCCTTAGCAGCGAGGCTGGCCCGTTGCGATTGCACAATGCCGATCTGCTGGTCGACGGCGACGAGATTGGATCGCACGCGAGCAGCACTTAGATCGAGGAACTGAATATCGCGGCGGATCGCATCACGAATGATAGGATCTCGTTCGTTCCGAAACTGCTGATCGAGGATCGCAATCTGATTCAAAATTGTCGCCAACTCCCCTTCCACGCGTGTGAACTGGATTTGCAAATTGGCGAGTTGTGTTTGCAACGGCAGATCTTGCCTTTCAAGCGCGGCGATTTCCGCTTTGAATTCCGCCTCAGCTCGATCGAAATCATCCTGCAACTCTCCCTTTTTGGAATCAATCCGCTCACGTTGCTTGTCCAGATCTTCCAGTGTTTTTTGTTTTTCCACCTCAGCATTCGCCAATGCTTTTTCACGTTCATCCGTTTTCATATTCGCCAGTTGCAGATACTGCCCGATGACGGCTTCACGGGCTGCGGTGAAGGTTTCGTGCAACTCGGCTGGAAGATGTTCCAAAACACGTTTCTCTGCTGCCTTGCGTTCTTCTTGCTTCACCTGTTCACCAGCCGGACCACCCAGGTAGCCGTACATGCGACCGAGGAATTCGGTGTTGTCTCGCACGGATGTACCGAGATTCGGATCGGCCGATTCTAACGCCAAAAGTTCTGCATACTTCTCACCGGCAGCCATCGCCCCCTGGTAGTTTTTCGTCAGCGTTGCCGCCCACATCAGGCCGCGCCAGGCAGTTACGTTCTTCGGGTAAATCTTGACGAGTTGTTCCCCCTGTTTAGTCACTTCGCTGTACCGCCGCTGCTGCAGCAGGACCAGAAAGTAGGCATAGTCTCCCTCGAAGCCGGCACCAGCACGAACGACCTGTGCGTATTTGCCGTCCGCTTCGGGCCGAGATTTCACGGTGGTCTGCCAGCCGATATCGAGCAGTTGCGCAACTTCTTTTCCGGCCCCCGCATCAACGGCGCCGACAGGGTGAACCATTCCAAAGACTATTGCCGCGAAAACTAATGCCAACCAGTTACCTGCTTGAATTCCGCGCATGTTCAACTCCCCCAGCAGACTCGTCGGCCGCAAAATCAATACGCCCCAACGGTTTATGCTATCGCTTGACGGGGCGCAGAACAAGTTTTTACGCCTTCGATCGACCATCGGGGCGATGGAACCCGTGAATTCAATTCCACAATTGAACTTACAGAGATTGAATGTGTCGAAAGAACGCACGTTTGCGCGCTCGATCGCGCGGCCCCGCTCGCTATTTTTCCGACCAACGCTTGAGCATTGATGGATTCTGAACAATCCAAACATGTCGCACAGACAAACCTCTCATTAAATTGACCGAAAAATCGATTGAAGCGAGCGGCGATACTCGGATGAAGATTTTTCCGCAATTGTGGGCACGCCGCTTGCTGTTTCGATAATCTCAATGATCCTTGAAAACGCGTGTGCGTTTAGGCGGCTTGGAACAGAACTTCGACTCTCATGATGACGAGGAGATTCTTCCATGATTGCCCAAATTCCATCCGAGGTTCCCGCCGATGCTTCGCCCGCAGTTTTAATCCAGGCTCAGGAGCGGCTCCGCAGTTTGGTTTGGCAACACGCCCGCATCTCGGCTGAAACAGCAGCAGCCATGCGCGAATTGCTGGTACTTTGCCAAGGCCGATTCGACAGTGAAGAGAATTCGGATTGGTATGAAGGGATGGCGAGCAATGCGCCGTGGCTCGCAAAACGCACGAATGAATTGAGCCAGCAACATATCAACCTGCGTCGTAGCTTACAAAGGCTGTGTCTTGACGCTGCTCAGCATCTCCCCCTCCCCGACGCATGGCGGAGTTTCCCTGCGGAATTCGCCAATTTTCAATTGGAATTAGCCGCCCATGAAGAGTTAGAACGAGATCTGTGCTACGAAGCATACTTGCACGACGTAGGAACGAAAGACTAAGCTCATTGGGGTGGTTCCCGGCTTCTCTCCGGCCGGAGCATCCTACCGTTTTCAACGCTCTCTCCTGGAAAACGGCTTGTATCGATGCGGCCCCTCTCCGGCCGCATTTCCTCAATTAAAGCCAAAACTGCACTGGGCGTTAACATCGTTGTGTGACGATGATCACCCGTTAAGTAGCATTCGTCGCGGTGAGTCGCGACCAGCCGGGGAGAGAAATACCATGACGGCCGCCGAAAGTATTCGCGAACTAACCCTTCCAGTTGTTCTTATTTCTGCCAATGGCCTGATTTGCCTGGCCCTCTACAACCGTCTAGCGGCGGTTACCTCTCGGTTGCGGGCTTTCTGTCGTGAACAATTCGAAATGAACCTGCACCTGGCCAAGCTTGAGGAAGAGCCACGACCGTCTAAAGTTCTGACTACTCACCTGCAGAATCGCATTGCAGTACTGGAAAAGCAGCGGAATTCAATCCTCAGCCGAGCGATTCAATTGCGAAATGCATTGATCATGCTGCTTTCGGCCATCATTGGAATGCTGACTTCTTCACTTTTATTGGGAATTGCCCAAGAGTTTTCGCTACACCCGGGGATTCCACTCACGGCGTTCGTAATTGGCACACTTGCTATGATCGCTGGGATTGTGTTAGCGATTGGTGAATTGACGATGACGCTCGAACCGGTGCAAGCGGAGACAAGTTTTTTTGCTGACGACGGCGAGAGGTTGAATTCGCCGCGAACCTCACAACAGATCCCTGAGCGAATTCGGGCCCCCAACTTTTTGCAGAACCCAGTTTATGAAGAGCTGTCGACTCTGGAAACGGAATCCTGATAGCAAGCACTCTAAGAACGGCTGAAGCCAGTATTTCGAAATTCGCGTCTGCCTGTCGAATGTAAGAATTCATTCGATCTACCCCATAAGGGTTCTGGATCTAAGTTCCGATTTTCGCAGACGCATCTGAAGCGCATGGGCCAAGTTGTGGCCTTGATCACTTTGTTTTGGTAAATCCCGTCGACGTCGGATCGATTAGACGAGAATCAAAGCAAGGAGCAGGAGATCGGGCCATCCCCGCCAAAAAAGCTCTACATGCCAAGTAGCATTTCTTTAAT
This sequence comes from Pirellulaceae bacterium, assembly GCA_041739545.1. Classification (GTDB taxonomy): domain Bacteria; phylum Planctomycetota; class Planctomycetia; order Pirellulales; family Pirellulaceae; genus JBGSNR01. The sequence goes on along the minus strand of JBGSNR010000004.1, from coordinate 85,347 downwards.
TAAGGCCCCGATGTCATCAAAATGACCGAATCGTCGGCCTGCGAGCGGGGTTTAATTCCATTGGTCAGTCCCCCTACGATTGTCTATCATAAGGGTTAATGGATCGCTCTCGAGGCAAAACTGCCATGAAAACCACGAAACAATTCTTCCTAACCTATTTATGCGTAATGGCTTGCGCTGCTTTTCTTGGCGGAAATGGGGCTTGGGGGCAGGATCGCCGGCGAGACGAACGACGGGAAGAATTCCGTAGCGAGGAACGCAGTCGAGATGAACTTCGGGACGACCGCAACTGGGACGAACGTTCACCTGATTCCAGTAGTTCGAGCAGCTATGGGCGATATCGCGACGAGAGGTACTCGCGTGACGAGCGTTATTCGCGTTACGACCGATCGAGTGGCGATGAGCGATTTTCACGAGACGACCGCAGCTTTAGCGGGGATCCTAGCTCGTCGTACCGCAGTGACGAGCCAATTGTTCCCGCCGCTGGTAGCAGAGCCGAAGTGCCCACAACTTCTTCACTGGTTCCCGGTTTTGGGATGACGGCGGACGGGAAGCCCCTGGTTCCGGGCTTCGACGTTCCATTGAGCGGCGCAAATAGTAGCGAACGGCCCGTGGAACAAGTTTTCGATCCACGAGCGATCGAGCGAGCACGTCGAACCTTGCGCGACAATGACAAAAATAACAACGGGATGCTCGATGGAGACGAAATCGAGGAAGGTCGGTTCACCAACCCTCCTGTGGCAGAATCCGATCTCAACAAGGACGGTAGTTTAAGTTTGTACGAACTGTGCAACCGCTATGCGAAGCGGTACGGCTGGTATGACATCCCCGGCACGGTCAAGTCAGCTTCTACGAACTCAGAGCAACGTGGCGGCGGAGAGCGTGGCGGTGAAGACAAGATGCGTCAGTACGCCGAGTCTCTTCTGAAGCAATACGACGAAAACAAAGACGGCATGCTGCAAAAAGGGGAATGGTCGAAGATGAAATCGGAGTATCACAGCGCCGATCAAAATGGCGATCAGGTGATTACTCTCGATGAAGTCCATGCCAAGTTATCCTCAATCACGTCTTCTGGCGGGAGCAATTCCGGATCTTCAGGGGGAAGCCGCTGGGGAAGCAGCACCGGCTATTCACGCGACGGCAGCCGCGGCTCGAGCGGCAAGAACGAACCTTCCAAGATTCCACGCTTCCTCACCCCCACGGAAAGACTTCCCAAGGGCCTGCCCGAATGGTTCCTGCGGAATGACGCCGATGCAGATGGTCAAATCTTGATGTCCGAGTACGCAGCCTCTTGGAATGATGCCACTGCGGCGGAATTCATGAAATACGACTTGAACGGCGACGGCTTTATCACGCCGCAAGAATGCCTGACCGCGCTTGAGTTAATGAAGCAATCGGGAAGCACCTCCGGTAGCGTAAGCAGCACAGGCGGCTCAGGCAGTGAACGCCCCAGCAGCAGCAGCTTCGGTGGCACGCGACCGAGCGGCTTCGGCGGCGAGCGATCCTCGGGGGATCGTGGCTTTGGAGGAGGCAGAGGCTTCGGCGGACGATAACAGGTTGTGTTCAGGCAATGATTGCCGCAGTATGACGAAACTTACCTACACCTGGCCGCGGAACTCCATCTGTCTGCGGCCTGCCCCGCTCGAAGTCGATTCGCTTGCCGAAGAAATCTATTATCGCGTCTGCCGGACCGATTTTCGCACCCCTGGCTTCTGCATCGTAAACGCCGGTCGTACGATCGACTCGCAAACCTTGCGGCGGTGGATGGCCCTAATCAAAGACGGCATGGCCGGCATTCACGAGGAGCGAACGGGGAAGACACTCGCCTATCATTCCGCCACGCGGTCCGACCGGCATGCTACTCGCCCGGTTGTGGAGACAGTGCCGGCAGAAAGCTTCTTACTGCTCGGGTATGAGCCAAGCGCAATCGATGCCGCGATCGAGATTGCTGACTACGCGCGAGCCGCGCACGATCTGGGGCTTTCTCCGCAAGAATTTCTCGCGCGACACAACCCGTTGCTGCGTGAGGGACAAGAAATTCTGCGCCCCTACGCGAGCCGCCTCCCCTGCTTTTCAAAAACAGATTATCAGATCATCTGCATCAACAATTCTTCCGCGACCTATTCGCCAGAGCAATTCCATTGGCAAGGCGTTTGGCATACCGTTGCCGATGCAGCGACGGATTCATCCCAGCCGAGGGTGATCAACTCGATGGTAATCACCAGCGTCTCTGCCGGCCTTCAAGACCGCGTCACTCCGGGGGAGGTGACGGAATTCTTAACGATGGACGCGATATCTGCACGCAGATAGTGGCATAGGTCTTCGTAGTTTGCAGCAACTACAGGCAAACCATTTCTCTGACCCAGCCAATTTGCTCGCCTGAATAGGCGAGAGAATCTTGTGGCATAATGCCAGCCGATTTTCGGGTCCGACATTGACAATCGACGCACTGCGGCTTACCGTTAGAAAGAGTCGTTAGTTTGCGCTGATGTCCTTAATCCATCCGTGCAATTCATTGACCGCGAAAAATCTAGTTTAAACTGGTTAGAGCTTACCCCGTGCTCCCTCGAAACGCAGCCCTGAAGGTCTTTATCCCCAGCCAATCGGTTGTGGGAGCAGTCGTTATTATTATTACCTCGGAGCACTAGGGCCCGCGGAACCACGCCAATTTGATGTTCCAACCCCGGGCCCTGATGGGTGCGGGGTTTTTTTATTGCCCGAGTGACAATTTTCGAGACCGAAATCACCATTCGCCGATTACCGATCCGCCTGTTTGTTTTAGGATATTCCCATGCGAACGATCCAAATCTACGACACCACTCTCCGCGATGGCACGCAAGGGGAAGGAATCAGCTTGTCTCTGGAAGACAAGCTGCAAATCACTCGCCACTTGGATGAACTAGGGGTGGACTTTATCGAAGGGGGCTATCCTCTTTCGAACCCTAAGGATGCCGAATACTTTCAGCGGGCAGCCCAACTATCCCTGAAGAATGCCAAAATTTGCGCGTTCGGAATGACGCATCGCAGGGGGATATCGGCAGCAGAAGACCCGGGAATGAAAGCGCTAGTCGCGTCGCAAGCTCCCGTGTGCACGATTGTCGGCAAGACCTGGGACTACCATGTCACGGAAGTCTTGCGTGTGTCTCTGGAAGAAAACCTGGAGATGATCCGCGGTACTGTCGCCTTTCTGGTAAGCCAGGGGCGGACCGTTTTCTACGATGCAGAACATTTCTTCGACGGCTGGAAAGCCAATCCTGAATACGCGGCCCGGACCATTCAAGCGGCCGCGAAGGGAGGCGCGAAAATGGTGATCTGCTGCGATACTAACGGCGGATCGTTGCCAGAAACGATTGCAGCGCGCGTGAAGGATGCTCAAGACGCCCTCCGCGGCACGGGGGTGACTGTCGGCATCCATTGTCATAATGACGGGGACTTGGCAACAGCTAATAGCCTCGCAGCCGTTGATGCTGGTGCAGAACAGGTGCAAGGCACGATCAATGGCTTTGGCGAACGGTGCGGCAATGCAGATCTGATTGCCGTGATGGCCAACCTGAAGCTGAAGAAGAACTATCAAATCCTTGGTGACCGGTCACTGATCCATCTCACGGAACTCTCCCGCTTCGTCTACGAAACGGCGAATGTAAATCTCCGTTCGAGTCAGCCGTTCGTCGGCCAAAGCGCGTTTGCCCATAAAGGGGGCATGCACGTGCATGCGGTCAACGTGGCCGCCAACACTTACGAACATCTCGACCCCACCCTAGTGGGCAATGAGCGACGCATTTTGGTGAGCGAACTTTCCGGCCGATCCAACATCGCGGCGCTAACCAGTAAGTTGGAAATCGAACGGGATGCACAAGACAAAATCTTGCAACAAATTGTTGCTCTCGAAGCCCAAGGGTGGCAGTTCGAAACGGCAAATGCTTCGTTCGATTTGCTCGTTCGCCGCACACTTGGTACGTTTCAGCCCCATTTTGAAACCTTGAAATATCATGTGGAAGTTGCTGCCGAAAGTGATGGCCAAAATGGCACGCGCACTCCGGTGACGGAATCGACGGTGAAGCTCCGCGTGAATGGCGAACTGCGTCACGAAGTGGCCGAAGGAGATGGTCCAGTGAATGCTCTCGATGCTGCCTTGCGAAAGGCGCTCAATGGTAGCTTTCCGATACTCCGCGATATGCGACTGATTGACTATAAAGTCCGCGTGGTGAACGGCGAAGCAGGAACCGCAGCCCGCATCCGCGTCATCATTGAAAGCAGCGATGATGACGGTAACGTCTGGGGAACCGTCGGCGTGAGTGAAAATATCATCGAAGCCAGTTGGCTGGCGCTAGTCGATGCGATCGAGTACAAGCTTTGCGTAGAGTCAGCCGGCTAAGTCTTGCCTATTTGTATTCCCCGACTAAGTGCAATCTTAACCATTTAAGAACGCGTTATGACATTTTCTCCCGAATCTCTCCCCAACCGTTTCGACTTTGCCGAAGCTCAGCCACGCATTTATCAGCAGTGGGAAGCGGGCAAGTTCTTCCACGCGGAACCTCCCCCGGCTGGTCAAAAAGATCCTTCGCGCGGGCCGTTCGCGATTGTGATTCCTCCGCCGAACGTAACTGGGGCGCTGCACCTGGGGCATGCACTGAACAATACGTTGCAAGACGCACAAATTCGTATGCGCCGCATGCAAGGGTACAACACCCTATGGATGCCAGGCACCGATCACGCCGGCATCGCCACGCAAGCGGTGGTGGAACGAAGGCTTCGAGAAGAAGAGAATCTGACGCGTCACGACCTGGGTCGCGAGAAACTGGTGGCTCGCATCTGGGAATGGAAGGAGCAATACGAAGCCCGCATTTTGGGTCAACTCAAACAAATGGGGGCCTCTTGCGACTGGGAGCGAACTCGCTTCACTCTCGATGAAACATGTGCCGGAGCAGTGCGGCAGACCTTCTTCGATCTCTTCCAAAAAGGGCTAATCTACCGCGGCAAACGGCTCGTGAACTGGGATACCTTCCTGCAGACCGCCGTCAGCGACGACGAAGTTTTCCAGGACACGGTAAAGGGTCACTTTTGGCATTTTCGCTATCCGGTTATCGATCCGCAGCCTGGCGAACCGACCGTGGTGACGATTGCCACCACTAGGCCCGAGACGATGCTTGGTGATACTGCCGTTGCGTGCCATCCGCATCCGGCCAAGGCTTTGAACACGGCCGAAGCGGAGTTACTAGAACGTCTCGCAAAAGCTGGAACAAAAGAAAAAGACGGTATCCAGGCGCAGATCGACAACATCCGTGAACGTCGCAGTTCGATGCTGCCGCAGTTGGAGACCCTCGCCAAAATGGCCCGCGACGGTCGCAAGCTGATGCTCCCCCTCGCCAACCGAGAGATTCCCCTCATCTGCGACGAATGGGCCAAGCCCGAAATGGGCTCCGGCTGCGTGAAGATCACCCCGGCGCACGATCCGAACGACTACATGGTGGGGCAGCGGCAGCAACTGCCGATGATCAACATCCTCAATACCAACGGCACGATCACCGCGATCCGCGAACCAAGCGGCCGGACCAATGAGTTCACGGAAAAATACCAAGGCCTGCCGATCAAAAAAGCCCGTGCCGCCGTCGTGGCTGACCTGGATGAACTGGGCCTGCTCGGCGACGTGGAAGATCGAGAAATCGAACTGCCGATGTCCGATCGAAGCAAAACGCCGATTGAACCTTTCTTGGCCGATCAATGGTTTGTGCGGATGCGCGATGCAGACAATGGCGCGGCCGGTCTCGCCCAACAAGCGATGGATGCGGTAACCGACGGCCGAGTAAAGATCGTGCCGGAACGCTATGCGAAAAGCTATCTCGATTGGCTCGGCGAAAAGCGCGATTGGCCCGTCAGCCGCCAGTTATGGTGGGGACATCAAATTCCCGTGTGGACCTGCATGCGAGAAATGGAATTGCCGGCTCGCCGCAGCGTGACGGATCTTTGCCGAGATATTGAAGCCTTCGAACGTGAACATCCCGACAGCGATCTGCCCACCGAGTTGGAAGAATTCAAACAACTTTGTATCGACACCCAGAACCGCCGCATCAAGCAGTTGCGCGAAGCGTACGGCGATAAAGTTTCCGCGCAGATTCGCTTTGAACCTTCCTCCGGCAACTTCATCGAGTTCGTTTGCGTACAGCCGAATCAGGATCAGATCGAGAAGGAATTGGAAGAAGCCGGCTTCGAACGTGACGCCGACGTGCTCGATACGTGGTTCTCTTCCGCACTCTGGCCGCATAGCACGCTGGGCTGGCCTGAAAAAACGCCTGCACTTGCGTACTGGTATCCGACCAGCACGCTGATCACCAGCCGCGACATTATCACGCTGTGGGTCGCACGCATGGTGTTGACGGGCCTCAATAACATGCAGGAAATTCCCTTTCACGAGGTGTACATCCACCCAAAAATTCTCGACGGCTACGGCGAAACCATGTCCAAGTCGAAGGGGAATGGCGTAGACCCGTTGGACGTGATCGAAAAGTTCGGGGCCGATGCCCTTCGCTTTGGGCTGGCCGCATTGTGCACAGAAACGCAGGATGTGCGCATGCCGGTTCAGTTTGAATGCCCACACTGCCATGCCCTGATCGACCAAACCAAACAGAATCGCGAATTGCCTCGAATTAAGTGCAGCAAATGCTCGCAGGAATTTTCTACGCAATGGGCACGTAAGGAAGAAGACACCGCGCTACCCCGCGGGCCTGTGGTAAGCGAGCGGTTTGAAGTCGCCCGTAACTTCAGCAACAAATTGTGGAACGCGGCCCGCTTTGCCCTGATCAACCTGCAGGACTACTCTGCTGGGCCTGTGAATGAGCAAGACCTCACCGTCGAAGACCGTTGGCTGTTGAGCCGCCTGGCGACCGTGACGAAGGAAAGCACCGCAGCACTACAGGAGTATCGATATGCCGATGCTGCCAAGTGCTTATACGACTTCGCCTGGGACGAGTTCTGCAGTTTTTACATCGAGATTGCCAAAGCTCGTTTGCAGAATCCCGCGCAGCAAGCGCACGCCCAACGCGTGCTCGCAAACGCACTGGATGTGCTCCTCAGGTTGCTGCACCCGCTGATGCCGTTCCTTACGGAAGAAATCTGGCACAACTTGAACAAACTAGCTCCTGAACGTGGATTGAATCCCGTTGAGGCGAGCGAATTTTTGATCGTCGCCCCTTGGCCCGAACCTGATTTAGCTCGGCAAGACTCCCAAATCGAGCAGCAGTTTTCGATTTTCCAGCAAGCCCTCGCTGCGATTCGAGAGATTCGGAGTCGACAGAACATTGCCTCCAAGAACCAGTTGGAATTCAGTGTGCAATGCACGCCCGCGATCGCAAATTTGCTTGCGCCGATGGCTCCCTACTTTCAATCGATGGCCAATGCCCGTGCCATCGCTTGGAGAGAAAAAATCGAGCCCCCCGCGACCAACGCCAAGGCCTCGCTGCCGGGGCTGGAGATCTACGTCGACTTGAAGGACTTCATTGATGTAGCAGCAGAAATTTCCAAGAATGAAAAGGAAGAGCAGCGGCTGGCCGCGTTCATCAAGAGTAAGGAGAGCAAACTTTCGAACGAAAGCTTCGTGAGCCGCGCGCCGGCTGAAGTCGTGAAGACGGAGCGCGAAGGCCTGGCCCATGCGCAGCAGCAACTCGAATCCGTGCGGCGGTCCCTGGTGCAACTCCGCAAAATGAGCCCTTAAATTAGGACCAACCGGCAATACTGTACGCAGCCTGCCATTGTGGAAGCTGATTGCGAGCAATGATAATGAGAGAAGCTTTCTCTCGTGGAATCCGCTCGTGTCCCAAAGCTGGCTGCAATCCGACTACGTTCCGTTCGCGCACTCGCCGCGCGATAGCGCAGCGGCAGAGAGTGTGTCGAGGCGGATCGTCATCCGCTGCCGCAAATCAGCACAGGCCGCGATCTTCTCGTTTTGCAGTGTCTTCTTCTACGCGTTCTTAATTGCATCCCCGGCGTTTGAAGGGGCACTGCTTCTCGATGAACGGGAAGTTCCTGACTTCAGCTATCAGGAGGCACGCAAGTTTCTCGACGGTCAGTGGCGTAGCGATACGATCGACGAACGCCATCAACCGATTCTTAATCTGCTGCGAAAGCTGCAACAATCTTCGGAGGCCGAGGACGATCAATCGTTGGCTGAGCTAATCGACTGGGGAACCAGGATGAAGCGCTATGAACGAGCCTACCGCTTTCGTCCGATTCCTGTAGCCGATTGGTTCGAACTGGTAGAAATAGAGAAAGAATCCTGTCGCCTGCCTGTCGAGGCAACGGACTTTCGTATCGCTGCAATCGTTGATGCATCAGCCGATGATTGTTTTGTTTACGCCTACGCGCAACGCGGAGCCCTCGCTCACACGCCCTTCGTGTTTCACTTTCGGCAAACCGGTGGCATCTGGAAGTTCGTAGATCTTCGGGGCATCCCAGACGCGTATTGGAATGCTGAATATAACGCTTTGGTAAGCGGCCCTGCACACGGTGATCCAGCTGTTGATTCACAGCACGCCTTGCACGACACTCTGCTCGGTATCAATGAAATGTTGGCGTTGGGCCAACATAAGGCTGCCGCTCAAGCTCTGAACCAAGCCCACAAGTATTCCGGCGTGCCTGAGTTGCGAGGGCACAATGCCCACGTCCTGGCGACCTATTGGTATGCGCTGAAAAACTACCAAGCCTGTTTGCAGATCTGCCGGTCGATCAACAATCCGGATCGAATTCCAAGGGCGCACTACCAAACGGCACTTGCCCAGTATCAATTGGGGCACCACTCGGAAGCCTTAGCAGCGATTGAACGCTACGAAGTCCTCGCTGGCTTTCATGCCGAGCTTGCGTGGCGCAAAATCCACTGCCAGGAAGAACTCGGACAGCCTGAAGTTTCGCAAACTCGACTCGCCCTCGAGTACTACGATCGCGACAATATCATTAGGTCGCGCACGCTGATCGACTATTCCCCGGCTACTCAAGGTCTTCCGTGACCCCCCCATCGCTATGAATTCCAGGACTTGCAGGAATCGCTACCGCTCTGACCAGGCTCTAATTCTAGCCTGGGCAGTCGTCGTCTGGCTCAGTTTGAACGGAACACTCCGGTCTGAAAATTGGCCGCAATGGCGCGGACCATCGGGGACAGGCGTAAGTAGCGAACGAGATATTCCACTCGTCTGGAGCGAAACCCGCTCGTTGCTTTGGAAGTGTGAGCTGCCAGCGATAGGGTCGAGCACGCCGATCGTTTGGCGTGATGCGGTATTTGTGACTGGGATAACGAAACCAGGGCAGCGCGTTTTGCTGCGAATCGACGGAACGACGGGCAAAATTATCTGGCAGCGGGAAGTGGGTCAATTGGAGACAGTGGAAGCTTCTCCGCCGAAAGTGCGCGGCAAACTGGGCCTCCCAGATTTACCAGAGCCATCCCCCGTGACCGATGGCAAATACGTGATCGCCCCTTTCGCAAACGGCGACCTGGCCGCCTGCGACTTCGACGGGAATCTGCTTTGGCAAATCAATCTTCAGGAGCTTTATGGGAAGTACAACCCTAGAACGATCCATGCAAGCAGTCCCGTGCTCTTCAAGAACTACGTTATCTCTACTTGCATCCAAGCGGCGGATACCACGGTCGGCGAGGCCGCCAGTTACCTTGTCGCGCATGATGTCTTCAGTGGTCGCGAGCGGTGGCGAACCGAAAGAATCACCCGGGCCGTTGGAGAACAAGCAGATGCGGCAACCACGCCTCTGTTGATCGATGTTGGCGAACAGCGGCAGTTGATCGTAATGGGAGCCAATCAACTTGATGGCTATGATCCGGCCAGTGGCAAGCAGATTTGGTATCTGCCCAATCTGACCGGGGGGCAGACCGTGAGTGGCCCCACCTTTGCGCAGGGAACCTTGTTTGCCACACGCGGCGAGCGGGGAGCGACCTTTGGAGTGAAGGTCTCGGCTGAGTTTGCCGGCGAGATACTGCGGCGAAATATCATTTGGGAGCGGGCCGATAGTTCGCCCGATCATTGTTCGCCGGTAGCCTGGGGCGAACTATTATTTACCGTCACCGACGATGGGTTTGGACGCTGTTTGCATCTTCCTTCCGGTCACACGCGGTGGAAACACCGTCTGCCCGGCAAATATCGCGCTTCGCCGATCATTATCGAAGGACGAGTCTACCTACAGAACACGGAAGGGCTTTGCACGATCGTCTCTGCGGCACCGTATTACGATAAGCTGGTCGAAAATCAGTTGGCCGACGAATTTTATGCATCCCCGGCTGTCAGCAACGGCACGCTCTATCTCCGCGGCCAGGAACGACTGTACGCGATTCGCAAATAGCCGTTCGCTCGCCAGTTGCTCCTCTTCCTGCGCCGGCTTAGAGTGGACTTCAAGGGGACCGCTCCATGCCGCAGAGGCGGAGCGGAATCGGAAAAAGCAACGACAATCTACCCCGATCGGTCGTAATCCAGAGTCTGATAGTAGAGGCACGGTGGTTCGATCCACCTGAACGATGGCATTCAACCTATTCTCTAAGATCGCCGAACTGTTCAAGGACAAACGCGTCGATGTTTCGGAACGCTTTGAAATTCTGCGAGAAGCAATCAGCGGCACGATGTCGAACTTCCACCTCGTACGCGAAATCAAAACCGGAAAGCAGTTCGGCCTGAAGTTGCTCGATAAGGATAAAACCGACTATTTCGAGGCCCGCTTTAAAGGTCTAAATAAGCCGAGCGAAGGGGAAATCGGCATGTCCTTTAAACACCCGCGCATCGTGCAGACCTTCGAGCTCGGCGAAGTTCGCACAGGCCAAGGGTACATTTTGATGGAGTTCGTGGAAGGTACAGGGCTCAATACACTGATCTCGGCAAAGGATCCAATCTTGATCGGGAATCGCGTGGCTCTCATCCGACAAATGGCCGAGGCAATTCAGGCCGTGCATCAAGCGGGCTACATTCACCGCGATATTTGCCCGCGCAACTTTATCGTTGCGCCGGACGGTAAATCTCTGAAGCTGATCGACTTTGGCCTGACTTTGCCTGCGAAGCGAGAGTACATGCTTCCCGGTAACCGCACTGGTACGCCACTTTACATGGCTCCGGAAATCGTCCGTCGGCGGGCAACAGACCACCGAGTTGATATCTTCGCACTGGGAGTTACGGCTTACGCTTTGTGTGCCTTCACGCTCCCCTGGCAAAATATCGATGCCACCGGCCGGGCAGCCTTGCAGCACGATACGAAAGACCCAACGCCGATTTTGGAAGTCGTGCCGAATCTGAACAAAACACTGGCCGACATCATCATGCAGTGCATCAGTTCCGATCCCAACAAGCGGCCTGAATCTGCCGATGTGCTGCTCCGAATGTTGGCGAAGGTTAAATCAGAGACGGACTAAAAAAAGCTGCCTGTCACGAAATTCGTAACAGGCAGCCTATTCTTGAAATCGAACTGAACTCTCAAACCAGTCCCCACCGTTACGGCAGTGCAATGGTCAATAGTTCAAGCGACTTGTCCTTTTGAACCAGGATCACTGCTTGCTGATCGTTCAATTTGTCGAGTTGCACGACTCCTTGCAGGTCTGCGATCGTCTCGAACTTCTGTCCGGCCGTGCCACCGCCGCTGACCGGCGTCGTCAGCCCTTCATTCTTGCCGAGATCGTCGGTGCTGATCTTCATCACACCGCGAGCACTGTTCGCCATCAGTAGAAATTGCTTCCCACCTTGTTCGTAAACAATCATATCCAGCGGCTTGTTGCGGTTCCCAAGTTCGGCCACCGTGGTGCCTCGAACTTTCTCCCCCTTCTTTTCGAAGGACTTGATCGGGAACTTTACGAGGGGCGTGCAGGTGAAGCCGGCCAGGACGCTTGGTTCGCCATCAATGGTGAACGGTACAAAAACGCGAACGACGGAGTTGTTCTCGACTTTGCCGTGAGCCGCATGATAGATCTCAACATTAATTCCTTCGTCGGCAGCATCAAACGGGAACGCGATTTCGCGCACCTTCGACGCAGCATCTCCAGCGGTGAGTCCCGCGACGAGCAACTTCCCGCTGATGAACGCCAGGTCCGTAACTGCGTCATCGCGTCGATTGCCGCGCGGCGTCGAGGCATCGGCAGGAGGATTCGGCAGAGAGACGACCGCAGACGAAATATTCTTCAAAGAGATCTGGCTCAACTTTCCAGCAGTATCGATCTTTACCAGTGCAGGGCTTTTGGCCGTGACGGCCAGGATCACTTCACCACTGCTAGGATTTACGGCGAGATCGGCAACTTGTGCCTCGCTCCCCAGTAGTTCTTGCAACTTGACTTCGAGGTTTTTTTGTTCGATCTTCGCCTTGCTTGGATCGCCCGTCGCGCTGCCAGTGTCGATGGCATAGATCATGGCTTCCTTCGGGTCGGACACGAAGAGCACACCATCGGGACCAAATGTAATTGGCCCCACAGATCGCAATTCAACACTGCCGGGCTTCAATCCCCAGTCAGCTGCAAAAGTTGGGACGCAGGCCGCCACCAACAGGAACGAATGCAACGCGATGCTTGTGAAACGCATGGAACCCTCCAGAGAAAAATGGGCAGGAGCACGGCACTCCAATTGCCGCAGGTTAGGTACCTGAAATTATCGAGGATTAGCGCAGCGATGCAAGCAAGGGCATCTTCCAGTACGGAATCGGCGGATTGCCGTGCGAAATAAAGCAGTTGCGGCTGGATGTTCGGCTGCAGGCATTGGAGGAAGCAGTCGAGCCGCATAAACTTAACTACGCAGACGCTTCTTTGCGTGTCGTTCCTTGGGCTCATCGATCCGATCTGACTTCATTCTAGAATTTCTCATTTTAATCGAGAATTATTTGCTGACCCGATACTGGAAATTGCTCGGCCGGGCATTGCGGTGGAAGTGTCCCGTTTGCGGCGAAGGCAACTTGTTTCGTGGCTTTTTGGCAATGCACGAAACTTGCTCGGAATGCGGCTTGAAATTCGAGCGAGAACCGGGCTTCTTTCTCGGTTCCATCTACATCAACTACGGCCTGACGGCGTTGATCGCGACGGTGGTTTACGTGATCCTCTACAGCCTACGCCTGAATCAAGGGTGGGAAGCGAAAGCAATTTTACTGGCCTTCGTCGTTCTTTTCCCGCTCGTCATGCATCGACATGCCCGTAGCTTATGGTTGGGCTTTGATCAGTGGCATGACCCGCGCGCCGATGAAAAATAGGCGCTGATCATCTTCCGCACCACGTCGCGTGGCCGTCGATTGTTACCAAAACTGAAACAAGACTTTCGCGATTTGCACTTCTACGGTGAAGCTGGCGCGACAGGAGGGCCAGTTGGTGAAACATCATTGGGTGCGGGTTCGCCCACTGGGATCGGTGTGCTTGGAGGGTCAACTGGAGTGATGTCATCGTCGGCCTCGCCGGCAGGGATTGCATTACCTGCATCGTTAAGAACTTCCCCCGCACGTTTCTGTAGCTGGTTCAATTCTTCACTCGCTTGATTGGCAGCATTATTTGTGGCGTCCTGAATTTGCCCGGTTTCGATCTCGATCGTCGCTTTATCAGACTGGGAAGTGAACTTGATCCAGCCCACCGCATAGCCGCCGATAATTGCCATAATTAACAAGAGCACTAGCGCAATCACTACATTGACGAGAACGTTTCCGCGCGGAGGACGATGTTTGGTAGGCATAGAATTCAGTCCATAACTCAGGCGAATTTTGAGACCGTCAATGATGCTTCGAGCAGTTGGCAAATCCAGTTGAAATTGCTTAATCGCCGCCAGCTAGATGACTCGCATCAAGACGAGCACCAGCACAATGATGAGGATTAGCCCTAAGCCGCCGCTGGGGCCATAGCCCCATGATCGGCTATGTGGAAACGCCGGAAAGGATCCCAGCAACATCAGGATTAGGATGACCAGAAGAATTGTGCCAAGCATGGGTTAACTCCATCTCGTGAGTAGTCCCGCGAACGGGAGAAGGAAATCTTTCGATAACAACTAAGGCAATTGGCATGCCACGCAAATTTTTCATGAAATTGCGTTAGGCGAACAGTTGACCACTGCAACTCTGCTCGCTCCCCTGCCAGCTTGATAGGGGAACGCTCACTTTCAATAAAATGGGCCGCAGCTTCTGCCAGAGAAGCTACGGCCGAGCCATCCGTGTATTGTCGGTTTTAATGCGATCAAGTTAGCGACAGGTCTTGCAGAATTCGTCGAGTTCTTTCTCAGCCTCTTCTTTCGCCATGCCGTATCGCTCCTGCAAACGGCCAACAATCTCGGTTTTCTTCCCGGCAACGACGTCCAGATCATCGCTAGTCAACTTGCCCCACTTCTGTTGAACCTGCCCTTTGAACTTCTTCCAGTTTCCTTCGATTTGATCCCAGTTCATCGGAAGCTCCTTGTTTCAAATTCGATGACACAGATCAGTCGAATTTCGCTCCGATCGTGGCAACGCATCTAGATGCAAATTTCGACTGGATTGTCAAACAATGACGCAACGCGCGTGCCGATTTGCTTCCTGCATGATCCCGGCGCCTCGAGATCGTTAACATCGACGCAGATCGACTATGCAAGAAACTGGCTTCCTGTGCGAGCAGACGTGACAAGCATTCAGATCGTGATTGTCGCGCAGCCTTCGCGAATGCCTGGCAACCAATACACAAAGTTCAATTGAATTTGAAACTCGGGCGACCAATAGAACTACCGCCGACGATACCGACGGAAGATCTGGTAGGCGACATTAATTACGATCACCAAAAACATGGGCGCGGCAAGCATGAAAATTAACGCCGCCGCGCGACCGCGGGTGTCGTTGGGGTCCGCACGCATGAAATAGGAAGCCGGTGCCAGCGCCATCCCCATCACCGTCATCAAGATCATCAAGATATAGAGCGGAAACTGAAATCTGGGCCTGCGGCGCACGACGGGAGGGGAGGATGGTGGTAATGCTGCAGCGGGTTTGCGAGCAGGCGGCGGCATTAGACGGATTTCTTTGCAGTCGCAGCGAGGGCAGGCGCAACCACGGCCGATTGGCTGGGGCGAGGAAAGATCGAACGAACGCAAGACATTACATCGCGGTGTGTTAGTTTCGGGCCGATGGGCAAGTGCAGAAAAGCACCGCGGTCGCCGCAGCAATCGATAATCACTTGCCGCTGATTCGGCATGCGGCAGCCCTCGGGACAAGGCTCGTGCCCGTGAATCAACAACTCAGCGCCGATTAGCTTGGCGAAGGCTTCTGCGTTGGCCACACGATAGTCGCGTCCCCAGACCAAACGAAACGCCGGCCCGCAGGCCTTCAAGTCTGCACCGGTCAACCGACGCTGGAGAACGTCAACATCAAAGCCATCTTTGTCGACCCGTTCCGGCAAGCTATGCGATATGAAAACCCCATGCGGCAAACGAACCGCGAGCGGGCAACTGCTGATGTACTGCTGATATGCGTGCCGCACTTCTTCGGCGGCCGATCCGTACATCTCTTGTATTCCGCAGCGGAAAGAAAGATTCAGCATCTTCTTTCCTTTGGAAATGGGATAGTCGAGCAACTCTGCTAATTCATGATTGCTGAGCAGGAAGTGAAATCGGTCAGGGAACCTAGCCTGCAAGCGGGCGACATCTTCGAGGAGAAGATGGGACATACATCCGCCGTCGGGATAACTAGGCCCGCCGTGGCAGACTTCCTGCATGATGAGATGCCGCCGTGGATTATGTTCTAGATCCGCAAGTTCGCATAACCGACGAAAGTTCAGCCGGTTACCATGCAGATCCGCCGCCACAAAGATGTCATCCCCAGCTTCCACTCCAAGTTCCACGACGTTCCCATGGCGATGTCCACACTGCCACGATTTCTCCGCGGCGCCTTGGCAAAGACGAATGGTTGCGTCAGCTTGTTCTCGTGTTGCCGACATGAATGGATGAGTATGGTCGCGAGGCTACACCAGGCGACATTACTTGTCTTCGAGGCCCTTCAGAAATGCCTTGAAATCGTCGGCTGCATCTGCATCTTCCGACTCTTCCTCGGGTTCATTGAACGAAAACGTAGGTTCAGCTTGGGAAGATTCGGGCTGCTTGACGGTCTCACTGAAGTCCGCTGAGCCACTGGATGGTGTTTCCGGCGTCGACATGGGGGAAACGATTGGCATGCCTGCTGCCGTATCAGACATTCCGACAGACGGATCAGTCACGGCACCATTCAGCTCGTAAACCGCGCGAAAAGTCACCGAACCAACCGTCAACAGAGAACCTGGGGCTAGACTGCATTCAGTTATTTTGTCCTGTCCCACGTATGTTCCATTGAGCGAACCCAAATCTTTAACCATCAGTTGGCCATTCGCTTCAAAAAGCTCACAGTGTTGGCGGCTTACCAAGGGATGAGGAAGCAAAATCGTCGCGCCGCGACCACGGCCCAAAATGGCAGGGAGCCGGGGAGTAATTTCCGTTGTTTTCACGTCCCCGCCGACGACGACTAGGGTGACGTTAATACTCATAACCAACTCCTCGGCACATATCCGCTCAAAGGCCTCCCCCTCAAGTACTCGTGAGGTGAAAACCAAACAATTAGTCTACCTAAGCCACCTGCTCCTCACAATTGTGCGGGGAACAGTTCTGAGACGAATAAGCGTGAACTGCCCGGAGTTGCCCGGGGCCCCTTCTGCCAGTAACGGCCTGTCTGGCAGCTGCGGAGCGAACTACCAATGTTACAGGAGTCCAACTGGGAAATTTCGGGGCAATTCCCGCGCGATTCCCGCAGTCTTTCTCCTCTGGGGCAGGGTATTGCTAAAGGGGTAGGGTAAAGGCATTTGCAGCGGTTTTAGGGGTCGACAGGGGTAGGTTCAGCTTGAGGGCCGGGGCGATCCGAGAAGGAAGAAGGACTGTAATTTCCTAGCTATTCCTGATTCCGCTGGTTCGCTGTCACGAACCACAAGGATTTCTAATGCCTTCTGTCAGCCAACCAGGCCCTGCTACCTTCGTCGCCGCGCCAGTGCGCTGGCAGGGACGATCACGCGAGGAAGCCTGGCGCTGCGGCGATTGGCTTTGCTTGCAGATGATAGGTAGCGGAAGGTGGACGACTGTTCACCGCGCGAGGCCTGCCTCGGCACCAGAAACTCATCCTGCGGACTATGTCCTCAAAGTCCTCCGCGAGGATGTTCGCGACATTGTCCAGGCCCGCCAGACCCTCCAGCGCGATGCTCAAGTCGCGGCGCAAGTGAGCCACCCGCGACTTTCAGTGGTACTGGCCACCCATCTGGAAAAGTCACCGTACTATTTGGTCCTCCCGTTTTTGGAAGGGCTTACGCTCGGCGCGTATTTCGAACTTCGTGATGGCGCTCCCCGAAACTCCTTGGGGAACACACAGTACTTGCCTTTGCCTCGCGCTTTGTGGATCGTTCGACAAGTGGCCGAGGGGCTGGCGGAATTGCACCGCTGTGGCTGGCTACACGGCGATATTAAGCCGTCAAACATCATGTTCGCGCCGCGCGGCGAAGTGACGCTGATCGACTTCGGCCTCTCCCGGCTACTGAACTCTCCTGAATGTCGCGCGACGGAGAATTGGCACGGCACACTCAGATACGCCCCGCCGGAAAGCTTTGTGTCGCATCACCGCCTTACCTCGGCAGCCGATACCTATAGCTTGGGGCTGATACTGTTTGAATTGCTTACGAATCACTCTCCCTTGGCCGGCATTTCGGCCGAAGCCGTGGCGTTGGCACAGTTAGAACGCCCGTTGCCAGACCTTCAGGAACAACGACGCGACCTGCCCCCCAAATTAGTTCGCCTGGTGAAACGAATGACGGCGAAGGAACCTCTCCGTCGGCCCACCGACGAGGAACTTGTGGCAGAACTAGTAGCGCTAGAAATCGAAACTTTTGGAGAACTTTAGGCCGAGCTGAATGTCAGCCAGAATCAGCAATTCACCGCCCGTCGCTACGACCTTCGCGTTATCAATCCTGGCAGGTATCTTGCCCCAAGGCCTGCCAGAATGAGCGTGGCCCCAACAATCGTCCACCACGCTGGTTGCTCACCCCACGCAAGAAAAGTCCACACCGGAACCAAGATCGGTTCGATCAAGGTGATTGCGGCTGCCTCGTGGCCGGGGATCGTTCGCAAGGCTCGGCTGAATAAGACGTAGGGGAGCCCCATCTGAAAGATTCCAAATGCGGCTACAAGGGGCCATTGAATGCCGGTTGGTACGTCAAAGGTGGGAGCTTCACTCCCGGAGATTAAAGCAGGGACGTAGATCATCACGGGTAACAGCAGCACGGTGCAGAGATGATTCAAAGCAATCAGCCAGGTGGCATCGTGGTCGCGGAGTGTGCGCAGCGAGAGCACAACCGTTGCGTAAAGCATTCCGGAGAGCACCGCCCAGAACGCGGCCAAGGCTCCGTCCGGCTTGGTCTGCAACTCTCGGAGTTCGAAAACCAGAATGAAGGCGATGCCGAAGCTACTCAGCAATACCATCCACACGTCTTTCCGAGTGGCATAGTCGTGCAACAGAAAGACGCCTGCGATCAGCACCCACACCGGTGCCGTGTTCTGAAGCCAGATCGCATTCGCTGCCGTGCCCAGTTTCATCGCGGTGAGATAGGTGTAGTTCATGGCCGCGAATGCGAGGACCATCGGCAGCATCCGCCACGACCAGCGAGGTCTGCGCACGAACGGCAGCAATATTGCCGACGCAAACACCGCTCGCCAGAACGCAAGCACAGCTCCGGACCATTCCGCAAAGTACGGAGCTTTCGCAAAGAATCCACTACTACTCCATAAAAGTGCTGCGAGCACAACGATGCCCAGCGCTGCCGAGCGTTGGGTTGAAGTGGAGTGGATGGATGAAGAAATCAAGGGAGTGCTTTACGAGCTATGCAAATGAAAACCGCAAAGGGGCTCTTTGTAATGCATCTGCCTTCGATTGGCCATTGTGCCGCGGGTGATGACGTAGGCGGTAGCGGTACCCAATCGTCGCAGGCACACTCCGAGTGCCGTTCGCCACATAAACGTCGTCCATGCACTTGCGGCAATCATCGAAACGACGACGCGGGCTATCACTTGATGTCATGCGTTGATCGTTCGAGAACTAACGGGCATTTATGCGCATCAGCATCCCACCGCTTGTTGTCTGAGCAATCGCCGAAAAACCCCGGTTTTCTTGCAAGACTTCTGAATATTGCAACAAGAACCCCTGTTTTTATCCTTCGTTTTGTTGCAAAAATCGGTTTTCCTCGGGAATGGCTCGGTAGTTTTGCAACAAAAGGTCATTTTTTTTGTAGAAATGTGCAACACCTGTTGCACAATTACCGCAGATCGAATTATCAAAGAGCAGTTGCCTCTCCAGCCGTGCGCAGCGCGTACCGCAGGAGCCGACAGTCAATGCAATCGTCTCGAATCATTGATTACTTGTCAATAGTTCTGTAAAACAAGTGCAGCTCGATCAGCCTAAAGGTCTGGTACCCCGCGTTGCGGGATCACGGCACTCGTGCCGGATAGAATGTCGGTTGTCTCACGCACGGCTCATCGTAGGAACCATCAACCGTACAGCAGCGTGCTAGACCTACGTACAGCAGCGTGCTAGACCTAATCGATCTTTGAATCTCGAAAAACCCAGCGCCCTGTTACTTGATTTGGCTTTGTCGCTTATTGCGATAAACGTAAAGCGCCCGCCAGATTCCAAGACAGAAGAGAGTGGCGAGCATGGAATCGTTCCCGATTTTTTAGGTCATAACCTCGTCTAAACCAATTCACGACAGCGAACCGTCAACTTCCTCGGCCGCCGGGGCGAGGGTGGCCCCGGCGGCTGTGGGTTGGTCCCATCAATCACTGTTAGTTTTCAACCTCGGCCGCAGCGGGTAGGTCGCTGGGAGGATGCATCCTCCGGCGAGCTCGCCGACTCGGTTTGGCTGCCGTCCATTCCTTGGTGAGGGTTTCGAAAACCTCGGGGGATTCATAGCGAATAATCCCCTTGCCATCCGGCATCGGGCCAATCAGGCCGCGAAAAACCGGGTGTCCTCGCAAGGATAGGTCGGTGCTACAGTCATCAATGCCGATCTGAGCATGCTGTTCCAACAGCGGCTCAGTCGAAAGGTAATCACGAATGCGCAAGGTTCCGTCCGCCGCGCGGGTCACTACCCGTACGGTCTGTTTCGGCATCTAACGGCATTCTCCCAGGTTTTCGAGAAACGGAGCGAACACAAACTGAGCCGCAAAGAGGTGGGTACATCACAAATTCCATGGTTCTTCCGGGCCGGGGGGTCCGCGGTAAGCAGGCAGGGGGAAGTGGATGTCAAACGAGTGTTGCAATGCCGGCTTTAACGACCGGAACAAATGGTCGCAGGAGGCATTAAGTGGTGGGAGAGGACCGGCATGGCACATGGGGCCGGGGCCAGGATCGACTTTCACCAGCACTTCACAATCGCTTTGCGTCAGCCTGAATGCTATCGTCAGCGACCGTCAAGGCGCGCCATACATTTTCCGTTGCCCGTACTGTCGCGCGGGATTGATAGAACGCGCAAAGCCGGCGCGGACGGAATAGAGGTTGCAGGCCGAAGACGATTGCCTGCCCTGCATTCGAACTTGCTTGAGAAAACCCTGCGAAAGCCAGCGCTATTCCAAAGACTTCAGCAACTGTTCCAGCGTCAGGAACATATCGGTCCCCGTTAGAATCCCCACGGGGCGCCCCTCTTCGACAATCGGCAAGCAGTTGATCACTGCGCTGACCATCAGCGGGACGGCCTCGCGCAACGGCGTGTCCGGTGTAACGCTCAGCACATCGGGGCTCATCAGGTCTAAAGCTGTGAAATCTTCCAAGGCTTTACGCTCGGAAAAATCCTCTGATCCAAACAAGCGAATCACGTCACGATCGCTAAGCACCCCTACCAACTGCCCCTCATCTACGACCAAAAAGTGACGAAACCGGTGCTCTTGAAACAATTGGACCAGTTCCGAGGCCGTGGTCGAACTACAAACCGTGAAAGGACTAGGGGTCATCACCTGCCCGACGGTAACTTCACCGAGGCTGGCCTGATTGGCTGCCGCCTGAAAAACTTCCTGCAAGTCCTGACGCTTGGCGAGGGCCCGCTGGTCTGTTTCGATCGGCTGTTTCTTCACCAGATGCATAGGAGTGGAGCAAGTCGAGAAATACCTGGACGGAAAGGTGCCTTGCGCAACTCTACGCCGATATTTCCGCAGGGGCAAATCGCCCCGCGCCAAGCAAAATAGATGCTATAACCGATAGAAACACGCCTGTGAGGCTGTTGCGTTCGTTCCGCCTGCCCTAATCTTCTCATGCGCCAAGTCGGCTTTTTGCCCCAAGAACGCGATGCCCATCGCTTTCTGGCCTTTCTAATCACGCAAAACATCGAAGCGACCTGCGAACGCGAGAACGATTCCTGGGTCGTTTGGATTCACGACGAGGATTCGCTGCCGCAAGCTCGGCAACTTCTGGAAGACTACCGGCTTAATCCGGACGACCCGCGCTATCAAACCGCCCAACGGGTCGCGAATCAGCGACTGCAAGAAGCGCTCGCCAAACGGCAAGAGGCTCAGAAGAATGTCGTCGAGATGAGTGGCAAATGGCGGTCTTCGAGCGGCGGCGCGAACATGGTTGGTCGCAACGCCCCCATCACCTTCGCCCTGATTGCGATTGCCCTGGTCGTGGCGGGCTTGACTCAACTGGGAGCCAGTCGGGATTCTGGAACTTATCAGGCGTTGAGTTTTGTGGAATTCAACACGGGCGCCAAGATTCCGCCAGCGTTTCGCGATATCCAGCAGGGACAAGTCTGGCGCCTGATTACGCCGATCTTCCTGCACTTCGGAGTCATGCATCTGGTCTTCAATTGCTATGCGATGTTTGTCGTCGCAACTCAAGTAGAAGAACGACGCGGCAGCTATTTTTTCGTCTTACTTTTGATCGTCTCTGCCATTGTCAGCAATGTGCTGCAAGCTGTTCTACAAGGGCCGGCTTTCGGTGGACTGTCGGGAGTTCTGTATGCCTATCTGGGCTACGTCTGGATAGCCATGGCGAGCGGTAATCGTGAGCGGTATTCAATCACTCCCAGCACGATCTACTTTTGCCTGGGGTGGTTGGTGCTGTGCATTCTGCGAGATATTCCCGGCATCGGTTCTTCGGTGGCAGCGTTTGTGCCGGGAAATGTCGCGAACGTTGCCCACGTCGCCGGACTAGTCGTGGGAATGGCTTTTGCGACGTTGATGGGGAAGAAATAAACCTATGATCACCATCGAAACGGTGGTCACTGTTCCTTCGCCAAATCCCCAGTAAACTAGAGGCTTGCTCGCCTTCCCCAGCTTTTGCTCCGGACATCTTCGTGCCCGGTGCGTTGCCTGCACTCGTGGTCTTCTCGCATGCCAAAAATTACCAAACTACTCTGTGCTAACCGTAGCGAAATTGCCATTCGGGTCTTTCGCAGTGCTCACGAATTGGGGATTCGAACTGTTGCGATCTATGCCCACGAAGATCGCTACGCGCTCCATCGCTTCAAAGCGGACGAAGCCTACACCGTTGGCAATTCGGGTGAGCCGATCCGGGCATACCTCGATATCGAATCCATCATTGATGTCTGCAAGAAGCACGAAGTCGATGCCATCCATCCCGGCTACGGCTTTCTTTCGGAGAATCCGGAACTAGCCCGGGCATGCGATCAGGCAGGGATCATTTTCGTTGGCCCGAAAGCGGAACATCTAGTGAAGCTGGGCGATAAGACGTTCGCCCGAAATATTGCACAGGAAATCGGCGTCCCCGTGCTGGGAGGGAGCAAGGCAGCGTTTCAGAAAATCGAAGATGCCCGCAGGTTCGCCGATAGTGCTGGCTTCCCAATCATCCTCAAAGCAGCTAAAGGGGGTGGCGGCCGCGGCATGCGTGTGGTCCGCAGTGCGGATGAATTTCAATCCGCGTTTGAACAAGCCCAGCGTGAATCGATTACGGCCTTTGGCAGTCCCGACATCTTCATCGAGAAGTTCGTCGAAAAGGCGAGCCATATCGAAGTGCAATTGCTCGGCGACAAACACGGTGGCTTAGTCCACCTGTTTGAACGGGATTGTTCCGTTCAGCGGCGGCATCAAAAAGTTGTCGAAATTGCTCCCGCGCCGAATCTTGATGCGAACGTTCGCTCGGCACTGTGTGATGCCGCGCTCGCGATTGGCCGGGCAGTGAATTACGAGAATGCCGGTACGGTCGAGTTTCTGGTTGATCGGGACACGAATCAGTTTTACTTCATCGAAGTCAATCCGCGCATCCAGGTGGAACATACGGTCACGGAGGAAGTCACCGGCATCGACATTGTCAAATCGCAGATTCTCGTTGCCCAAGGAATGCCTTTGGGCGATCCGGAGATCGGTTTGGGTGCGCAAGCGGATATCAAGACCACGGGATTTGCCATCCAGTGCCGTGTTACTACGGAAGATCCCAGTAACAATTTTATGCCCGATTATGGACGAATTGCTCACTACCGTTCTGCCGCCGGGATGGGAATTCGGCTTGATGCAGGAACTGCGTTCTCGGGGGCAACTGTCAACCCGTTTTACGATTCCTTGCTCGTTAAAGTCACCGCTCGCGGCAGGCGCTTTATTGACGCCGCCCGGCGGATCGAGCGTAGCCTGCAGGAGTTCCGCATCCGGGGTGTAAAAACAAACATCCCGTTCTTGATCAAGCTGATCTCGAACCCCAAGTTTCTCGAAGGCAAGGTTACGACCCGATTCATCGACGATACGCCAGACCTGTTCACCCTTCCGCGACGGAAGAACCGGGCGACCTTGTTGCTCACCTATCTCGGCGAAATCATGGTGAATGGTCATTCGCTTGTCAAAAATCTTCCCAAGCCGAAACGCCGCACTGCAGCCCCTGTTCCAGAAATTCCGCTGAATACTGCCCCGCCGCCGGGGACGCGTGATAAGTGGAAGGAACTTGGCTCGGAAGGATTTTCCAAGTGGATTCTCAACCAAGAACGTCTGTTGATCACCGACACAACCTTCCGCGACGCGCACCAATCGCTGCTTGCCACACGATTTCGCACCAAGGATTTGCTGAACGTGGCAGAGGCCTACGCGCACCATGCATCGGGGCTGTTTTCTCTGGAGATGTGGGGCGGGGCAACGTTTGATACCTCGATGCGGTTTTTAAAGGAGTGCCCCTGGCAACGGCTCGCGGAAATGCGCGAACGGGTGCCGAACATTCTGTTTCAGATGCTCTTTCGAGCCTCGAATGCGGTGGGCTACGCAAGCTATCCGGACAACGTGGTCGCGGAATTCTGCAAAGAATCTGCCCAGGCCGGGATGGATATCTTTCGCATCTTCGATTCGCTTAATTGGGTGCCCAATTTGCGAGTTGCTATGGAGGCAGTGCTAAAGGCCGGCGCAATCTGCGAACCGGCCATTTGCTATACCGGCGATATTCTCAATCCGGGCCGACCTAAGTATGACCTCAAGTACTATGTCAACCTCGCCAAAGAGTTGGAAAAGATGGGGGCCCACATCCTGGCCATCAAGGATATGGCTGGATTGTGCAAGCCCTACGCGGCCGAGCAACTGGTCAAAGCACTGAAACAGGAAATTGGCATTCCGATTCACTTTCACACGCACGATACGGCCGGAATTCAAGCGGGTGCGATTCTCAAGGCGTCCGAGCAAAAACTGGACATTGCCGATGCTGCGATGGCTCCGATGTCAGGGGGGACAAGCCAGCCTAATCTGAACACGGTGGTCGAATCACTTCGTTTCACGCCGCGCGATCCGCAACTCGATGCCGATAAGCTTAATGCCTTGGGCGATTACTGGCGTGGCGTGCGTGAGTTCTACCTGCCGTTTGACGATGTAGTCCTTCCCGCGGCCGCCGATCTTTACAGCCACGAAATGCCCGGAGGTCAGTACACCAACCTCTTTCAGCAAGCACGGGCCTTGGGGCTCGACAGCCGCTGGAACGAAATCTGCCAAACCTATGCGGCTGCCAATCAGATGCTTGGCGACATCGTTAAAGTCACGCCGTCCTCCAAGGCGGTCGGCGATCTCGCGTTAATGATGGTGGCGAATGGGCTTACCGCCGACGATGTTTTAAATGGCACGCGTGAATTATCGTTTCCGGATTCGATCATCGATCTGGTCGGCGGAATGATGGGACAGCCGCCAGGTGGATTTCCCCCCAAGGTCGTCGAACGGATCATGCGCGATAAGAAGCAAATGACCGGTCGCCCCGGCGAAACGTTGAAGCCCGCGGATTTCGATGCCGCGGCCGCCAAGATCAAGCCGCTGCTGCAGCGCGAACCGACGCGCCGGGATGTGCTCTCCTATATTCTGTACCCAAAGGTGTTCGAAGAATTCGCTGCCCACCTGCGTGCCTACTCCGACACCAGCGTGTTGCCGACCCCGGTCTTCTTTTACGCGCAGGAAATTGGCGAAGAAATCGCCGTCGATATCGAAGAAGGAAAGCGCCTGATTATCAAGTTTCTGACGGTGAGCGAACCTCACAACGATGGCACGCGTACGGTCTTTTTCGAACTGAACGGTCAGCCTCGCGATGTCAGTGTGATCGACAAAAGCCTCGATGCCACTGCCGTTCGCCGGGTGAAAGCGGACCCGGGCGATCCGAAGCAGATCGGTGCCGCCATGCCTGGCATGGTGGTTACAGTTGCTGTGAAAACGGGGGATAAAATCCGCAAAGGCCAAAAGCTCTTCACGCTGGAAGCGATGAAGATGGAAACGACGATCGCCAGCGAACTCGATGGCCGCGTGCTGGATGTATTGGCGAAGCCAGGCGTGGTGGTCGAGACGGGGGATTTGTTGTTGAAAATGGAATAATGAGGGGTTGCGTTAGCGGCTAAGCACTTTGCGCAGGAATCGGAATCTGATTGCGAATGCACCTCTGGCTGACGCAATTTCCGTTGCCTAACATGCCCCTTCCCGAACTACGGCTTTCCCCGCGCTGCCTTTTCGTCAATTCCTGAAATGCCAAATCGTCGGGCAAGCTCAGCTTCCACTTCAAACAGTGGAATCTCCTTGTATCCCAACAGCACGAACAGGTGATAAATCACATCGGCTGCTTCGTAGATGGTGTGCTGTCGCCCGGCAGCGCCCGGTTCGTCCGCAGCCTCTACCACTTCGCGAGCTTCTTCCAAGATCTTGCCGCCAATCTTGGCGACCCCTCCTTGGAACAATGATGTGGTGTAAGACTTTGCCGGCGGGTTGCGGCGGCGCTCCTCGATAACGGACATTAACTGGGCCAGGACACTTGTCGAATCGGACACTGCGGTTCCCCTGCTGTGCGTGATGGTTTTGCTCTATAGTAATCGAATTGGAGGAACGATATGGAAACTGAATGGTTCGAACGTGTGGAGGCGGTCCAGCAGCAGCTTCGGCAGTTGCGGGACAGTCTTTGACTACGACAACAAACTGCATAAAGTTGCCCAGATCGATGAGCAGTTAACACTGCCCGGCTTCTGGGAAAATCAAGAAAAAGCCCGCGAAACCGTCGGCCGACTCAAGGCTCTGAAGGCCATCGTGAAACCCTTGAGCGATTGCCTGCAGTCGGCGAACGACTTGCCGGGCATGCTCGAAATGGCGGAAGAAGACGAATCGCTGGCGGCCGAGATCAAGCTGGAAATTGAGCGGCTGGAAAAAGTGTTGGGTGAGTTGAGTTTGCAAGCGTTATTGAATGGCCCCCATGATTCGACCGGAGCATTGATCAGCATTTTCGCCCGCGACGGTGGCACCGATGCGCACGATTGGGCAGAGATGTTGCTGCGCATGTACTTGAACTGGGCACAAGCCAACGACTATGAAACGGCAATCATCGATCGCCAAGACAACGACGTCGCCGGGATCAATAGCGTTACCTTTGCGATTCGCGGGCCTTTTGCGTATGGATATCTCCGCGGCGAGACCGGCATTCATCGCCTGGTTCGGATCAGCCCATTCAACGCAGAAGGCAAAAGGCAGACTAGTTTTGCCGCCGTCGATGTAAATCCAGAAGTGGAAGACGAGGCGGAGGTCGAGATTGACTGGGCGAAGGATGTGCGGGAAGAAACAATGCGAGCCGGAGGTGCTGGCGGCCAACACGTCAATAAAACGGAAAGTGCGATTCGCTTGACGCACTATGAGACGGGAATTGATGTGAAGTGCCAGAACGAACGGAGCCAACATCAAAACCGCGCGTTAGCACGCAAGATGCTGATTGCCCGCCTGGCCCGCTTGCAGGATGAAAAACGCGAAGCCGAATCTCAAGCCAAATATCAAAGTCAGGCCAAGGTCGGTTTTGGCTCGCAGATTCGCAACTACTTCCAACATCCCGATCAGCGGGTCAAAGATACGCGCACCGGTTACTCGGAAGGGAATTTTCACGCGGTACTCGACGGCAAGATTCAAGGCTTTCTCGATTCCGTATTGCGCTGGCGCGCTAAAGAAGGGGCAGTGATGGCGGGGGATGACGAATAGTGGCCACCGTGACAAAGGAACAAATCGCGACCGCCTGGCACCACGGAAAACGCCTCCGGCTCTCCCTGGCTTGGCGGCAAGATCGCTACCAGACAGAACTGTTTCTCGACGAGGAAAGTAGTTCGACTCTACTGCTTTCGTCAGTTGAAGGATCGGCGCAAGATCGTTGGCCCGCCAGTCCGCCACTGCAAAGTTTGGCTCTTGAAAGCCGCGGCGAGCAAACCGTCGCCCTGGCAGTCGGCATGGCAGGGAAGGCTCATTGGTCGGCAAGCATTGAAACCCTCCCTGAGCCACTCGCTCTGCGCTTCGATTACGCCTGCCGATTGAGCGAGCCGGCCGAATTCCTGGGAAGCACTTTCGAGCCAGCTCAAACTAACTCAGGGCTGTTCGAACTCGCCTTTCGTGATATCCAGGGGGGGCGATTGACGCAGGAAACAAATTGCATCGCAATCTCGGCCGAGCCCCCCGTGCAAGCCGGTTCCGTTTGGAAAGCGCGCTGGCAGTTTACGATTTGGGGTCGATCCAAGCGATAATTTCGGCCAGAAGCTTCCGATAATCATCAAGTCTTAATGAATCCTTGGTTGAATATCGCTTCCGGATGATTTGATTCTGGCGGGACGGTTCGCCAATTCTTCCCAGTCGATAGCGGAAAAACTGGAGAGGCATTGCGGATTGGACCCATCCAGCAGGTAATTTCGTCCCGAGTTTTGATTACCTGTTCCGCGTGCAACAGACGGTTTGCCGCGGAGCACAATTGACACAGTCGCCCGCCGAGACAGAATAAGTTCTTGTCTTCTGCAGAGGTGGCGGCCACTGCGCGCGAATTTCAAGAGGAAAAAGGTAGCCCGTATGAGCCAGCAGCAGATGAATGAAAACACCCTCTATGTCTATGCGTGGAATTGGTTTGAATACCACGCCGGCCAAAGGATGGCAACGTTTCGGTTCTACATGCTCTTCTTGGCAGTGCTGGCCGCTGGTTTTTACATCGGCGTGAAGGATGGCTATGTGGTCTTCGCGCAAGTGGTAGCGGGCTTTGGAGCTTTCGTTTCCTTGGCCTTCTTGATTCTCGAAATTCGCAATGAACAACTCGTCAATGTGGGGCGGAATGCTCTGCTTTACATCGAGAACAACGAGGAGATCATGCAGCGGCATCCGGGATTGCATTTGCTCTCGGTCGATCGCAGCCGAAATCCGTGGCTCAGCTACAAGTATTGGTTCCGTGCCATCTACGTTCTGTGCTTGTTGTTATTTGTGATCGGCCTGCTCTTTCCGCGGATTATCTTTACGGACCCGCAAGATGAAGTCCCTCGCTTCTCAGGTCCCAGGCCCCAAGTGATCGCGCCAGCACCACCTGCGACTTCGCCGCCAATGGTCGAAGAATCAACTCTGGTGGACTCAACCACTCCACCTCAAGAAGGCTTGAACGAAACTGAAACCTCCACCAAAGGTGAGTAGGTTGAGTCCATTGCTCTCCGAGCAGGCAAGGCAGATAGTCGTTCGACCACGAACCATATTTTTCCCATCTGCCTGACTTTTTTGATCCATTAGTTGACATTGCTCGTCCGGCATCGCATAACGGGAGCAAGTTACTTCCAAAACCGGCCCGTTCGAACCCCACCCTCGCCGGTTATTCCGACCTGCCTCACTCAAAACTGCCTAATGATGCGCGTCTCGAAGCGTTCGTTCGTACTGAGAAGCCTACTTGCTTCCCTGCTCGGAGTTCTCTGTACTATTCAACTTACACCGTTGAGTGCGGCCGATCTGGCCCCCCCTAAAGTGCTCGGTTTCGAGCGATTGAATGGCACCCCCGCATTGCCAGAAATCGCCGCTGGCGAACTTCTGTTAGGGGAGCTGAATTGCACTTCCTGCCACGCAGCCGACGGTGCGTTGGCGAGTCGCGTGGACAAAAAGCCGGCACCCATTCTTTCGGATGTGGGGAATCGCGTTCGGCCCGAATATCTGCGGGGATTTTTGAACGATCCCGCGGCAACAAAGGCTGGCACAACCATGCCGAATGTTCTCGCCACATTGCCCGAAGAGGAGCGTAAAGAGGTCGTTGAGGCGCTCGTCCACTTTCTGTCCTCGACCGGGGAAGTCGAAGATCAGGCTCCGCGTAAGATGAACGCCAATCGCGGCGAAGCACTTTATGGCTCCGTCGGTTGTTTGGCCTGCCACGATCCGCGACCGACGGATGGCAGCCTGGTTCCCGCGTTGAAGGCATCCATCTCGTTGGGAAAGCCCTCACGCAAGTTCGCCTTGCCTGGACTGGCCAAGTTTTTGGAAGACCCGCTCGCGGTTCGTCCCGGTGCACGGATGCCGCACATGAACTTGGGGCAAGCCGATTCGGTGGCCATCGCATCGTTTTTGCTGAACGATTTGGAAATGGCTACGGGCTTAGAGTTTGTAGTGGTGCCAGGAAGTTTTACCAAACTGCCCGATTTCAGTCAGGCCAAGGTAGCCGCCACGGGTGAAGCGGAAGACTTCACCGTGGATGTGACTAAACTCAAGGAGAATTTTGCCCTACGGTTCGATGGTCAAATCGACTTGCCGATTGATGGGGAATACGAGTTTTTCCTCTATTCAGACGATGGTTCACGACTGCTGATTGATGCTGAAGTAGTCATCGATCACGATGGGGTGCATGCTCCCGCCGAGAAGTCCAAAAAGAAGAAGCTAACCGCCGGCAAACATTCTGTGGCCGTTGAGTATTTTGAACAAAGTGGTGGTGAAGAGCTTCGCGTTCAGGTGAAGTTGCCGGGCGCTGCCCGCCGTCCGCTTGCCGATTTTATTGTCGCCGGTAAGAAGTCGGAAACATCCGCAGCCGTTGCTCCACCAAAGTTCGCTTTAAATCTTGATCTGGCAGTCAAAGGTCGCGACCTTTTTTCTTCACTCGGCTGTGCCTCGTGTCATGCCATGAAGATTAGCGGGGAACCGATCGATAGCAAACTGACATCGAAGCCCCTCTCGCAACTGAAACTAGAATCGGGCTGCCTCGCGATTACTCCCCAGCCGAAGACGGCTTGGTTTCCCCTCAGCGAACTCCAGCGAAAAGCAATCGTGGCAGCTGTTAAAGGTGCTGCAAGCCAGACGTCAAAATTAGTCGGCAATGACGCCGTTCATCGGCAACTGACGACTTTCAATTGCTACGCTTGTCACGCACGGGGGGACATCGGCGGCGTTGATGAAGCTCATGATGCGTTCTTCTTGACCACCACCAAAGAAATGGGAGACGAAGGGCGCCTTCCACCGCCGTTGACCGGTGTGGGAGCGAAGCTGAAACCTGAATGGACGAAGAAAGTCGTTGCCGAGGGAAATAAGGTTCGTCCCTATATCCTGACCAAGATGCCGAAGTTTGGCGGCAACTTGCCTTCCTTCGCCGCAGAGGTAGCCGCGGCGGACGAGAAACTGGTTCCTGCCGCACCCCTGGCGCAGGAGCAATGGAAAGATCGGAAGTTCAAGGCGGCTGGCAAGCAACTGGTTGGCGCTCAAGGGCTGGGATGCATTAAGTGCCATGTCTGGGGAGACAAAGCGATCCCCGGCATTCAAGCGATGAGCCTGACTACCATGGCCGAGCGGCTCAACCCGAATTGGTTTCATCCGTACATGATCAATCCGGTGCAGTTCCGCCCCGGCACACGGATGCCCACGGCTTGGCCGGACGGCAAGGCAACGTTGCCCTCCGTACTTAACGGGGATACGAACAAGCAAGTGCAAGCGATTTGGGCGTACCTGCTCGATGGCAAAGAGGCGTCGGCCCCGGCCGGACTTACCACGGGAGCAATTGAACTTGTTGCTTATGACGAAGCGATCATCTATCGCAACTTCATCGAAGGTGCCGGGCCACGGGCAATTGCCGTGGGATATCCACAGAAGTTAAATCTGGCCTTCGACGCCAACGGTATGCGGCTCGCACTCATCTGGCAAAACAGCTTCATGGATGCCTCCAAGCATTGGCAGGGGCGTGGTGTTGGATTCCAACCGCCCCTTGGCGACAACGTCGTGAAGTTTCCGGAAGTTGTTCCTTTCGCCACCCTGACCGCCGCTGAAACAGTCTGGCCTAAGGAAATTGCCAAGGATCAAGGGTATAAGTTCCGCGGCTACAAACTCGTTGAGAAGCTGCAGCCCGTGTTTCTTTACTCGTTTGGCGATATCGAAGTCGAGGACTTCTTCGAGCCAATTGGCAGCGATGGCTTATTCTTCCTCCGCCGTACAGTCACCTTAACCTCCAAGTCTTCCCCCGATCGCTTGTACTTTTTGGCCGCTCAAGGTGGGACTATCAAGGAAACAGCCGACGGTGGCTTCCAAGTAGACAACGGCTTCACTGTCCGCCTGCCTAAGGATACGAAGGCTGTCCTGCGTGAAAGTGAAGGAAAAAGCCAGTTACTAATTCCGGTCGAATTCACGAATGGTAAGGCAACCATTACTGAGACTTTTGATTGGTAGGTCGATTTCTGGTCGTTAAGGCAGCAACGCTTGCAATCACTCATTCCCAGATTCAATATTAACCCTCATGAATTCACTCCCTAGCATTGGCCGTTGCACCCTTGTCTTCCTCTGCAGCCTGTTCATGGCTTCAATGTTGTCGGCTCAAGACCCGCAGAAGCAACCTGACCCGAACAAGGAAGAGACGTACTACAAGCTCGAGTCCTTTCCGATTCCGGAACACATCTCCCTCGAGGCCGGTTCGCTAGAGTATCTGCCGAATAAGACCCTTGCCATCTCCACTCGCCGGGGGGACATCTTCGTCCTTGCGGACCCCTTCATCAAAGATCCCGCCGATGCCACATTCAAACTCTGGGCAAGCGGTCTTCATGAAGTACTAGGGCTGGCTTACAAGGATGGCTGGCTCTATGCCACGCAGCGGTGTGAACTGACGCGCATCAAAGACTCGAATAACGATGGCAAGGCCGATGTTTTCGAGACCGTCAGCGATGGCTGGGAGATCAACGGCGACTATCACGAGTATGCATTTGGTTCTAAATTCGACAAAGACGGGAATGTTTGGGTCGTTCTTTGTCTCACCGGTTCGTTTAGTAGCGCTGTCAAATATCGCGGCTGGTGCTTGAGAATCAACGAGGATGGCAAGGTCTTGCCGACTTGTAGCGGCATTCGCTCCCCAGGTGGTATTGGCATGAACTGCGCAGGGGACATGTTCTACACCGATAACCAAGGCCCTTGGAATGGTGCGTGTGCCCTGAAGTGGCTGAAGCCCGGCAGCTTTCAAGGACATCCCGGCGGGAACAAATGGTACAAGGAAACAGGCGAAGCGATTGGCCCGGCACCTAAGGAACCAAAGAGCGGCAGCCGGATGATGGTCGAAGCAAAATTGATTCCTGAGTTGGAGCCCCCTTGCTGCTACTTCCCTTATCCAGAAATGGGACAATCCGCGGCCGGAGTAGTTTGCGATACGACGAATGGCAAATTCGGACCCTTTGCTGGACAGTTGTTTGTCACCGACCAGTCTCACAGCACTGTCATGCGTGTTTGCCTGGAAAAGGTGGACGGACACTATCAGGGAGCTTGCATTCCCTTCCGCCAAGGTTTCACGTCCGGGGCGCTCTCGATCCTATTTGCCAACGACGACACTATGTTCGTCGGGGGAACGAATCGGGGCTGGGGTTCACGCGGTTCCAAGCCTGATTCACTCGATCGGGTGGTTTGGACGGGAGAGCTTCCGTTCGAAATCCATGAAATGCATGCGAAAAAGGATGGCTTTGAAGTCATTTTCACCAAGCCCGTTGATCCAAAGGCCGCCGGCGATGTGGCGTCGTACAAATTGACCACCTACCAACACATCTACCAGTCCGCCTACGGCAGTCCCAAGGTGGATCACACCACCCCCACCATCACCAAGGTGGAAGTTGCTGCGGACGGCAAGAGTGCACGGCTGTTCGTAGAACAGCTTCAGGAAGGACATGTTCACGAATTGCATCTGGACGGTGTGCGATCAGCCGTAGGGCTTAAGCTTCTGCATCCGGTCGCCTACTACACGCTGAACTACATTCCTCAGTAAATGGCATACCGAAGCAGCAATTCCGCTCTAGTCGGTCAATTTGTAACTAGCGCAATGGTCTAAGCTTAAGGCTTTAGCTGTGCGTTTTTGCCACGGCACCAAGTCACACTCTGCGCGGCTTCGCACACCATTGTCGCCTTGATCCGCACGGTTCTTTCACGCCCCCATTTTGGCGTAGCGTCGCCATGCGGTGTTGTGCTTCGCCTTTTGCCTCGTTTGCGGGGCGAAATTTCCCCCACGCTCCTCAGTTGGCGTCCGGCGCGCACTTGTTACTTGGTGCGTCCAAGCCATGGGGCACAGGCATTGCAAAAGTGTTTGTCATGCAACGAGCAGTGCAGGGATTTGCATCGTTCGTTCGATCAACGCTTTGTCGGTTGTCGGCAGTTTGGGCGGAACGCAGCGGAACGGACGACGCTGGCCGACTATCGACAGGCCCAAAACACGAGAAGGCTGCAAGGAATGGGAAGAGTCTCTCGGGCAGAACAGGCTCGACTCAAACCTTGCAGCCATTTCCTTGATGTGGCCGGCGTACCCCTGGTATGCCGGCCACATCTGTTTCTTGACTATTGTTGCGCTAGGCTAATTGGTCGTGCTCTAATTACACTCGCGACTGCGTTTAGCTCAGCGCCTAACCCAACGCGGCGACGATTCGCTCGGCAGCCCGCCCATCGCCATACGGATTCACGTTCAAAATCATCTCCTGGCGAGCAAGTTCATCTCGAAGCAGGTTGTCTGCCTGCCGAAAGATTGCCTCTTCGTCAGTCCCCACCAGTTGCACTACGCCAGCCGTTACGCCTTCGGGGCGTTCGGTCGTTTCACGCAACACCAGTACTGGCACTTTTAGCCCTGGCGCTTCTTCCTGAATGCCGCCGCTATCGGTCAAAATAAGTGTGCTGTGCTGCATCACTTGCACGAGGGCGTGATAATCGAGCGGTTCGAGCAAGTGCACGTGCGATGATCGGCCGAGGATCGGGAAGACAACCTGCCGCACGTTCGGATTGAGATGCACGGGAAAGACGAACTCGACGCCACGTGGCCCCCATTCTTCAGATAAGCGGCGAATTGCGGAACAGATTTGTTCGAGCGGGCCGCCAAGGTTCTCTCGGCGATGCGTGGTCACGAGGACCAGTCGTTTGTCGCGTGGCACGTCGGCTAGCGGCCCCTGGTTCCAATCGTAAGGTCGGCCGGCAACATAACGTAACGCATCAATTACAGTATTGCCGGTGACGAGAATTCGACCTGCTGACTTGCCTTCCTTCAGCAGCACATCCCGCGAATGTTCGGTTGGTGCAAACAAGAGGGTCGAAACTTCGTCAGCAATACGGCGATTGAGTTCTTCAGGAAAGGGCTGGGCCAGATCACCGGTTCGTAGCCCTGCCTCAACGTGTCCGAATTTCAGCCGACGATAAAAAGCAACTAGGGCCGCCACCAGCACCGTGGTTGTATCACCCTGGGCGAGAATCCAATCGGGCTGCGTTTGTTGCACCACTTCGTCAATCGCATCGCAGAGTCGGGCCGTCACGCCTGCCAACGATTGATTCGGTCGCATGACGGAAAGTTCGTGATCGGGGCGGATATCAAACAGGCAAAATACCTGGTCGAGCATTTCGCGATGCTGTCCCGTGGAGCAAACGATCGATCGAATTCCCGACTGTTGAGCGAGTGCATGTATGACTGGGGCCATTTTGATGGCTTCGGGCCGCGTGCCAAGGATCGAAAGAACGGTGGGCATGGAAGTAGAAAAGTTAGACGTTAGACGCGAATCTTGAATCAGCAAGGTTACCTCACCCCCACCGGGGCGGCGGCTGGAATAGTTGGTAGGATGCTTAGACCCGGAATAATTGTCCTTTGGGAATACTTCGTGACGATCTACACAACCGATATTCGCGGCCAATTCATTCTGCTGGGGACGGGAACGTCGGTTGGCGTACCATCGCTGGGCTGTGGCTGCCCGGTTTGTCGTAGCGATGATCCGCGCGACAAACGAACGCGAACCTCTGCCATCCTCGGTTTGCCGGAAGGGAATCTGCTGATCGACACCGGGCCCGATCTACGGACCCAACTGCTTCGTGAGGGAATTGGCATTGTGCATGCTGTGGTCTACACCCACGAACATGCTGATCATGTCTTCGGCCTGGATGACTTGCGGATCATGCCGTTTTACTTGCAGCACGAGGTGCCGCTTTATTGCGAAGAAGTGGTCGAGCACCGCATTCGCCAAGCATACGACTATGCGTTTGACGGCCGGCAAGAGACCCATCCGGGGGCAATCCCGCGTCTCGCTTTTCATCGCATCGGCCTGGAACCGTTTGAAGTGCTCGGAGCCCCGATCATTCCGCTGCGACTTCAACATGGCCCTCGATTCCAGGTGCTTGGCTTCCGAATCGGCAAGATCGCTTATTGCACCGATACGAACCATATTCCCGAGTCTACTTTGCCGCTGTTGCAGAATTTGGACGTGCTCATCGTGGACGCGCTGAGGCAACGCCCCCACGTCACCCATTTCTCATTGCCTGAGGCAGTGGAAGTGGCCCAACGCATCCAAGCGAAGCGGACTTATTTCATCCATGTCTGTCATGAGTTAGGGCACGCCGAAACCAACGCGATGCTCCCAGCCGGTATGGAACTGGCGTACGACGGCTTGAAGCTGCCGCTAAACAGCTAGACACTTCGAAGAAGTGTGTTTTTTGGTCCTGAGTCCGCCTATACTAAAGTTCCCACCCTCGGCCGATTTCGTGGCCGCAGCGTCCTCGACGGAGCATCCTCATGAAGTTCGTTTTCCATTCCCTCCTCTGGCTAATGGCGGGGGCCTTCCTACTGAGTGCTGCCTCAGAATGCATCGCGGCGGACGACGCCAGTCACGAGTTCTTTGAAAAGAAGGTCCGGCCGATCCTGGTTGCGCGTTGCTACGAATGCCATAGCGGCGAAACCGCGGAACCCAAAGGGAGTTTGCGAGTGGATGGGCGCGCCTTTCTGATGAAAGGCGGGGATACCGCGCCGGCCATCGTTCCAGGCAACCCCAAAGACAGCTTGCTGATTGATGCCATTAACTACGGCGAAACCTACCAAATGCCACCGAAGTCGCGGATGCCGGCCGAAGAGGTGGCAATCCTGACCGAGTGGGTAAAGTCCGGCGCGGTCTGGCCGAACGATACGAGCGATGCCGCCAGCGCGGTCAAAGCCTTCGATCTGGAGCAACGTCGCCGTGAGCATTGGGCCTGGACCCCAATTCAAGATGTTGCACCACCCGCCGTAAAAAACGGCTCGTGGCCGCTCCAGAATCTGGATCGATTCATCCTTGCAAAGCTGGAAGCGGAGGGCTACGCGCCGTCCGAAGCGGCCGATCAGCGCACGTTGCTCCGCCGCGTTTACTTTGATTTGATCGGACTCCCGCCAACGCCAGAAGAAATGGAAGCCTTCGTGGCGGATCAGTCCCCGCAAGCCTTGGAGAAGGTGGTCGACAAACTCCTGGCATTGCCGCAGTTCGGCGAACGCTGGGGAAGACATTGGCTGGACCTGACGCGCTATGCGGAATCGCGGGGCCACGAGTTCGACTTCGATGCTCCCAATGCCTTTCAGTACCGCGATTATGTCATTCGGGCACTCAACGCGGATGTTCCCTACGATCAATTCGTGATCGAGCACGTCGCGGGCGATCTAGTGCCGCAGCCTCGTTTGAATCCTGAAGAGGGCTTTAATGAATCGATCCTCGGTACTGGCTTTTGGTTTCTGGGCGAATGGGTTCACTCTCCCGTCGACTTACGGAAGGACGAGGCCGACCGTTACGACAACATGGTCGACGTTTTCAGCAAGACATTTCTGGGGTTGACGGTCGCTTGTGCCCGCTGCCATGACCACAAATTCGACGCGATTAGTCAGGCCGATTACTACGCTTTGTTTGGCTATCTCAAGAGCTCGAGTTATCGACTCGCCCGATTCGATACCGAGGAGCAGCATAAGAAACTTGTCAGCGAACTTGCAGCACTCGATGCAAGTTTTTTGCCCCGTCTCGCACAAGTCCGAGCGAACTGGGCTAAATCACCAACCGAGAAGTTGGCCGAGCAACTGCGTGAGAACAACCCGGCCCTTAAAGATGCGCCGTGGAAGGATATCTGGAATCGTGCCACAGCGATTCCCGAAAACGTGAAGGCGCAAGGGTTGGCAGCCCTGGCAGCTGAGGTGTCGCAGCAGAGGCAACAACAGCTCGCTCAGGTCAAGGAAGGACTGGCGAAAACACAGATCATTGCTGACTTCACTCAGGCTGGAACAACGTGGCGAACCGACGGCCCGACTTTCGGTGCGGGGCCTGTTGTGGCTGGGACGCTTCAAGGTTTTGCTGCAGGAGAGAATGTCGAACTCAGCATCTCGCAACTCGGCGGCGCAAGTCGCGATCCGCGTTGGAATGGATTAACGCTCGGGTCGAACTCAGCGATCGATAGTGGGGGCCTAGGCCGAATTGTCCGTCCAGGGCGGACGCTGCGCACGTCAACCTTCGCGGTTGAACAACCCAAGTTGTTCTATCTCGTCGAAGGGACAGGGCTCGCTTATGCTGCCGTGAATTCGCACGCAGTCATTCATGGGCCACTGCACGGAAACATTATTCAGGATCTAGGGGGGAAGCCAGGCGCAGCACCGCTGCGCTGGGTGCAACATGCGATCCCGACTTACATCGGCCATCGGATTCACGTCGAACTTTCAGCCAAGAACGATGAGCCGCTAAATGTGCTAATGATTGTGCAAGGGACGACTCCGCCGCCGCTCCCCGTGCCGCCGGTCGATAGCGAACTCGCCAGCCGCCTGGCAACGATTCAAGAGCCTTCCCTTGAGCATTGGAGCGAGGCGATTTCGAAGTTGGTGCAGGAGACTCTCCCGCTGCTGTCTGAAAATCGACTAGCGGATAACAGCGTCTCTGCAGACCGCCGAGCCATCGCACAGTTCATTTTGCAAAGCGACTACTTCCGCCCTTCCGATGCTCCAGAACGAGAGACTTACGAAAAGCTGGCAAATGAATACCGAGTCGCACAGCAAGCAATCACGAGCCGTATCCGCCGTGATTCACGTTTGGCCTTAGCCATGTGGGATGGCAGCGGCGAGGACGAACGGCTCATGATTCGGGGCAATCCCAGCCCTAAAACACTGGGGGCTCCGGTGCCCCGTCATTTGCTGACGGCAATCAATGCCGGGTTGCAACAGCCTGAGCCTCCTCCGCCGGCTGATCATAGTGGACGGCTGGATCTCGCCCAGCGGATGATGCAGCCTAACAATCCCTTTCCCGCCCGCGTATTGGTCAATCGGGTTTGGCATCATTTGTTCGGCCGAGGAATTGTCCCCTCAACCGACAATTTTGGCGTTTTGGGACAAGCTCCCACCCATCCCGAATTGCTTGACTTTCTAGCCCGCGAATTTCAACGTGAAGGTTGGTCGATTAAGCGTCTGATCCGGACAATGGTACTTAGTCGCACCTATCAACAATCCAGTAACCCGGCCCCGGTCGAGATCGAGCAGCGCGATCCCCAAAACCTGACTTGGCGGCGAATGAATGTACGCCGGCTTGAAGGAGAGGCGATCCGCGACGCGATGCTCAGTCTTTCCGGACGGCTTGATAGAATTATGTATGGTCCGCCGGTTCCCGTACACCTCACTGAGTTCATGCAAGGTCGCGGCCGGCCCGGTGGCGGGCCGCTCGACGGCGCGGGCAGAAGAAGCATCTACATTTCCGTGCGGCGGAATTTCCTCTCGCCGATGATGCTCGCTTTCGATACGCCGAGCCCGTTCAGCACGGTCGGCCGACGGAATGTTTCCAACGTGCCAGCCCAGGCATTGATCTTGATGAATGATCCGTTCGTTGTGGATCAGGCCAACCGGTGGGCGAAAGAACTATTGGCCCGCGGCGAAGCAACACCGGAAACACGAGTCGCCCGCTTGTACGAACAAGCCTTTGGCCGCCCGCCGAGCGAATTAGAAACGGCGGAAGCGATTGCCTTCTTGAACTCCCAAGCGAGTGCGCTCGGTATGCCGCCAGAAAAGGCGCTCGCCGACGAGCGAACCTGGAGCGATTTGTGCCACGTACTATGGAATGTGAAGGAGTTTGTGTTCTTGAGGTAAGCGTGGCGGGGAGTAGAGCAAAATTTAATGCGTTACCCTCACCCTGCTTCTCCTGACGGGGAGAGGGCTGAGATGCGGGTTAAACGACTGTCCGCGCTTTCAACCGATTTCAGCCTACTGCTCTACCTCATGCTTCAATTCCACTGTGGCTGTCTTCCCTTCTGTCGATATCTTCAGCGGCACGTTGAAGTTGATGCTGTTGATTTTGCAATTTCCTTCGCCCCCTTCGACATCTTCGCAGTAGTAGTACCGCAGGCCGACGCTAACGGTGTCGTCACCGTCCCCCTTGATCGTTAGCGGAACATCAAATTCGGCCGCCGGCTTGTCAAGCTTGTGCTTGCCGAAGCTCGTGCGATCAATCGGACCTGTTTGCTGAGTTGATTCGAGCACATAAGACATCGGCGCGATCGGATTGATCTTCCAGCCCGTCGGCAAAACCAAATGCACGTGCAGTGTGACTTTGCCATCTGCCGGCTTAACGGACGTTAAAGGCAACTGCTTTTCATTGGCCTTGGCGACATCTGCTCCTACAGCCTTCGATGATTCTGTGCCGGGCTGAGCAACCGGTGATTGAGCTGTATTTTTCGCTTCCGAACGAACTTCTTCGTTGAATCCTGCAGGCTGGATCGTGACTTCCGGTGCAGCATTCGGGAGGCCGGTGATGGTCAGCGTGCCGACTTTGCCTGTCTGCAGATCCAGGGTGCGAATTAATTGGTTATTCGTGTCCGCGATGTACAGAATCCCATTCGCGTGGCTGATGCCAGCCGGTTCGTTAAAGCGAGGCGGGTCGTCTGTGTTCCCTCGTTCAGTATCTCCTGCCAAGGTCTTGGTATCACCGGTGGTAGCATCAACCACTTTGATCTTGTTGTTGTAAGTGTCGGTAACATAGAGCTTGCCATCCACATACGTCACCCCGAGTGCATGTTGCAACTTGGCCGTTTCCGGGGGTCCGTCAACATCGCCGAAGTCAAACAAACGTCCCCCTGGCAAATGGGCAGAACCGACCACCGTGGTGACCTCTTGCTCGGTATCGAACGGCACGGCTCGAATCGAACTTCCTTCGCTGTCGGCAACAAACAGTACTTTCCCATCGGAACTAAGACCGCTCGGCTGGGCAAACGACGAAGCCCCCAGGGCATAGGGCGTGCTCGGCAGGTGCGGCCCGTCGACGATATCCTCGCGACCATTTCCGGCAAAAGGCCCAATTTCAGACTCATCCAGCGGCATCTTCCAAATCTGGTGCGGGCCAGCCATCGCGATATACAAACTGCCGTCGTGAATCCACAAGTCCCACG
Source organism: Pirellulaceae bacterium (assembly GCA_041739545.1). Classification (GTDB taxonomy): domain Bacteria; phylum Planctomycetota; class Planctomycetia; order Pirellulales; family Pirellulaceae; genus JBGSNR01. Next base: position 44,527 of record JBGSNR010000004.1, on the reverse strand, counting down.
GGCTATTGATCCCGGTCGTCGCCGGCGGGCCGACGAACCGATCAGGAATATTGCTGAACGCTGTCACCCCTTCCAATCCGGGCCAAGGGCCGCGCGCTTGAGCTCCGGTGCCGGCAATAGTCTTAACGGACTGAGCTTCCAAATCTACCTTGCGCAGCAAATGATTTTCGGTATCGGCCACGTAAAGCGTTTTGCCGTCCGCAGTCAAAGCCATCCCTTGCGGATGATCAAAAGCTGCCGCGGCAAAATCACCGTCTTCTCGGCCGATTTTTCCAGAGCCGATGATGCTTTGCACCTTCCCTTCGAGGTCGGTCACGACGATGCGATTGTGGTTGCTATCCGAGATGAAGAGCCGCTTTCCTGTACCGTCAGCCAGAACCTTCCCTGGGAATCTCAGCGGGGTGTCGGCAACTTTGTGCTGCTCCAGGTCGAATTTCAAGGGTTTTTCGGAGAGGGTCCCTTTCGCCTTGTAGTAAGCCATTCCGCGCGCAATCTGAGCGGAAACATCTTTTGCCTCGAACTCGCCGGTGTCGCCCCAAACCACGTTTCCTTCTGGATCGAGCAACAGGAGCGTAGGCCAACTACTCACTCCCAGCGCGTTCCAAATTTCATGGTTCGGATCGTTGATGACTGGATGCTCGATTTCATAACGCAACACGGCGTTTTTGATGTTTTCGCTATCTTGTTCGGCTTCAAACTTCGCGCAGTGCACGCCAATCACAACCAGTTCGTTGGCATATTCACGTTCCAACTTCTTGAGTTCCGGCAGGATATGGATGCAGTTGATGCAGCAATAGGTCCAGAAATCGAGCAGGACGAACTTCCCCTTCAAATCTGCTTTGGAAAGTGGCTGGGAATTGATCCATTCATGGCCGACCGGGAAGTCAGGGAAGTCAAGCTGAAACCGATAAGGAAAGTCTTTGTCCATTTCTGGATCGGTTTCGCTTTCAAGCGGGGTGGATGGTTCCTCAACTGTCGCCGGATCCGTGGCTGAGGGCTTCGTCTCAGGTGCGAGATCTTCTGGAGCTTTGTCGATTTGTTGATTCGCGTCGACGGTCGAGACCGGCGGGCTGTTATTCCAGCAACCCGGCAGTACCAAGGCCAATAACAACAGGCAGGCCAGTATCGGGATGATCCAACTTTGACGTCTATTGATCCAACAATTTCGTTCCATCATTTTCTCCAACCAGGAGGTCAGGTTTCTCGGCCCGGCCATCTACGCCGTAACCCAGTGCCAAAAGTCCAGTGGCAAGGTCAAACACGGACCGGAGATTCTCCCAAGCCCAGGTTTATCTTATCAGCGTCTCGGGGATGAGAAATAGCGCCAAGTGGGAGCTAAACGCGAATTAGAATAATTTATAGCGACGTTACTTAGGATTAACTAAACTACAAGTACACAGCCATTTGCCAGACTGTTGTCAGTCCAGATCACGCAACAATCGCAAAATCTTTGAATCGCCCTTTTCAGCCTCAGTCGGATCAGCAAGCATGCTTTAGATGAGCTTGAAAATGGCTTGCTACTACAACCTCTCCAAAAGGGGTGTGGAAAGGCGAGAAGACAAAGCAAGTCCTTAGTCTGCAGCAACTTAGTACACCACAGAGATGTGCCAATATGCGGCTTTTCTCACTGTGCGATCCGTTCCCTGCCGGGCAATTGCAGGCGGTAGTGAGGGGAAATTCTGTTAAGGCAGGCCATCTATGGAAGCGGGGAGTTTTTCTTTGGGAGCGGCAAGTAGAAAGCGAATTTTCTCATCCGCAGATCGCTCAGCCGGAACTTCGCTCCCCGGGGCATGACCCCACCGAACGATTTGACCATCTTTAGCTTCCAGTTCAAAAATCGTGTCACTGCCCGGGCGATCTGCTACTCGCAGGCGACGCAGTCCCAGATTCTGCCAATGGTCGGCGAGGACTTTTGCAAGAACTGCCGCCCGTTCGATACGGATATCCCCCCAAGGCGTGCCATAGACCCCGGCCGGAGTAGCATGGCTGGCCTGAATTCGCAGATAGTCCTGTGTTTGTCGAAGAGCAAAGTCGTCGGATGGGAGGAGTACCCCCTGTTCGTCAACGAAGAACAGCCCCGGGCCGGTCGTGCTGGCAACTTCCACCATCGCGACCGGGCGACGGTATTGAAGTTCCACTGCAATCTTGGCCGGATATTCCTTGCGAACTTTCACGACCCTGGCAACCCAAGAATGGAGGGCAAAAGCGCGACTAATTTTTTCAGTCAGATGCGGATCGAGAAGCTGCAACTCACCAAGTTGGCTATCCCGAATGACATCGCTTTTGACGTCCGTGTGAATCCACTTCGGTTGCGGCGTGACCAACATTTCTTCTGCCGTGACGCGGTAGCGATCCCCTTGGGTGACTGGAAGTCCCCACCGTTGCCAGGCAGCCCGCGTCCCCCAGCCAACGACTCCTAGCAGAGCCAGGAAGGGAATCACGCGGCGAAAGCGGCCCCGCGTAATTGAAGCAGCAGCGGCGAGCCACCTGCCCAGTCGACCTCCTGCTGACTTTCCGCTTCCCATGTGTGGCTCCCTGCGGCAGGATTGGTTCGCATCGACGGCCAAAAATTTGCTCGTCGCGCAGCACCCTGCGGGCGGAACCTTACCAGCATTCCACGGCTGGTTCGAGATCAATGCCGAGTCGCTGGCGGACGGTTTTTTGCACCTGTTCGACGAGTGCCAGCACATGCTTGCTGCAACAGCCATCACTCACAACTACAAAATTCGAATTCCGGCTGCTAAGGACCGCTTCCCCGGACCGTAGACCGCGCATACCCGAGTCATCAATCACTTGGGCGGCCGTGCTGCCAGTGGGATTTTTGAACAAGCGCAAGCAGCGTTCTTCGGTGAGTGGTTGGACTGCTTTTTGCTGAATCCAATGCTGCTGCATACGTTTCGTGAGGAATACAGGATCCCCCTTTTCTAAACCAAACTCAGCTTGCAATATGACCAATTCATCCAGGTTGCTGTAGTGATGAGCGAACAGAAGCTGGTCTCCAGTACGGGTCACAATGTCCCCGTTGGTCTTCAGCATCGTGGCTGAAACCACGCAATGCCCAATGTCCCCGCTATGGGCTTGGGCATTCCCGCGCAACGCACCGCCGACTGTTCCGGGAATGGCCGATAGTTCTTCTAAGCCGGCCAGACCCTCTCGAACTGCTGTGGAGATTAGATGCCCCAGTTTCGCACCGGCGCCCACGAGAAGGTGATCCCCTTGCCGCTCAATCCGCCCAAAATGGGCGGCTGAAAGCGAAACGATGAGCCCCTGCACTCCTTCGTCGCGAACTAAAATGTTCGATCCGCCGCCGAGAATCCGAATCGGCAAGCTCGCCTTATGGCAGCGATGAACCAATGCGACCAATTCGTCGGTGCTCGTTGGCTCCGCGAAAAACTGGGCCGCCCCGCCCAGACGCAGCCAGGTATACGGCGCGAGAGGTTCGTTCGTGCGAACAATGTGTTCCAGGCCTGAGAAAATGCTCATCGTGACTTGTCTGGCTAGCAAACAAAAAAGGGAGGACGTTGATTACGCGTCCTCCCATCGTACCGAAATTTGTGGTCAGCCGGCAGGCGAGAACGCCTTTACCACATGTATTCCAATCCGACATTCATGCCGTGAAACAGAACGTCGCTGTTATTGATAATCGAAGGCTCTCGCAAGGCCTGGCCACCAACAGCGAAACCGTTCGGCGGTGCCGGGTTGAAGTTATCTGTGGCCAGAGCGACCCCTTCCATGACGAAGAAGTTATACCCTGCTCGTAGCGTCCAGTTGTAGTTCAGTCGGTACAACGTATTGATGTTCAATTCGCCGATAAAGGCGGCATCCGAGCTCTGCGAATCTTCCACGAAATCGAAGGGGAGATTGGTCACGATATGTGCCCCTGCTCGCGAGTAATTGCCGTAAATACCCGCCTTCCCTTCTAATCCCATCCGCCAGCCTGGTAGCAAGGTCAGCCATAAATCTCCCCCCAGTTGCAAACCAGTCAAGCTGTTGTTGGTATTGGTGTGGAAGTCCATTTGAGTACCCAGCCCGCGGGTCTGATAAATGAGGTCGTCATTCAAGCTGACATAGCGGACACCCATCAACCATGAACCTTGATATCGGCATTCGGGAGCCATCCAGCGACGACGATAGTTAACTTCGAAGCTATCAAGATCGGACGAGTAGGAAAGCCGTTGTCGATGGGTGAAGTCAGTCTCGGGAAAACCGCCGGCCGGGAAAGTTGCGAAATCGCTCAGGACCGAAGTCAAAGCCCCATTTGGGCTCACGGTCTCTGCAAAAGTCGAGTGGTTGAACGTACCCATATAGCCGAATTCGAAGCTGTTCGCACTGCCATATTGCAGATTGGCTAGGATGCGGAAGCCAGGCTCATGATCGAAATCGAGTTGCGTGGTAGCCAAGGCGATCGGCGCATTCGGACCAATCCCGCGGCGGGCAAAAACTTGGTCGGCCCCCGTATCGTCTCGGGTCCAGTACAGGAAGTCGACGGCCACATCGAACCAACGAACGGCAGCAGCGCCCCCTTCGTCGTTTGGCAAGAAGAATCGCATCCAGCGGAATCCGAAGGCATTGCCGAGCAAGCCGTTGTCGGCAACACCGCCACCCCCGCCGCCGTTTCTCAACAGTCCGCGGCGCCGCAAGCCCGCGAGGCAGGCGCCTCCCGTGCAACCTTCGCCACAGTCGCCACACCCTGCCGGGGCACAGCCGCCATCGGGAAAGGCTTGGTCCACCGCAGGCATTCCACCTGGGAAGCCGCCACCGTAGTCCTGGTATGAAGCTTGGCTTGCCATGCCCGGCGGCATTCCTTGCGGCGGCATCCCACCTTGCATCATTCCAGGCGGAATACCCTGAGGAGGCATCATTCCGGGCTGCATCATGCCACCAGGAGGCATCCCACCGGGCATCGACCAGCCGGGCGAATACGCCGGCATGTAAGGGCTACCTCCGGCCATATTTTGGGCCGAAGCCGGGGCGACCAGCCCCAACCACAGACAGCATGCCAGCCAGGAAAGCGAACCAGCCAAGCGGTACTTCATCGCAATTCTCCGCGTTTCCGACAATTCCAGCCAGAGAAGCCAAACCCGTCGCATTACAATGCCAACGAGTACGGTTGCCGACTTCAACGGTTTCTCGCAACAACCTATCGGCACGTTACGACTGGAATAATCATTACTTTCCGGATAATCTGCAGAAATTCCCTCAGCAGGAAAATTAGCTGGCTTTGCGCAGACTGCCTAACTTGCCTTGCCGGGAATGAAGTCTCGCTGGCAATCTCAGAACGCACCGCAAATCGAAGCTAGTTCTTCGTCAACGGGGCGTAAGTCTGGGCATACAGAGGAAGATGCCGGTAATAAACTTCGAGCATGTAGATGCTCAGGCAGGTCGTGTAAAGTCGCCCGGCCCGACTTCCCCAACGGTCGTCTGCTGGGGGCCAACTCCCCTTCTCAGCCCCAGACTTGATCTGGTGTTCGGGAACCTGTTGGCGCATCACTGCGTTCCACTTGTCCCACTCCGGCCCTTCCATATGATGCAGCGCCTGGGTTGCGTAATACCAGTAATAGACATTCTGGTCGTTGTACGTGATGGGATTCACGAGTAGGTAGTCGATCCCCCGTTTAAGACGCTCGTCTCCGTGTTTCCAGCCCAGATACATGCGGCAAAGCAAACCTTCCGCGGTCATCACCACGGTTTCCGGGCGCCCCTGCTGATACGCGTACCGTGCTCCGCCGTCTTGTTGCACCCGATCCAGGAATCCGTTGATTTTATCCAGCGACGGACTTTGCACTTCTAAACCAGCCATCAAGCCGGACTGCAACGCCATGACGAACCAACCAGTGACGGACGTGTCCGAATCGATGCGTGGTTCGTACCGCCAGCCTCCTTCGGGAGCCTGTGCTCGATGGGCAAAATCGAGGGCCTTTTGTGCCGGGATTTTGAATTTTTCATCCTTCGTCATGCCATAAATTTCGCAGACCGCAATCGTCGCCTGGGCCTGTGAATAAAGCTGCTGATTAAAGGCCGAGTCACGAACGAAATTGCCGTCGGCATCTTGCATCTTGAGCATGGCTTCCCAACCCTTGGCAACGACATCTTTGAATTCACCCGTCTTGTGGGTATCTCCATGCCCCTGGAAGGCAAGCAGCGCCATTGAAGTTGCGGAACAAACGTTCTCTACGGACGCCACGCCGTCATAGGGTCCCATCAGGCTCCAAGTCCCATCAGGCTTCTGATTCTTCTTCAACCACAAGAGTCCTTCGCGAACTGCGGCCTCGGTAGTCGCATTTCCACCGTAAGCTGCGAGCAGAGCGGATTTTGCTCCTTTTTCGCGTCCGGATAAGGCGAGACCGATCGAGGGTGCGGAAATATCGCTGGTGGCTGTCGTCGCATTCAAAATGTCGACCATTTCGACTTGAGGCGGAGCAGCAAAGGGATCGTCAACAGGATTCGAGTCAATCGCCAAGGTCGGGTCTGGAATGTCCAACTCCATCGACAACGGCGTCTCCAAAACATCCTCTTCAAGTTGCTCCCCCAGGTCTTCCGCATAGATATTGGGCGGGGAATAGATCTCGATTACGTTCGACGTGGGGAGCGCAAAATAGATCAACGCCAGGGCGATGATAATCACCATGTGAACGATCAAACTCACCAGCCAAGGAGGTGCTGAGCGCGTCGCGACCCGTTCAAATTTCTTGCCTTCCTCGTCTTCTTCATCCTCATCGCTAGGTTTGCGGACGGCGGTTGTCGCTCCCGCTTTTACGGGAACAGGACGACTGCCAACTGGCATCGGACGATTCGTAGGCTGAGCCGCGGCAACGTTTTTGGCAGGGACAGGACTTGCGGGAGTAGGCGACTGCGGTTTGGGTTCAGCGACTTTCGTCGCACTGGGCTTTAACGCAGCCGGCTGCACAGCAACAGCTTGCGCCGGAGCTACCTGCGAAGGAACAGGTTGAGGCGTGCGTTGGGGTTGAACTGGTACGGGTAAGGCAGGAGTTGGCGAAACAACCTGACGGGCTGAAATCGGAATAGGGCTTGCCGCCGATTGCGGAAAGGCAGACTGTGGAAACTGAGGAATACTCGAACTGTTTGGGGCAGCCGGATAAGAAGGGGGCTGAGTTCCAAAACCGCTAAATGCTTGAGGTGCGCCGGCCGGAGGAAAATTACCTTGCGGATAAGGCTGCTGTGGATACTGGGGCTGAGCGTACTGCTGTGCTGCTCCGGGATAGCCAGGCTGCTGATACTGCGGCTGTTGATAGCCTGGCTGCTGCCCCCCCTGATGTGAAAACGGAGCAGGGGGAAATTGATTCGAGGGATACTGTGGTTGCGGAAAGGCTCCCGGCTGAGCGTACTGCGGCTGCACTGGCTGCGGATAATGGCCAAACTGCTGCGGCGCGTAGTTAGGTTGCCCTCCTTGCGGAGCTACCGGAAAAGGGGACGCTGGAATGCCAGACTGACCACCTTGATTCGGATAATACTGCCCTGGCTGACCAACCGGATGCGGAAAAGAACCTGGCGCTGGGCCCAACGGTTGATGCGGAGGAAAGGGCTGACCCGGACGATTTGGATCGGGCGTAGTCATGACCTTCCTTTGCCGATGCAGTCCGGCAGGCAACTTGAAGAGAGTACTAACGCGTAGGACCAACTCAAGTGCGTATAATGGCCCCACTTAAGTCTAGCCGCCGGCTAGTTTAGCGCCAAGTAAATCATGTCAGCACTTTCGGGTTTGCGGGGAAAGAATGCGATGACGAACGAATGGGCCTGGTCGAATGGTAAATTTGTCGCTGCCAGCGCAATCCACGTTGCCGTTACAGACGCGGGCTTTTTGCTTGGCGCTACGGTGGCAGAACAGTTAAGAACATTCCGTGGCAAACTTTTTCGTCTAGAAATGCATTTGCAACGCCTGCAGCGTTCGCTGGCGATTGTAGGGATTGAACTCCCCATTACCCTTGAGCAACTGGCCGGTGCCGCCGAAGATCTGGCCGCCCATAACCACGCCGCGCTCGATCCTGACGACGATCTGGGCTTAACGATGTTCGTCACGCCGGGGACTTATGGCACCTATTTGGGGTTTGGCGAAGCAGCAATACCGCAAATCGGTATGCACACCTTTCCGCTGCCGTTTCGATTCTGGGCCGACAAGTACGAGGCTGGAGACAAGCTGGCGATCACCGCAGTTCGGCAGGTGCCAAACAACTGCTGGCCCGCGGAGTTGAAAGTCCGCAGCCGCGTGCATTACTATCTTGCCGACCAAGCAGCGCGTCGCCTTTTTCCTGGCGCTCGGGCTGTCTTGCTCGATCAGGATGGACAGGTAACGGAATCTTCTTCCGCGAATTTGCTGATCTTCAAGCAAGGCGAAGGCATCGTTTCCCCCCCCCCCGAAACGATTCTGCCCGGCGTGAGCATGGCCTCCGTCGAAGAAATAGCGCATTCGCTCGGCTTGCCTTACGTCCGCCGGACGATCATGCCGCTCGATCTGTCTGAAGCAGACGAAATTCTTCTTTGCAGCACCAGCCCGTGCGTTTGGCCCGCTTTGGAGTTGGACGGCGTCCCCGTGGGAGAAGGACGCCCGGGGCCCGTTTTCAGGCAATTAATTGCAGGTTGGAATCAACTGGTCGGGTTGGACATTGTCGCACAAGCCGGGCGATTCGCCGATCGTTAGCTCTAGTTTTTGCCCAGTTTTTCGCCATTTTTACGAACCCGGACAGTTGCAAGTCTGGCCCCTTCCAAGGTATAGGAGTGATGTGGAACAGCGCCGCAACCTTGCGACAGGCTGGGTGAACGGTTCTCCTCTTGTGTCGCATCTCAAACCAAAACAATTTGGCCCATGGGCGTAATCACGCTACGGATTATTGATGGGGCCGATCGCGGACGCGTCTTCGATACGCTCGTCCCGCCCATAACCATCGGCCGCGAAGAGGGAAATTCCATTCAGCTCAACGACGAACGGGTGAGCCGTTATCATGTCAAAATCCAAGAGGACCACAATCGCCTCGTGCTGACCGACTTGGAAAGCACCAATGGCACGAAGGTCAACGGCGAGGATGTGCAACTGCGCATCTTGCGTTACGGCGATACAGTCCAAATCGGTCGCTCGGTCTTGCTCTACGGAACTCGCGATCAGATTGCCGTGCGTCTAGCTCGACTGCGCGAGAAATCGGACAAAGGAACGGCCGTCCCGGAAATGATGGAACGTCTAGCCAACGATCCTGACGGTGATTTTGACTTGCAGACCGATGACATAGAAATGCAGGCCACGCTGCATACCCTTGAACCGCCTGAACTCCCCGAACGTCTTTCCCCAGGCCAGCGTGCACAATTCGCGGAAATCCTGGAATTTCTCCATATCCGTTTGCGTGGGGTACTCACCCTGGGGCACCAGGAGCATGACGATGACAAGGTCGCCGTCGAACTTCAGCAGTGGCAACAACTTTTGGATTTGCAGTCTCGCCTTGCCGAATACTTGCGAAACATTGGCAATCCTTAACTGCCGCCGACGGAAACCCGCAATATAAGTCCACACATACGAACGGAAGGGACTTTGCCAAGGGGAATGCGTTTATTCGTTATCCAGAGGCATATCTGGCACTCTCTTGCCCACTGGCATCAAGAATTTCTTTCCTGATAGCTGGACACGGGTTAAACTGAGGGAACTATTCGCAGGGAACAAGCGTCTTAGGTGCGGAAGCGTGCGGCCATACGTTTCTTGCTGTTTCTGATGGAACACAGAAACAGCGGACCATGTGCCGCGCAGGCGGTTTTTCATGACTACTCCTGCGGTTTCATCTTTTGCAAGATTGAACTCTGCGCCGTTAAAGCGGCGTTCGGCAGCGTCGCGCCTTGGCCGTCGACTTTTTCTTGAAGCACTCGAAGACCGCGCACTGATGGCCATGCTCCCATACGGAGCGATGCCCGACGACCTCGCGGAATACATGCTGGGGGATGTTGTCGTCTCCGTCGTCTTGATGGAATCGACACCGACTCAAGCGCCGCACGATGCAAATCAGGAAGATTGGACAGCCGAATCGATCACTGCGATCAAGTCGAAGATTGAAGAGGGGGTTGGTTGGTGGAAGGAAACACTACTAAAGACGTTTCCTAACGTTTCCGACCAGTTGCTGAATTTCAAATTCAATTATCAGTACGCCGATAGCCCCGTCGCGACCGGATACGAACCGATCAATCGCGTTTCTAGTGACTATCAACACTGGCTGAAGGATTTTGTAGCGCAAGCGGGGCTAACTTCGACAGGTAACGTAAATGCCGACCTGCGGCGATTCAACGATGCCCAGCGTCGTGACATGCAAGGAAGCTGGGCCTTCACCATCATCGTCGTGAACGATGAACACGACGCGGATGGAAAGTTTCTCCCCGGCTCGGGAGGCAACTTCCCCCAGGCCTTTGCGTTTGCGGCCGACAAATTCATGATCGTGCCCGCCAATCGTCCTGCCGAGACGTTCACGCACGAAATGGGGCATATGTTTTGGGCGTTCGATGAATACGCGTACGGCGATTCGTATTATCGACACCGTGGCTACTACGACACGCAAAACTTGAACGCCGCCAATGCTCCCGGCGGCAACCAGCAGGCGAGCATCATGGCCGCCGATTCGCTGCGTTCTCAAGCGTATGCTGAAAACATGAGTTCTCCGGCAACTTTGGAGATCATTGGGTGGAAGGACTCTGATGGCAATGGAGTGTTTGACGTCCTTGATGTTCCATTCAAGCTGGAAGGCTCGGGTTGGTATGACACTGAAGATTCAACGTACAAATTCCTAGGAAATTCCGCTGTTCGAACGCTGTTGAATCAGAATCCGGAAGGCCTGGGAAATGACATCACAATCAACGTGGTTCGTGAGGCACAGTATTCGCTCGATGGGGGTGATTGGCTAACTGCCGGAACTTACAACAGTTACTCGGTTGATTTGCAACTTGCGATTCCGGCTTCGCCAGGCTCACAGACGCTGAAGTTGCGAACGATTGATACCATTACTGGAGCGAAGTCTCCTGAATACTTGATTGAGAACATTCAAATACCGGAAGTCATCGGCAGTTCAGGAGTGCAGGGCTTCGTCTGGTGGGACACGAACGCCGACGGCATTTACGATCTCGATGAACTGCCAGCCGTTGATGTGCCAGTCTGGATTGTCGATCCGGCAACGCAGCAACAGCTGCAACTTGCCTCACAGTTCGACCCAGAAGATGCTCCGGACTCGGTAGCGAGCAGCGCCGGTGCAACGTTCTCAGTGACGTCCATGGTTGGCATTCCATTCACCTTTACCGGAGCAGTAGTCACGGCAGGAAGCACAACCGCGCCTTACGCCGATCAGGTTTTTGCTGCCGAGAGCGGTGTCACGAATACGGAGCCTGCTGACACGTGGAATATTCAAACTCGCGCTTTGCGAGTGCAGTTTGATTCTCCAACGTCGTCGGTCACTATTCAAGTCTGGGGAGGCTTGGGGAGTTCACGTGGGCGACTGGAGGCTTATAACGCCGATGGCGTGCTGCTGGATCGGGTCACAACCTCTGTACTTAGTGGCCCGAATTCGTATGCCACTTTAGCGCTGACCCGTGCCGAAGGAGATATCGCCTATATCTTGGCCGGCGGCGACATGAATACGTCGGTCGTGCTGGACGGAATCGAGTGGGGAGCACGAAGTAAAGTGACGACCAATTCGGCAGGCGTCTATCGCATTCCGGAACTTGCTCCCGGGGCGTATGACATCAAAATCAACGTTGCCAGGTTCCAACTCGCTTCTACGCCTGTCCAGGGGATTACCCAGATTCTAGTCGATTCTGGCGCTGCGAATACGACGAGTTTCGGGCTGGTGCAGTTGCCGAATCCGTGGCACAACCTGGCTCGCAAATACGATGTTAATAACAATGGTCGGGTCGATGTCGACGACATCCTTGTCCAACTTGCGTACTACAAACAGTACGCCGAATCCGGCCTACCTGACACGGGGCCGGGCAACGCAGCTTTTGTTGATGTTAACAACGACGGCTTGATAAACGTCGATGACATTCTCCTTAGCATCCTCAATTACCAGGTAGTTAACGGGGTTGAACCCGACGGCGTAGACGAACCTCCACCTGTCGATACCTCAGGTGGAACGATTATCACCGAAGACGAAGGTAGCGCTAGCGGCGAATCGCCGCTGTACGTGAACACCGTTCCCGGTGGGCAAGAGTCTGATCACGATTATGAATCGGAAGGTCACATTGCGGTTGCCCAAGCCGGAACTGGGAATTCGGACGATATTTTCCTCGGCCTGATTGTTCCAATTGGCAATGAACAGAGCCTAGATACCCCAAGCAAACTTGATTTCGCCACCGATCCCTGGACGCAACAGGTGCAGCAAGCCATTTCAGCCTGGGACCTGCCGGATGAACTAGAAGAACAAGAGAATGTTTTGTCAGCTTCGAGTTCGGCTACGGACGAGACTTTAATTCTGGACCAAAATCTATTTGATCTGACTGACGAGCCGGTCGTATAGTTCGGCATAGCGACCGATCATCTGCGACACGCTGAACTCTTGTTCGATTCGGTTTTTCCCGGCGACTCCCATTCGTTTTCGCTGTTCTTCGTCCTTCAGCAGGACGAGCGTCCAACGTGCGAACGCGGCGCGATCGCCGGCCGTGACCAGATAACCTGTCTCTTCCGGAACCACTAGTTCGCGGTTGCCGGCAATGTCGGTGGCGATAACGGGAAGCCCGGCAGCCATAGCTTCCATCACGGCGTTGGGCTGCCCTTCGTAACCGCTCCCGAGCCAGAGACATTCGCAAAGAGGTAAAATCTGTGGCACGTCACTTCGTTCGCCCAGAAAATGAACCCTGTCTTCGATCTCACATTGTCGCGTGAAGCGCTCCAAGTGGTAGCGCTGCGGGCCATCACCAATGATGAGCAAATGCGGATCGTCGTGCACGCACTTCAGCAGATCTGCCCCCCAAATTAAATCTTTAAGTCGCTTCTGCGGCCAGAGTCGGCCGACGGCGGCAATCAGCCGCGCATTGGGTGGTAGTTTGCATTCCGCCAGGAACTTCTCGCGCGACAGCGGTGGCGGGGACACCACTTCCACTCCGTTGGGAATCACCACAAACTTGTCGGCCGCGATACCATGTTCGACATAGAAATCTCGCACCCCGGCGGAATTGGTAGCGATACAAGCACTCCGCTTGGCCAACCAACGATCGATGGCGAATTGATACCAGTGTTTCCAGGGGTCGACGCACCGCTCGCCGCCGATGATGCATTTCACCCCCGCTGCAAGGGCTGCCGATCGCCCGTAGCTGTTACCGGCAAAGAGCCACGTATGCACTACGTCCGGCTTCAGGTCCAAAATGAGCCGGCGAAGTCTCCTCCAGGCAAGCGGATCGAACTTGCCACGTTTGTGAATAAAGTGAACAGGAATTCCGGCCACCTGCAAACCTGCCTCCAACGGGCCGGTGCGGGTGAGAACAGCGACATGAACATCGAAACGATCACGGGGCAGACCGGTAGCCAGGAGCGAAAGTTGCTTTTCCGCTCCGCCACGATCGAGGGTCGGGATGATCATCAAGATGCGCATCTTCACAGTCGACTATGATCCCCATTTCGTGGCCGTTCGTCGAGGTGGGCTGGCACGTAAACATACGTCTCAGGGGCAGTTTTCAGACGTTAAGCATCTCTAAATGCTGGCACGCCATCGCTGCCACACCAAAGTTGGCTGCAACCCGCTCCCGCCCAGCGGCTGCCAGTGCGGATGCCAGCGTTCTATTTTCCAAGAGTTGAGCAATCGCCTGGGAAATTTCCGCGGGCTGGCGAGGAGGTACCACCAGGGCTGCGTTTCCCACCACCTGTAGATTCGATTCGGTCGCAGTTACCACGAGGGGAACACCGGCGGCGAGTGCCAGCAACAACTGCATCGTGGGACCGCCGGTACGCGTGGGTGCGACGACCACATCCGCGGCTCGCAGCACATCTTCGAAATCTTCAAAAGTTCCCGGCATACAAATGCGATAGCGCAGATCGAGATCGGAGATCTGCTGCCATAGCGAATCGCGGAGCGGTCCATCGCCGATCAGCCACAGTCGCGCGAACGGCCAACGGGCGGCAATCTCTCGCCAGGCGAAAACCAAATCCTGCACACCCAGCCAGCTTTCGAATCGGCCGAGGAAAACAACGAGTGGCGCGCGATCATCTAGGGTCAAATCGTGATTCACTTCGCGCAGTGCGTTTCTAGCTGCTTGGCGTTCCTCGGAACTTGCCTGCGACCAGGGCTCAATTCCGTTGGCAATTTGACGGATCGGCACGTTGGCATAGCTGCGGCGAAGCTCGTCTTCAATTTCCGCGGTTGGCGCAACGATCCCCGTGCAGCGACGGCAAGCCTCGCGAATTCGACTCCCCAGAAATAGGCTCTCCTGCCACGCACAATCACCCCGTTCGCCCCCCTGCTCCGCCCGCAACAGTACCTTCGACCGTCCCCTCGGCAGAGCGCGCCCCGCACACCAGGCTTCGTAGCGCAGTCCAGAGACGATAACGCCATCCAGCCTAGAGGCCGCTTCCTCCAGCCAGCGCAGCAGTAGATGCATGAAGCGCAACGTCCCCCACCATCGCATCCGTGGATACGCGAGTCTTACTACGGGCACATCACGGACAACAATTTCAGTCGGCCAACTTGGATCGTAGCTGGCCGTGACGACTTGCGCGGCATGCCCTTGCCGGATGAATTCGCCAGCCAGCGTAGCCATCGCATGCTCACCATCGCTCCCCAGCGGCCAGTAGCGATGCGTGACCAGTGCCAGCCGCAGTCCTTTCATGTGTGTGCAGCCAGATCCTCTGGCTCGAGCACACCGATGAATGGCAGATTTCGGTACAGGTCGTTGTAGTCCAGGCCATAGCCCACTACAAACTCGTCAGGAATTCGAAAGCCTATGTAGTCGGGCTGCATTTCCACCAGTTGCCTGCCATCTTTATGCAACAGTACACAGGAGCGTATCGAACGGGGCCTGAACTCACCCAGCGTTGCGATCACTTCAAACAGCGTATTGCCGGTGTCGAAAATGTCATCGACCAGGAGAACATCGCGATCGGCAATATCGACCAACATTCCGGCATTAATGATCAGCTTGCCCCGATTTTCGCCGTCGCGATAGCTGCTGGTCTGCATCACGCCCACACGGAGCGGGATATCGAGTTTCCGAATCAAGTCGGCAAGAAACACGATGCTGCCGGTCATGATCGCCACGACCGTGAGAGGCTTCCCCCCTTCGCGATCGCGGATTTCCTGTGCCAGCCGGGTAATCGCCGCCTGAATTTCTGACTCTTGAATGAGAATCTTCAACGCACTTCCCCGGCAAAGACAAGACGATAAATGGCAAACCGCCTAGCGTAGCGAAGTGCCGCTCACTTCACCAGTGAGGCGAATTTTGGCTGGTAAGATTGGTAGCCAAAAGCAAACGTCTCAGGACTTCTTCAGCTTCTCCCCTTCGCTTTCTAAATCGGCGATTTCTTTCGCCAGCCGCTCGACTTCGCCCGGTTCGTCGTTCTGCTTCTTAGCCCCGGCCAACTGCATCCTCAGCATTTGCAGTTTTTTATGAATTACGTCGAGCCGTTTTTTCGCCTTGCCGTCCATCGATGAGTATCCTCGCGAAAAGTTGAGTTGCGAAGTTTTGATTATACGCCGCCGGCGAAGGCACACAGCCAGCGGTTCGCTTAAGCTGCGGCTGAACCACCACTGCTCCCGGAGTCAGCTGTTCCCCCTGCTGTGCTCGCTGCCGGGATCGATTCACTTGCCGGGGCTGAAGTCATTGAACCGGCTTCAGTCGCGCGGAGTGGGGCAATCACGGCCGGCTCGTCGACGCCGTCGCCATCAAAATCACCCGCGATAGGTCGGTCTCCAGCCTTGCCGAGCGTAACTCGGGTATCGTCCTCATCCAGCATTCGATTGCCGTTCGTGTCCAAAATCCATTCTCCCGCGCGGAACACCCCAATCTGATCACGGCCATCGCCATTCCAATCCCCTACGACAGGCCGCCAACCAGGCTCGCCAAATTGGGCTTTGAGATCCCCCTCAGAAAATTGGCCGTCCCCGTCCTGATCGAACTTCCATTCGCCGTTTCGGTTAACCCCGGGGGTCGAAATTCCGTCCCCGTTCCAATCTCCAGCGACTGGCACATCGCTGCCGATCCCAAACTCGAAGACGTGATCGATCAGATCAATTCGCTGCTGATTCTCCGTCGAGTTGAGAAGTTCACGTCCCCCAATTGTCGCTTCGGCAGGTATTGGCGGCAGATTTTTCGGCTTGTGGCGGCGTTTGTTAGCGACATCGGGGAGCCCTGGCTCATGCTCCATATGTCGGCGATCCCCTTGCCACTCGGGCCCAAAGATTCCAATGTCGTCCTTTCCGTCGCCGTTCCAATCGCCGACCACCGGCCGATCTTGTTTTGTGCCGAGCCTGGCGTGAAGATCTTCGGCATCAATCTCGCCGTTCCCGTTCTTATCGATGAACCAGGTGCCATTCAAGTACAAGCCAATCTCGTCGGAGCCATCGCCGTCATAATCCCCCACGAACGCAATTGCCTCGGGATGCCCATAACGGAGTCGGCGTTTGCCACTCGTGGTGACCAATTCCCATTCTTCCGACCGTAAGTCTTCCTCAAGCGGCTGATCCTGCCAGTTAGCAGCCCGCACTTTCGTTTCACCATGCCTCGTTGAATAATCTGCTGCACGCGGCGCACCGCCATCAGTGACACTCAGATGCCACGTAAATCCCGCGGAATCGCTCCCCGTGATTAGTTCCTCCGGCTGCTGGACCAGCGGAGCCAAGAGCAGGGGGAGGGCTGGGAGGTTCGGAACAAATGGGGGCGGGGGTTGAATTTGAAGCGGATCGACTGGAGGGGGAACGACCGGCGGGATGTAGCCAGGCTTGGTCGTCAGTTCCACCTCGCTGAAGTTGTTTTGCTGCGCATGCTGGCCAGCACCCAGGGGAATGCGAACAATCGCGTCGTTCTTCAGATCGACTCCCAGATTGGAAAATTGCTGCAACGGCGGAACATCCTCGGCATCGGGATTGATTGCAATGCCACCGTTCGTGCCCGCCGAATCGATCCCATCGACGTACCCTTCTGGATGAATTTCGACGACTGCGTAATTGCCGGGTCGCAGGCCTAAAAACGAATAATTCCCATTCGCGTCAGTCGTTACCCGCAGCGGACCATCCGGATTGCTGCCGGGAAGCGTTTCATCTCCCATGATCGGCATACCGTCGAGCGAATTGCGCAGTTCCAGTACCACTCCCGCCAATCGCTGATCATCGTCCGTCAGCTGACCATCGCGAATCTCTGCCAGGTTGGAGGGGACCAGCCCATCCTCGGTGACGATGGCATCGCCGTCACGAAAGACGGTCCCTGAGATTCTGGCGGGGGGTATCTCGGCAAAATCGTAATGAGTGGCGTTGTCCCCCGCTTCGAGTTTGACCTGACGAATCAAATCAGTCTGGGCAATACCGCCATGACTTCCGGAAATCGTGCTGCCTTGAAAATATCCTTCCGGCTGACCTTCTCGAACCCTATAAACCCCGGGGGCAAGGTTGTCGAAGCGGTATTGTCCCGCAGCATCCGTAATCGTGCGCGCAACCCGCTGACCTTGCTCATCCAAAAGCACGATTACCACACCGGCAATTGCCCCTTCGTTCGGATCACGAACGGCATCGTTATTTAGATCGATAAAGACCTCGCCCGCCAAACTGGCAGGTATCGGCACGACAATCTCGCAGAAGTTGTACTCCACGAGCGCCGCGCCCGAGCTAACATTGAGGGCAGTTAGCAGATCGGGAGTGGTGGCATCTCCGCCATGCGAACCCAAACGCTGGCCACCCTGTAGATAGCCGGTGGGTTGTGTTTCGCGAACCGCATATTCACCTGGGACCAGGTTCTGAAACAAATACTCCCCGGCGGCATTGGTCGTGGTGGTCGCCAAGATACTTCCCGATGCATCGAGCAGTTCCACCTGCACACCCGCCAATGGGTTTTCATTCGTGTCGAAGAGGCAATCGCCGTTCTCATCGACAAATACTTTGCCCGCGATGCTTCCCGGCAACAACTCGCCAAAGTTGTATTCGATGGCTGAATCGTCGGGCTGCAATACAATATCCGTGAGACGGTCGTTGGCAGCATTGCCGACTCGTCGGCCATCAATCGTCCCCGGCGAATCCAGCCCATCGAGCCAACCGGCCGGTTGAGTTTCGATCAGCGTGTATTTACCGCTTGCCAGGCCGCCGAAGCGATAGAAACCGGCAGCATCCGTCGCCGCGGACTGATGTAATTTGCCGTTTGCATCAACTAGCGCAACAGTGACACCGGAGATGGGGGCTTCGTTCGAGTCGTAGATGCCATTGTTGTTCGCATCATGATAGACATAGCCTTCGATCTGTGCGGGAAGCGGTTGTTGGGCCAACCCAACTTGCACCCCGGTAGAACGATCCCGTTTGCCTTCGAAATCATCGTGCGACAGACCGTTCGTATTCCCCGACGATCTGAGCAAGGTAGTGCCCGAAAATAGTGGGTCGTATTGATTGCGAAACTGGCCGCTACCGGTCACGTCGAAATACCGAGGCGCAGCAAAGGTGGCCGTCAGTCGAGATCCCTGAAACTCGACTCCCGAAGTAACCGGGTCAATCCCTTCATTGATCCGTTGCAAATTGGTTTCTTCCGGGTCGAACTCTTGCACTTCGTCGACATCAATTTGGAAGATCAACTTTTCACCGGCATCAAAGCCCGTGAAATTCAGAACTAACAAGGTGCCGCCATCGACCACGTCCCAGGTGACGGAATCTATCCCCGCTTGTCCTACAATCTGCATGCCGAACGCGTGATCGGCTCCGAGTCCTCCTTCGACCGTGTCGAAGATCAAATCGCCGCCCCCCAACCCCTCTGGGCCACGATCGGTGTTGATTATCACTTGTCTCAATTGCGTCCCTGGTGCTCCTCCTTCAAAGAGAATCTCAAAAGTATCCCCCGAGGAATCGCTGCCGCTGTCGTTCTCCAAGTAAGTCAAGCCGATATGCAAGCCATCCACGGCAAAGAGCAGTCGCGGCTCCATCGGCTCGAAACGGTGCAAGCGCGGACGACGCGACCCCAGTCCGGCGGTGCGGGCAGGAATGACATTTCGTTTGTAGTTTGAGACGATCTTCCACCAAGCCACGCCGTACCTCCTTGTTGATGTGGCCAACAGCCTGCCCATCAATTGCCGCTAGGGACTCCTGGTTGGGAGCCCACTCGAAATCGTTCCTCAACCTTCAAAGCCACGCGATCCCCCACGCTCCATTGACGCACTGAGGCATCAAAACCTGCGGAGATTAGTTGTTCGTCTTGCCAGGCCAGCGCGCACACCGTTCCACGATGACCACGCCAGATCGTTTCGACTTCCGCTGTTCCAAGATTCCAGAGCCGCAATTTGCCATCACTTCCTGCAGCGATCAGTTCATTCGAACTAGTGAACTGCAAAGCAAAGACTTTGCAGTCCTCCGCCGACAGGTACTTGCCGCTTTGTTCGCTACCAAGGGCTCGAAGATGGATGCGGCGGTCGTCACCGGCCGAGGCCAGCCATTTTCCGTCTGGAGAAAACTCAAGGGCCCGAATGCGTTGGCGATGAGGACGCTCGTCCGCCAGAAGTTCACCGGATTGCGAATTCCAGATCATCACGCGGCCACGCCCGGCCGCGGCGAGCCACTGGCCGTCCGGCGAAAAAGCAACGTCCAGCGTGTCATCGCCGGGCCCTTCCAGCCGCCGAACTTCCTGCCAATTTTTTTCGCCGTAAACTCGCACCTGACCGTCCCAAGTGCAGGCGACAATCGTATCTGCCAGCGGATGGCGGGCGAGTGATGTGAAGGGATGTGTGTGGCCATCAATTTTGATAGGCCCGGGCTGGCTCGCACTCCAGGCAAGCAGTTGCCCATCGTTCCCAGCAGAAAAAATCGTTTGGCTCGATTTGGCAAAGACCAGCCCGCGGACCCAATCGGTGTGCCCCGCGAGCAAGTGCAATTGCTGGCCGCTCGCCAGGCTGCGAATGCGAATTTGATGGTCGTCCCCACCGAGCGCCAGCAATCCTCGCTGCGGCTCAATAGCCAGCGCCGTCACCACCGGCGGCGCCCGGCGGCCATCGTCGCGCGGCACGAGTTCGCTGCTGCGTGGGGCTTTGTCTTCCGCAACAACAGGCGACGAATTCCCCGCCAGATAGGCTCCGCTGAACAGCGCAGCGAGCCGCAACCACGTGCGGCGCGAAGGAGTCGAGGGACGGAGCATGCAGACCTCCGGACTGAGGAACGACCGAGTTTGCAGGACGCAAACCTTTGGTTCTTATCGGACCGACCAGAGGGCCGCCGACAACAGAATGGCGAAATCGAGCGGCAGCGATAAACTGTACGGCCTGGGCGATTTTTCCTGCCGGGTAAGACTCCATCGGGGGCGGATGTTATGCTGGTTCGTCTTCGACTATTCCAATTACCACGTACTTAACCATGCGACTCATCCGCTATCAAACTTCAGCCGGTGACATCCGTTTGGCACATCAGCCACTTCAAGGCCCTGCCGTGGAAGTTGCCGGGGAACTCTTTGGCTCGCTGCAACCAACCACTCAGCCCGCGGATATTCACAAAATCCTCGCACCGTTGCAGCCTGCCGCGATCCTGTGCATTGGCTTGAACTATCGGCAACATGCGGCCGAGACCAAGGCCCCCTTGCCCAAGTTCCCAGTCCTGTTCATGAAGTCGCCAGGGGCAGTGCAAAACCCGAGCGATCCTATCGAACTTCCGCGGCGGCTGGAAAGCACGAAGGTGGACTACGAGTGCGAACTGGCGGTCGTGATAGGAAAAACGTGCAAGAATGTCTCGCCAGAAAATGCACTCGACTACGTCCTGGGCTACACCTGCGGCAACGATGTCTCGGCCCGCGACTGGCAAAAAGACTTCGGCGGCAGCCAATGGTGCCGCGGAAAAACCTTCGATACGTTCTGCCCCCTCGGCCCCGTTTTGGTGACGCCCGACGAACTTCCCAATCCCAACGCCCTTGCCATCAAAACACTGTTGAATGGAGAGGTGATGCAAAGTGGTAACACCGATGACATGATTTTCGACGTGCCGACGCTAATCGCGTTCCTCAGTGGCAGCACCACCCTCTTGCCTGGCACCGTGATTCTGACTGGAACTCCGCATGGCGTTGGCATGGCACGCACTCCGCCCGTCTGGTTGAAGGCGGGAGACACGGTGACTGTGGAGATTGAAGGGATCGGGTCACTGACCAATCCCGTCGTCGAAGAGAAGTAGGCCCAGCGAGTCGCTATACAAACGCGACTCCCTGCTGTTTTCCACAAATCACCGCCACAGATGATTCATCCTTCAGGTGCCGCGTTTCGATCCCAGCGGCGAGCAACGGCCCGGCAGCTTGGGCGTAGTCGTATTCGTCGTAGACATTCAGCAATGCAACAACCGCAAAGCCCTGCCGCTTGAGCATTCCCAGCGCGATCGTCTCTTCGGACGTAACCCGAGGCAGAATGACAATCACCGTCGCATCCCGCGGAAGTCTTGAAGTGGTTTCCAGGATCAGCGCCGGCAGCGGCAAACCGTCCGTCAATTCCAGCCGAGCTAGCGATTCTAGAATGCGACTCAGTTGTTCTGCGCCACGCCGCGCGGGAACTACGAGCGGTTGCAAGCGATCGCTTGTTTCCTTCACGGCGGCCGATTTCTGAGCCTGCTCCCGCGTGCGAGCGTCTCGGGCAAAGCCTTCCGTGCGGATGCGATCTGCGGCATCGCGACCATTACTGACCAGGCCCACTTGCTGCCCCATCAAATACAGTGCGTTCGCAATCGAAGCTGCGGCCGTGATTGCCAATTCGCTCCGAAAGGGCTCATCCTTCGGGGCATGGGCTGCCGCGTGGAAATCGACAAGTATTGTTGCACCGGCGATGGTGGAGGGCTCATAGGTTTTACTGTGCAAAACGCCCGTGCGCGCCGTCGCCCGCCAATGCACGCGATTGAGCGGATCTCCTTGCTCGTAGGGACGCACACCAGAAATTCGCGTAGGATCTTCGTAGAGACGATAACTCATTCGCACTTCACCGATAGGACGACGCGAGGAAATGTCATAGCCGGTGAGTGGAATCACTTTGGGGAGCACCAGCACGAATTGCGGCAATGCTGAAAGCAGATACTTGCGATGCAGCCCGAACAAATCGCCTGTTTCCAAGGTAAGTGGGCCGATCTGATAATAGCCGCGACGATTGCATACAAAAGAATAATTGAGCCGCCGAGTTCCTCCTCCTGGAATCATCACGAGTTGCGCGCGTCGACCCTCCACAGCCAAACGGGGCGGATCGAACAACACGGCCTCGCGCGGCAGCAAGTCTTCCACCAGGACCCATGGCACGAGCCAGAACGACTTATTGCGAATCGCAAGATTCACCACCACGCGGTCGCCGATTTCGGCATCATGCCGGCTCAATTCGCGTTCGGCCGACAAGCCTTCCGCCCAAGCGTTCGCCAGGAAGCGACTGACCACCAGCACACCCAAGACCACGTACATGGCATAGGCCAGCAAGCCCAACCGAAAGATCAAGGCAACTGCCAAGACGAGGACGGCAGCGACATACCAGATCATGCGGTCGCTCCCGGCAGGTCGAGGGTCGGCACTGCCAATTCGCCGACAACTTCGTTCACGACGTGCTCTGCGGTGATCTTGCGCAGTCGGCTCTCCGGCTTCAGAATCACTCGATGCGCTAGAACTGGCCCAGCACATCGTTTCACATCGTCCGGCAACACATAATTTCTGCCGCGCAGCGCCGCAATTGCTTGCGAGGATCGAAAGAGCGCAATCGATGCTCGCGGACTTCCTCCCAGAGCCAGTTCCTCGGCTTCGCGCGTGTCGTGAACGATCTGCAAAATGTAACGACGTATCTTATCGTCAACGTGAATCTCGCGAACGGCTTTCTGGCAGGCGACGAGTTCTTCTGAAGTAACGACGGGCTGTAGCGAATTGATGGGATGATGCCGCTGCAGCATGTCGAGCATCTTCAATTCGTCGTCAAAGGCGGGATACCCCAGGCTGAACTTCATGAGAAAGCGATCAAGTTGAGCTTCCGGCAACGGAAAGGTCCCTTCGTGGTCGACGGGGTTCTGAGTCGCTATGACCAGGAAGGGTGGCGGCAGGCGATGGGTAATGCCATCAACGGTAATGTTTTGTTCTGCCATCGCTTCCAGAAGCGCGGCCTGCGTCCGTGGCGTAGCGCGGTTGATTTCGTCGGCCAGAACGACTTGAGCGAAGAGGGGTCCAGGGCGAAACTCAAATTCCGTCGTTTTCTGATTGAAGATCGAAGCGCCGGTTACATCCGTCGGCAACAAGTCGGGGGTGCACTGTACGCGTTTGAAGGTGCAGCCCACGCTGCGCGCCATCGCCCGGGCCAGCATCGTTTTGGCTACGCCGGGAACGTCTTCCAGCAGCAAATGTCCTTCCGCGAGCCAGGCACTCAGGGCCAGCAATATCTGCGGCCGTTTTCCCACCACCGCCAGTTCGACGTTGGCGATGACTTTGCGAGCAAAAGCGTTGATGTCGGCAGGCATGAAGCGTCTAAGAGCAGTGGGATTGGAGGAGCTATACCGGTTTTGACTTTAATCGAAACAGCTTGCCCGTGCTTCCCCCGCTTCGCCGCTTGCAGAAATTTGTCTTGTTTGTAAGTGGCTGTCACACTGAAAGAGTGGTTGCACGTAGGGGACGAATCTTGCCTGAATTCCCTCGCGGCGGCCCGGATAGGCGAAAAAACTGCATGGCGACATTTGTCGATTTCGAAACCTTCCTGCGCGACTTGCGACAAAGTGAGGCGTTGCCGGACAAAGCGGTGGCCGAGATCGCGCAGAGCCCAAATTATCAAGGGTTGTCGGCAGAAGAACTTGCCCCGCAGCTCGTGCATGATAAAAAGATCAGCGCCTTTCAGGCGAGTTGCCTGCTGCAAGGACGCTGGCGCGACCTCATCTACGGCGACTATCGGGCTGTCCGCATTTTGCATATCGGCGGCATTGGCTTCATCCTGCTCGCTCGCAAGAAGAATGAGCCAGGCTGGTTTGCCATCAAAGCCCTGAAGCAAAACATGTTGGCTGAACAGGCCATGGTCGACATGTTCCGGCTGGAAGCCCATGCGATGACGACGCTGCGGCATCCCAATATCGTTCGCGGCTTGCATTACGGTCCGTGTGAGAATGACAGTTGCGGGCACTTTTTGGCGATGGAGTTCATTGCCGGGCCGAACTTGGGTGAGCTTGTTGCCATTTCGCGCGATTTCACCTGGCAACAAGCTTGCGACGTAATTGCTCAATCCGCCCGCGGGCTGCAGCATGCGCACGAGCAAAATTTTCTGCATCGGGACGTGAAGCCGGGTAACATCATTGTGGATCGCAATGGGGTCGCAAAGTTAGTGGATTTTGGCTTTGCTACTTACACGGGTCCCCAGCCGATCTTTCCTGCCGCAGCCGATCGCCGTCCAGGAACTGCTGCCTTCGTAGCTCCCGAGCGTTTGATCGGTGATAAGTCCCACAGCTTTCCCGCAGACGTCTATTCTCTGGGGATGACTTTCTACTTCACCCTCACTGGTCGCGAACCATTTCCGGGGCGAAGACCAAAAGACATATTACGCGCGCAAGTGAAGGAGCAACCGCAATCCATTCTGGAGCTTGTTCCTCAAGTCCCCCTGGAGGTCGTCCAGATCTTCGAACGGATGACGGCTAAATTACCGAGCGAACGTTTCGCCAACATGGTTGAGGTCGCAGAAGCACTCGAGCCGTTTGCCGAGCGACGTCCCGTGGAACTTGACCTGCGGGCATTGCTACAAGCTCGTTCGAAGACACATTCACGAGACGACATTCAAGCTTTGACGACTCCCGGTTCAGTCCTGAATGAACCAGAGACGACTTCGCTCTCGTCGAAGATGTCTCTCTCGGGCCTGTCCAATATCCAGCAACTTGAAACCGGCGTGCGCCGTATTGCTGACGAACTCGCCACGCAGCGGGCAGAAAATCAACGCTTGCTGGATCTGTTGGAAGTAAGTAAGAGTGACCGCCGGCGCTTGCAAGCTGTTCAAACGGAACTGAGACAACTGCGGCTAAAATCGGAGCAGTTCGAGGTCGAACGCGCAAATCTGACGGCCGAGGCCGATCGCTCCCGCCAGACGATTGCCGATCTCACCGCTCGTTGTAACGAACTAGAAGGGACCATCGATCATTACCGCGCACAGCTCGATAAAATGTTGGGGCGCATGAAGGAACTGGCAGCTGCGGTGGCCGATTTGCAGAAAAGTGGAAGTTCGCAGACCGATGCCAAAGAAGCACTCCGCTCTGCTTACGAGAATGCCGGTCCTTTGTCCGTTCCTGGCAACGATGGAGAATTGCTTGATGAAATCTGGGCCGACGAAGAATTTTTCGACGGGTTTCAGAATGAACACAAAGACTCTTAGCTGGGATTTGCTAGCAGTCTTCGCTGCGACCTTGCCTGGCGGCTGCTATCTCGCTATTCTTCGTCGCTTAGCAACTCAGTTCCGCTTGCGACTCTGTCCCCCAGTTTCATGCTCAGGCCGACACGCCATAACCGTTGGTCGGTCGCATTTCTCGCCATCGCTCTGGGATCTGTGGTCTGCATGTTGTCGGTAGCAATTGGGCAAGAGCAACGCTGGCCTGATGAGCGCGTGGCCGATGCCTTCTATTTCCATGCCGACTTTTCCTTGCAAAAGTCGATGCCGCTGCTGACCGAGCTAACGACGCTCCGCCAAGACTTGGAGCAGACTTTGCGTTTGCGCGCAACGCACGAGCCGATTCATCTGTTTCTCTTTAGTGAGAAGCAAACCTACCAGGAATACTTGCGTCTTCACTTTCCAAAGGCTCCCGATCGCCGGGCATTGTTCATCAAGGCGCGCGGCCCGGGAATGGTGTTCGCTCATTGCGGCGCCGATTTCGAGATCGATGTGCGCCACGAATGCACACATGCCATTTTGCATACCACGCTTCCCAAGCTTCCCCTTTGGCTAGACGAAGGTCTGGCAGAATACTTTGAAGTGCCGGCGGAAAAGCGGAGCGGAGAAAACCCACATGCTGCCGCGGTAAAAGCCTTGGCGCGTCTTGGTGAACTACCACGTTTGGAAGCACTCGAGACACTAACCGACATCAACGATCTGGGGCGGCGCGAGTATCGCGAAGCCTGGGCCTGGGTTCACTTTTGTTTGGATGGCCCGGCAGTTGCGCGGCAAGAGTTGCAGGTCTATCTCGCTGAACTCAGCGAAGGAGGGGCCACCGAACCCTTGGGACGAAGGCTCCAGCGGCGGATTCCGCGACTGGAAGAAACCGCGCTCGCTCATTTTGCCAACCTGCAATAACTGCCAGCGGCAGTTCATTTCGCCCGGCGTAGCGCCTGCCACTCGTCGAGTTTCAAGACTTCGAGTGTACTATCGGGTGCCAGACGCAGTGCTGTTAGTACCTCGCATTGCCGCCTAACCTCGGCCCCTGTTCCGCTGACTGGCGCAATGTTCCACAACTTAGCCGTCCAGTCGGCACTTCCGGTCGCCAGCCAGTTGCCATTTGGACTAACGTCCAAAGCCATGATCCCCTTACTGTGCATCAGAGGTGGCCCTATCTCGTCGTAAGTTCGTGTATCCCAGAGGCGTGTCGTGCCGTCAAAATAACTTGCGGCCAGGATCAAGCCGTCGGGCAAGAATGCGACGCGCGTGGCTCGTCCTCCATGCTTCATTGCCTCACCGATTTGCCGGTGAGTCGACGCATCCCACAGTCGCAATGTCCCGTCCGCAGCGCCAGATACGAAGACGCGCCCATCGGGACGAATGTCGACTGCAGTCACCAGGCCGGGATGCTCGATGAAGCCAAACGTCTTCCGATTGAAATAAATCTTCGAATCCCAACTCGCCGCCACAAATAGCTCATTGTCATCGCGAGCGAAGGCTGCATCGGAAATTCGGGCTGTAAGTTGGATCAACTCCCCCACCGGTTCTCCCGTGGCGATCCGCCACCGACGTAGCTTGCCGTCATCAGTTCCAATTAGAAGAATCGTGTCGTCATGACTAAATGCCAACGACTTCACATCTCCCGACATCGTGATCGCGGAACCGATCGATTCGCCTGAGGAGGTCTTCCAGACCTGCACCGTCTCGTGATCTGCCAAGGTGGCAAAGTAGTCCCCGCTAGGCGAGAACGAACCAAACTCGAGCCAGCGATTCTCTTGCAGTTGATTTCCCAGCAAGCTTCCCCCTGGAACTTCCCAGCGGCGCAGGACGCCGGGCACAACGGTGGTGCCAAGGTGCTGACCACCGGCCAACATCCGAACGGCAGTGTTTTCCGAGTTGAATGACGCAGCAATTACGTTGCCGTTCCCCTTCATGGGCAGAGGCGTCGAGCGACCACAGGCGATTTGCCATTTCCGCGTTCCAGTGTCCCCACAGGCGGTCCACACCGCGGTGCCGCTGGGATCAAAGACCACGGCGTTCACCGCATGAGGATGGCGAAACGGAGGCCCAATCCGACGACATGATTTCACATCCCATATGCAGGCCGTTTGATCTGCACTGGCAGTCAACAGTTGCTTTCCATCGGCGCTGAACGCCGTATCGGTAATGATTCCTTGGTGGTTGAGGGGCAACCCGGTGACCTTCCCGGCTTCCACATCCCACAGTTGCACCGAATTGTTTAAACCGCCAATCGCTGCCAGCTTGCCGTCGGGCGAAAAAGCAACGGCCAGAATTCCTAAGTCGAACTTCCAACCCTCCTTCACCTTGCCAATCGCTTCGAGATTCCAGATGCGGACGTTCCCGTCCCAATCGGAGGCCAGCAGAACAGGTCCTGTCAGACTAAAATCAAGATCGGCAATGTCACCAGGCTGCTCGAATTCCAAATCTGTTTTGGTGCGCGTCGTCACGTCCCAAATTTCGATCTGCTTGCCAGACCCTACCGCCAATCGCTGTCCATCGGGACTAAGATCGAGGGCCGAGATGGGACCATCGAATTTAACGGCTTTGCCAAGGAGTTCTGTGGATGTTGCATCCCAGAACTGTAGCAATCCGCTTTCACTACCGGTGATCAAAACCTTGCCATCTTCGGCAAAAAGAGCCGCCCGGACCAGGCTGCCGATCGGCAAATTCTCGCCGCGAAGCGCGCCTGAAATTGTGTCGGTTAATGTCGCCTGATTCGAGGTTCCCGCAAACAGCGTCTTGCCATCTGGGCTAATGGCAATAGCGCGCACATTTGAGTCGTGGGCAGTGGCGGTTTGTAGCACCTGGACGCCGCCGCTCCATTGGCCGATCTGCGCACGAATCGAAAGCTCTAAATCCTTAGCACCGATCCGTTCCACCAGTTCCAGATCGTTCACTAGGGATAGCAGTCCGGTAGCTACGTCAACCTGTTCACAGCGGAGCAGACTTTTCTCGACGGCACTAGTAGCGGACATCCATTCGGCCTCTTTGCGCAACTGAGTTTCGCGAGCCGCCAGTTCACCATTCTTCTCGGCAAGCGTCACCGCATTTCGTCGCTGTTCGTCCGCCTCCTGTCGTTGACCGTCGACTAAGATAACGGCGACGATCAGCACTGCGATAATGGCGACGGTCGACGCCAAGACCGCTCTGACCCAGGTGCGGTGGCGGCGCGCCCAGCGGGCCATCCGATCTAAAGCCGATTCGTGCGAGATACTGAGCGGCTCATCGGCCAGCCAGCGTTCGATGTCGCTCGCGAGGTCTTTCGCCGTCGCGTACCGCTGCTGCGGCTCGCGCGCCATCGCTTTCAAGCAGATGGCCTCTAAGCCCTTGGGTACACTTCGATTGACGGAACTGGGAGGAGGAAAACTGCCACTCCGAATTTCCTTGATGATTTCGTCGAGCGTGGTGCTGGCAATCGACGCTTTACCCGTGAGGACGTAATACAGCGTTGCTCCCAGGCTGTAAATGTCCGCCGACGGACCCAGCAAATCGAGCCTCCCCTCGGCTTGCTCGGGGCTCATGAAATGGAGCGTACCGACCATTGCTCCCATTTGAGTGGGATCGACCGAACTGCCGGACGAGGGGAGCAAGGCGCGCTCCGTTCCCATCGAAACTGGAGCTTCTGGCGATCCTTGCGCTTTCGCCAATCCCCAATCGACGACGAGAGTTTCGCCATAATCGCCGAGCATGATGTTGCCTGGCTTAATGTCGCGATGGAGTACACCACGGTTATGCGCGTATTCGATTGCCTGACAAACATCGATGAAGCGTCCAAGCAACTGCCGTAATTCAACCGTCCGTTTGCCGGCATTTTTGTCATCCGCAGGGATCTTGTGGAAGCGGTCGACGACCTCCTTCAAGCTGTCTCCACGAATGAACCGCATCGCATAATACGGGCGTCCATCGGGATAACTTCCCAAGCCGTAAACGGGGACGATACTTGGGTGCTCTAGTCCGCCGGTGACTTCCGCTTCGAGCACAAATCTGGCGCGGGCCGATTGATCGTCTGCGTATTGGGGTTGGATCTCTTTCAGAGCGACTTCACGATGCAGTTCCTCATCGCAGGCGACGGAAACTTTTCCCAGCCCACCCTGAGCGTGTGGGCGCAAGATGCGAAACCGCATTCCTGCGGGGGTAGTCGTTGCCGCCGTTGAAATCGTCGCAAAGACTTCGGGGCGCGTGACCGGCGATGCGCGGTTAGCCGTCGACGCCCGGCTTAAATGCGGAATACTCGCTGCCAATTGAGGATCGGCAATTCGCGATAAAGTGGCCTGCAATTCAGCCGTCGAACCTGTGGCTGCGAGACTTTGCTGGGGATCGTTGTTGTGCTGCCGGATATGCTCATCGACCAGCGGTTCCAACAGCTTGCGTCGTGCGGGAGCGAGTGCTTTTTGCTCTTCCAGTAAATCCGCGAGAGTGCGATCTTTAGCCAAGACCCAAGCATTCATCCCGGCGACCATCTGTTCACGCGTGATGAAATCCAACTGCAGCGCGAGGATGCCGAAAAGTAGATTGCGGTCGGCAGGAGAATGCATAGCTATACGTCGGCGGTTGGGGTGTCCGTTACAGGCCGCAGGGAACTTCTTCCCTGTCACCTAACTCCTCGTCAGCAATCGCGTAGTTGCGAAACTGGACGGTATGCTTCTCGGCAAACCAGTCGGCGATGGGCCGTTCCGCGGCCGGATCGTACGCCGGCCCCACATGCAAAAGCTTGCCGTCCGTTACCTCGCGTAAATCTCCTTCCTCCACCAGGATTTGTCCAGCTTTAATGACATAGCGGGGCAATTGAAACATCTCTTCGAAGTTCTTTTGCGGCGTATAGATCGTGATATCCGCGTCGGCTCCTACGCCAAGATGACCTTTATTCGTGAGTCCCAGCATTTTAGCCGGCCCGGCACGCGTGATGATCGCAATCTCGCTCAACGAATACTCCCGCGACAAGTTCGCCAGATGGGATTGCTCACGAACGGTCGGATGAACGGATTGCAGCAATTCTTCGCGGTAAGAGCGATCCATGAGAAGTCGAATGATCTGCGGATACGCGAGGAAGGAACCGCCGTTGGGATGATCGGTACTCATGGCGATCTTCCACGGGTCGTTCACCATCAAGTACCATTCCAAACCAATCGCCCATTGCCAGGCATGAACCAGAGTTTTGTTCCGATACTCGATGGGCGCAATGCCGCAGCCTGATTCAAGCTCGGTATCGGAGCTCACCCACTTCGTGCCGTAGAGGTTTGAAAGATAGTAACCGACCGCGCCATCGCCGGTCATGCTGGTCGTAGGGCCGAACAATACCTGGCCCACATCGACGGTCAAATTCGTGTGCGAATTGATGTACTCGGCCAGCGGTTCGACCCGACTGCAGAACGTTCCTTCGTCCGCATCGCCACCGCCGTAGCTATGAAACTGAATATGGGTGAGATGGCCACGATCTCCTTCGAGAGCCCGCATGGTTTCGAGGGTCGTGCGCCAATTGCCGGGCATTCCTAGTTCGTTGCAATGTATGTGCACCGGATGAGGCAATCGCAGTTCGTTCGCAGCCCGCGCGATGCCGCGCAAGATCTGCCGCGGCGTGATGTCGAAATGTGAAACGATGTCATCTAATCCAGTGCGACGTGCAGCACCATGTTGCTTGAAAACCTCCACACCCCCTGGATTGACGACTTTAGGAGCGAACGCCTTCACACTACTGAGCAGCCAGGCGAGGAAATCTCTTGTTTGATCCGGCTGCGCTGCCGCAATCGTCTGCATCAAATAGTGGTTGTTGCCGACGAGAGCGAAAAATCCTTTGTCGATTCCGGGAGTATCGGCAAATTCTTCGTGCGTGTGCCGGGCAAGGAGCGGAGAAACGGCCGCATCGAAGGCGGTGGTATAGCCCAGGCCAATGTACTTGTAGCCGGTGGCAAAAGTACTCGGGACAATCCCCATCGTGCCCGCCCGTAGCATGTCTGTACGGTGCAGTACTTCGCCACTGCGTTTGTCGTCCGGCCGAAGTTTGCGGGCCGCGTTTACTTTTGAACCGGCAATGTGGCAATGCATATCCACGCCGCCGGGCATGATGACCAAGCCCTTTGCATGGAGCGTGCAGACTGGACGGATTTTCGGATCACTCGGCGGAGCGACAATCCTTCCGTTCGCGATCCACACATCACGAACTTCGCCATCCACGCCATGCAGCGGATCGTAGACCTGGCCACCGGTGATGAGAAAGTAATCGGGCATGGGACTAAGTCGAAATATCAGATCATTTTGCCAAGTTAGGTACGATGGCCCTCCGAGGCCGTGGATTGTGCGTTGCTGACCTCAAAACGCCCAGATATTTAATTCGAAGCCTCGCAGCAACCGTGGTAAACCACAGTGGCTCAACTACGCGAAATAGAACCGATTCGACAGCCTCGGAGGGCCATCGTACCTGCTCTACTTCCACGCAAAACTTTTTCCCGTTAGTCGTTCAAACGCTTCGATATATCGGCTATGCGTCCTATCGATCACGTCCTGGGTCAGTTCCGGTGGTGGACTGTTTTTGTCCCAACCTGATTGCTCCAGCCAATCCCGAACAAATTGCTTATCGAGCGAAGCCTGGGGTCCGCCCGGAGAGTACGTCGACGCATCCCAAAATCGCGAACTATCGGGCGTGAGAACTTCATCCACCAAGATGAGCCGCCCGTCATGCCATCCCCATTCCAGCTTAGTATCGGCCAAGATCAAACCGCGGGTCTGGGCATACTCATTTGCCCGTCGATAAACGTCGACGCTCCGTTCGCGCAATTCTAAGGCGACGTTTTCGCCGACCCGACAGCACATGTCGTCGAAGGTGATGTTCATGTCGTGCCCGCTATCCTCCTTTGTGGCCGGAGTAAAGATCGGCGCGGGAAGCTGCGAGCCTTGCTGCATGCCGGAAGGAAGTGGGAGCCCGCACACCGTTCCGCTCTGACGATATTCCTTCCACCCCGAGCCTTCGAGATAGCCGCGGATCACGCATTCGATGGGGACCACTTCTGCCTTGCGAACGACCAAGGAGCGCCCTTCAAGTTCACTGGCATCCACTCCTGTCGGCAGCCCGGCTGAACTCAGATCGGCAGAAATCACATGGTTTTCGACCCCTAGAAAGTCGAACCAAAAGAGGCTGATCTGGGTCAGTACGCGCCCTTTATCCGGAATGCCCGTTGGTAAAACCCAGTCAAAAGCGCTAATCCGGTCGGTAGCGATCAAGAGGAGTCGGTCCCCCAGGTCGTAAAGATCCCGCACCTTGCCTTGTCGGCGCGGGAAGCCAGAGAGTGCAGTTTCTTGGAGGGCGGACATCGTGGACTCGCGTCTTGCGGAAATCAAAACCGTGTAATATACACCTCTACAGTTGTTCTGCGCCAGCTCCTCAGCGGAATCAGCAGCGATCGTTTCCCGGTTTTGGTAAGCGAAATCGTGCGAAACATGCCGGCCCGGTGCATAATAATGAGCAGCCACGTGACGCGAACGCCGGTCGACTATGCAGTTTTTGATTCCTGATCCTCAGTGCCTGACCCCGTTTGCGTTAGAGCGCGCCTATTTAGCAGGCCCTGAAGGTACTCCTTGGGAGTGTCGCGTGACCGCGGCCGATGGCGTGCTGACGGTGCAGCGGGGTGCGCGCGAATCGGGACATCTCTACTTTCCGTGGGAGACGACCGAGGGACTGGTAACGCTCAATACCAGCACACTGATGGAGCGGGCGCGGCCCTACCATCTATCCGTAGAACTTGCACGCGGCACGATAACACGACTGCGAAACCAGGCGGCCGCCTGGGAACTTGCCGGCATGAACATTCCGGAGGAGTTCCGTAAGACCTTGGCTACAGCGTCGTCGAGCTTCGGACGAGCGGCAACCAGCCAGGCCAACGCAGAAGTAGCTCATCGGGAAGCAACCAATACGCTGCAGCATGCGTGCGCTGCTTTGCGCCAACTAGGAAGTTCCTACGTGGATCAAGTGCTGAAACTGCGGACCAGCACCAATGCCTCGTTATCGACCCTCCTCGGCCTACGCGTTGCTACCGTGCCTAACAGCACGTCGGCTACCTGGCGAATGCAGGCTGCCTCGAACACGGTTTTTGTCGAACCACTGTGGAGCAAGATCGAAACCAACATGGGGCAGCGCGATTGGTCCGCCACCGATAACGTCGTTCGCTGGGGACTCGAAAACGGCTTGCGGCTGGCAATGGGCCCAATGGTGCGGCTTGACAAACGCAACTTGCCAGACTGGATCACGCTGTGGAATGACGATTTCGAGGAATTGGCTTCCTGTGTGATGCAACAAGTCCGCGCCGTCGTGCAGCGGTACAAAGGCAAGGTGCAGTTGTGGCACGTGACGGCGGGGTTGAACTCACCCGACGCTCTCAGTCTTAACGAAAATCAGCGGCTCAGGCTTACGGTGGAAGCGGTAGAGCTCGTTCGCTCGCTGGACCAACGCACTCCCGTCGTGGTTAGCGTAA
Source organism: Pirellulaceae bacterium (assembly GCA_041739545.1). Classification (GTDB taxonomy): domain Bacteria; phylum Planctomycetota; class Planctomycetia; order Pirellulales; family Pirellulaceae; genus JBGSNR01. The sequence continues at coordinate 10,582 of JBGSNR010000004.1, read as the reverse complement.
ATCAGCCGTGGGGAGAATACATCGCGGCCGAAGACCATGAGCTGACCCCCTTCACGTATGCCGATACGCTTGTGCGCAGCGACCTGGGGATCTCGGGAATCGGACTCGAAATAAACCTCGGTTGCTGGCCGGGGGGAACTCTGCCACGGGACATTCTCGAAATCAGCCGCACCTTGGACCGCTGGGGACAATTGGGGCTCCCCTTGATCGTAATGCTTAGTGCAGCTGGGGCGGGTCAACCGGAATTGGCGAATACTTCTCTGCCGGAAGCGCAAGAGGCCGTTTTGAAATGGCTGCTGCCGTTACTGCTCGCCAAGCAGCCGGTGCAGGGAATTGTTTGGACGCAACTGGTCGACGAACTTCATCAGGAATTTCCGGGTGCCGGATTGTTTGACAATTCCTTGGGGGCGAAGCCAGCCCTGGAAGTGCTCTCCAAAGTTCGCGAACAATATCTGAGTTGAACTATGTTCCCGCGCAGCCCCGAATTGATGTCGCCCGACGACACAGCCTTGCTCGTCATCGACGTGCAGGAAAAGATCACGCCCCTCATGGCGGGGAGCGATCGAGCCGTCTGGAACATTGGCCGGCTGATCGATGGGGCCAAACTCCTGGAAGTCTGCACCGTAGCCACTGAACAATATCCGCAAGGTTTGGGGCCAACGATTGCCAGCCTACAGACTCGCTTGCCACCGCCGCTGCAAAAGCGGCAGTTCAGTTGCCGCGAATGCTTGGAACTGCTGGCGACCTTTAAGGCACGCGGGATCTATAAGCTCTTGGTTTGCGGGTTCGAAACGCATGTCTGCGTGCAGCAGTCGGTGATGGATTTGCTGGGGGAAGGATATCGCGTCTATTTGCCCGTCGATGCGGTTTCGTCTCGAGCCACCCTCGACCACGAAACGGCGTTGCGGCGAATGGATTCGTGCGGTGCGGTGCTCACCACGACGGAAGCGGCACTCTTTGAATGGTGCGAAACCTCGACGGCTCCGCAATTCAAAGAAATTAGCAAGCTCGTGAAGCAGGCCGGGCCATAATCCGTACGATGGCCCTCCGAGGCCGTCGAATGTGCCGGACAATCTTGCACACACCTGAACATTCATTACGTCGCGTTCGCTAGTCCGGAGTAAACAACGAAGCTTCAACATAGAGTGCAAGCGATTCGACGGCCTCGGAGGGCCATCGTTCGACAAGCCGTAGCAGGCCACGGCTGTAACCAAATTGCTCGTCGCGCGGATCGAGTTTCTGCGCGTCACTCGTATCACGAGTTCTCTTCCACTTCGGCTTCAGCACCTTCGGGCTCAACGACGCTGCTCACGCCGGCGGCAAGAATTTTCTCCCGAATTTCCTGGGTGATCTGTGGATTCTCCTTCAAATAGGCCCGCGCCTTTTCTTTTCCTTGGCCGATGTAGGCGTCGTTATACTTGAACCACGAGCCACTCCGGACCAGGATCTTTTCATTGACCCCCAGATCGATGATGTCCCCTTCGTAGCTAATGCCGCAGGTGTGCATCATGTCGAACTCGGCCACGCGGAACGGCGGGGCTACCTTGTTCTTCACGATCTTCGCTCGCACCCGCTGGCCGACCACATCTTCCCCCTCTTTGAGTTGAGAGATGCGTCGAACATCGATGCGGCACGAGCAATAAAACTTCAGCGCGCGTCCGCCGGGAGTCGTTTCCGGACTGCCGTACGTCACGCCGATCTTTTCGCGAATCTGGTTGATGAAGATCACGGCCGTCTTGCTCTTGGCAATCGCACCGGTGAGCTTCCGCATCGACTGGCTCATCAAGCGAGCCTGTAAGCCGACGTGAGAATCACCGATCTCGCCCTCCAATTCAGCACGCGGAACCAACGCCGCCACCGAGTCGATCACGATCACGTCGACCGCGTTCGATTTCACCAGCATTTCGGTGATTTGCATCGCCTCTTCGCCGCTGGTTGGTTGGCTGACGAGCAGCGTTTCGAGCTGCACCCCCAGTTTCTTTCCCCAGCTGGGGTCAAACGCATGTTCCGCATCGATGATCGCGGCCACACCGTCCGTTTTTTGAGCTTCCGCAATCACGTGCAGAGCGAGGGTCGTTTTACCGCTCGATTCAGGCCCAAAGATCTCGATGATCCGGCCGCGAGGAATCCCCTGCCCGCCGAGCGCCATATCGAGCGACAGGCTGCCGGTCGGGATGCCGCTGATGGTCAGCATGCGATCGCCGCCGAGCGGCATAATCGAGCCGTCGCCGAATTGCTTCTCGATCTGCTCCAGCGTATTTTTTAAGACGCTGTTCCCCTCGATCAGTTGATCGAGCTTCGGCCGCTTGGAAGCCTTGTCTTGTTTGTCCTTCTTGCCCATACGTTTCTCCGCGGTAGCCATCGTGGTAGTCCTTATTTAGCAGGTGAACGATTCCAAAAGCAACGGGCGGCAGGCCATAGTGAACAATCGAACAGTGTACAGTTGCTCATCGGCTGCTGCAAGTCTCAACGATGATATTTTTCGCGAGTGTTGTGACACGTATGGTCACAACCGCGCTGCTGCCGAGAGAAAAATAAAAAAAACGTCGAACACGAGCCTGTTAAGTCGCTATGCGACCTCCACCCAGGGCTCAAGTTTCTGCCGGATTTCCTCGGGAATCGACGCAGAAAGCGGTTTTTCGCCGGGAACCAACTGGCAAAAGACGGCCGTGAATTCTCCCTCTGCGAGGAGTTCCGTTTCCCGCAGCATCCGAAAGCGATAGGTCACACTCTTCGCCCCCAGCCTGGCAATGGAGACTTCAATGTCCAGTTCATCCTCAAAATGGGCGGCCGCGCGGTAGTCGCATTTCACTGCCACCCTCGGCCAGGAGAATTTTTCGTCTCCCGAATGCACGTAAACCGACAGCCCGATGTGCCGCAAAAATTCGTGCTCCGCCTGCTCCATCAAGATGAAGAACGAGGCAAAGTGCATGATTCCTGCGGCGTCGGTATCGTGGAACTCAACTCTGCGCCGGGCTCGATAGGGTGCTTTCATCTCCTAATTCTCTCCGGCTGCGAATTCCATCACAAGCCTGAACGGCCGGCGGAGCGAACGGCCGCACTATAGAAACGCAAAAAACGGGGGCACTCCTGCCAAATTTCTGTCGGCTTAAACCCTTGAGCAGAATCACCTTCCAGCGATTTCGAAAAACAGCCGCTCAGCCAGCGTGACCAGACGTGTCACAGACGTCGCCTTCAATCAAGGAAGTTGATCATTTCGCTTCTTTTGGGAGACAAATCATGGATGACCTGCAATATCTTTGGCCGCTGGGCGTGGTGTGGCATCTTTCTGCGAAGATGGACCGGGAAGAATCCGAAGAGGACTCCAAGCCGCTCGGCGACGACTTTTATGAGGATGAGGATCATTTCGGTCTCGCCGCGTGAGTCTCCAGTTTCTGACCGTCAGGCAGCACTAGCCGACCCTGGGGCGAAACCTTTCTGCCGGGAACGGGTTAAAATCAAAGAGTCAAGCAGCACTATTCGCTGCCGGGATTGTTTCCCAAACTCTTGTCGGAACAGACTTTGTCGACCGTTAACCCGACTGCAAATTACGAACAAGCCGATCCGGACGTGCGGCTCATGCTGCAGGTTCGCGATGGGAACGCGACTGCGTTTGAGGAGCTTGTGCTCCGCTATCAAGCGCGGCTATTGGCGGTATTGGAACACTTGGTAGGCAATCGTGAAACGGCAGAAGACCTGGCCCAGGAAGTATTCCTGCGGGTGTTTCGCGCTCGGCACACTTACGAACCGGGAGCCAGGTTTGCCACCTGGTTATTCACGATTGCCAACAACGCGGCCAGTAATGCCAGGCGCTCGAAGTCGCGGCGGAAGGAAGTTGGTGCACCAGCTCCCGCCCCCAACGAGACATCGGCCCTGTCGTTAGATCAGATTGCCTTGGCGTCGAGTGGCGCCATGCCGACGAGAGTTGCCGATAAGTCGGAAGCAGCCGACGTAGTGCGGCAGGCGATGGAATCGTTAGGCGAACGACAAAAGATGGCGTTACTGCTATCGCGGTTTGAAGGGATGAGTTACCAGGACATTGCCACCACGATGCAATTGAGCATCCCGGCGGTGAAGTCATTGTTATCGCGGGCCAGGGTCAACTTACGGGACTTGCTCACTCCGTACATGGAGCACGGACAACGCCCCGATGGAAACTTAACTGTCCCTGCGGACGAGGGAGCGGACTTGTCATGAACGACGGCAATCCAATAACCGAGACTGACGACCCCGTTGATCCACTCGACGAGTTGCTCGTTGCCTATTTAGATGGCGAGCTCTCGCCGACCGAAGCCGAAGGGGTAGAACGGAAATTGGCAACGAGCGAAGAGGTTCGTAGGCGATTGCATCAATTGGAAAGCTCGGCTGAGATGCTTGTGTCCTATCTCCCCCGTGCGGCACCGACTCAGGCCTTCACCCAGCTGACGGTCACCCTGGCCGCACAAGTCGCAGAACAGGAACTGACGCAGGAATTAAAGCAAGAACAACTTCGCCGCGGTGGTTGGTGGCTAGGCGGAGCGTTGCTCGCTGCCGGTTCGTTGGGGATCGGCTATTACGCTACCTGGAACTACCTGCAAGCTCCTAATGAGCAACTGAAACGGGATCTGCCCGTGATCCGCCATTTCGACGAATATCGAACGGCCGACAGCGTTGAATTTCTTCGTAAGCTGCATGCCGAAGGACTGTTTGGCGAGGAGATCGAAGATGCGCTCTAAGTCCATCAAGATCTTTTCGGGGAATTCGGCGACCACAACCGACATGCCCGTCTTGGCCCGGTACCGGCTCCCTTGGTGGGGCTTTGGCTTGATCGTTGGATCGTTTCTGGGCTTATTGATCTTGGTGGGAGACGCTTGGAGCGAAAGTGAAAACGAGCCTGCCGTCGCGAGCGAAACGACCGAAGTGGCAGCGGCATCAACAGCGCCGACTAGTGGCGATTCCGCCTTAGACTTAGATGCCCTCTCGGCCGAACAAAAACGCGATTTGCTGCGGCGAAAACAACAGTTCGATCAACTCACGGCAAGCGAGCAAGAGAAACTGCGTCAACTCCATCAAAACCTTTCTGCCGAACCAGAAGCGCCGCAATTGACGGCGGTGATGACCCGTTACCATCAATGGCTCCTCTCGCTGAAGTCGCTGGAACGGGATGAATTGCTCAGCCTCCCCGCCGACGAGCGAATCGACCGCATTCGCCGAATCATGCAGCAACAGGAAAAGCAGCGATTCGAGCAGATGGTGGACAAAGTCCCACCCGAGGATCTAGACGCCATCTACAACTGGGTCAACGAATTCATCGTCAAGAATCAAGAGCGGATCGTCAGTACACTTCCGCCCGAAGTTCGCCTTCGCTGGGAATCAATTGAAGATGTCGAACGTCAGCGCCGACTACTGATGTTCGCAATTAATTATCGCCCGCCCCATCTGGAAGGAGTGGTTCCGCAGAAGGAAGATTTCGATCGCCTCCTGCCGCTGCTTTCCAAGCAGTCGCAAGAGGTACTCAAGAAAGCACCAGTTCCGGGGGAAGTGCTGCGTGAATGGGTCAAAGCTGCCGTGATGAGCAAAGTGATGCCCCCTGCGACGGATGAGCAACTGACGGAGTTTTTGAAGCAATTGCCCGTCCGCGAGCGACAGGAACTGGAAGGGTTGGCAGCCAAAGAGATGCGTGAACGACTCACCCGAATGTTTTACGCTAGTAAGTTCCGTGGCGGACCACGCCCCGGCTCCTTCTTTGGCAGTTCGGAGTATCCGGGACGCGGCCCGAATGATCGGGGTCCCAGCGGCGGTTGGCGAGGCCCAGACGGTCGAAGTCCACCCGATCAACCCCCAGGCGAAGATCGGAGACCAGGCGGTCCAGGGCGTCCGATGGAAGGTCGACCTGGCGACAGCCGCGGGGGAGAACGTCGGCCGGCTCCTCCAATGGGGGATATCCCCGCTCGAAAAGGAGGACCTGGAAACTTTCCACCGGCGCCTCCCTCTCCGCCACCCAGCGAACTGGTGCCGAAAGATTGATCGGTTACAGACGTTTGAATTTCTGCCGATAGCCGATCAACATGAACGTCTCGCCGCAAAGCATGATTCACATCGCTAGGCGATGAAACCATTCTGCCGGTTGCTTGAATTGTACGACGGCATGGGCAATGACCATCACTGACACAAGAGCCGCCCCATAACCGGTGATGAAGATTACAAGCCCAGACCGGATCCACGTTCTGCCAGAGTCCTCGAGCATGTTCGAGCGTTCTTCGGGATGGCGTGGATCGGAACGCACGTCTTTCACAAACTGCCACCCCGGGGAGAAGACCTTCGAATCAGTTCGATTCGATTAAACTGATTGAAGCGAAGTTGCTCTTGCGGCCTTCCTTCGCGGTCGACAATGGACACCATCCAGCCGGCCTCTTGAGCGCGCGGAATAAATTCCTCCGTTGCCGTCCGTCCAGGATCGGCGAACCAGGCCCTGCCATGCGGGACAAGGATGGAGTCGAGCGTTTGCAAGATCGCGTCGTGCAAGGTGCGGTCGTAGAGCACTTCCGATGCCAGCACGATGTCGAAGTTGTGACGCGTGGGCTCCCGCCAATCGAGCCAAAGTTGATTACCGGCAGGTAAGCCATTCCGCTGAGCATTCTCCTGAGCCAGTTCCATCGCCAGCGGAATGTAGTCGCTGAACGTCACGTCAAGGCCGCGAGCGAGGGCCGCAAGCCCTGCCATGCCGACGCCGCACCCAATCTCAATGACCTTCGTTCCGGACTGCCACTCATGCGACAGAACAAGCCGTGCCAGTTCGATCGACATGGGCCAAAGCTTTGCCCAATAGGGATCAGGCCAAGAGGGATGATTGCCGCTCTCGGTCATGAAATCGAGAAACTGATCGGGCTCGGCGGGCAATAGCAAATCAAAGCGCCGCCCGGCGACATCAACAACTTCTTCCTTCCATCCGCCTGGGATGCCTGTGGCGTGGAGCGATTTCCGACCGGTATGCGAAGGACTCATGTTTGAAGGTCGCAGACGGATGACTCGAACTGGCATTCGTTTTCACCGGGACATAATACCTGCACAAATCATCAGCAGCAGCCCCACTCCCACCGCCACGGCAATCACGATTCCAACGGCCATCGCCAGTTTGCCATACGACACCGGCGCGGTCCCGGTGCAGCGCCCAGTCTGCCCATTCACGAGGAAGCGAAACAGCTTGCCGCGATATTGGTAGGCCATCACCCACACGGGCAATAATACCGGCTTGCTGGTGAGATCTTCGACACGGACATTCACTTTCACGTTGCGGGCGTTGCCCGGCACATATTGCCTGCAGGTGTTACGCTCCAAATCGTCGATGGCGTCCCGGACCTGCGCCCGGGCATACTTCCGCTGCACGGAGAACGGCTCGTAGATGGCGTCTTCCAAATCGACATCTTCGGGCGGGACGCCATCTTCCAGGTTGTAAGGCCCCAGCGCGTGCGTCTCGGCGGGAGTCAACACGCCACTCGCACCAATTAAGATGCCTGCATAGTCGCTTTGATGCTGGCCGCTGACCGGGCACCAATCCGCCCGTGCTCCCGGCGGAGTCTGGCTACTATCGGCAGTCCAGTTAGTGAATGTCTTACAGGCAAAGACCCAGTACGGCACATACACCGGGGTGAGCCGCGTAATGATTGCCGCATTGGCCAGGTCGGTCGGACTCCAGAAGTTTTTTCCCATCCATGTTTTGAGCAGACGCATGGCATCGTCCTGCTCCTTGTCGAAACGAACGACGAGTTGCGGCGAAAGCGTGGGGGTGTCCCCCTTCGATTCCAGATTATCGCCACCGCAAAACGGACAGCGCAAACGCTGCATATTCGCATCGTAACTCATTGATGCGCCGCAGCCGGCACATTGAAAGCGATGCGTGGTGATGAGCGTTTCAGGAAGTTTTTCTGATTTTCCCAGCGGCGATTCGGTGCCGCAATTTGCGCAGAAGAGATCCTCCTCGTCGAGGAGCCCTCGGCAGACCGAACAGCGTTGCAGAATTTCCGACATGAATGATCCGCTCGGTTAAAAGTTTGTGAATGGCCGCATTATATCCGCCGTTTGGTACCATACGTTGGTTGTTCCTCGTCCCTGTTCTTGAATTCGAGGTGAGCCATGCTCCGTTCGATCTTTCTCGTGGTCCTCGCAATCTGTTGCACGCCTTGGAATCTCGCGCGGGCCGCCGAGCCAGTGAAGCACGTGGTGCTTTTAAGCATCGATGGTTTGGCCGCTGAATATCTAACCGATCCCAAGGCCGAGATTCCTAACCTCCGCAAATTGATCGCGAAGGGAGCTTCCGCGAAAGGGATGATAACGACGTTTCCTAGCGTGACTTGGCCATCCCATACCACGCTCGTAACGGGTGTCGTGCCAGCCAAGCATGGCGTGCTGGGAAATAACGTATGGGATCGAAAAGCGAACAAAAGCCTGGCCTACATCGGCGACCCTGAACTCGAAAAGGAACAAGCTATTCGCGTGCCAACCATCTACGATGTGGCCAGCGAATCAGGACTCACGTGCGGCGCTGTAATCTGGCCCTGCATCAACGGTGCCAAGACCTTGAAATGGTCCATCCCTGACGCAGGAAAAGCCGAGATCCATGCCAAGTACACCACGCCGGGAATGGTCGACGAACTGGGTTCGGCCGGCATTGATATCAGCAAACTCGGGGAGTGGGGTTGGGCAAAAGACAAATCGATCGAGCGCGATCAGCTTTACACGCAAACTGCCAACTATTTGCTCGAAAAGCACGGGGTAAATCTCATGCTCTTACACCTCATCACGGTCGACGGCGTGGAACACGCCTACGGCCCCTTCACGCGGGAGGCTTACACTGCCATCGCCGCGGCCGATAAACATGTAGGGGAAATCTGGGCCACGTTGCAAAAGGGATCGTTGAAAGACAATTCGACATTGATCGTCGTCTCGGACCATGGCTTTGCTCCGGTGCGCAAGCTGATCCGCCCCAATGCGGTTTTCAAAGAAATGGGGCTCGTCACCGTCGATGCGGATGACGAAGTCAATCATCGGGATGCCTGGTGTGTGGCGCAGGGAGGCTCTGCTTTCGTCTATTTATTGAATCCAGAGAAAGAGAATGAGCTGAACTCGGAATTGCAAACCAAACTTGCGAAACTCGAAGGAGTGAAAGCCATCGTCACGCCTGACCAATACGACAAATTCGGGCTGCCTCAGCCAAATGCCAACCCGCAAGCGCCACATTTTGTGTTGCTAACCGAACCGGGTTATTCGTTCAACGATGCGCTCACTTTGCCAGTCATCGACGAATCCAAGACGTTGCTGGGGACGCATGGGCACGAAGTTTCCCCCGCCTGGATGCATGCGACTTTCATCGCCGCAGGTAAAGGAATTCGTCCGACGAAACTCGACGTTATTCAAAACACGCAAGTTGCCCCAACCATTGCCAGGCTACTTGGCCTGGAGATGAAGAATGTGGATGGTAAACCGCTTGTCGAGATTCTGGAATAGTGCAACTGCGTGCGGGCGAATCTTACCCGCACGCTCAACTCAATTTCTTCGACAATCTGGTTATCGTGCACTAGGCTGGACAACGGTTCCCGCTGAATGTGGATCAGCAGCCTGCGCCGCTTCCATCTTCTTCAGCAACTCGCGAATCTCACGCTGAGCTTGTGGGGTTTGCTTGACCACCAGCAACTCGCGAAACACGCTAATCGAGGCCTCCCCGCCTTGTTCGTCCCAGCTTAGGGGAAGAATCGCGGCGACAATAAAGTTACGCAAACTTTCGGCTTCGGCGGCCGGTGCAGGTACCGTTAATTCCGAAATTCCCGCGTCACCGATCATCAGACCTCCACCTGCTTTTCCGCCACCGAGCATTTGCACAGCAGACGCAGCGGTAATTGGCCGCTTTGGGTCGGCGCTGAGCAGTTTGCTGATGTTGTAGGCTTCTGTAACGTAGGCCTGATCCTCCGTTGTGATGATTAGCAAACCATCCTTGGGCTTAGCCACCAGTTCGGTCGCAACTTGCGCCAGGCAAAGTTCCAACACGGTTCGCACCGAAGCATCGGAGCGAGAAATCTTCAGGGTGATGGGGGAGTCGATATCGATGCCGTGCCGATCGAGGCTGCCTCGATCAAAAACGATATCAACTCCCAGCGTTTCGGACAGGAAAGCGCACACGTCCTGCAGCGGCGAATCGTGGAACTCTACCACAATGCGAGCTTCATCGAGTTTCTTTTCGACTGGATCGATCGCGGCAACAGGCGGTGCGAGTTCTCTCGCCCCTGCCGTTGAACCGGAATCGCCCCCTGCGTTGGAAACTCTCTCCTCCGCCTTCACGACGATTTGAGCGAGGCAAATCAAGGCCAATACCAGTAACAAGTTAGACCACGTGGGACGACGCATAACGAACTCCTGCGAAAAGATAAGCTACCCCTGTCAAGTTTTATAACCAATTCTCCGTCACCAAGCCACGGCAATCGCATCTAATTTCGTACTATTGCGGTTGGCTGGGAAAAGGCAAGAGATTTGCAGATAGACCTTCCGGGGAATTTCATTTTCACGGAGGTCGCTCACATGTCTCAACGTTTGGTTGCAGTTTTTACACCGT